>JAFLBE010000037.1 GCA_017303995.1 Bacteroidota bacterium | reverse complement strand
CAGGGACAACAATCTGTAATTTTTTCATCGAATGGTCTTACTTCAGGAATTTATTTTTACCAATTAGTTGTAAACAATCAGATAATTGAAACAAAAAAAATGATGTTAATTAAATAGGTTTAGCAAACTCCCCTAAAACAAAAAAGTCCACCGAATGGCGGACTTTCCTGCAAATAAACACCACAAACCGAACCGATTAATACCGGTAATATTCCGGTTTGTACGGACCAGCAACAGTCACACCGATGTATTCAGCCTGATCGGTTGAGAGGGTTTCGAGTTCAACACCCAGTTTGGCCAGGTGAAGACGGGCAACTTTTTCATCCAGATGTTTCGGAAGGGTATAAACCTTATTCTCGTACTTATCAGAATGCAGCCAAAGTTCGATCTGGGCAATCGTCTGATTGGTAAAAGAATTCGACATCACAAAAGATGGGTGTCCGGTAGCACAACCAAGGTTTACCAAACGACCTTCTGCAAGAACGATGACATCACGGCCGTTAGGCAGGGTGTATTTATCAACCTGAGGTTTAATCTCAAGTTTCTTTGCACCTGATTTGTTGTTCAGCCAGTCCATATCGATTTCAATATCGAAGTGACCGATGTTACAAACCACAGCCTTATCCTTCATTTTCTCGAAGTGACGGGGTTTTACGATGTCTTTGTTTCCGGTAGCGGTTACAATAATATCAGCCTCGAGAACGGCAGTGTCCATCGTCTTAACTTCAAAGCCTTCCATCGCAGCCTGAAGTGCACAGATCGGGTCAATTTCAGTTACGATAACCCGAACACCGGCATGACGGAGAGATTCAGCGGAACCTTTACCCACATCACCAAATCCGGCAACAACAGCAACTTTTCCAGCAAGCATCAAATCAGTTGCACGGCGGATAGCATCAACCAAAGATTCACGGCAACCGTATTTATTGTCAAACTTTGACTTGGTTACCGAATCATTCACGTTGATCGCAGGCATGGTGAGTGTTCCGTTTTTCATCCGCTCATATAAACGGTGAACACCGGTAGTGGTTTCTTCTGAAAGACCACGAATTCCTGCAGAAAGCTCAGGATATTTATCAAGTACGAGATTGGTAAGATCACCGCCATCGTCAAGAATCATATTCAGTGGCTGTCCGTCAGGGAAAAACAGGGTTTGCTCAATACACCAGTCGAACTCTTCAGCGTTCATACCCTTCCAGGCATAAACCGGAATTCCGGCAGCCGCAATTGCAGCAGCAGCATGATCCTGGGTAGAGAAAATATTGCAGGAAGACCAGGTAACATCAGCACCCAGTTCAGCAAGTGTTTCAATTAAAACGGCTGTTTGGATGGTCATGTGCAGACATCCGGCAATACGGGCACCTTTGAGAGGTTTGGTTGCGCCATATTCAGCACGGAGAGCCATTAATCCGGGCATTTCTGCTTCTGCCAGTTGAATTTCCTTCCGGCCCCACTCTGCCAGCGTGATGTCTTTCACCTTGAACGGCAGTTTTTTTACTTCAGCATCTAACATGTTTTTTTCCTTATTTATTTTTTTAAATGTCTTTGCAGAATTGTTTTTCTGCAGATTTGGAAAAGGGGTGATCAGTGAATTGTCATCCTGAGTGATCCGGCTTTTGCCGGATTGTATCGAAGGATGAAGAATTTTAAACGATCAAAAACCACCCCGTCCCGATCCCGCTTACGGGATGGGACACCCCTCCTTTAAAAAAGGAGGGGAACTTATTTCCTGTTACATAATACGTTTTCACCAGAACAAACAGGATTTTCTTCCTGTCGGGTTCCGGAATTACTTCACCGCAGCCTTCAATTTTTCAACGAAGTCGAGTTTTTCCCAGGTAAATTCTTCGCCGTTGCGGCCAAAGTGTCCGTAGGCAGCGGTTTTTAGATATTTTGGCTTTTTCAGATCCAAACGATCAATAATTCCCTTCGGTGTCATATCGAAAAGTTCGATGATTGCCTTTGAGATTTTATCCTCTGGAACGGTGTTGGTTCCGAAAGTTTCAACCAGAATAGAAACGGGTTGGGCAACTCCGATAGCGTAGGCAACCTGAACCTGACATTCTTTTGCAAGACCGGCAGCAACCACGTTTTTCGCAATATGACGGGCAGCATAGGCTGCAGAACGGTCAACTTTCGATGGATCTTTTCCTGAAAAAGCACCGCCACCGTGTGCAGCACGGCCACCGTAGGTATCCACGATAATTTTACGTCCTGTCAGACCAGAATCACCGTGTGGACCACCAATTTCAAAACGGCCGGTCGGATTCACGTGATAAATCGTTTTATCATCAAGATATTTTGCAGGAATAACTTCAGCAATTACATTTTTGATACAATCTTCTTTAATCGTTGCCTGATTCACGTCACCATCATGCTGAGTAGAAATCACGACGGTGTGAACGCGTTTGATTTTTCCACGCTCAGAATATTCAACGGTAACCTGGCTTTTTGAGTCAGGACGCAGATAATTCATGATGGATTCATTTTTACGGATGTAGGCCAGTCTTTCAACCAGTTTATGTGCCCAGTAAATCGGTGCAGGCATGTAACTATCAGTCTCATCGCAGGCATACCCGAACATCATTCCCTGATCACCTGCTCCACCGGTATCAACTCCCTGAGAAATATCAGGTGACTGCTGATGGATGGCATTCAGGATTCCGCAGGAATCAGCTTCAAACTTATATTCAGATTTGGTGTAGCCAATTCTTTTAATCGTTTTTCTGACCACGTCCTGAAAATCGACATAAGTTTTGGTCGTCACTTCACCTGCAATGACCACCAACCCGGTGGTAACGAGGGTTTCAACTGCAACACGTGAACTTGGGTCACCTTTCAGCATTTCATCGAGGATGGCATCAGAAATCTGATCAGCCACCTTGTCCGGATGGCCTTCAGAGACCGATTCCGATGTAAACAAAAAAGACATAGTATTTCTCCGTTTGTTGTATTTTTAATTGTTATTTAAAATCAAGTTCAGTCATATCACCAACATTTACTCTTCTGAAACGGCCGGCAATCAAGGCACCGTTCCCAACAATAGATTCTTCAAGTAACGTTGCGTCTACACGTGCTTCAGAACCAATGATCGAATTTCTGATGACGGAATTTTTTATAACTGCATTTTCACCAATAGATGCATTCGGACCAATAACAGAATGTGTAATTTGTGCGGAAGGATGTATGAAAACCGGCGGAATGACAACCGACCCGGTAAGCTCAGCTTTTTCTGCCTTCATACTCAGTAACACCTGGTTGGTTGAAAGCAAAGTTTCGGGTTTTCCGCAATCATACCAGCCTTCAACATTGAAGGTGGTAAAAGTATGTCCACCTTCGATCATCCGCTGAAGCGCATCAGTCAACTGATATTCATTTTTCGTTCTGACGTTATTTTCAACAAGATAATTCAATGATTCTTTAAGTAATGCCGGTTTAGTGATGTAATACAACCCAACCATTGCCAGATGAGAAGTTGGTTTTTCCGGTTTTTCAATCAACTTTTTGATGACGCCATTTTCAACCTCGGCAACACCAAAACGACGGGGATCTTCAACATATTTCACTCCCAGTGATGAATCTTTTGAGTTGAACACTTTTTTCAGATCAACATCAAAAATCGTATCGCCAAGAATAATGAAAACCGGCTCGGTATCACTGAACGTCCGTTGTGCAACCCAGATCGAGTGACCCAGACCCAATAATTCTGTTTGTTCAACAAAATCGATCGGGATTGAATAATGGGACCGAAGATATTTTTCGATGACTTCGCCCATGTAGCCAATGATGACAGTGGCTTCGGTAATGCCATCTTCAATCAGTTTGTCGAAAATGTGTCCGATGATGGGTTTTCCGGCAACAGAGAGCATCACTTTTGGAAGGGTGTACGTATGGGGCCGTAACCGGCTTCCCATTCCGGCTACCGGAATAATTGCTTTCATAATTTCCTCATGGTTTGGTTATCGTTGGTGGTATGAAAAGTTGCCGTTTGCGGGCGATTCCCTATCAAGCTGTTAAGAACTTGATGCGGGCTAAAACCCTTAAATAACCTAATGTCCCGGCAATTTTTTATACCACGTGTTATGTGCCGCTTATTTTATTATTTTAAAATCTTTCAATATTTTCTTTGTTAACTCAATCCGAAAATTATTCTTTAAATCCCCGAAATCATTTACAATTATATTCATTGCAAATATTTTCGTTCCTGTTTCAGTCTCCACAAACCCTACATACCAACCTAATACTTTATTATCCCAACAATCGCCAGTCCCCGTTTTACCATACAATTTGTAATCAGGATTAGTCTCATAAAGCATTATGCTCTTTACAGCATTAATATTTTTATCTGAAAATCCTTGTAATTTATTTAAATATAATTTTTTTAAAAACTCAATTTGTTCATTTATTGAAATCTGGATTGAACCGCAAAGCCAATAAGTATCTAATCCGCTTGATATATCTTTATTTCCATAATCCAAATCATTAACTTTCTTTTGCATTTGTTCTTTTCCAACTCTCCTTGCCAACTCCTGATAATACCAAACACAAGAATATTTAAATGCCCTTTTCAAAGATAAATCTTCATACCAATGTTTAAATGGCTCATTTGCCAATTGAAACGAATCTTTTGGATGAAGAATACTATCGTATTTGATTATAAATCCAGTATCAGCAATCACACCCGTTTCCAACCCAATCAATGAGTTTGGAATCTTAAATGTTGAGCAAGGTGACAACCTTTTTTTACAATGTTCCGGATTGTATTGAATATAATTATCAGTCTTTAAATCGTAAATACTAAATCCGCCTACAAAATCACCATAGTAGGATTTAAGGTTAATCGAATCAATCTTTTGACCAAACAAATCAAAAGTCAATAAAATCAGGAAATATAATACTATCTGTTTCATTCGGAGCTGTTTTTAAGTGGCACATAACGGTTTGCAGCTACCCGCAGGCAGGGATTTTTACCACTGAATTTCCTACGAAGAACTGCTCTTCAAATTTACTACTTTACTGTCCTACGATGCACGAAACCCCTGCTTGCGGGTAGCTGCTGTTATGGGCTGGTTTTTTTATCATAGAACAATACATTCTCTATTTCTAATGGGCTAACTTTAGTCCGACAATACCTATTACAATCAATAGAGCAGCTAACATTCTCCAGATACTTGCTGAGTCACCAAAATAAACTATTCCAACTATCAAAGTGCCGACTGCCCCAATTCCAGTCCATACAGCATAAGCAGTCCCAATCGGAATTGTTTTCTGAGCAAGCCATAAAAGTAATCCGCTTAGACTCATTGAAATTATTGCAATTAATATTCCCATGATTTTAGAAGGCATAGTCTGGGATAGTTTTAGTCCCAATGGCCAACCGATTTCAAAAAATCCTGCTAAAATCAAATAAATCCAGTTCATATAATCTGCTTTTTTTGTTTATTCCCAATTCAATTAGCTTTGTACCGCTTCAATTTTATTGTGATATATTGTCTCCATTTTAATTTATATTGTCTGTCGTAAGTTAAGAAGTCTTGGTAAAATATTTGTCGTTACTTGTTTTTGTCCTCCGTGTCGTTTTTCAAACTTGCCCATAACGTCTGGTCAGGACTTAGAAAATTTTTTGATCAGATTTGAAATTGAGTCATCAGAAATCGGAAGTGATTCGGTCACTTTTACTGGTTTTGCTTCGGTCCGGATTTCAGGTTTTGCAACCGGTTTTTCTTCTTTAGGTGGATGTACATTTCCCGCTTTTGAACGGATGCGGTCTTCAATCTCTTCAATCCAGGAATGAACGGGTTCAGATGTTCTAACCGGTGTTAAAATCGGTTGAACTTGAGTTGATTTACCTTCAACAACTTCTCTGTTTGCTTTAGGTTTGTAGGGAGTCAGATAAGGCTCTGGCCGTTTAACTTTGCTCACCGTTGTCTCCTCTTTTGCTGAAATGGATTTTGTGGAAGAAGTTCCCATCCAATTAGCCGTATATTCCCGTGTTTCAAATGCGATTCGTTTGATGTTTAACAAATGAACCGGTGTGATATTGTCAGCGGTGATACTTCCGCCCCAGGTTCCGCAACCCAAAGTCAGGGCTGGTGGAAGGTTTGTTGTAAAACCAACTGCACCAAGTGATGACATCGAATTCACCACAATACGCATCGCGGGTTTTTTAAGTGCAAATTCAGTGATTACTTTTTCGTCGGATGAGTGAAGTGACATTGTATGCCCGATTCCGCCAAAATTGAGAATCTGCATGGACCGTTCACATCCTTCCTGCCAGCCATTCACCGTAAAAAAGGACAAGATCGGCGACAGTGTTTCCATCGAAAGCGGGTCTTCTTTTCCAACCTTCTGGATTTCGGCAACCAGAACCCGTGTATCTGCAGGAACTGAAATTCCAGCGCCCTGAGCAATTTTTACTGCAAGCTGACCCACAACATCTGGGTTTAGTTTTCCGCCGGGAACGGCGTATTTCTCAAGTTTTTTCGTGTCTTCAGCGGAAAGAAAGGCTGCTTTGTATTTTTTCAGCAAGTCTAAAACCTGAGCTTTAACCGGTGCATCAACAATAATGGATCGTTCAGTCGAGCAAAGGGTTCCATTATCAAATGAACAACTAGAAATAATATCCCTGATGGCTTTGTCTAATTTTGCAGTACGGTCTACATAACTGGGAACATTGCCTGAACCAACGCCATACGCAGGTTTCCCGGTTGATTGTGCAGCTTTTACCATGGCACTTGAACCGGTTGCAAGAATCACATTGGTCAATTTGTGCCGCATGAGTTCTTCAGTTCCCACAATGGAAACTTCGGTCATGCAATGAATAAGTCCTTTGGGAGCACCGGCCCGTTCTGCAGCATCACGCACAACATTTACAGATTCAAGCGTACACAAAATTGCCTTCGGGTGGGGAGCCATGACAATTGCATTTCTTGATTTCAGGGCAATAATTGCCTTGTAAAGCGCCGTTGAAGTCGGATTAGTAGTTGGGATAAGTGCTGCAATAACACCCATCGGTTCGGCAACTTCCCACACTTTTCCGTCAGCAGATTTGTGAACAATCCCGACCGTTTTTAAATCTTTGACTGATTCGTAAACATTCCGGGTAGCAAACTTATTTTTCAGGATTTTATCTTCGAAGCGACCCATTTTGGTATTTTCAACGGCAAGCTTCGCCAGTTTTTCACTGGCAGCTTCACCGGCTTCAGCCATTGCTTTTACAATTTTATCCACCTGTTCCTGAGTGAATTCTTTGTAAATCTGCTGGGCTTTTGAAGCCATTTCCAGAAAATCTCTGGCCTGCTGAATCGACCTTAAATCGGCGCTGAGTTCCATGAAAGCTCCTTTTTACACTTCAGACCAGAGACTAAGTCCGGTATTGGGGTCAAATCCACGTTTCAGCGGACCCCCATCAAACACTTCGATAAATAGTTCTGCATTAAAAACTTTGGTTCCGGGAGAAAGGGCGCCACCACTGAGTTTGTGTTCAGAATCAGCAACTATGACTTTCCCTGAAATGACCGGAACTCCATTTTTTTCAGAAATGTCACCTTTTATACTAACAAGTTCCATCGTTCGGTTCATTTTTAAAACCGTAGTTTCTTTTTCAACCTGATGAAAGTACCCAAGTGTCACATTTTTCAGTAATCCGGTTCCAGAAAACCGGCCGGCGAAAATTTGGTTGGCAGTTGCAAATGCCTGAATAGATTCGAGTAAATCTTCATCAAGACGAACAACTAAGGGATAAATTTCCCGGGGAGTCAGTTTTTGCAAATCAGAACCCTTCTTTTAGGTATAAACCAAACAGAAATATATTTAATTTCCAGACTTCAATCAATTTTGGAATAGTAATTTGGCAACCATCAGCAAAGAGACGGTCACAACAAGGGGTTTGATCACACGGCTTCCGTGACGGATTGCCGTCCAGGAACCGAGACGGGCACCTGCAAACATGAAAACGCCCATACACAATCCCAGCAGGATATACACTTTATTGAAAATCAGAAATCCGGTTACAGCACCCAGATTGGATCCCCAATTGATAAACTTTCCGTTGGCTGCCGAGTGAATATAATCCATTTTGAAAAAGTGCAGCATGATAAAAATCAGAAAAGAGCCGGTTCCGGGTCCGAGAAAACCATCGTAAAAGCCAATGATCAGAGGTGCTAAAATCATGGCAGCCACAGGAAACTCAGGTTCAACAGCCGTTTCAACTTTATCTTTATGAAGCAGGAAGTAACCTGCAATGATGACAAGGGCAACGGCAATAATTTTGCTCATATCAACCGGATCAATATGAAGTACGGTATAGCAACCGGTAAAGGAAGCTGCAAAAGCAATCGGGAACATCCAAAGCCGGGTTTGCCGGTATATGAGTCCGTGGCGCCAATAAACAATTGACGAGGTCATACTTCCAAAATTAGACTGAAGTTTATTGGTTCCGAGAGCAAACTGGGCAGGTAAGCCGGCAAGAAGAAGAGCAGGAAGCGTGATCAGGCCAGATCCGCCAGCCATGGCATCAAAATACCCGGCAACAAATGCAACCAGACAAAGAAGGAGGAGAATATGAACAGGCGGAAGAAAAAATAAATCCAAAAAATTAGTCCGGGAAACAAACCAACGGGTAAAAACCCGATGGTTCTGTGATGATAAATCTTTGCTGGAATGAATTTAATCTACAGGTCTCAGATCTTTCACCGGAACCCTGTAAATACTCCGCTGTTCATTGGTAATGACCAGGACATCTGCGCCGTCAAAACAAATTCCTTCATCCTGAATGGCGGCAATTGGTAACATTTTGGCCTCACCATCAAGCCAATATTTGGAAGTTTTAGTTTGGGTAAACAACCACACATTCTTGTAGGTTAAAACTGCAATCGACTTCCCATCCGGTGAAACGTCAGCAGCGGTAACTTTTTCACCGGTATCAAAAGTACCCAAATAAGTTAATCCGTTCGGTTTGTCAGTTTTAAGAGAATCAAGGCGGTAAAGGCGGGTGTAGGTATCAGCCCTGTGTTTGGTCATAACGTAGATTTTCCCGCCGGTCCAGAACATGGCTTCAGTATCAAAATTATCTTTTTTTGGCGGAAACTCTGTCTGATCAGGATAATAAACCGGAATACGGGAAACGGCAGGAACAGAAGTCACGGTCAGCGGATCAGGTTCTTTAACAATGTAAATTGCCATGTCCTTTCTTTTATTCGCATTATTGCCCATGTCAGAAATATATAAATTTCCCTGATCGTCATTTGCAATATCTTCCCAATCAACATTGGTTGCACCGGTTATATAAAGCCCCCGGTAGTTATCACTTCCTTCAGGAAAAAGGAGTTCACCGTTTTTATTAATTGCAAAAATCCGGGCTTCATCTCCCGAATCGTTATGAATCCAATAGGTGTTGTCATGTTGCCGGCTTTTTATGATTCCGGATGACTCATCCAGCATTTTTGCTGTAACACGGGAATACTCAACGAGCGGAATTCTGTTCTTATCATTTGGGGATTCTTTCCCACCGTTGCAGGAGAAAATGAAAAGTGAAAGCGAAAAAATGAACAATTCTGAAAACATGAAAGGCCTTTCTTATGGTGTTTTCTTCTATGGTTTTAATGATGAAACTGCAACCCGATAAATAAAACGCTCTTCGTTGGTTATGACAAGTGTATCCTGCCCGGCAAAACAAACTCCCTCATATTTCATTGGTGAAAGTGACAATTTCGCCAAACTGCCTTCCAGCCAGTTCCTTCCTGGAACTGATTTATAAACCCTGATTTCACCATAGGTAATAAGAGCCAGACTGGTTCCATCAAGACTGCAATCAGCACCGGTTACTTTTCCGCCGGCAGGATAGGTTCCGATGAAGGTAAGTCCGTTAGGCTTGTCAGTTTTCAGTGAATCCAGCCGGTAAAGCCGGGTATTTCCGTCAGATTCGTGCTTTGTCAGGACGAATAACTTTCCATCCGACCAAAAAATACTTTCGCAGTTATAATTCCCTGCAGCCGGCGGAAAGGCTTTCTGATCAGGATAGTAAACCGGATATTTTGCTTCAAACTTCACCGAAACTGCACTAAGCGGATCAGGTTCAGCCACCTTGTAAATGGCAAGATCTTTACGGTCACTGTCCTTATTACCAAGGTCAGCAATGTAAAGAAAGCCCTGATCATCACTTGTAATATCTTCCCAGTCAACATTATCTGAGTTTTTGATCTGTATGCCGTCATAACCGGAAACTCCGGCAGGTTTGATCAGTTCACCATTGCCGGTTATTGCAAAAATGCGTGCATTGTTGCCTTTGTCGTTGTGAATCCAAAAGACATCGGTAAATTTTCGGCTTTTTACAATGCCGGAAGGTTCAGGTATCAGACCAGAAGTCACCTGTCCATACGGACTCAGCTTAACTCCGGTTGGTTCGGGGTCAGAGTTTGAATCACAAGCAGCCAGGACGACAAAAAATGTGAATAGGATTCCGCTCTGAAATCCAGAAGAATAAAAAGGCGAGTTTTTTTGCACTAAAATTTAACTGCGATTGAAATGAGAAAACAAACGGAAATTCAGAGTTGTCATCCCGGACTTGATCCGGGATCCAGTCTTTCTATACTGGATGCTGAATCAAGTTCAGCATGACAGCAAGGCACCCTGAAAGTAAGGGTGCTTTTCAAATAATACCAAATGAAATCAGGCTTCCTGGTTTTCTGCAACCGGGATAACAAAACTGTCAATCTTGTCATTAAACCGGTTTTCCTTGCGGTTTTTCCAGTCGCCACGGAAGACCATATAATTGGCAATCAGCGGCAGGGTTGTGGTGAGTTCACCGAAGACCATTTGCTCATCAGCAATGTCAACTTTTCCCCATGAGCAAGCTTCCTTCAGGGTTGAACCAGAAAGTGCACCATCACGTTCGTCTGCAACAGTAAGCTGAACGGCATATTTGTGCATTTCAGCATCATAACCCAAAACTTCAGCACAAACCACGATATCCTGAACAAAATTCTTCGGAACGCCGCCACCCATCATGAAAATTCCGGTGGAAGGATTGATCAGTTTGATAACGGTGAGTTCACGGAAGTCACGAACGGAATCGATTGTGGCATGTTTATCCGGATTTTTCCATTGATGGGAAACCAATCCGAAACCGGCAGAACAGTCAGAAAAAGCGGGTACGAAAATGGGGATTCCCTTTTCATAAGCGAGACGAACGATGGAACCTTTACCCAGGTTGTTGTCAACCAGATACTTGCCCATTTCCATAATAACCTGACGGGATGAGTAAGGGCGTGGCTCAAGTGCATTTGAAATTTTTTCCATGGTGTCATCACAGAACCGGAGATCTTCTTCATCAATGAAGGTGTCATAAATCCGGTCAATCATGAGTTCACGAAGTTCATTGTCATTGTTGAGAAACTGAGTTCCCTTGTAGTGATAGAATCCGAGGGCTTCGAAGAAATCCTGATCAACAATATTTGCACCGGTGGAAACGATAGCATCGATCATGTTTCTTTCCATCAGATCGACGATGACTTTTTTCAGTCCGGCAGAAACGAGGGAACCGGCAAGTGTCAAAATAATCGCACAGTCTTTTTCATCAACCATTTTCTTGGTGATGTGTGCAGCATTGGCCATATTTCTGGCCTGAAAAGCCATGTGCGCCATTTGGTCAACCATGGCCGACATGTCAGTTTGTGTGATATCAATATGCTGTACTTTTTCTTTCAGCAGTTCTTTTTTTCTGGTAGTTCCCATCGAGGCATCCTTCAGGTTTATTTTTACTATTTAACCTGCAAAAATACGGTTTGTTTCTGATGGATTCAAGCAATTGGATGTGACCGGGATTCTCTGCTCATTTTCACGGGGATTTTTTGTATTTTCGAAACACTTTTTATGGTACTTTAGCTTAAATCCACCTTCTAAACCGGGCGACCAGCCGGTCGCCCCTACAAAACCATGAACGACTATCTTTCTTTTGCCTTGCTCGGATTCACTTCCTTCTTCACACTTGTGAGCCCCATTGGTGTGATGCCGGTTTATATGACCATGACCGCCGATTTCACTGAAAAGGAACGGGCTTACACGGCCAGAAAAGCCACAACCGTAGCCTTTATCACCATGCTTCTCTTTGCCTTTTCGGGACAGCTTTTATTTAAATTCTTCGGGATTTCGGTTGATGCATTCCGGGTCGTTGGCGGAATCATTTTCTTTCTTGTGGGGAATGATATGCTTCAGGCACGGCTGGTGAGAACCCAGATTGATCCGCAATTCAGGAAAAAACATCTCACTGATATTTCGATTACACCGCTTGGCATTCCCATGATTTGTGGTCCGGGTGCGATAACCAATTCGATTGTACTGATGGAAGATGCCAAAAATTTTGAGATGAAACTGATTCTGGTTGGCGTTATGGCTCTGGTTTTGGGAATTATGTATGTATCGCTTCTGGGAGCCTCGAAATTTATTAAACTACTTGGGGAAACCGGTAATACCATCCTGATGCGGATCATGGGTTTGATTATCATGGTCATTGCAGTTGAATTTTTTGTGTCCGGAATCAGACCGATTTTAAGGGAAATCCTGAAAATCCAGTGAAAGGCAAATTTCTTTTTCCACACCCAAGCTTACGCACGGGTCTAAGGAGAGAAACACAGAGTTTTTTTGAGTTTCACAGCGTGTTTTTTAATTATTAATCTCCGTGGAACTCAGTTTTAACTTTGTGTACCTCTGTGGTTACTGATTTTCTTTACTAATTTTTATGCCAAAACTTGAATTTACCTCTGAACTTTTCATTTCCAGCATGACTTTCCATTATGTGGTTTGTCCGGATGACCAGTTTAAACTTATCGGGAAAAAAGGCCACATTCCTGTTACCGGTACTGTGAACGGATTTTCCTTTTCAGGTACTTTGTCCCCCGTTGGAAACAAACAATACGGCATCATCCTCAGAAAAGACTATATCAAACCACTCGGATTCAACGCCGGTGATGTTCTTGAGCTTTTATTGGAGGAAGATCTTTCTGACCGTACGCCACCTATTCCTGCAGAACTTGAAGAAACGTTTTATTTCATCCCCGAAGCAAAAGTTCAGTACGAAACCCTGAGTTTGTTTTATAAAAAATACTGGGTTGAACACATCAATCAGGGCAAATCTGAAGAAACCCGGGCAAAACGGACTGAAAAACTCGTTGATTTCCTGTTGAACGATTGGGCAAAAAGAAAAAGAAAAAAATAAATTCAATAACATTTACCACCGGGAAACACAGAGTTTTTTTTTAAATATTAAACTCCGTGAAACTCTGAATTAACTCAGATTACTCTGTGGTTAAAAGTATTTAGCATTGAAAAAGGAATTTTATGAAAAAGTGGATTCTCATCTCCGCCGGAACACTCATCACTCTTTTTCTCATCATCTGGTTTGGTGCCCGGTGGTATCTTTCCGGTTCAGTTGCCGACTATTCAGATGAATTTAAACTCAGCGGCCTGGATTCTTCAGTAACCGTAACTTTTGACGAAAAAGGAATCCCCCAAATCTGGGGAAAATCCACCCGTGACGTTTTTCGCACAGCCGGTTATCTTCACGCATCCGAACGGTTGTTTCAGATGGAACTCATCCGCCGTTTGGTGGAAGGAAAGCTCTCAGAAGTTTTTGGTGACATCGCCATCGACATGGATAAACAAAACCGCACAATCGGGTTTTACCGGAAAGGCATTCTCGATTCCGAAAATCTGGATGCCGAAAGTCTGAATCTGATTTCTGCTTACTGCGAGGGAATCAATTCGTGGAAAAATTCCCGGTCACCACTTCCTCCGGAGTTCGTCCTTCTCGGATTCACCCCTGCCGACTGGAAACCGGAAGATTGTCTCTCCATCCTCATTTATCAAACCTGGTTTTCTCATAGTCTGATGGATGACGACCAGCCTTACTTCCGCATGCAGAAGGCTTTGGGTGATTCTGTTTTGAAGTACATGACTGAATTCAAATCCTGGTCGCCTGCTACAGTTTCCTCCGGACTTCTATCTTCAGTTTTTGACGGCAATTCATGGCCAGGCAGAATGTCGAATGCCTCCAATTCCTGGGTGGTTTCGCCAGAAAAATCAACATCCGGTTCAGCACTTCATGCCTCCGATCCGCACCTTCAGCTCAACCAGATTCCGGGTTTCTGGTACCTCATGGGAATGCGGTCTGCAGACGGACTCAATGCGGTTGGGGTGACGACTCCCGGAATTCCGTTTATCGCCATGGGTCACAACGATTCCATTGCCTGGGCCTTCACCGTCGCAAGTGTGGATGTGATTGATTATTATCGGTTTACGACAAATCTTGATGATTCCCTTCAGGTCAAAGGAATTTACGGAACTGAAAATTTTTCCCTGATAAAGGATTCCGTTCTGGTGAAAGGTAAAGATCAGCCGGTTTATTTTACCATCAGAGAAACTCCGGTTGGTCCGGTTGTGGATGCTGACTCAGTTTCGGTTCTGGCGATCAAATGGGCAGGTTATGATTTTGATGCGGCAAAAATGCTAAAATCCGGTTTTCTGATGAATACGGCAACCAATTTTCCATCCTTCAGAAAAGCAGTTAACGGCCTTGGTGCTCTTGATGTCAACTGGACCTATTCTGACCGGAAGGGAAATATTGGTTATCAGCTTGGCGTTCCGGTTCCGGTGAGATCGTTTTCAAATACATTTACTGAACTCGACGGGGCTGATTCAACACTCCGATGGAAGGGTTACCTTGCAGATGACGAAAAACCCTTCTCCTTCAATCCACAAAAAGGCTGGATTGCCACCTGCAACAATCAGATTACAGACTCTTCCTTTAAATTTCCGTTGCCGGGATTTTATGATCCGTACCGGATTGTGAGAATTTCTGAATTGCTTCAATCAAAACCCACATTTTCGGTAACCGATATGCAGACTTTTCAGATGGATTCAGTTTCAATCCGGGCAAGACGCTGGAAATCTCTTTTAGCAGACGGACTTGAACGTGCAGGAAAAACTGAACTTGCCGGAAATGTCAGAGCCTGGGACGGATCAATGGGATTTTCATCCACCGAAGCAACCCTGTTTAACCGGTGGTGGCGTGAACTTCCCAAAGCTTTATTTGAAGATGAATTGGGTGAAAACTGGCCGGATGGACGGAAAATTGTTGAAGCTTTTCTGTTGAATCCGATGCCGTCGATCACCGATAACATCAAAACATCCGATAAAAAAGAAGATTTAACTGATATTTCGGCAATTATTTGCACAGGAATTTTATCGGATGGAAAACTGAAATCCTGGGGAGAAACCAGTCATCTCACGTTTTCACATCCGCTTTCAATGGTCAAAATTCTGGATGTTTGGCTCAACTTAAACCGGGGTCCGGTTCCTGCTTCGGGTGACTGGGCATCCTTAAATGCCAATTTCAACCGGTGGAATAAAGAGACAAAAGAATTTGAAACCGAGGCGGGACCCAGTATGCGCTTTGTTCTTGATTGGACTGATGTTGACGGATTTACCATCAACGGAAATTTAGGCCAATCAGGAAATCCGTTCAGCAAACATTATGATGATTTTCTTGAAAACTGGCAGACCGGAAGCCGCTGGAATGTACCGTTCGCCAGAAAAAAGGTGGAGGAAAAAGCAGTTTCGGTGATGGTGTTAAAACCGTGATTTACACCCGTTGAGGAAGGAGAAAAGTAAACTCAGACCCTTTTCCAATTTCTGATTTTACAGAAAGGGTGCCGTTGTTTTTTTCGACAAATTCTTTCACCATAACTAAACCAAGGCCCAATCCGCGTTCGTTTTCGGTGCCGGGCATTGAGGTTTGTTCATTCATCTGAAAAAGTTTGTTTAACTGGCTATCAGACATTCCAATCCCAGAATCCGAAATAGTGATTTTTGCAAAACCCGGTTCCATTGACGAATCAAGAGATATCATTTCACCAGACCGGGTAAACTTCACCGCATTTGAAACCAGATTTCTAATGACCAGATTGATCATATTCCTGTCAGCTATGACATGAAGTGGTTTTTCGTAAAGAACAAATTTAAAGTGAATTCCTTTTCGTTTTGCAGCCAGACTGAATAACACAAAGTTTTCTTCAAGCAATTCGTTAATGTTAAATTCAGCAGGCTGAACCGTTAATCCTTTCATCTGACCGGCCGACCAATAGAGCAGGTTATTGAGTAAATCAGAAGTTGACTGAACCTGAACACTCAGATCAGTGATGACAGACGCCTGTTCTTCAGGGTTAAACGACTTGTCAATCATCAGTGAAAGTGAACTTTGCAAGGTAGAAACCGGACCTCTGAGATCGTGTGAAATTATGGAGAATAATTTGTCTTTTATCCGGTTGGATTCATCAAGTAAACGGGCCTTTTTCTTACTTTCTTCGTTGGTTTCAGCAATTTCAACATTCAGCGAAAACATCAACTCATTGTAATGCTCAATTTCTTCCTTTTGCTTTTTAAGAATCTGGCCGGCCCTTGATTTTGCCCGGTAAGCAACAATCAGAACCCCAAACAAAATGCCACCCAGAATCAGAACAATCGTAAGTGAAATCTGAAAAACCCGCTGACCTTCAACTTCAGATTTTAGAATTTTATTTTCTGCTTCCTTTTTTTCTGACTCAAACTTTTCTCTCATCTCCGTGACTTTGGTCATGGTATTTTCGTCAAGCATCGTTTCATGGATTTTATTCCGAAGTTGCAGATACGAGTAGGCTTCACGAAAATTCCCGGCCTTTTCATTGAGCTCAACAAGATTTTTTACTGCAATTAACTGGTATACTTTTATTCCTGAAGTTACTGACAATTCATAGCTTTCTTTTGCTGTTACAATCGCTTCTTTCAGTTTTCCCTGATTCATGTAAGTTGCAGTGATGTTGTTCAGGATATTGGGAATATCATCAGTCCGGCCGGTTTCCCGGTAAAGAATCTCTGCCTGATGCAAATAATCAAGGGCAATATCATACTTAAGCAAATTGTTATAGATTGCACCTAAAAGCATCAGATTCTGCCCCAATGCACTTCTGTCTTTCATATCCTCAATTAAAGAATTGGCTTTGAGTCCGTAAAAAAGCGCACTGTCAAGACCATACTCCTTATTTGAAAAATACTCCTCAAAATGAATACTGCAAATCAGGTTTAAAAGTTTGGAAGCAAGTACGTTTTCACCGGATTGGATGGATTTGGGAAGGTTTTCTCTGATAAAAAGGAGTGCTTCTGGTCTTTTCCCGATTGCCCGGTAAACGTCTGCCACCCAATAGGCATTGGTCAGAGAATATTGAGTTTCATTGAGTGAGTCTGATTTGGTTTTTCCAAGGAGAAAATATTTCAATGCCAGTTCATAATTAGCACTTCGGTTGGCAGAGTGACCGAGCGTGATCAGACTGTCAAGAAAAAGGTTTTGTGTCCATCCCCAAGCTGGAAGAGAAAAACAAAAAACGAGCACCGGCAGAATTCGTTTTAAGCCGAAGAAGAAATTCATAGATGCTAAAATACAGAGTAAACGCAAGTTTAGTTCCGTTTTTATTTTTTTATTTTAATTCACGGGAAAATCTAGGATTTAAAATCAAAAGGAAGGTTGTACACCCAAGTTGTTTGAAATTTCCGGAATTCTGGATTTGAACGTAGCTCCCGTGGGAGCGGCCTCATGGTAGAAATCGGAATAAAAAGCGAAATTGAGCCCCGTTAGGGGTGACCTGAATCGAATAACTATTGGGGTAGTGTTGAAATAACCTGATGGGAAGGGCACTCCTACGGAGCTAGGAATCGTCGGGGATGTGATTTTTCTACCAAGAGGTCGCACCGCTGGTGCTACGTGGAATTCTGTGGGTTTTGGTTTTCCTGAAATTGGTCGCACCCCCGGTGCTGGATGATATTCCTGTGGATTTGGTTTCTACCAATTGATCGCACCCCCGGTGCTGTTTGGGGGAATCCGGGCTTTTAATTTTCACCAAAAAGTTGGAGTGTTGGTGCTAAGTGGAAAATCTCGGTTTAAAAATTAACAGGAAGGTTGTACACCCAAGTTGTTTGAAATTTCAGGAAATCTGTATCTGACAGTAGCTCCCGTGGGAGCGGCCTCATGGTAGAAATCGGAATAAAAAGCGAAATTGAGCCCCGTTAGGGGTGACCTGAGTCGAATAAATATTGGGGGAAGGTCACTCCTACGGAGCTTGGAATTTTCACGGGTGTTTTTTCTACCAAGAGGTCGCACCGCTGGTGCTACGTGGAATTCTGTGGGTTTTGGTTTTCCTGAAATTGGTCGCACCCCCGGTGCTGGATGATATTCTTGTGGATTTGGTTTCTACCAATTGATCGCACCCCCGGTGCTGTATGGGGGGAATTCTCCATTTGAATTCCTGCTCCCCCATTTAACACGTACCACCTACCACTGACCACCATTCACTGGTTTTCACCAGCTCATAAATCCGCCGGTCATGTTTTTAACTTTAAATCCTTTTTTCAGAAGGATTTGGGAAGCGGACGAACTGCGGTTTCCTGAGCGGCAATAAACAATGATGTCACGGTTTTTATGTTTTTCAAGTTCGGAAATCCGGCCGGAGAGTTCCTGAAGCGGAATATGGAGGGCACCGCTGACATGTCCTTCATTCCATTCACCGGGTGTTCTTACATCCAGAAAAAGAGCTGACTTTGCCTTTAGAATTTCTTTGGCTTCTTTAACTGAAATGGAAGGAAGGTTCCGGCCCTGAAAGTATTTGTAAACGATAAAAACAAGAATGAGTGCGATTACGATATAAGCAAAAGACATAGAAACTCCATTTTATATTTGATAAACAGATTTGGTTAAAAAGAAAAAGATGATGGTCAATAAGGTCAGTTTCCGGCCATGAGCATACCCATGAGGGCAAAATAGCCTGCACTGATTTTTGGATTGCAGAGAATGGGGCATGAGCCGCCCGGCATGGCTTTGGTTACCAGACGGGAAACCAGAAGACCAAGCCCGGCACCCACAATTCCGTAAAGCAGGACGATCAGAATGGTCATGATGCACAACCACACATTCCGCCGGCACAACCATGGCCACCACTGCTTTTGTCAGAAAACGATGAAATTGGCGAAGGTGACGACGTTGAGCCTTGTGAAGATCCGCCCATTGAAACACCGGCAAGTGAGAACTTTCTAACTACGTGTTTACTTCCGCAATGATCACAGGTTTGTGATTCCTGACCGGCACTGATTGATTTGAAAAAGACTTCGGATTCTGTTCCGCACTCTTCACATTTGAATTCATAAATTGGCATTTTTAAGTCCTTTTTTAAATACTAAAGAAACCCCAAAGACGCTAAGTCGCAAAGTTTTTGAAATTTGGTGATTTTGATTTCCAAAGAGATTTCTACCTTCCAATACAATCAAAATTCTTAAACGCTTTCTATCGCTGCCTGTAATTTTTTTCCCACTTCAGAAGCAAGATCGGTTAAACCGGAATCACCAATTGCCGCCAACATAGCTACCGGATTAACTGCTGAAACGGTAACTGACAAATCTGCATTTTCTCTTACGGTCACATTGCAGGGAATAAATAACCCAACATCAGTTGTTCTTTGCATGGCTTGATCAGCAAAAGCGGGATTACAAGCTCCTAAAATCTGATAGTTCAGATAGGATTTTCCAAGTTTCTCTTTCATTGTTTTTTGAAAATCGATGCTGGTTAAAACACCGAAACCATTCAACTTTAAAGCTTCTGTGGTTTTCTCAATAACTTCTGAAAAGGGAATGTTCAGGGTTTTTTCAAATTTGATTGACTGGGTCATGATTTTCCTGGTTTTATACTGGTTAATGGTTGTAAACTGGCAGCTTTCAGCCGGGTTTCCAGATCAGATTCGTCTTTGAGTCCGATCATGATTTCCAGAATCTGATTGTTTTTCACAATCAGAGTTGTGGGCGTACTCATGATCCCCATTTTCATGATTTTGGGTCCGATATCTTCTATGGCAACTGACTTGACTGAAAAACCCTTCGACTCCAGATTTTTTATTCTGGGCGCCATCGTCCGGCAGGGTGCACAGTTCTTTCCATAAAAATACAAAATCCCAGGATTTAAAGACTTGGAATCCAGTTCTGTTGCAAGATCAGCGGGGATTTGTTTCCCCTTTTGTCGTTTTGCCTGAACCCAGGGGTAAACAAAAAAGCCAACAAAGCCAGCAATCAGCAGAAATCCCCACCAGGTCATCAGGCAACTGCCGAGGTTTTGTGTTTTTCGAGTTTTTCAGCGAGGGATTTTGCATCCTGAACGCCAACCATGTACTCCACAACTGTGCTTTTCTTGATAATCATCAGGGTCGGAATGCTTCTGATCTGAAGGTGACCTGAGATTGCCGGATTTTCATCCACATTACACTTTGCAACAATCACATCGTCACCCGCTTTTGCTGCAAGATCTTCAATAATCGGACCCTGCATCCGGCAAGGGCCACACCAGGGTGCCCAGAAATCAACCAGAATGGGTTTTTCAGGATTTGCATTGATAATATCAGCTACGTTTTCGTCAGTAAAAATCAGAACTTTTGAGTCGGTCATTGAGGTCTCCGTTATTTATTTTTTTCGGAGATTGGATGATGGGGCTGGCAGAAAGTGTCAGAGGAGGGAAGAAATGATGATCTGTAGAGACAAGGCAATGCCAAAATAATGTAGAGACAGGGCAATGCCCTGTCTCTACATTTTAACCACAATTTTGCCTTTGTTTTTGTTTTCTTCGAGGTACAGATGAGCTTCTTTAACCTGATCGAAGGAAAAAACCTTGTCAATGTGAACTTTAATCCGCCCTGAGGTGATTTCGGGGAGAACGTGTGTCTTCAGAGAATCGGTCAGCCGGGATCTGACTTCAATCGGTTGTGAACGAAGGGTGGATCCGATCAACTGAATCCGTTTTACGAGAAGATGCCCCAGGTTCAGTTTCCCTTCCGATCCGCCCAATAAGCCGATCATGATAATTTTTCCGTCCTGACGGCAGGAGGAAATATTTCCTTCCAGATAAGAAGCTCCGATGCAATCCAGAATCACATCAACACCTTTTCCGGAAGTATATTGCTTGACAACAGCCTTGAAGTCAGGTTCTGTTTTGTAGTTTATAACCACATCAGCACCCAAACTCCGGCAAAAATCTGCCTTTTCCGCAGAGCCGACGGTTGTAAAAACTTTACAGCCGTAATGTTTGGCAAGCTGAATAGCAGCAGAGCCGACTCCGCTTGCCCCGGCATGAATCAGCACGGAACCATGATCACGGATGTTACCTAAATCCATCAGATTCAGCCACGCCGTCATCATCATTTCAGGAATAGCTGCAGCTGTTTCATGCGACATTTCTTTTGGCTTTTTGATGGCCATCCGTTCATCCAGACAAACCAGTTCTGCGTAAGCACCACCGCTAACCAATCCAAAAACTTCATCACCTGCCTTGAAGCGTTTAACTTGCTCTCCCACTTTTATCACAACCCCAGAAAGTTCCAAACCCAGAATCGGAGTTACGCCAGAAGGAGCCGGATATTTGCCTTCCCGTTGCTGAATGTCGGCACGGTTGAGTCCGAAAGCTTTTACAGAAACGAGAAGTTCACCTGGTGCAGGGACCGGATCTGGTGTTTCGCCGATATTTAAAGTTTCAGCAGAACCAGAGGTCGTTTGAAGAATTGCTCGCATGACATTTATCTCCGGGAAAATGGTCTAACTAATCTGAAAATCAAGTTCACGATTTATCCACTCGTTTCAAAGTCAGGTTTGTAAATTTTAACCGACTTTTAAAACTTTCCGAAAGTTGAAAATGGAAATTGCAGGTTATTTTGCTGCTGTTCTGATCGGACTCACCCTCGGCCTGATGGGTGCCGGCGGTTCGATTTTAACTGTGCCTGTATTGGTTTACCTGTTTGGTTTTGACCCGGTTACGGCCACTTCCTATTCTTTATTCATTGTTGGCATTACTGCTTTTACCGGCTCAATTTCCTATTTCAGGCAAGGGGCGATAAAATTTCAGACCACTTTGCTTTTTGTCCTTCCTTCTTTGCTTTCAGTTTACCTCACCCGTTCTTTTTTAATTCCAGCTTTACCTGATATCATTTTTACCTCTGATTTTTTTATTCTCACCAAAGGTGGGTTGATTCTGATTTTCTTCGCTCTTCTGATGATTTTTTCGTCATTATCAATGATTTTATCCGGACAAAAAGATGGTGAAAATCCATCAAAGGAAACTCCGTTTCATGGCGGGCTTATTTTGCTGATCGGATTTGGAACTGGAATAGTTACCGGATTTGCTGGTGCCGGTGGCGGATTTATCATCATCCCTGTTTTGGTTCTCCTTGCAGGACTTCCCATCCGTTCTGCCATCGGAACGTCACTTGTTATCATCACCCTGAATTCTCTCATGGGTTTTTCAGGTGATCTGTTCCATTCTTCTCCTGACTGGGCATTTTTGATTCCTTTCAGTCTGATTCCTGTGGCAGCAATTTTCCCGGGTACTTTGCTCTCCAGAAAAATAGACTCAGCAAAACTTAAACTCTTTTTCGGATGGTTTGTTCTGGTGATCGGGCTCATCATGCTGATTAAGGAACTGCTGGGCTGAAGTATTCACTTGCTTCCAACCTTACATTTTCTGAACTTTCAGTTTTTGCAAGGAATCTTAAAGCATGTCAACTTATCTGGTCACCGGTTGTGCCGGATTCATCGGGTCACATCTCACAGAAAAACTTCTGGCTTCGGGTCACACCGTTTATGGTGTTGATAACTTTGATCCGTTCTACCCGAGAAATATCAAAGAACGCAATATCTCTGCCATCAGAAACCATCCGCAATTCCAGTTTTTTGAAATCAGTTTATCCGATTACCAAATGGTTCGCCGGGTTCCGCTTGATGAAGTCGATGTCGTGATTCATCTTGCAGGAAAAGCCGGTGTACGTCCATCCATTCAGGATCCGAACGGATATATTGATGCCAACATTGTGGCGACCCAGAATATTCTGAACCGGATGCGGGATGCCGGAAAGAAAAAACTGGTTTTCGCTTCTTCTTCTTCAGTTTATGGAAATATGCCTGAAACCCCATATCGGGAAGATATGGATGTTTCAAACCCGATTTCACCCTACGCTTTCACGAAAAAAGCCTGTGAACTGATTAACTATACTTTTCATCATTTGTACGGAATGGATATTCTCAATCTCCGGTTTTTCACGGTTTACGGGCCACGGCAGCGACCCGATCTTGCCATCCACAAATTCATCCACCTGATGAAATCCGGCCGGCCTATTCCCGTTTTTGGCGACGGTTCAACTTCACGGGACTATACCTTTGTTGCAGATACGGTTGACGGCATTGTTCGTGCAATCGGCTATGTGGAAACAAATTCCGGTGTTTATGATATCATCAATCTGGGAAACAACACGCCCATTTCTCTGAACGATCTGATTGGAACCATAGCAAAAGTTTCGGGAATCACGCCCGTTATTGACCGTAAACCCATGCAGCCGGGTGATGTCAATATTACCTTTGCCGACATTTCACGGGCACAAAACCTGCTTGGCTATCAGCCAAAAACAAAGCTCGAAGACGGAATCCGTTCTTTCATGACGTGGTTTGACCAGCAATATCCTTCGGTTTAATTGAAATTTAACCGGATATCCACCTGTGGATTTCCGGTAATTTCCTGAAAACCTTTCCATTCTCGTTTCAACTCCTTATTTTTATCAGTCTTTTTTCCAAAATATGTTTTTTCATACTCTGAAAATGAAAAGGATTCATCATGTTTAAGCAGCATCCGGTTGGCTTACGGCTACTGTTCTTCACTGAAATGTGGGAACGGTTCAGTTATTATGGAATGAGAGCCCTTCTGTCTCTCTTCATGATCAACGCACTTCTTTATGATAAGGCTGCTGCTTCTGAAATTTATGGCTACTACACGGCTCTGGTTTATCTGACTCCGCTTCTGGGCGGCTATATAGCCGACCGGTACTGGGGAAACCGCCGTTCGATCGTGGTTGGCGGAAGTTTAATGGCAATCGGTCAGTTTGCACTTTTTGCCTCCGGTTCGTTTTATGACGTTCCTGAATTGGGGCGGCCATTGTTTTTCATGGCGCTGGTTTTTCTGATTTTCGGGAACGGATTTTTCAAACCGAATATCTCAACCATGGTCGGTTCTCTTTATCCTGCAGGTGACCGCCGTAAAGATTCTGCTTACACGATTTTCTACATGGGCGTGAATCTTGGCGCCTTGCTTTCTCCGCTTGTTTGCGGTTATCTGGGCGATACCGGAAATCCTGCTGATTTTAAATGGGGATTTTTCTCTGCAGGTGTGGGAATGGTTCTCGGCATTATCACGTTTGTGTCTCTGCGGAATAAATATCTGGTGACACCTGACGGTCAGCAAATCGGAATGGCGCCATCCGGAAGATCACAGGCTCATCTGGATGAAATCAACCGGAAGCTCACCAAACAGGACTATGAAAGAATTGCCGTTATTTTTATTCTTGCAGTTTTCGTTATCGCTTTTTGGACGGCGTTTGAACAGGCCGGTATTTCACTCACGTTTTTTGCTGAAGAACAAACCGACCGGTCTCTGCTCGGCTGGACGATTCCTGCCAGTTATTTCCAGTCCATCAATCCGGTTATGATTATGATTCTGGCTCCGTTCTTTGCCTGGCTCTGGCTGAAACTCGGCGACCGTGGCTGGGAACCATCATCACCAACCAAAATGGCAATGGGTATTTTGCTTGTATCATTGGGTTATGTGTTTATTCTGGGTGGTGTTCAGGGTGCAGATGCCGGTGCAAAAGTGAGTCCGATGTGGCTGCTCGGGTTGTACACGATTCATACCATGGGCGAACTCTGTTTGTCTCCGATCGGACTTTCAATGGTGAACAAGCTGGCTCCGATCAAATTTGCCTCGCTGATGATGGGTGTTTGGTATCTGGCCAACGTGGTTGCCAATTTTACCGCCGGCCAGCTCAGTGCGTTGTATCCTGATCCGGCACTTGCGGTTAAACCTCAGATTTTCGGATTTGTAATCAACAATTTATCTGACTTCTTTACCATTTTCGTAATTTTTGCTGCCGTCGCTGCCGGAATTCTCTTCCTGCTTTCAAAACGCCTGCAAAAAATGATGCATGGAGTGAATTAAAAAGCCTTTGGCTTTTTAATTCGGTGACGAGGGACGAGGGACAAGGGACGAAAACGGGGCACTTCGACTCCGCTCAGTGACCCGTTTTCATATTCTTTTTATAAGTCCCCCTTTGAAGTTGGAAATCCGGCTTTCGACGGAGGGGTGCCCAAATTCCGTAAGCGGTATTTGGGCGGGGGATGTTCTTTTTCCTCCTGTCTTCTGTCTCCTGACTTCTGTCTTCTATCTTCTAACTTCTTAATTTTCAATCAACAAATACGGAGCTCGAATGTTCAAAGGACACCCAAAAGGACTCTACGTTCTGTTCTTCACAGAAATGTGGGAACGGTTCGGTTTTTACACCATGGTTGCCATTTTCGTTTTTTATCTCGGTGCTGCTTTCGGCTGGGATAATCAGGAAGTGACCAACGTCTGGGGCATTTTCATGGCCGCTGTTTACTTCACCCCGATTATTGGTGGTTACATTGCCGATAATTATCTGGGCTACGGCCGGACGATTATTCTGGGTGCCATTACCCTGGCAATCGGATATACGTTAATGGCGATCCCAACCTCTGATGTGACTCAGCTTTACATCGCACTTGGTGTTGTTGCTATCGGTAACGGGCTTTTTAAAGCCAATATATCAGTAATGGTGGGTAACCTTTACGCCCATAAAGACGGCTCTCTGAAAGATGCCGGATTTAACATCTTCTACATGGGGATTAACATCGGTGCTTTCTATGCGCCTCAGGCTGCTGCCGGAATCCGGAATTATTTCCAGAATGATCTCGGAACCAGTCTCGCCACCGCATACAATGCCGGGTTCGGAATTGCAGCCATCGGAATGGTGATTTCACTTCTGATTTTTGTGGTTTTCCGGAAATATTATGCAGACGCCGATTACCAGTCCAAAAACAAAATCAACTCAGAAAAAGATGTGGTTCTGACGCCTAAACAGGAAAAAGACCGGATTGTTGCTCTGATTACCATTTTCACGATCGTGATTTTCTTCTGGATGGCGTTTCACCAAAATGGTGCAGCCCTTTCACTTTATGCACAGAATTATACCGATCAATTTGTGGGTCCGGTTACAGCAGTTCTGTTTAACATTATTGGGTTGCATGCCGTTATCGCCTTTTTCATTGGATTAGGACTTCTTTTCAGCACCGATTCATCGACAAACAGCAAGCTGTCTGGTGGTGCACTCCTTCTGGCCGGGGCAAGTGTCATTGCCTATCAGGCCATGAATAATGAACCACTCACTGAAATTTCACCTGAGCAGTTTATTTCGTTCAACGCCATGTTTATCGTGCTGATGACACCGCTGATTGTTTTTATTTTCAGATGGATGAACGGCCGCGGACTTGAACCTTCCTCACCTGCAAAAATCGGGATCGGGATGCTGGTAACAGGTCTTGCTTTCCTGCTCATGATGTTTGCGTCCTTTAGTCTTCCGCCGGTTTATTCCCTCAACGGTAATCCCTCTCCGGTCACCGTTACACCGTACTTCCTGATTTCAACTTACTTCGTTCTGACGATTGCTGAACTCTTCCTCTCACCGATGGGACTATCCTTCGTTTCAAAAGTTGCACCGCCAAGAATGAAAGGTCTCATGATGGGCGGATGGTTTATGGCCACTGCAATCGGTAATTATCTCTCAGGATTTGTAGGCCGTTTTTACCAGAACTGGGAATTGTGGGAATTCTTCCTGCTTCTTGTGATCTGTTCACTTCTCAGCGCAGGAATGGTTCTTGTTCTGCTGAAGAAACTGAAAGCAGCAACAGAGTAAGGTTGGTTTCGGATTACGGATTGAATTCTAAACTTACAACACGTTCTCTACTGGTTAAAATTCTTCAAATTAAATTCCTTCGGGAGACATTTTAAAGGTTTCCGTTGTTGTTGCACTATCAATAACAACGGAGCCTTTCATGAAATCGATTTTTACTTTTTTCCTCCTTGCCGGATTTTCTTCAACCGGTTTTTCCCAATCTCATTCCTGCTGCACTGCTTCGGCAACAGGACCTTCCGATCCAACCGTTCAATTTGCTTCCTTTTCAACCCAGGAGACTTTTAAAATGAGTCACGACGAGCCTCAACCTTTTGAAGGTGAAAAACCTGCTGCCGGGTCTGTCATTACTTACCCGACCCCAGACGGAAAAACAGCCTCTGCCTATTTTATCAAATCAGAAAAGCCATCCGCAACCACTCTTTTTGTGATTCATGAATGGTGGGGACTGAACGATTACATCAAACAGGAAGCAGAACGATTTGCCACTGAACTGAAAAATGTAAATGTCATGGCACTCGATTTATATGACGGAAAAGTTGCCACAACCCGTGATTCTGCCGGTGCTTATATGGGTGCTGTAAAAACAGAACGTGCTCAATCAATCATCAAAGGAGCAATTGCTTTTTCCGGTGAAAAATCAACAATTCTAACAATTGGCTGGTGTTTCGGCGGCGGATGGTCATTACAATCTTCTCTTCTGGCTGGCAAACAGGCCGGTGGTTGTGTGTTGTATTACGGTCAGCCGGAATCAGATCCGGAAAAACTAAAAAACCTCAACGCAGATGTACTCGGAATTTATGCGTCCAACGACAAATGGATCAATAAGGAAATGATTGCCGGTTTTGAGGCGGCTATGAAAACAGCTGGAAAAAACGTGACTTCATTCTGGTACGAAGCTGATCATGCTTTTGCAAATCCGAGTAACCCAAAGCACAACAAGGAATTTGCTGAAGATGCTCATAAGAAAGCTTTGGACTTTCTGGTAAAACGTATAAAGTAATTGTTGTTTATGTTCATCCCGGTCAGCCGACCGGGATGAACACTCCGAAATTTCTCCCGACTTAATTCCCCTTAAGGGTATTTTACTTCCCCCTCAGTATCATTTTCAGGAACCCTGACCAGGTTCCGGTGTAGAATCATCTGCAATCCCAATTCAAGCAGGTGGTTTTATGAAAAAAATACTTTCCCTTTTCATCTTTTCCTTTTTAACTATTTCCTGTTTTTCAGGTACAGGAATCCTGAAAGGGAAAATTTCAGATGTTTCCACCGGAACCGTTCTTGATTCTGTTAAACTTACCCTGAACGGCAGCAAGTTGAGTTTGGTTTCGGCCAGAAACGGCGTATATAGCTTCAACGGCATTCCTGAAGGAATTTACACCCTGTCCGTTTCTTCTCCGGGATATGAAACGACGACAGTAACGGGGGTCAACATCATCCCCGGTAAAATTAAAAATTTGGACATTTCGCTTGAAAGGATCTCATCCAATAAAGAGCAGGACCAGGCCTTTCTTGCCGAAAAAAGGAAAATGGAAATTTTGGAAGGCGTATCCAACCAAGCCTCAGCCATGCTCGCAACTTTGGCTGGTAGAAGCAGAACAGGCATTTCCGGCGCATTTTTGGGTCGGAGTGGTTCTCCTGAAAACGAGTTTATTCCAAACAGCAACACCGAAAAATATGCTGCCATCAATGAAAACCGGATGCTTTCAGCTCAGGAAAATAATTTCTCGACGTTTAGCGCTGATGTTGACCGGGCTGCCTATTCAACCATCCGCCGGTTTATCAACCAGAATCAAATTCCCGATGCAGGTGCAATCCGGATTGAAGAAATGATCAATTACTTTCCCTATGCGTATCCCGCCCCAAAAGATGAAAAGCCATTTTCAATCACAACCGAGTATGCTTCCTGTCCGTGGAATACTGAACACAATCTGGTTCTGATAGGCATTCAGGGCAGAAAAATAACCGAAGTGAAACCCAACAATCTGGTTTTTCTGTTGGATGTTTCAGGCTCAATGAATGCACATGATAAATTGCCGCTTGTACAGATGTCGATGAATATGCTGCTTGAAAACCTGGCACCCAAAGACAGGATCGCCATTGTGGTATATGCCGGTGCTGCAGGTCTTGTACTCCCCTCAACCCCAGTCAGTGAAAAGGAAACGATTCGTGAGGCGATAAAAAGTCTGCGAGCCGGCGGATCAACTGCCGGTGGTGAAGGGGTGAAGCTGGCCTATGAAGTTGCTGAAAAAAACTTCCTCAAAAATGGAAATAACCGGATCATTCTGGCCACCGACGGTGATTTTAATGTGGGAATATCAAGCACCTCTGAATTGACAAAATATATAGAATCCAAACGGAAGTCAGGGATTTTCCTGACAGCGCTCGGTTTCGGTGATGGCAATTATCGTGATGAACTGCTTCAGGAACTGGCGGATAAGGGAAACGGAAATCACGGGTACATCGACAATATTCTGGAAGCAAAAAAGATTTTGATTGATGAAATGCAGTCTACGCTGGTGACAATTGCCAAAGACGTCAAATTTCAGGTTGAATTCAATCCGGCCAAAGTGGATTCATTCCGTCTGGTTGGGTACGAAAACCGGATGCTGAACAAGGAAGATTTCAAGGATGATAAAAAAGATGCCGGTGAAGTGGGTTCTGGTCATGAAGTCACCGCCATTTATGAAATATTTCCTGTGAAGGGAAAGCAGAATCAACCATCAGACAGTAAGTATGTTCAAACAGAAATTAAAAAATCAGCTTTTACTACCAATGAACTTTTAACCGTAAAAATCAGGTATAAAAATCCGGATGATTCAGTCAGTCAGGAAATTGCTTCAATTTTAATGGATGACCGTGCTGATATGGAAAAAGCTTCTGAAACCTTTCGTTTTGTTTCCTCGGTTGCTGAATTTGGTTTGATTTTACGGGATTCTGCAAATAAAGGAAAAGCCAATTTGAGTTCTGTTTATTCCCGGGGTACACTGGCTTCCGGTTCAGACAAGAATGGGTACAGGAAAGAATTTCTGACTTTGGTCGAAAAATATAAACTGATGAAAAATTCCCGGCTTGAAGGAAGAAGGTAAATTGGGTTTTGGCTGATCGGAAAAATCAAATTGCTGTCATCCCGCCTTAAGGGCCGGGATGACAGCTTCTCTTGTTTTGCATTTACCTTATTCCTTATGCCTTAAGCCTTACACCTTTTCTTCCCACCTTATTCCTTATACCAAAACCCTGTTTTTTCCTAAATCCTTTTTTCCGATTTGATTTTTTCCCGATCAAACCCGAATATTCTGCAAGTTTAACTTAAATAACAGCAGAATCACCTTAATCCCTAACCAAAAATCGGAAGCATGTCCATGTCTGTACCTTATAAAATCCTCCTGACAGAAAATGAAATTCCCCGTAACTGGTATAATATTCAGGCAGATATGCCAAATCCAACTCTTCCGCCACTGCATCCCGGAACCAAACAACCGGTTGGTCCGCAGGATTTGGCGCCGCTTTTCCCGATGGAACTGATCAAACAGGAAGTCTCAAAGGAACGGTTTATTGAAATCCCTGATGAAGTGAGAGAAATTTATAAACTCTGGCGCCCGACACCCATGTTCCGTGCTCACCGTCTGGAAAAATTGCTCGACACAACCGCCAAAATTTACTACAAGTACGAAGGGGTAAGTCCGAGCGGATCGCACAAAACCAATACCGCCGTTGCCCAGGCTTACTACAACAAAATGGAGGGTGTGAAAAAAATTACGACAGAAACCGGCGCAGGCCAGTGGGGAACAGCACTTTCTTTTGCCTGCAACATGTTCGGGATGGAATGTGATGTGTACATGGTCAGAATCAGTTACGACCAAAAACCTTACCGTAAAGCCATCATGAATTCGTATGGCGCCAATGTTTATGCGTCACCTTCTGACCGTACGCAAGCCGGACGGAATATTCTGGCTTCAGATCCAACTACATCAGGAAGTCTTGGAATTGCAATTTCTGAAGCCATTGAAATGGCTGTCCAAAATGATCACACCAAATATGCCCTTGGTTCAGTTCTGAATCACGTTCTGCTTCATCAAACCATTATCGGTGAAGAATGTTTGCTTCAGATGGAAAAAGCAGGTGATTTCCCTGATGTTGTGATTGCACCGCTGGGTGGCGGATCCAATTTTGCTGGGATCTCCTTTCCGTTTCTCCGTCAGAATTTACTTCACGGGAAAAAGGTCAGAGCCGTTGCCGTTGAACCGGCTTCCTGCCCAAAACTGACACAAGGTGAATTTCGTTATGACTTTGGCGATTCTGCAGGTTACACGCCACTTCTCCCAATGTACACACTCGGACATAACTTCCGTCCTGCTGCCATTCATGCCGGCGGACTTCGTTACCACGGTGCCAGTGTTCTCTGCAGCCAGCTCTTGCGTGATAATCTGATCGAAGCTGTTGCAATTCAGCAATTGGAATGTTTTGAAGCCGGTGTAACTTTCGCCAAGGCAGAAGGAATTATTCCTGCTCCTGAAGCAACCCACGGAATTGCTCAGGTTTTCCGTGAGGTACAAAAAGCAAAAGAAGCTGGTACTTCACCGACCATTCTCTTTAATCTGTGCGGACACGGTTTTCTCGATATGCAGGCTTATCAGGATTATTTCGATGGCAAACTTCATGATCATGTGTTAACTCAGGAAGATTTGAAATCGGGAATTAAAGAACTGGCCGATTATCCGAAAATCTGATTTGGGTTTAGTCAGATTTGCACGTCGAAATCAAACGCCTCTGCCTTCGGCATCTCCCCTTTAAAAAAGGGGAGATCCTTATCCCGCAAAAAGATTTTCGGGAGAACCGACACAATCTGGTTCCTTTGGTGCGCAGAAATTCCTCTCTGCGACACCCTGAACCTCGGTGGTAACCGAATTATTCCGTATCTTCATTCTTATGAAACAACGACTGATTTTAGCTCTTGGCGGCGGCGGCGCACGTGGTTTTGCCCACATTGGCGTACTAAAAGCTCTTGAAGAAATGGGAATTCGACCCACCCATATTTCCGGGACCAGCATGGGTGCTTTTGTTGGCGGGGTTTATGCAAAATCCGGATCCGCTGAAAAAACGGAAGCTGCCTTCCGTGAACTTTTCCGTTGGGATGGTTTCAGAGAAAACGAATTTATTTCCACCTTCGGCAAGCACGATGAATCCCTTTGGGCGAATCTGAAATCATCTGTTAAAGTTCTGATGATGAAGGGAAACTTTCTCACCAAACCTTTTTATTACGATGGAAAAGGGTTTGAAGAACTTATCCGGTTTTTCTTCCCTGAAAACTCAAATTTTGAAGATCTCAGCATTCCGTTTGCAGCAATGACTACCGATCTGATCACCGGTAAATCAGTTGCAATTACTTCCGGAAAAGTTGTTCCTGCAATAGTCGCCAGTGCTTCCATTACCGGAATGATGCCACCTGTTTTGCATAAAAACTATTTATTAGTTGATGGAGAGGTGACAGATCTGATTCCGGTAAGACCCTTTTGTCACCATGGCATGAATGTGATTATCGGTGTTGATGTTTCAAAAGTTCCGGCCCCCCTTCCAAAACACCCAGAAACCGGCCTCGAAATCCTCATCAGAAAAGATGACATTCTTCAATCCAATTACCGGGCAAAGTTGCTTGAAGATTCTGATTTGGTTATCAGGCCCGCTGTTCAGGATGTTGACTGGACAGATTATACTGAGTTTGACAATCTTATACGGGTTGGCTACAACGAAACAATGCGCCAAAAAGCTGCAATTTTTAAAGCCATCAAGAAAAAACGATCTTTTTTAAATCACCTGAAATCATTCTGGAAGCCGGAAACCCATTCCTGGATTCACGAAGATGAAACTGAAATTCTCCGTTGGGAATGAAAACAGTGACAGGCAACAAGTCGGGCGAAGCGAAGATCCCGATTCATATCGGGGTGGTAAGTTATAAGTTTAAAATACCGTTTTACGGTGTACGTTTTACGCTGTACGGAAAATTTCTTACTAACTTTACCTGCCAGATTCCCCTCCTTTTTCAAAGGAGGGGTGGTCCCGAAAGCTTTCGGGACGGGGTGGTTTCGTATTGCATTATTCCTAACAGCTTTCAGATCCCTCGTCCCCCGTCACCTGTCACTGGTATTTTCGTCCCTCGTCCCCCGTCACCTGTCACTGGTATTTTCGTCCCTCGTCCCTCGTCACCTGTCACTGGTATTTTAGTCCCTTGTCCCTCGTCACCTGTCACTGGTATTTTAGTCCCTTGTCCCTCGTCACCTGTCACTGGTATTTTAGTCCCTCGTCCCCCGTCACCTGCCACTGGTATTTTAGTCCCTCGTCCCCCGTCACCTGCCACTGGTATTTTAGTCCCTTGTCCCTCGTCACCTGTCCCTGGCAATTCCCATGAGTGAAATCCTAACCACACCGGCAATTGTTCTCCGGTCAATTCCCTATTCTGACACATCAAAAATTGCAACTCTGCTAACCCGTGATGCCGGAAAGATTTCTATTCTTGCCAAAGGTGCCAAATCACAGAATTCCAGATACGGACTTCTTATTCAACCTTTAAATGAACTTGAAGTTGTGGTTTATCTGAAATCAGGCAGGGACCTTCAGAATCTGACCCAGGCCAGTTTGCTTGCTAAACGGGAGCAACTGCTGACCGACTACGACCGGATGATGGGCGGATTCCGGATTCTCGACTGGATGCTTAAAATTCAGGTTCCCCATAATGATTCTTCTGCCCATTATAATCTCATTTCACGGGTTTTAACAACTCTTGATTCTGCCCCAACTTTTCACCCCGGTTTATTCGGGAAGTTCTTCGTCAGGCTATCCCAGTTAAATGGATATGAACCGAACACCTTCGAATGTGGCAATTGCGGGAAACCTTTTCGTGATTTTGACCGTTCTTTACCTGTTGGATATAGTGCTTCAGTCGGACAGATTTTTTGTGAATCCTGTCAGCGGAACCAAAAATCGGATTATGCCGTCGAAACGCCGGTGATCGACATGATCAGCCACTGGCTTTACCCCAATCAGCAGGCTCAACCTGCGAGCCAGTTGAGTCAATCTCAGTACTTAACTCTTGAACAAATGATGGAAAACCACCTCAGGTACCATCTCGATTTATAAATGGAGTCTAGAAAATGAAATCTTCCTTTTTTCGCAACATCATGCTCGTTGGCGTTGGTATTCTGATCGGGTCTGTGTTTATGATGCGTATGGATTGGATTCCTAACGGCATCGCAGCATTGGGTGAAGACCGGAAAAAAGTTACCCTCGGCAACAAAAACTTCGATCTGAATCAGTTTGATAAAATTCCCGATCCAAGTCCGAGATTCCGGGCTGTTTCCAAAGAAATGCTGCCAACCGTCGTTTATATTCAGGTTACCGGATCTTCAAAGGGATCTGATAACCGGTTCAGAAACGACGATTTTTTCAGAAAATTCTTTCCGGATTTTCCACAGGATGCGCAACCTAATGGCGGTCGTCCAAAAATGCAAGGTTCCGGTAGTGGTGTAATTGTTTCTGAGGAAGGCTATATTTTAACCAATAATCACGTGGTTGAAGCTGCTGATGACGATGGAATAAAAGTCATTCTTTTCGACAAGCGAGAATTCCCGGCTAAATTGGTCGGTCGTGACCCTCAAACTGATCTTGCTGTTATTCAAATCGAAGGAAAAGACCTGCCAGTGGCACCTTTGGGTGATTCAGACAAACTTGAAGTAGGTGACTGGGTTATTGCCATCGGAACTCCGCTTTCACAAAATTTGAGTTCAACGGTAACGGCAGGAATTGTTTCAGCACTTGGCCGAAATATTGGTATAATTGGTGATGTGTACGGAATTGAAAACTTCATCCAGACGGATGCTGCCATTAATCCCGGAAATTCCGGTGGTCCGCTTATTGCCATGAATGGGGCAGTTGTTGGTATCAATTCAGCAATTGCATCCAGCACGGGTGGGTATCAGGGCTACGGTTTTGCTATACCGATTAACCTGGCAACAAAAGTCGCCACAGATCTGATTCGTGACGGTAAGGTTTTACGTGGGTTTGTTGGTATCAGTATGAAAGAAATGGATGGCACAATCAGTAAAGCACTGGGTCTTCCTTCAGGTAAAGGGGTTCTGGTTCAGGATATTGTTGCCGGCGGACCTGCAGAAAAGGCTGGAATTAAACAAGGTGACGCCATCCTGAAAGTGGAAACGTCTGAAGTTTCTTCAGCCAGTCAGGTTCAGGCCATTGTTGCTTCAAGAAGGCCTGGTGACAAAGTAAAAATGATTATCTGGCGGGATGGAAAAGAATTAAACTTCCAGCTGACTCTTGTAGAAAAAAATTCTCTTGGCAGCTTGGCCTCATCAGATGAAAGTATGGGTCTTGACTCTCAGGATGAAGCTGAAGCCCAGAAAGCATCGGTAAGTAAACTGGGTGTTGATCTTCGTCCGCTTACCAAATCAGAAATGACAAAGTATAAAACTGATGTTGGGTTGATGGTAAATAAAATCAGAGAAACCGGATTTAATGATCTTGCTGTCGGACTTGTCATTGTTGAAATTGACCGGAAGGAAGTTAAAACTGTCGGTGATCTGAATAAAGTTTTAGCTCAAAAAGAAAAAGGGGATGCAGTTCTTCTGAAAATTAAAACCCCAGACGGACAAGCTCAATATATTGGTGTTACCATTCTTTGATTGTTTTGTTTGGTGAGTTTGGTTGATAAAAAAACGGGGCAATTGCCCCGTTTTTTTTGTCAGGGAAAAACCTGATTTAAACTGAAGACTGAGGCTTTTCTTTTTCAACAACATGAACTGGTTTATTTAGCATCGCAGAGTAAAACTTTTGAATCAGTTTGTTCGGATAAATGATAATCAGAATAGCTGTTAAAGAAATACTGATGAGAACTACCATATACGTCGTATCTCTGATCAATTCTCCCCCAACCACACCATATTGCATGGGTAAAGTTGCAAGTACAGCAGCTGCAAGTCCCTTCGGCGCCAACATGGTCGTGATGGCAGTATCCCGAAGTGTAAATTCAGGACTTTTGTAAATAAACCGGGTCAGGATAATCCGCATCAGAAAAACAAGAACCATCATTCCGCTTGCAACCACAAACAATACCGGTGAAGAAAAGTGAATCGAAATACCCAGATAGACGAAAAAATACGTTTTCAATAAAAATACTGCCTCACCGTAAAACGCCAGGTCAAAAGTGGTAAGTGAGACAATATTTTTATTGAGGAAATGAAACCTGCCCAATCCCATTTCTTTAAAATTTGAAATGGTTATTCCCAGTGAAAGTGAAGCAATTGCGCCTGAGAAACCTAAGAACTCACAAACACCGTAAATAATAAAAGCATAGGCAAGCGTTGATGAAATTGTGTTGGGAAAATCTCTTACTTTCCCTAGTACAAACAACCAGCCAATTCCACCAAGAAACCCGATTGCAGCTGCAAAAATCAGGGCTGCAAAAACTCCACCAATCAATTTCCCGGCATCAACATCACCTTGGGTAATTACCTGAAGCAAGGCAAATACACCCACAATACAAAGCACATCGGTAAGAGCTGATTCAAGTACAAGTACTGTTCCCGGCTTTTCGGCCATTTTTAATGAACCTACCATCGGGATGACGACCGCTGATGACGTTCCGGCAAGGATAACACCAAGCAATAAAGCCGGAAGTAATGTCAATTCAAGAAAAATAATGGCAAGCCAGGTGACAATGACCGCCGTTAAAATAAAACTCCCGATTGCAATTTTGCTGGTGATATTTAATGCTCTTCCCATCACCTCCAGATTGATTGATGTTCCGCTTTCAAAAAGAATGACAACCAGTGCAATCGTGGCGATCACTGAACCTGCTTTCCCAAAATCATCGGGCGATATCCAACCCATTACCGGACCGAGAATCAACCCGATTGCCATGAGTACGAGAACATCAGGAATATTGGTCTTCTTAAACTGAAGTGATAAAAAGTGCGAGAAAAAAACCATCAACCCGATAGAGAGAATAATAACTGCCATACTTTTACTTTCGGTTTAAATGAAAAGAGAAGATACAAATCCGGGATTACAACAGGATAATAACAATTTCAATGCAGGAATTCAACCCAAAGCTAGTCAGTGATGGATTGAAATCATGCCTAAATTTTAATTTTAGTCATTCGGGTCACACCTGAATTTATGAGATGGATCAACAGATCAGAAAAAAACTTGCGGTATCTTTGTTTCAGATCGCAAGTATAAGGTATCGGCTTCTCTTAACCTTCATGACTAAAACTGATCGATTAATTGCCATCCTTCTCTTCCTCCAAAGTAAAAAACTTGTTCGTGCCCGCGAAATCGCCAGCCATTTTAACATTAGTATCCGAACTGTTTACCGCGATTTAAAAGCCCTTGAAGGAGCTGGTGTTCCGCTGGCTGCAGAAGCCGGGGACGGGTACAGACTTGTCGATGGTTACCATTTGCCACCTGTCATGCTAACTCCTGATGAAGCTTCCGCACTTTTTCTTGGAAGTCGTCTTGCCGAAAATCTGACTGATGAATCCCTGAAATTGGCCGTTATTTCCGCCAGAATGAAAATTATTTCTGTCCTTCCGTCCGAACAAAAATCAACTCTCGAAAAGTTGTCAGATTCACTGGCGGTATTAAGTCCGGCTGGAAATGCGGAAAACTCAGATTTGCTTTCCAGGTTTCAGTTTGCAATCCTCCACCATAAAACTGTTGAAATCAGATATCTCTCTGTAAAAGCAGATCATCCTGTAACAAGAATTACAGAGCCGAAAGGTTTGGTCTATTATCTGAATCACTGGCATCTGATTGCCTGGTGCCGGCTCAGAGCGGAATACCGGGATTTCAGGATTGACAGGATCAAGACCGTAACTTTTCAAGATGATGTTTTCGAAAGAAACGACGGATTCAGCCTTAGGGATTTCCTGAAATCGAGAATGAAAATTGATTCGGCGTTTGAATTCAGTCTGAAAACCGACAGAAAAACAGCAAGAATCTTCCGTGAAAAATATACATTCGGCATGATTTCAGATTCTGAAACTGAAGATGGAATTGTAACTTTCAGGTACATTGTTTCCGATCAGGCCTATCTTCCCGGCTGGCTTCTGGGTTTCGGGAACAGGATTTATATTGATTACCCCGAAGAACTGAAATCCCTTCTCAAAGACCACATCCGGTTATTGCAAAATCACTACGGAATTTCCTGAAATTTAATTTTCCTGCTGACAGTACGGTGTCACAACTTCCATTGAACTTTGTTTGATCAAATAAAATGGAGGGAAAATGAAACGTGTTCAAAATAAATACATCCTTGCTTCATTAACGGGTCTTGTACCTGCAATTCTTGAAGCCATTCTGCTTGTTTCTGTTGAACCGGATCTCAATGACTGGATTTTATTTCAGTCGGTTCTGTTCTGGTTCACCTGCGGCTTTATTGTTTTTCTTTTGAATTTCGGGTCCAAAATCCTTTTGTGGAGTATATTTTTCACAGTCGTGCTGTGCTCACCCTGGTACATCGCCGAATCTTTTTCCAAAAACCAGCCTGACCATTTTATTCCCATTGTGATTGCAAGTTTGGTGATGGGCTTGGTTATCGGGTTTTTAATTAAACTCCTTAGGCCCGCTCAGGATTTAACATCATGACATTCTGGTTTTTTCCTCGAAACTTTTCTCATAACTTTAACTAAACTATCAAGGTCAGGTCATCAGCATGGCATCCATTCAAAACTCTTTTAAAAAGCTCGAAAAACGAATCAGAAGCTGGAAGGACGCACTTCCTGGTTATTCTGACGAAGAATTCGCACGTCAGCCTGAACCGGGAAAATGGTCGGTTGGTCAGCTTTATGCTCACCTTACGTTGGGAACTGAAAACTTCCACATCAATCACATCCAGCGTTGTCTGAACGGAATTAAGGCAGAAAAAGGTGGCGAAAAAACATTCCCGGGGAAAATATCCTTTTTCTTCGGCGGATTTCCACCCAAACGCATTTCAGTTCCGCCCTCTGACACTTACACACCCAAACAACCCGACAAGGCTCAGATGTTTGCTGCATTGGACCGGCTTTCAGCGTCCATGGAAAAACTTGCCGAAATTGTAATTCATTCAGATGAAACAATAAAAACCCAGCATCCGGCATTGGGATATTTAAATGCAAAAGAATGGTATCTGCTGATTGTCATGCATTTTGCCCATCATGAAGCTCAGCGAAAAAGATTGAATAAATTTCTGGGGAAAAAATGACTCTGAACCGGTGCGGATGGAATGGGGATGACCCTTTAATGATTCAGTATCACGATGAAGAGTGGGGTGTGCCGATTCATGATGACCGGCATTGGTTTGAAAAAATTGTGCTCGATGGTGCTCAGGCCGGACTCAGCTGGAAGACGATTTTATACAAACGTGAAGGTTATCGGCGGGCGTTTGAGAATTTTGATCCCGTTAAAGTGGCACAATTCGATGAAGGAAGAATTGCAGATTTGCTATTGGATCCGGGAATCGTGAGAAACCGATTAAAGGTTGCTTCTGCTGTTAAAAACGCAAAAGCATTTCTTGAGATCCAAAAAGAATTCGGTTCGTTCGATGCCTGGATCTGGAAATTTGTTGATGGTAAACCCATCGTAAATCAGTTTACAGAACTGAAGGAACTTCCGGCAAGAACTGAACTATCTGACCAGATCAGCAAGGAACTTAAAAAACGAGGATTCAACTTTGTTGGATCAACTATTGTTTATGCCTTTTTGCAGGCCGGTGGAGTGATTGATGATCACCTGATTACCTGCTTCAGGAGAACTGAAACCCAAATTTAGTTTTCTTCAAAAGCTTCAGTCGGAGCCAATTCTTCCTCTTCAATTTCTTCGGGAACTGGCGGACCATCAACCAAATCTTTCAGCAGAAAATTGCCGTCAGTTGCTTCCATGAGAGATTTGAAACCCAAAAGTGTCATATTCAGCTGGTCAACTGCCACTGAGAATTTCGGTTTGATGTGATCAGAACCTATATTATCCAACCGGTTCAGCACAAAAATGACCGTCATTTTATTGATATCCATTGCCGGGTGAAACGACCGCTCAGATTTTTCATCAGGTTTGATTTCAACCACCAACCCGCAGGAAATTAATTCGCTTACTACTTTTCTGATCAGACGGAACGGCAGACCCAGCCGGGCTGACAACATTTTCGTTGTGAGCGGTCTCCGGCCATTTTCGAAGTTTTTCACCAGAGAATGCATGATCAGCAGTGAAACAAATCTTTTATGTTCATGACTGATCGTAGAAATATCTTTTTCGTATTCAAAGTTTTCAACATTTTGATTGGCGTAAGCCATTTCAGCCCCGATTAAAACCACCAGCCAGGAAAGCTGAAGCCAAATCATAAACAAAGGAAGCGCAGCAAACGAACCGTAAATGGCATTATACTTCGAAACACCAACCTGAAAGTAAATATATCCCCACTGAATTCCGGTAAAAACTGTCCCGGCAATCACACCAGCAATCAAAGCCGATCTGAATTGCACACGGGTATTGGGCATAATCAAATAAATCAGGGTAAACAAACTCCAGATCAGCACAAACGGAAGCAGGTTAATGATGAAATTGAAAAGCGGCGCCAGAGTTCCAAGTGCAACATACTGAGCCTGAACAGATGTTAATACGGTTGCAACATACACACTTACACTGCTTGCCAGAACAAGAAAAATTGGGGCAATCAGCATCAGTGAAAAATAATCACTGAACTTTCTCAGGTAAGTGCGTCCTTTTTTTACATCGAAAATGGCATTGAAAGAATCTTCAATACTGCTGAAAATACTGATAACTGTCCAGAGCAGCATTGCAATTCCGATTCCTGCCATCAGTTCACCCTTGGTTGATTCAAGCAGAGTGTTTGAAAAGGCAATTACTTTTTCAACCACATCTTCCTGTCCGGTCAGGTTGTTTCTGATCTCATTTTCCAGAATTTTATCGAAACCAAATCCCTTTGCGATACCAAAAATCATGGCAGCAATCGGCACCACTGAAAGCAAAGTATAAAAAGTCAGCGATGCAGCCCTGAGTTGAAGCTTGTCTTCTTCATACCCTCTGATTGCAATCATGATGATACGAACTTGCCTGATAAAAAAATGGGGGGCACCAGAGATATTATTGACTGGAATTCGCCAGATGTCATACTGAAGAAATTTGAGGATTCTGGAAAGCGTTAGCCTGTATTTGTTGATTGCCATGGGTCTGACCTGAGAAAATGATTAAAATTCCGGAAAGTTAACTTAAAATCAAAGCGGATTTTGAAGAATGCACTTTAGGTGGATTCAAATTTCAATTCAGTCCCAAAATGAAGTAATTTTGAATTCATTACCAGAACAACTGTTCTGGAGTTTGTGATCGCCCCATTTTACATTCTTTTCCATTTTGGACAAACATGCAATTTATCATTAAAAGTGCGAGAAAAACCAAAGGTTTATTTCTCAAATTCAGGCTGCATAAGCTTTTTAATCCATTTTCAGGAATTCTGCCGGCAATTGGGTATCTCACCAAACTTTCAAATTGGCTTGAAAAAACAGAGAAACCATCACTTGACGATTTTTATGTTCCTGACCGAAATTATGAACGTCGATATTCACTTTATGAACATGTGATTCAAAACCATATATCAAGTTCGTTCAATTATCTTGAGTTTGGCGTTGCAGCAGGTGTATCCTTTAAATGGTGGATGAATAAGGTCAAGGATTCTGAAACCCGGTTTTACGGATTTGATACTTTTACCGGGTTACCAGAAGACTGGAATGTTTTTAAGGCAGGTGATATGTCTGCTTCTGGGGCGTTTCCTGATATTGGTAATGACCCTAGAGGTTTTTTTTACAAGGGGATTTTCCAGGATACATTGCCCGGGTTTTTAACAACCTTCAAGGACGACAAACTCAAAGTCATTCACATGGATGCTGATATTTATTCAGCAACTTTATTTACGTTAACTCAGCTTGCAACACGGCTCAGAAAAAACGACATCATCATTTTTGATGAATTCAATGTTCCCATGCATGAATTCAGAGCATTTCTTGATTTTACGGGATCTTATTACATCAAACTGAAAATGATTGGCGCAGTCAATAATTACTATCAGGTTGCCTTTATTGTGGAAGAAACACCATACCAGAAATAAATTTAACGCCTTTCACTTTCCTTCAAAACTCTGAGAAAATTCTTATAACAAATTTTCTCAATCGTCTTTTCTGAAAATCCCCGTTGCTGCAAAGCTTCAGGGATTTTTTTTAAATCCAAAACCGAATCGAGTTCTTTTGGCGCTGATTCAATTCCGTCGAAGTCAGAACCTAGTCCCACATGATCTTCACCAATCAGATTCACTGCATAAACAATGTGGTCAATCAGCAACCCAAACTCTGGCCTAACTTCATTTACCCAACTTCCAACCAACCGGTCTTCTGCTGTGAACCAGGCTTCGTAATTTGGGAAATGATCTTCAGTGAACAACTCTTTTTCTGACTTCCTTTCAAGCAGGATTTTATTCCTTGCCGGAAAGTAACCCGGGTCAATAAATCCCGAAAAAAAGTTGATGCAAACGAGTCCGCCAGATTTTGCAATGGCTCTCAGCTGCTCATCTTTTAAATTTCTCGGGTGCGGACACAAATGATAAACGGATGAATGGGAAGCAATGACCGGTTTCTGGCTGGCAGTTATCATATCCCAGAAGGTTTGTTCACCAACATGGCTAACGTCGGGCATCATACCCAGATCATTCATTTTCCAGATGACCTTCCGGCCAAAAGCTGTCAATCCTTTC
>JAFLBE010000036.1 GCA_017303995.1 Bacteroidota bacterium | reverse complement strand
TTTTAACATAGAGCCTCCTTTTTTAGAATGAGTCTAAATTTAATATGTTTTTTCTGAAATTCTTTAATTTCTTTCACATGCTGGAAAAAATTCCCTGTTTAATAGTGGTTTTCTTTCTGTTGATTCATCCGGTTTCAGCACAGGATTCTTATTCTTCATCCCGTACAGAAAAAAACAAAAGCTGGATTGACTTAAAATCACCTGAACCTGATTCCGTAAGTCTGAAGTCAAACGGGCAAAAAACGATTTATTATTCCTACCGCCCATCCAATAAACCTGGGTTTTCACTTTTGGTCATTTCTGATATGGAAAGGGTTCAACATGCTGGCATTCTGATTTCAGATGGGCCAGATTCCCTTCAGAATTGGTATCAGGCCAGGCTTTCTGAGATTTTACTTGAATGGATTCACTTACCCTCTGATGAAAGATCTGCTCAAATCCGTTCAGAACAAATTGAAATCCAATTCAATGGCCCGATGGTGAATTCCCCTGATCAGGATCAGGTTATTCAAATGGCTTCTGCTTTTTCATCTGGAAGTCAGATTGGATTTGAACTCAATTTAAAACGAGTGATTTTTTCTGTTGAGTCTGCAAAAAGTGGGTTTATTTCCGTAAATCTGCCAAACCGGATTGATTTCCTAGCAGGAAAGAACAAAGAAAAGTTAGATAATGAACTTGCAGCAGATTTACTCAAACCAGTTTATTTTTCAGCATCAATGCCTGCCACAGGAAATCAGATTCAACGGCTTTCAGGGCGGGAATTGTTTCCCGGGTTTTATTCAGATAGGTTTGGATTTGAAAATTCTTCCCGATTTTCACCCGCATGGGATTCCGCTCAGGTTGAAGTCAGCATCAGAACTTTATTTTCAGGATATAATGGGCAGGCAGAAAACCTCGGGGTAAGTCTTACCCATCACACTTATGGCGGTCAAACGGCATCCTATCCAATAAAAATTTCATCCCTGATGGGAAATCTGGCAAAAAATTCCGACCTTTTTGTCGCATTGGAGCCGGCAGATTCAGTTTCAAAACACTGGATCATTTCGGTGATTGCCGTCAGCCGGCAATTTGCGCATCAGCATTTACTCATTGTTGCTTTAAAGCCAGATTCATTGTTTAACCCGAACAACCCGGAACCGGTCTCAGCTGATTTGTTTACTTTTATCAGGACTGACAACCTGAAATCATTAATCTCGGGATACCGTGATAAAGTACCCAAATACCAGATTTTAAAATAAAACAGGTAAAGGAAGAAAAATGCAGATAACTTTGTCCTTGTTTTCAAAAAAACTATCACTTTTCCTGGTTGCTGGCTCTTTGTGTTTACCGGCATTTTCGCAAAACAATCCGGTTCAGCAAAGCGATTTCTTCATGGGCGAAGCAATCGGTTCTGATTTGCCGAAGTTGAAAATGGAAGCCCGGAAGGAATTAATTCTTAGTATTCAGAATATTCTTTCGGTTGAATCTTCTTCCTCTTCTTCAGAAACTGAACATGGTATTTATACCTCAATGAAGCAGAAAATCAATTCCTGGTCCTGGGTTAAAATTTCAGGAATTAGTTTTTCGTCTTTTGATCTTGCAGACGGACAGTATAAAGTGGTAGCCTATTTGTCAAAAGCCGACTACCGAAAATCGATGGATGATCTTGCTGCAGAACTGATAACGGCTTTTCAGGTTGCATCAGAGCGTGAGAAAAACTCAGGACTTACAACAGTTATCCCCGATTATTATCTGATTTATCTGAAATCCTGGTACTCACCTGAACCGGTTAAGTTGGGTGAAATTCAGGATTTGAAATCCTTTACATCCGGAAAAATCAAAGGATTTCTGAAGGATGTCATTATTTCGCAGGGTGAGATTTCAGTTGAAGGAAATGATGATCCGTCATTTTCAATTCCACTGGTATTCACATGGAACCGTCAGCCGGTAACTGGTTTGAGCTTCAGGGAAGAACTCGAAACCGGAACGCCACGGTTGGTTACCGATGGAAAGTCGATGCTCGTGAGCCATTCTTTTCCTTCTGATCTGAGACGATCTCTGAAACTACGACTTGCTCCACAGTTTGACAGTCAGATATCGACTGCCGATCTCGAAGAAATACACACACTTTTCCCAATAGAAGAAACCCGATCCATTACTCTTGATTTTACCGGACTTATTTCGGTGGATTTTTCAATTGCAAAATCCGGCAACGGCATCCTTGAGTTCAAACCCAAAATTAAAAACCTAAGTATATCTTCGCTGGAATGGGATTTTGGTGACGGAACCAAAAGCTATGAACAGGAACCCCGTCAAATTTATCTGGATAAAGAAAAAACGTACGACGTGAAGCTGACGGTCAACCGGATTAAGAGTTTTTCTGTTTCAAAAAAAATCAATCCTGATGGAATTTGGCTTGACGAAAAACAAACCCTTTCAACCGTCTCATCTCTTGCACCGGTTCCAAAATCAGCCGAAGAATTGAAATCCAGCCTGCAGAAAGAAACCCAGGCTGACTTGCTTTTATCCCGTTTTCAGGATCTGAAATCTTCGGGTCGGGTTATTTTCGGATCAAAAAAGGATTTTCTCTTCCCTGAAAAATGCTGGGTCGTTGTTTATCATCCGCAAACAAAGGAAATTAGCACCTGGCTGGAACCCATAACTGACGGTTATCGGGAAGTGAAGTCGGGTAAAACAGTGAAAAACATGAAAGATGCCTACAAAGGACTTTCTGCAATCTGGGTAGAATTTAAATAAGTTCTGTTCAAAGTACAGAATTTACACGGTCACTGAGCGGAGTCGAAGTGCCCGGGTGAATTCCAGAGTTTGCCATTTTCGTCCAAACATTTTCTTGAGTCATTCATGAATTTTTGTTCCCGTTTTCTTTTTATTCTGATGGTTACCACTTGCCTCGTTTTGGGTTCGGTTGCTTTTGCTCAAAACCGGACAACAGTCATTCTTTCTGCTTCAGGTGAAACTGAAGATCTGATTTCAGAGCGGGCATCAAAAATCCTGACGGCCATGAACCTGGCTGAAGCAAAAAAAACAACGCCCAAAATCCCCTCCGACTGGATATCAAAAAATGCTGCAAAAACCCTGAAGGAAGTTTGGAACTCCCGTCCGTTCTTTTCCCCTGAAACTGAAATCCGCAGCAACCTGCTTCGCAGAAACGACACCGATTTTGAGATTCGAGGTATCCCCGTAAAAATGAAAACCGACGCTGATTCACTTGCCGGTGAAGAACTGGTTTTGGCTTTTTCTGCTGATGGAAAACTGACGAATTTATTTTTTGGTGTTGAGACAGAAAAGTATACAGCCCTGATCAATCAGGGAGTGACGGTCAGCGACATCCGCAGAAGGCAAATCATTCTTGATTTTGTTGAAAATTTCAGAACTGCCTACAACCGGAAGGACATTTCCTATCTGAAAACGGTTTTCAGTGACAACGCCCTTATTATTGTTGGGAATGTGGTAAAAGTCCAGAAGGATAATTCAGACTTTCTCAACGAAAATCTGGGTGAGCAGAAAGTGGAGTTCATCCGCCAGAATAAACAGGAATACATGAGTTCACTTGAGCAGGTTTTTAAGAAAAACCAGTTCATAAAAGTGGGTTTCGACGAAATCGAAATTGTTCAGCACCGAAAATACAATTCCATTTATGGAGTAACTTTACTTCAATACTGGAATTCGAGCGCTTATTCTGATAAAGGATATTTGTTTCTGATGATTGATTTCAGAGATGAACTGAAACCCTTGATTCATGTCAGAAGCTGGCAACCCCAAAAATTCACCGAACCAGATTCAGTCATTTCGCTGGGTGATTTTGAAATTATTGAGTAGGGAAACCTTTTTCTATTTAATCCCGTAAACCACAAACAGGTTTTTCACTTTTTCCGGATTCAGAATGAAACGGATTTTTATCCTAAGTCTGATGGTTATCTTTTTTGCTTCACTTTCAGTTGCCCAGGAGCTCAGGCAGTTTAAAGTCAAAGAAGAACCACGCCCTTCCTCAATTCCTGTCTTTACCCAATTCCCCAAAGATGCTGCTGTCATTATTTATTCTTCCAATTCCGGGTTGTCATTCGAATCGAATACAGACGGAATTATAGCCAACAAATCGGTTGAAGGTGAAAATAAATACGTTCTGATTCTTCGAACTGAAACTCAGACCCTTACCGTGAAATCTCCCGGTTTTATGGAAACCAAACTGAAGATCCAGCGGATGCAGGCGAAAGACGTAAAGTATTATTCCATCGAGTCAACTGCCCGTTCTTTTGATCCTGAAAAGGGGGATCTGGTTCTCAGAACTGTTCCTGCCGGTGCCAAAATTCTGATTGATTCCCTTCCTGACTTTGATCATTACACGCCGTTTTCACTCAATAATTTTGAGGCCAAATCCTATAATATAAAACTGATCAAAGATGATTATGATACGGTTTTGGTGAAGATTGATATTAAAAAGGGCGAAAAAATCAGCAAAATTGTTGAACTCACGCCCAGGTTCGGACTACTTCTTGTTGAAACTGAAAGGGATAACGAGTTAAGGGTTGATGATCGGCTGATTCCGTTTGAGCCAGGTGTTCCGGTGAGAATTCCCGTCGGAAAACGAAAAATTACTCTTTCAAAACCAAAATACATTCCAGATTCAAGGATTTTTGAAATAGGTCCCAACGACAACCCCGCAAATGCAATTCCGCTAAAAACATCGCTCATTCCAGATTTCGGAACCTGGGAATTTAAAATTTCACCGTCTTTTGCCAAAGTTTATCTCGACGACAGCTACTTCTTTACAGATTCAGCTTCGGTTGAAATTCCTGCAGGGAAAAGAAAATTCCGGATTCAGGCAGTAGGTTATGAGGACACCATTTTTACGGAAACAGTCAGAAGGCTTGAAAGCCGGGTTGTGGGTATTAGTCTTCGCCGCCAAACAGGTCGTTTACAGGTTTCAAGTGAGCCGGATGAAGCAGAAATTTATCTGGGTGATTCGTTATTGGGTTACACACCGTTCTTTGCAGAAAACATCCCAACAGGAAGTTATGTACTCAGCATCAGGAAAGAACGTTACAGGACGGTAGATTTCCCGATGAATCTAAGAAAAGGGGAATTAGTTTCCCGGTCGGTCACTCTTGAAACACAGGGCCGGCTAACCGTTACAGGAACACCGGGTGCAACTTTTCGTGTATTTTCGCGGGATTCTAATCCTTTCGATTTAGAATCTACCATACCGGTTTACAAAATGAACCTGAACCCTGGAAAGTACACCATCTATTTCAACTTTCCCGGATATGAAAAGGAAAGCCGGGATTTTACCATTGAGGATCAGGATGAAGTCCTCGATTTTGACCTGACCCAAACGGACGGGAAATTTTTCAGGTTTACTGCTTTCGGTAATCAGCGTATTTATAATTTGTATGATGACCGGGCTGGAATCAGTTTTGTCTGGGCCCGGCAGGAATTCAAATCTGAACTGATGTCTGAGTTGACCAGGAAAAAAGTGGGAAAATTCAGTGTTGATAGTTACAATATAGAAATCCCAATGGAAGCACCCCCATTCCGGTTTATCATTGGTTATGGTATCAATGAAAAGAAAACATACTATTCGAGCTACAACCCGGTAACCGAAGCCGGTGAAAAACTATCTGGCGGATTTCGTTTTGAAAACTATTTTCTTTCGTTCACGTACACCCCATTTGTGCTGGCAGAACGGTTTTCACCTTCAGTCGGATTCAGAATGGAAAAGCTTGATTTATTTTTTAAGGATAATACTTCAGGTGAAACCAAAAGAAAATCCATCGTCAATGGATCACCTTCTTTAGATTTCAATTTTTATTTATCCAATAAAGGGTCTACACCGTTTTTTAAAGTTTCCTGGCTGCCTTACGACGGAAACAAATGGGCAGAATCCAGGACAAGCATTCACTTTGGTTTATTATTTTGATTTCTCATCAACGAACAAGGAGAGAGTAACATGAAACGCACACTACTCATGCTGACGATACTGGCTGGCTTATCCGTTTGGTTAACCGGCTGCGGCGGTGGAAAAGAAACCACCAATATTCACCAGAAGGCAAATGATGACATCATGGAAAATATACCTTCCTGGTACATGGATCCTCCGAAGAATGATGACGATTACCTTTGGGCAACGGCATCTGAAACTTCAAGGGATCTTCAGATGGCGGTTAATAAATCAAAAGCCACTGCCAATTCTGATCTGGCCCGTCAGATGGAAAATAACATTGATGTGCTGACCAAAAGATTCAGCCAGGAAACCGGAATGAATATCGATTCCAAAATCCTGACCGATTTTTCTGAAACCAGCAAACAGCTCAGCCGTCAGGCTTTGATCGGGGTTTCTGAGGATAAAAAGGAAATCCGGAATGAAGAAGGCGTTTTCAGAGCTTATGTTCTCCTAAAGCTGCCGATGGGCGCCATGAAGGAAAATCTTCTGAATCAAATTAAAAAGGAAAATGATCTTTACACTGCCATCAAAGCCACAAAAGCTTATCAGGAATTGGATGAAGCAGTTGAAAAGCTTGACGAAAGAAAGAAAAAATAAGCTTTTGAGTTGAATTTAAGGTTGAAGGTTCTTAACTACACGCCGTTCCGGATTTCCGGGCGGCGTTTTTTATTATAATATGAAAATTATACAAACCAAAAATCTCAAAAAATCTTTCGGTAACAAGCCGGTTCTCCGTGGTGTTGATATTGATGTCAATCAGGGTGAAAAGCTGGTGATTATCGGGCGTTCAGGCTGCGGGAAATCAGTTTTACTCAAGCATTTGGTTAAACTTCTTCTCCCGGATGAGGGATCAGTTACCGTTTATGGAAATGATCTGGCTACCATTTCAAAACAGGATTTATTTGAGACAAGGCGAAGATTTGGGTATTTGTTTCAAGGAGCTGCCTTGTTTGATTCCATGTCGGTGGGTGAAAATGTGGGGTTGCCCCTCGTCGAAAATTTTGATTATTCACCTGCAGAAGTTAGCCGGCTGGTTTCAGAAAAACTGGAAATGGTTGGTTTGCCCGGGATAGAAAACCTGAGACCTTCAGAACTTTCAGGTGGCATGAAAAAACGGGTCGGACTTGCCCGTGCCATCGTTACCAACCCTGATGTGATTCTTTACGATGAACCTACTACCGGACTCGACCCCGTCATGTCTGATGCCATTGACAGTCTGATCAATGATCTGGCTTCCAGATTGAAAGTGACTTCAGTTGTGATTACACACGATATGGCTTCCGTTCAGAAAGTTGCAGACCGGGTGATTATGCTGCATGAAGGTCATGTTCATTATGAAGGTACTCCAGCCGGACTTTTTGAATCGGCTGATGTGGTGGTACAGCACTTTGTGAGCCGTATTTCTGCTGATGATGAAGAAATTTTGCATGAAATGGCAGACCTCACCGAAAAAGGGAAACACGGAAATGCGGCTGAAGTTTTGACATCCGTCAAAAGAAAATAACAAAAATGTCTGTATCTTTGCAGTTCAAATTATAATATATTTGTAAACCAACAACCAAAAAAAAGGAAACCTGTCTATGAAAAAATTAGCCTATTTGCTATCTGCCCTTCTAATTGCATCAATCGGCCTCGTTGGCTGTGATACTGAAGAAGAAAAAGAAGGTCCAACGATTACTGACCTTAAGGTCAATGGAACTCCAGTTACTGGTGATGCAGTAACTCAAAAAGCAGGAAGTGTAACCATTACATTTACTGTTTCTGATGATAACAAAGTGGCAAATTATACGGTTCTTGCCGGAAGTACTTCTCAAAAATCTGAAAAAGTTGATGCTGCAAGTAAGGAAGTTACCCTCACTTATACTTTGGTATCCTCAGTTATCATTACAATTAATGCAACAGATGATGATGATAAAACAACGACAAGAACATTTAATCTGAACAAAGATTCAAACCTGAGTTCTTATTCAACTAAACTTCTTGGTGCACAATCGAACGATGCTTCCGGAAGTTTCTTAGCCACTGTTACAGGTAATGTTTATAAACAAGCTGAAGCCAAAACCAATTCCAGTGTTGTTGATATTCTATATTATTTTGGTGCTACCAATGAAGCTACTCTTGCTGCTCCAAATGATGCTTCTGCAGCAACTATTTATAATAATGCAACTACTGGCCTGCAAACCTGGACAAAAACCAATGCAACAACTTTCAAAGTTACAACATTGACTGAAACTCAATTTACTAACATTGCAGATGATGAAGCTGTGAAAGCAGCTTATGACGCAGTAACAACCGGTGCCGATAGCAAAGCTAATTTGCTTACCGTTAGCAAAATTGTTGCCTTTAAAACAGAAGCCGGAAAATATGGTCTTGCTCACGTTGCTACTATCGTAACTGGTACAAGCGGATCAATCACCATAAATGTTAAAGTTGGAAAATAAGTTTTCTGATTTTTGATCTTTTAAAAAGCCAGTCCATCAAACGATGGACTGGCTTTTTTTTGTATCTATCCCTCACCTCTTCTTAAACAACTCCAAAGCAAATACCTTCGCTTCTTTGTGGTTCACGATTGATTCCGGATAGTTTTCCCCAATTTTGCACTTGTAGAGCAACTGATCTGTTTCATTCATTGCAGACGGATTGTGAACAAATTTCGAAGGGACATTTGCCAGTTCGGGAACATATTTAATGAATAAGGGAACCGGGCTCTGGAAACAGAGTACAAATACCTATAAGCCCTGATGAAAGTTGTTCAAAAAGGCAAAATTATGCAGGTAAGTCAGGATATCTACTCAATTCTTCCTGATTAACTTGATTCTTTAAAATTGAATAAAAAAAGCGGGTAATGTGTTTTACAATAAATGGTTTATTTAAAATTATTTGGACGGTCCAAATATTGTATCAGCCGCTATTCAAAATTATTTCGTTTAAAAACCTTGAAAAACTAGCAAATAATTTATGCAAAACATTTTTATCTTGTTTCTGTTTTTTGTGAGTTCAACTGGCACACAGGCTTCAGAACCAGTTTCAATTAAACTAAGCATCAATCCAGTTATTTATGAACACTTAGGTACAATTTGCCGGGTAACAATAAAAAATCCATCAAACATAGATTTTGAATATCAGGATTTTGTGAAATATGAGTTATACCAAAATGATAAATTAATTGGTAGATCCCCTGACCGGTTTTACTCGGGTCCAAGTATTAATAAAGTGAAGAGGATAATAAAAGCAAATGAAACAATTACCTATTTTTCAATGATAGATTTTGAAGTAGGAAATAAAAGTAATTTGGAGGAATTTGACAGTTATTTTAAAAATCAACTTCAATTATTTTCCTTTTCGCTGGTAAAAGGAAATTACTCTGTTCGTATATTTTTGATTGAAAAGGGATCCAAAAAAGTTTATTATTCAAATGTTGTAAAATTTGATATCATTGAACATCCAGACAAAAATGAAAGGAAAGTACTTAAAAGACTCAAATTCCTTCAAGGTAAATATACGTCGGGAATAACGCGAACCAGAAAATATAATGATGATATTCTCGGTGCTGTCTATTCTTTATGGTTAGAAAATAAATCGTCATTATATCTCAATACAATTGGTTTAGATTATTTGACAACTTACGAATTCATTGATAATGAAAGAAAAATGGAAATGATATTTGAAATTGCAAATAACGCGTTCAATATAAATCCCTTTTTCATGGATACAATAATCCGAAATATCAAAGTCAAAAGTGACTATCCCCTGCAAGTTGAGTACAATAAGAAAATTCTTGAAAGAGGACAGCATTTTGTGGTGTATCTAAATACTGGTACGTACAAACATTTGAATGATTCGAAATTATATAAATATATTCTGAAAATGAAGATTTTAGCAGAATAGTGTATTATGGACGTATTTAACGGATTTTGAAAGGTTATAAATTATTCAATGTTATAGAAAATTTCCTCACCTCTTCTTAAACAACTCCAAAGCAAATACCTTCGCTTCCTTGTGGTTCACAACCGGTTCAGGATAGTTATCACCGATTTTACACTTGTAAAGTAACTGATCTGATTCACTCATCATTGAAGGACAGTGAATGAATTTTGCAGGTACATTTTTTAGTTCAGGAATATATTTTTTGATAAAAGTACCATCAGGATCAAAACGTTCAGACTGAAGTTCAGGATTGAAAATCCGGAAGTAAGGCTGGGCATCACAGCCGGTAGAAGCCGCCCACTGCCAGCCGCCGTTATTACTCGTCAGATCAAAATCTATCAAAATATCAGCGAAATACTGTTCTCCCCATCGCCAATCGATATGCAGATCCTTCACCAGAAAAGAAGCAGCCACCATTCTCAGTCGGTTGTGCATCCAGCCAGTCTGATTTAGCTGGCGCATGGCTGCATCCACAATGGGGAATCCGGTTTTCCCGTCACACCAGGCTTTGAACTTTTTTTCATCATTGGGGAAAACCAGATTTTTGTAAACCGGGTTGAATGATTCTTTTACCGCATGGGGGAAATGCCAAAGAATCTGAGAGTAAAAATCACGCCAGATGAGTTCACCGAGCCATTTTTCTGATCCAACCGAAGAACCAGATTTCGCCATTCTCACACATTCCCGGATCCCGATCATTCCAAAACGCAGGTAGGGCGACAGGTAAGAAACTCCTTTTTTTGACGGAAAATCACGCAGATCACCATACTTTTGAATTCGTCCAGAAAAATCGGAAAGAAAGTTGAGTCCCTGAGTTCTGGTTCCGGAAATGGAAACATCAGCAGATTCAAAACCGATCTGTTTTAAATCCGAAATGAGGTTAAAAGACCTGGTTTCTTCAGGAAATGTAAGTTTGTGCAGCAGGGATTCTGAATTGAAATGTTGTGTTTGTTCAGTCGTCAGTTTCTTTTTCCATGACCGGGAGTACGGTGTGAAAACCACGTAAGGTTTGCCATCTTCCTTGGTGATTTCATTCCGGTGAAAAATGACGTGATCTTTAAAAGAGTGAAACTGAATTCCCGATTTTGCCAATTCCTTTTCAACCGTTTGATCTCTAAGTATTGTTGCCGGTTCATAATCGGTGTTGATGAAAACAGCCTCTGCACCTGTTGATTTAGCAAGGGAAGGAATCAGTTCAGTTGGTTTTCCATGAAGGATTAACAATTTAGTCTGATGCTGAGTTTTTAAAACCTCTTTCATTTCGGAAAGTGCATCCCAGATTAACTGAACCCTTCTGTCTTTCTTGGAAGGAAGATGGGAGAGAATGTCAGTATCAAAAATAAAAACGGGAATGACCTTTTCAGACTGGGAGAGTGCCTCGAAAAGTCCGTGATTGTCTTCGATGCGAAGATCACGCCGAAACCAAAAAATGCTGAGTTTGTTCATTGGAAAAGTGATATGTGATATGTGGTAAGTGGAAAAACGGTTCATTTACAGGCAACATTCCCGTTTTGTCCGGAATTAGTTTTGTGGTATCAAACAGTTTTGCAACCGGACAATTTTTCCCTTGCATTGTTAATCCGTCAGCTAAAGCAGACGGTAATTTTTAGAATAGCATTTTCAAAGGAAGCTCTATATTTTACTTTAAATGTCTCCAGGATGGCAAATGAATTCAGAATAATTTTATTGCCGTCTGCTTTAGCTGACGGGATAAAAGTAATTAAGATATTTGGGTTTTAACCCAAACTGTCCCTGTATTCCCACAAACAAAAAAGGCACGGTCTCCCGTGCCTGATTTGCAGAAAAAAATAAAAAACCGGTCAGATTTCGTAGTTATCAGGAATGATTGAGTTTTTGGCAACTACAATAATTCCATCCACAATGAAAACGTAATTGTCTTTGTAATTCTGATGGTTCTGATAGTTAACGAGTTTTACGTTCCTGCCTATCCGGGCATTTTTATCAATGATCGCATTCAGAATCGTGGTTCCTTCGCCAATTCCCATTGGTGGAACGCCGTCACTTTTGGCCTCGGCTTTAAACTCATCGGTCATGTAATAATCAGCACCCATGATGTAGGTGTTTTCGATGATACAATTATCGCGGATGATGGACCGAACCCCGACAATCGAACGGGTAATTCTTGCATTCTGAATCAGTGATCCTTCAGAAATAATGGCCCGGTGAATCGTGGCATAATTGATCTTTGAACCCGGCAGATATCTGGGGTGAGTAAAGATCATGTGCCCTTCATCGTAAAAATCGAATTCAGGAACTTCATCAGTCAGCGCAATATTGGCTTCATGGAAGCTCTTGATTGTTCCGATATCTTCCCAGTATCCATCAAAGAAATGGGCGAAAACACGTTTCATTCCGATGGCGTTCGGAATAACCTGTTTCCCGAAATCTTCGTGATTGTTAGCGTTCAGAAGTTCAACAAGGACTGAGGTTTTAAACAGATAAATACCCATACTTGCCAAATAGTTACGGCCTTTTGCTTCAACACCATGTTTTTTAATAACTTCATCGCTGACCATCAAATCGTCTAATAGACGATCAGAATTTGGTTTTTCATGGAATTCTACGATGCGGCCATTGTCATTGGTGCGAAGAATACCGAATCCCTTTGCAGCATCCCGGTTCACAGGCAGAACACAAACGGTTAAATCAGCTTTGTTTTTGATGTGGGCAGCATAAACTTTACTGAAATCCATGTGATAAAGCTGATCACCGCTCAGAATCAGGGTATATTCTGATTTGATGTGGGTGATGTAATTCAGGTTTTGACGAACGGCATCAGCAGTTCCCTGATACCATTCTTTATTGCTCATGGTTTGCTGAGCGGCGAGAATCTGTACAAAATCATCAGAAAAACTGCCGAAGTGGTAGGCCTGAGTAATGTGCCGGTGAAGGGATTCAGAGTTGAACTGGGTAAGCACATAAATTCTTTTAATATCACTCAGGATGCAATTTGAAATGGGGACGTCAATCAGACGGAACTTTCCACCAATTGGAACTGCTGGTTTTGAACGGCTTCCGGTCAACGGGAACAGACGGGCTCCTTGTCCGCCACCTAAAATGACTGCAGTGATATTTTTCATGTGCCTCTCCGGGGATTTAAATTCAGATTTTTGCGATTTTGAATGGTGAGTTTTCCAGTTGGTTTTATCAGTTCTATTGAATTAAATATAAGTAATATAAAGGGCTTCGGCAATAGAAAAAGCTCATTTTGTCATTTATTAAAAATGGAACCGTTTTTCTTAATCAACAAGGCGGTCTGAACCGTTTTTATATTGATTAGTCTGGTGTGTAAGGTGTATATTTGTACAGGTAAATCCGGAGAAAAAATGGCTTACCAGATTGTTTTTCTGTTTCTGATTTTTTTCACTTCAGTGATGGGTGGTCCTGCAAGATTTTCGCAGCTTTCAGGGTCTGATGGACTGAGCCAGAATTCGGTAACTGCTATTTTACAGGATCAATCCGGCAGGTTGTGGTTTGCAACCCGTGATGGCCTGAATGTCTTCGATGGATATACCTTCCGGATATTTAAACATGACCCGAACGATTCTGGATCTTTATCAGAAAACAACATAAATGCCATTCTGGAAGATCAGTCCGGTAAAATATGGGTCGGAACCCAGGGCTCTGGTCTCAATGTATTTTCACCTGAAACTGAAAAATTTTCACGACCGTTTGCAGGTAAAATTCCCGGTCAAATCATCAGAGTTCTTCTTGCAGATAAAAATGGGGCAATCTGGGTTGGAACGGATGATGCCGGACTTAGCCGGGTTGATCTTGCAACGGGATCGGTTCTAAATTACAAGGCGTCTCCGGATGGCTCGCTTAGTTTTAACCGGATCAGAGGACTTGCGCAGGATGCAAACGGAAGAATCTGGATTGGAACCTACGGTGGCGGATTAAACTGCCTGATACCCGAAACCGGGGAAGTAAAATGGTTTCAATCAGGATCATCCGGTCTGTCAGAAAACCGCATTTGGTCATTGATATCAGATAAAAACGGAATACTCTGGGCGGGTACTTTTGGTGGCGGGTTGAACCGGATTGATCCGAAAACGGAAAAAATAACAGTCATCCGGCCGGATTCAAAAAATCCTGCAGCAGATAAAATCTGGGCGCTCAGAGAAGATCATCTTGGTAGAATCTGGATCGGAACCTACGGAGCCGGCGTTTTTCGGCTTGAAGCTGATCAGAAAACCATGTCAAAAATTGAAATGTCACGCCCGGGCGTTTTACAGCATCATGAAGCCAATATTTTTTCACTTTTTGAAGACCGTTCGAACTTGCTTTGGGTCGGCACTGAAACCGGCGGACTTTTCAAAACCGATCTGAAACCATCAAAATTTGGGGTTCTGAATAATGAAACAGTTTCAGGATTGCTGAATCATACCGGCGTGATGTCGGTTTTGGTGGATAAAGAAAAACGCCTCTGGATCGGGACTTTGGGTGGTGGATTAACCCGGTATTCACCAGAAACAGGTCAAATTATCAAGTTGACAACCAACTCTCATCCTGCTGCGCTTTCGGGAAATTTTGTTCTCTCGCTTTTAGAAGATGGCAATTCAATCTGGGTTGGAACAGGCAGCGGACTGGGCCGGATAAACAAAGAATCACTTGCCGGTAAAAAATACAAATCAGACGAGAATAATCCGTTAACGGTCGGGAGTGATGACATCCGGGTTTTATTCAAAGATGAGAAAAGCCGGATTTGGGTTGGAACCAATGGTGGCGGACTTTCACGTTTTGATGAAGCCACAGAAACCTTCACCCGGTTTCGTCACGCTGATCGTGGGCTTGCATCAAACACGGTCAGAAGTCTATTCGGTTCGGCTACGGGAAGCTTGTGGATCGGCACAAGTGGTGGGTTGAATCAGTTTAATCCTGAAACAGGAATCTGGAAAACCTGGAAAAGTCAGGAAAATGAAGCCGGCTCGTTAAGTGACAATGAAATCCGGTGTATGTATGAAGATGAAGCCGGCAAACTTTGGGTGGGAACTGCAGCCGGTTTGAATCAGTTTGATGCAGAAAAAAATAAATTTCTCCACTTTCTCGAAAAAGATGGGTTACCCAACGGCTACATTTATGGCATCCTTCCCGATCAAACCGGGAATCTTTGGCTGAGTACAAACTTTGGCTTGTCAAAATTCAATCCGGAATCAGGCAAATTCAAAAACTATGATGAAAGTGACGGGTTGCAGGCGAATGAGTTTAACGGCGGTGCCTGGTTCAAAGGATCTGATGGCCTGCTTTTTTTTGGTGGTGTGGGTGGTTTGACGGTTTTTCAGCCGGGTGCGGTGAGTGAAAATCAATTTCTTCCCCAAATCATTCTTACCGATTTTAAAATCTTGAATCAGCCGGTTTTGCTTCCGGTGGCGCTATCTTTTCTCGATAGTTACACGCTCAAACCCAGACAAAACATGATTTCCTTTGAGTTTGCTGCGTTGGATTTTACAAATCCGCAGAAGAATAAATATAAATATCAGCTCGTCGGGTTTGATGAAGACTGGATTCAGGCCGGAAACCGGCGGTACGTGACTTACACCAATCTCGATCCGGGAGATTATACGTTCAGAGTGACCGGTTCAAATAACGATGGCGTCTGGAATGAAACGGGAACTTCACTTTATCTGATTGTGAGACCCCCATTTTATAAAACAACCTGGTTTATAGCACTGGTGATTGTGGCTTTGATTTCAGGCGTTTACTTTTTTGGCCGCTGGCGTCAGGCGGTAAAAGAACGACGGGAGAAAGAACGTATTGAAGTGATCAGGCAGGTCACGATCGGTGTTTTGCATGAAATACGCCAACCTCTTCAGATATTAAACGGAAATATTGAAGTGATCAGTCTTTTGAATCAGGGAAATGAACCCGAACTCGATGAACCCGTTAAAAAGGCGGGCGAAAATGTGACTCGTATCAAAAATCTGCTCAGGAAATTGGAAGAACTCCTAAATGATGCTAAATTTAAGACTAAATCCTACACCAAGGACCAACAAATGATAGACCTTACCGGTGACAATTTATGAGCAGTACCATTTTCATTGTTGATGATGAAGAAGGTATCCGTGATATCTTTGAAACCATTATAAAAATCTATTTCCGCGATAAGGTAAAATCAGGCGCATTGGCCATCATTAAAGCAGAAGATGGTTCGGTTGCTGTCGAAAAAGCAAAAGGAAAATTGCCGGATTTTATTCTGATGGATGTAAAAATGCCAAATATGGATGGAATTGATGCATTTTATGCTATCAAAGCCCTTAATGGCAACATTCCGGTCAAGACTTTTTTTATTACCGGTTTTGCAAGTGACGGTGAAATAGGAAGCCGGATGGATCAGGCGATTCGTGATGGGGCTTTAGGCATGCTTCCAAAGCCAATTTCTTCACCTGATCTGAAAAAACTGGTTGATGATCACGTTGCTTTGTGAATTCAAAAATTAAACCTTTCAGGCAAAAAAAGCTTTTCATTTTTGGCTAAAGTTGAATTCATAGTTTCTTTAATATACTTTTGCATCACGCTTAATGATTCTCTAATGTAAAGGGATATTCTCTTGAGTATCAATCTCAATTCTCGCCGGGCCAAAATTGTATGTACATTGGGTCCTTCTTCCAACTCTTACGAAACGATCCGTGATCTGGCTTTAGCCGGAATGGATGTTGCCCGTCTGAACTTTTCTCACGGCAGTTACGAAGACCATCTCGAACGTATTAAAATCATCAGAAAAGTTTCTGAGGATATTGATAAGCCAATTGCGATTCTGCAGGATTTACAGGGTCCTAAGATTCGTGTGGGTACTTTTCAATATGGAAAAGTAACGCTGAACAACGGTGCAAAATTTAATATTACTGTTGACGAATGTGTCGGAAATGAAGAACGGGTTTCAACTTCCTATAAAAGCATTGTCAAAGATGTTAAAGAGGGAGACATTGTTCTTCTCGATGACGGAATTCTGAAGCTAAAAGTTTTGGAAGTTACCGATACTGATGTGATCACCGAAGTTGTTTTTGGTGGCGTTCTCAAGGACAGAAAAGGAATTAACCTTCCAGATGTTCTGATGTCGGTTCCTGCCCTTTCGGAAAAAGATATTGCTGATGTTGAGTTCGGTCTGAAGAATGAAGTTGATTACATCGCCCTTTCTTTTGTTCAACGTGCTGATGATGTGCTTCAGTTGAAACGAATTATTACCAATGCCGGTTATGACACCCCGATTGTTGCAAAAATTGAAAAACCACAGGCAGTTCACAGTCTTGATGCCATCACCGATGTTGCTGATGCCATTATGGTTGCCCGTGGCGATCTCGGCGTTGAATTAAACACCGAAGACGTTCCGCCAACCCAGAAAAAAATTATCAAAATGTGTAATCAGAAGGGCGTGCCGGTTATTACTGCAACTCAGATGCTTGAATCTATGATTCACAATCCACGACCAACCCGTGCTGAAGCTTCTGATGTAGCCAATGCTATTCTAGATGGTACAGATGCCGTGATGCTTTCAGCTGAAACTGCTGCAGGAGCCTTCCCGATTGAAGCCGTTCAAACCATGGCAAAGATCATTACCATCATTGAAAATTATGCACTTACGAATACTGAACAAGATTTAAAACCTAAGAATATTGTGTATTCAGCTCCGCTTGCCATTGGTTATGCAGCTTGTAATGCTGCCAATATGGTCAATGCTTCTGCAATCGTTTGTATGACACAGTCAGGTTCAACAGCGGTCATGATTTCCAAATTCCGCCCTAAAAAGCCCATCATTGCCGTTACAGCAAGAAGAATTTCGTTACTCAGACTTTGCCTCGTGTGGGGCGTTCAGGGTTATCTGATTCCTGGTTTCAAGGATAATGTTGATGATGCGGTAGAAGAAATGAAACAATCACTGATCAAAGAAGAAATTGTCCGTCAGGGCAACCGGATTATCATCACGGCCGGACTTCCGTTTACCAAACGGCGAAGTACCAACATGATGCGGATCGAAGAAATCTAAACAAAAAACCCGGTTCAAGCCGGGTTTTTTGTTTAGATCACCATCTGATCAGTTCCGGTTGAATTTCGCCAGAAATCAAATGCAGTTTGACTACTGAAAAAAATGGCTCCATTCTTTTTAGAGTCGGAGATCCGGGATTGATAAACCAGATTCCGTTTTGCTGGTGAATCATGGGTTTATGGGAATGTCCGAAAATAAACAAGTCTGCTTTTACCCTTTTCGATAGGGCAAAAATGTTTTGGACAGCAGTTCCTTTTCCCTGGTGGCCATGACAAAGTGTAACTCTAAAGTTGTTCACTGAGCAATATTGAATGTCGCCCAATTCATGCAAGAGTTCAGGTGGATCATTATTTCCGGCGACTGCAAAGGTTGGCGCAATTTCACCGAGTGTTTTAATAACATCCATATCCAGAATATCACCTGCATGAAAAATAAGATCACAATCTGAAAAAGCTGTAAAAACCTGAGAGGGAAGTGATTTTCGTCTCGAATGGAGATGTGTATCACTTAAAATCCCGATTGTTTTATGTGTTTCCATGCTGACCGGGCTTTTTCAGGTCATTCATTTCTTTGATTACCTTGGTGGTTTCCTGGTTAACTTCCCTCAAATCTTTAATTTTGGTTCTGATGTCAGAAATTTTGGCAATCAGTCTTTGTGCTTCATCAGTATTTCTTTCAAACATGATAAAATATTCGATTGCTTTATTGATTGCCAGTTCAACATTGCCGCCGTAACGGGCCTTTACGAGATCAAGAAATTCTTTTTCGAGGCGGGGGTCCAGTTTGGGTGTTTCTGCCATAAATAATCCGGATTGATAGTATGTGAAATTTTCTTGTTTCCTGAACAGAATAAAAATGTTTCTGGTTCGTTTATAAGGATGGAAGCACGGCTGCCCATTTCGTGATCATTTTATCAACATCACCGATTACAATCGGTTTCGCCAGATAATCATTCATTCCGGCTTCGAGGCAAATTTCACGGTCTTTTTCCATGGCATTTGCCGTAAGGGCGATAATGACCGGCTTCATTCCTTTAAAAAACGCTCTGATTTCACGGGTTGATTCAAGTCCGTCCATGACAGGCATTTGAACATCCATAAAAATAAAATCGGGATTCAGTATTTTAGCCTGTGTCAGGGCATCTTCGCCATTAATTGCCAGAAAGCAGGTATATCCCAATTTGCTCAAAACTCGTTTGATCAGAACCTGGTTGACCTGATTATCTTCGGCAACAAGAATTTTAAGTGGGACTCCATCACCTGTTTGTATTTCAGATTTCTGTTCTGGTAACAGTGTTGATGATTCCTTACTTCCGCCATTCATGGTGGCGAGAATCGTTTCAATCTGAGTCCACCCGATCATACCATAAAAGTTTGCGTCTTGCCCGTTGATTTTTATTCGGTATCCCGGGTTATCATTGGAATTTGCACGGTCGATGAAAAGCCCCTTGTTACTTTCCAAATCCTGATCAGACCTGACGTTAAGAAATCCAAAATTGAGAAGCATTTTTTTGAGAATAAAAAGGTGCTTCCGGTTTGGTTCTTTAATCGAAATTTCCAAGTTCTGATTGATAAGTCCCAATGACTTAACCCGTCTGATATAATCCAGCTTTGGCGTAATCAAAGAAAGGGAAAACCGGCTGCCATTATGTTCCTTTGACTGTACCTGTAGATCACCACCCATCAGAATTGCGAGTTTTTTGCAGATGGCCAACCCAAGGCCAGTGCCGCCATATTTCCGGGTTACTGAAGCATCAATTTGGGAAAACGATTCAAATAATTTGTGTTGCTTGGATTCCGGAATTCCAATTCCGGTGTCTCTGACAGTAATATAAAGAATCTGAGTATTTGCAGAATCAATCCCATTTTTAACAGTTACCAGAATCACGCCTTCGCTTGTAAATTTAATTGCATTATCAACGAGGTTTGCGAGAATCTGTCTGACCTTGTTTTCGTCACCATTTATATATTCCGGAACTTCCGGATCATAGACAACAAAAATTCTGAGCCCTTTTACTGAAGCTTTAGGTATAAAAAGATTAACAACTTTTTCTATACTTGAAACCAACGAAAATGGTTTTTGCTCAATTTCCATCCGTCCAGACTCAATTTTCGAGAAATCAAGAATATCATTAATCAGGTGAAGTAATTGCTCCCCGCTGAATTTAAGTGATTGCACATATTCAGTTTGTTCTGGTGTTAACGGGGTATGCAGCAATAAACTGGTCATTCCGATAACCCCGTTCATGGGTGTTCTGATTTCATGGCTCATGGTTGCCAGAAAGTCAGATTTTAATCGTGAAACCTCAAGAGCCGCTTCTCTTGCCGTAATCAGTTCACGTTCAAGTTGTTTTTGTTGGGAAATATCCCTGATCAGAATCAGAATTTCATTTCCTCCCGGAAGCAGAATACGAGCTTCGAAATCAAAATTAAATTCCAGATGTTCCCAGGAAAAAATGATCAGTTCACTTTGACCGGATGACCAGGTTTTTTCAAGTGCCGGCAGAATCAATTTTGCAACTGAAACGGGGAAAATATCAGAAATAGGTTTACCTGTCAGGTTTTGTGGATCCTGAATAAAGGGAAGAATGAGTGTTCCGTGATGGTGGGATGTAATTTCAAGATTCCGGTTGATGCGGGTCCAGAAGTCAGGAAAAGCGTTAACCAGATCCCGGTTTTGTTTTTCTGATCTGATCAGATTGGATTCAGCAGCCTTTCGCTTTTGAATATTCCGTCTAACTTTAAAGAAAAGAAATCCAAGTGCAGCAAGACCCGAAATAAATAGCAGGTAAGCCCACCAGGTTTCAAACCAGGCCGGCAGAACAATAAGCTTTATTTCAAGCGGATCACTTTTCAGGTTTCCATTTTGCCTGGCAATGACTTGGAGTGTATAGTTTCCCGATTTTAGTCCGGAAATAAAAATAGTTGGATTGGAGGTTTGGGCAGACCAGACTGAATCACGGCCGGCAAGTTTAAACTGATATCTGATGTTTTCTGTCGGGAACATCAGGCAGGATACTGTAGCTTCGAAGCCAGAGTTAAACGGGATTTGAATTCCGTTTAAAAAATCGTCGCCGGAAAGATTCTTTCCTGAAACAGCAAACCTGATGATAGAAGGGGTCAAACTTTTTGAAATTAAAAATGAACCTGGATCACGCAGGTAGGTTACGCCGGCAGCGGTTCCTGCCCAAACCCTTCCATCTTTCCCGATTGCAAGCGCACGGCCGGTTATGGTAACATTGTTGAACCCGTTTGAGGCATCAAAACGAACGGCTTCTTCGTGATCATAATAAACCAGCCCCTGCTCCTGCCCTGACCATATTTTATCCGGTCCGGCAATGGCAAGTGCATTGATATTGACCCGTTCAGAAAGAAAACCTTCCGGGCGGAAAATGAGTCCGTTTTTGAAACAAAGAATACCCTGGTTGGTTCCAATCCATAACTTTCCTGCACCATCCATTTTTAAATCATTGACCTGAATGTTTTCGGGAAATTGAAGATTGTTTTGTTCAGCAAGGTTTTTGAACTTCCCGGTTTGAATAGAATAACTATATAAAAGTGAATTCGAGCCTGTACTTCCCATGTAGATGATCTGGTTTTCGTCATCCAGGTAAATACACCTGACGTCGGTTCGGATTACCGGATCGGGACCAATTGCCGTGATGATTCCTTCTGAAGAGATTTTCCCGATTCCTTTAAATTCGGTTACCTGGAAATAAACAGTTTTATCTTTCGCCATAGAAATTGAACGGATGATTCTGTTATTTTCAAAAACCAGAGGGAATTGGTAGGTTTTGATTTTCTTTCCATTTACGATTTCCTCAAGGAACCCATCTTTATAACTCACAAAGAAATGGTCAACAGTACCAGTGAGCCCCATGATGAGGCTTTGGGACTGTTCGTAAATTTTCTTGATTTGAAAGGGTTTGGTTTGGGTTGCCGGTGTGACGTGAAAAACGAAAAATCCTTCACTTGTTAAGGCTGATCCATCTTCAAGAGGAGTGACGAGCTGAACAAATAATTTTGCTGCTGGAAGCAGGAAAGATTCAAAAGCGGGAAGGTTGATAAAGCCAAATCCTTCATCTGAAGTGATCCAGATCGTTCCGTCCTTTGCCAGAAATACATCATTGATAACCTTAAACTGTAAATCTGGAATTGGAACCGGATTAACCGGGTCTGAAAAGGACGCCCGGTAAAGTCCGGTAAGCCAGGTTCCGATAAAAAGATCGTCACCTGATTCCATAATTACCGAGATGTCAGGAATTGAATTTTTCCGGATGACCCTCCCGGAAGTACCAGACTGACTTAGTTTCAGTTCGAAAAGTCCAACCTGGGTACCAAGCCAGATTCTGCCGCGGGAATCTTTTAGAAATGCATCAAAACTGAAGTCAATACCTTCACCTTGTAAGTCAACCTGTACAAATTGGTCAGTATCAGGCTGGTAAAGAAATAAAAATCCGGGCTGACAGGTTGCAATCAGTTTTCCGTCAGCCGTTTCCTGAAAAAGAAAAGACCTAAAAAAGTGATCGGCCCTGAATTTTTCCTCAAACAAATACCGTTTAATTTTTCCGTTTGCATATCGGACAATGGATCCCGGTTCACTGATCCAGCATGCGCCGTTCTTATCAAAAAATAAAGACTTGGGGTAAAAAACGGTGGTGTCTGAAATTTTTGAGGAACCGGCAAGGAAAATTTCAGTTTTTGCAGGAATGCTGCTTGTAATTTTTACAATACCTTTGTCGGTGATAACAAACGGGAATTCGTGACCCTCTGGCTGAACCAATTTTTTTACATAAGTACTTGGAAGGTCTTCATTAATTGTCTGAAACTGGTTTCCTGTGAATAAAATAAGTCCGTTATCCGATCCGATCCAAATGAACCCATTTTTGTCCTGAATGATGGATTTGGTAAGGTTGGTGGGGATATCGACTGATTCTTTTCCATAAATTCTGGATTTGAACCCGGAAGCATGAAGACAAGAGTCTGGAAAAGAAAGCAGAAAAAGGGCGGTAAGAAGGAGGGTTGGCCAGTTTGACATCACGTTTTCCAATAGATTGCGTTAAAACGAAGGTATAAATTTAATTTAAAAAGTCATCGTTTAAAACGGATTTGATTTTTCTTTTGAAGTTTAAAGGTCATGATCTTGTAATCGGATGTAAGAAAGATCAAACCAAAATTGACTTTAGAGAGCCATAAAAATATCTTTACGGTCTTGTTTTGACCTAAAAAACAAAATAACAACAAAATCAGTCCGGAGCAGGGGGTAAAAGTCTGGTACTTTTACTAAACAGGTCTCTGGTTTATTATAATGGAAATCGGCAATTCCCCGGAGGAATTAAGATCAAATGAAGCAAAACGGATTTAAAATTATTACTGTACTCGCTGTTTTAATAATGGCGATTGTTTTCCTTTACCCTACCTGGGAGGATTATGACCTGAAGAAAAGTTTTCTGACCAAGTCGTCTGAAGACTCTATGAAGTATGTGGATGAAAACAGAAAAGAAATTGAAAAAATTGAAGACAACCGGTTAAAGCTGGGTCTTGACCTTCAGGGTGGCATGTATGTGGTTCTTGAAGTAGACCTCATCACGTTACTTGAGAAATTGGCCAAAGCTCAGGATTCAAAAATTGATTCCATGCTTCAGGTTGTTGTTACCAGTACCAATCTAAATGGTCAGGATCCTGTAATTGAGCTTGTGAATGTCGCAAACAGTGCAGGAATCAGACTTTCCAGGTATTATGGCAATATTAAAGACGAAAATTCAGACATTCTGAGTTATCTGGAAACCCAACGGGATGATGCAGTAAACCGTGCCCTTCAGATTATCAGAACACGGATTGATCAGTACGGGGTTTCTGAACCTTCAATCACCAAACAGGGTGCCGGCCGTATCATTGTTGAGCTTCCGGGAGTAACTGATGAGAAACGGGTTCGCCGTCTGTTGAGAAGTACCGCACTTCTTGAATTTAAATTGCTGGCTAAACCTGAAGATGCAATCAACACACTCAAATCACTTGATGAAAGATTGGGCGTACTTGATTCTTCGAAAGTTGACACTGCCACCCAAAATTTAGTTGCAAAAGCTCAGGCTGATACAAAATCGGCAGATACAAGTGGTCTTGGTCCGAAAGCAACTGAAGAAAAGGCAATCACCACCGAACAGGGCAATGCAAAAAACCCGATTCTTTCAAGACTTCAGATCGGGAATACCGGATCTGGTGCAATTGGTATTGCCAATGAATATGACAGAGAAACAATTTCTAAATATCTGAATGATCCAGATAATGCAAAATTCATCCCAACCAATCTGGCCTTTCACTGGAGTGCAAAACCAATCGGTGATCAGAATGGTGTAAAAATCTTTGCGTTGTATGCCCTCGAAAGAGAAGCTGCAATGACAGGTGGCAGCATCGTTGATGCTAAGGCTACCATTGGGCAGACATTCAACATGCCTGAAGTTACCATGAAAATGGATGCTGAAGGTGCAAAAGAGTGGGCTATTCTCACTGGTGCCAATGTTGATAAGCAACTTGCTATTGTTCTCGATAATATGGTTTTTTCTGCCCCTCGTGTTAAAACAAAAATTACCGGTGGAAACAGCTCTATTGACGGTCTTGAAAATATTGAAGAAGCAAAAGATCTTGAGAACGTACTTAAGGCCGGAGCTCTTCCTGCACCTGTAAATATTGTTCAGGAACGTAGTGTCGGACCTTCTTTGGGTGCCGATTCAATTAGTTCAGGTCTGAATTCTGCTCTTTGGGCACTTTTCGTTGTCGCGTTGGTGATGATTGTTTATTACCGTTTAGCCGGAGTACTTGCCAATCTTGCACTGATTATCAACCTGATTGTTATTTTGGGTGTACTTGCCGCCTTCAAGGGAACATTAACTCTTCCTGGTATTGCAGGTATGGTGTTGACTATTGGTATGGCGGTTGATGCGAACGTTCTGATTTATGAGCGGATCAGAGAGGAAATGATGACTGGTAAAACCTTGAAGGCAACTTTGGATGCTGGTTATGACCGTGCCTGGACCGCTATTTTTGACTCGAACATCACTACCTTTTTTACCGGTGTTGTTCTTTACGCATTTGGTGTTGGTCCGATTCAGGGTTTTGCTTTAACACTGATGATTGGTATTGTAACTTCAGTTTTCACTGCAGTTGTATTTACCCGTCTCGTTTTTGACTATATCATTTCACGGCCGAATGCTAAAATCAGCATTGGTTAATTTTCAATCTGGAGTAATCTGAATTATGAGATTTTTTAAAAATACAAGCTATGACTTCATTGGAAACCGAAAATTCGGTTACATGGTCACTGGCGTCCTTCTTGTTATCGGGCTAATCAGCATCATGACCCGTGGTCTTCATTACGGAATTGATTTTAAAGGCGGAACTGAAATTCAGCTTCGTTTTGAAAAATCAGTTGAAGTTTCTGAAGTTCGCCGGGCTTTGAACTTCACCGGAATCAACGGCGAAATCAAGCGTTTTGGCGGAGATAATGAAATCCTCGTCAGAACAGAAACCCTGGTTGCTTCTGATGCCAACGGTCAGCGTGACGTTACTGCCCTTGAAGATAAAATCAAATCGGGGGTAAGTGAGATCATCACCAATAACCCAATGGAAATTGACCGGATTGATGACGTGGGACCCAAAATTGCAGAGGATATGAAATCATCTGCAATTTATGCCATTTTAGGTTCACTGATCATTGTTTTGATTTACATTACAATCAGGTTTGAATTCAAATTTGCTGTTGCTGCAATTTTTGCAACCTTCCATGATGTTTTGGTAGTTCTTGGATTGTTCAGTCTGGTTTATGGCCTGTTCCCTGGTCTGAATCTGGAAGTTGATCAAACGATTATTGCTGCCTTTCTTACCATTGTGGGTTATTCCTTGAATGACACCGTGATTGTATTTGACCGGATTCGTGAATACAGAAAAATATTCAAAGGTGATACACTTGATGTTGTCATGAATAAATCGGTAAACTCAACATTGAGCCGTACCTTCATGACCTCATTCACAACCCTTATTGTAATGGTTACCCTATACATTTTTGGTGGTGAAAGCACGAAACCATTTGCTTTTGCCATGATTCTTGGAATTGCAATCGGTACTTTTTCTTCCATTTTTGTTGCCTCACCTATTGTTCTTGAATGGGACAAGTGGTCAACTGCAAGAAACGCAAAACTCACTAAATAAACAGGCATTTCTATGTCATTAATAGCCAAAGAAACCCAATCCGGTGCGGTGACTGTCATCCACCTGAATGGTGATGTGCTTGGCGGACCCGATGCGGCCCAACTCAACGACAGGCTTCATCAGTTAGTTAGTTCTGGTCACCTTCAGGTTGTTCTTGATCTTACCGGTGTCAGTTTTATGAATAGTTCAGGGTTGGGAATGCTCATTGGTGGGCTGACAACGATGAAAAATGCAGGAGGAAGCCTAAAACTTGCCAACCCTGCTGAGAGGATTCAAAGTCTTCTTGTTATCACAAAATTGTCATCTGTTTTCTCAACGTTCAGTTCTGTAGATGAGGCCATTGAGAGCTTCACCCGGTAATAACTGAGCTCACAGTTTCAACTCCGTCCCTGCAGTTTTTCTGTAGGGACCGGAGTTTTTTTATTTTATTGAAAATCGTATTGTACGCAAAGCCTGAGGAATTATTTTATGTCAGTATCAGTAGTTGTCGGCGCCCAATGGGGTGATGAGGGCAAAGGGAAAATCGTAGATTTACTTTCCAAAAATTGTAAACTGGTTGCCCGTTATCAGGGTGGGGCAAATGCTGGTCACACGATTGCCTTTGGTGACAAGACTTATGTGCTTCATTTGCTTCCTTCGGGTGTTTTTCAGAAAGATACCCAATGTCTGATCGGCAATGGTGTGGTTATTGATCCGCTTGCGCTTCAGGAAGAGATGGAAATGGTTGCCAAACTGGGAATTGATCTGAGCAACCGCCTATTCATTTCATCAGGTGCCCATTTGATCTTCCCTTATCATAAAGTATTGGATACCATCAGAGAAACGTCAAAAGGCGATAAAAAAATTGGTACTACAGGCAGGGGAATCGGTCCTTCTTATGTTGATAAATACATGCGGAATGGGATTCGTGCAGGGGAAATCTTTGATATTGACTTATTGAGAAAGAAAATATCAGAAGAAATAAAGGAAAAGAAAAAGCACGTTGAGTTTATTTTTGGTGGTGACCCAGCCCTTCTTGACACCAATTACGAGCCCATTTTTGCTGCAATCGAAAAAATGAAACCGTTTATTGTGAATGGCGCTTACTTTATTCACGATGCGGTGAAATCAGGTCAATCTGTACTCGTAGAAGGTGCACAGGGCGCCCTGCTTGATATCGATCATGGAACCTACCCGTTTGTTACGTCTTCAAACCCAACAACAGGTGGCGCCTGTACCGGATTGGGACTTGCCCCAAATGCAATCAATACGGTTATCGGCGTAGTAAAAGCCTACACAACCCGCGTTGGTAATGGTGCCTTTCCAACTGAATTAAATAATGAATTGGGTGAGTGGATCCGTCAAAAAGGACATGAATTTGGCGCAACAACCGGTCGTCCCCGTCGATGTGGCTGGCTTGATCTGGTAGCACTGAATTATTCAGTTATGATCAATGGCATCACTGAGATTGCTCTTACCAAAATTGATGTTTTAAATGAACTGGATGAAATTGGAGTTGTTTCTGCCTACACATTGAATGGCAAAACCATTACCCAGTTTCCAACCAATCATCATGATCTTGAAAATTGTAAACCTGTGGTAACCTTTTTCAAAGGATGGAAAACTGACATCCGGGATGTAGCTTCCTGGAATGAAGTCCCGGAAACCTGCCAGACGTACATCCGGTTTATTGAAGAACAGACAGGTGTAAAGGTCAAATACTTCTCAACTGGTCCGAAAAGGGAATCAACCCTGATTCTGTAAAAAATGAACCGACTATTCCGGTATTCTTTTTACGTTAAAACTGCACTTGTTTTTGTGGCAATTTTATTGTCTACAGGAACTGTAATTTATACCTCCCAACTAGTTAAAAAATTGGAAACCCGGCAAAAACAGGTTGCAGAGACCTGGGCAGCCGGACTGCAGCATCTTGCCTCCTCTGATCCCAATAACGCCGATCTTACTTTTATATTCGATGAAATTGTTTCGACAATTGATTTCCCGGTTATTGTTTCTGACCCGGAAAATGAACCGATCCCCGGATTTTTTCGCAATATCAAATTTCCGGAAGAGCTCCCCGAAAGTTTGCAAACCGACCATCTAAAAAACCTTATTTTAGCCTACGATAAACAGCGTGAGCCGATTTTGGTTACGGTTCAGGATACCATTGTTCTTCAAAAAATTCATTATGGAAATTCTGCCCTGATTGATCAGCTCAGATGGTTCCCCTATGTTCAGATCAGTTTGGTTGCAGGATTCATCTTATTCGGATATTTTGCCTTTAGCATCATCAGAAGGCATGAACAAAGTTCTGTCTGGGTTGGAATGAGTAAAGAAACCGCTCATCAGCTTGGAACACCGCTTTCAGGACTTCTGGCCTGGATTGAAATCCTCAAAAGCCAAAACCCGGATTCTGATCAGAAGGAAACCATTAGTGAAATGGAGCAAGATCTCGAACGCCTGATGATGGTGACCGACCGTTTCTCCAAAATCGGAGCAAAACCTGTTCTTGTGACATCAGATGTTGCTGCCGAGGTTAGAGAAATTGCCAGCTATTTAGACCGTCGTCTTTTTTCGGCTAAGAGTCGAAATGCCACTCTGGAAGTTACAGGAGAATCGTCAATTTTTGCAGACTTGAATAGCATTTTGTTTCGATGGGTATTGGAAAATCTGATTAAAAATGCACTTGACGCCTGTTCTGATGTCAACCCATTTGTTCGGATTTCTCTTACAACGGTTAAGGAAAAAGTCCAGATTGATGTAACGGATAACGGGAAGGGAATGCCGAAGAAACTGGTCAAAGAAATTTTCAGACCAGGATTCACGACTAAAAAGCGCGGATGGGGAATGGGATTAAGTCTTGCAAAGCGTATAATTGAAGACTACCACGGCGGAAGGATAAGTGTTGCTCAAACCGTGGAAGGTAAAGGCACAACCTTCAGGATTGAACTTAAAATGTCAAAGGATCACAAGAAAGTAAACTGAAGCGATAAATAATAAAGCCGAAGTGAGAATAACAGCAAAAAGATATCTTTTCTTTTCCAGTAGGAATTGACCGTGAAGTAAAACGGGTGAGGCCTCTTTCAAATCGGCACTCAAACTCGCCATTTTTTCAGGATCACTGAGTAACGCAGATATTTTATTGTTTAATTTTTCTGGAATATGAACCGATTTGCAGTGTCTTGCCAATAGATCTTTGACTTCTTTTTCTGTGTGATACTCTTTTTCACACTCTTGACACAAACTAATATGAAGTTGAAGGGCAAGACAGTCGTTTTCAGAAAGTCTATGATCAATCTCTGAGGTGATCAGATCTTGAGCTTCCCTACAAGTTAATGGTCTTAGATTCATTCTTTTCCGTTATTGGAATTTGTTAAGCCACCACCGAAAGAAATCCTCTCGTTCTGGCGTACTCGGCCAATCCATCTTTTAATAATTTTCTGCCTCTGTGAAGCCTGCTTCTAACGGTTCCAACCGGGCAACCAACTGTATCCGAAATTTCTTCATACGTCATTCCCTGCAAGTCACAGAGGATAACAACCGTCCTGAACTCAGGAGGGACTTGCTGAAGTGCTGAGGTAACAGTATCATCAAGTAAATTGCCAAAGAGCTCTTCTTCAAGGTCATTAGAATCTACTGAATCAGGCTTGATGTTGTTGTAAAACTCTTTGATATCATCATAATCAACCTTACCAGGTTCTTTAGCTGTTTTCCGGTATTGATTGATAAATGTATTTTTCAATATTCTGAACAACCAAGCTTTACAGTTTGTTCCGCGTTCAAAGCTATCGAAGAAACGATACGCTTTTAAAAGTGATTCCTGAAGCAAATCTTCGGCGTCTTCTTCATTGGCTGTCATTCTGAATGCATAATTATAAAGCGCTGTCAGGTGGGGTCTGATCTCGCTTTCAAAATCCTGGTGGCGTACCCGCTCTGCCTGGGGTGAAAGTTGGCTTAATACTAAGGACATCGTTGTTTCCTTTCGTCCATATTGTTCAAAACGTGCAAATCGTTCACATGCAACATTAGTGAATCTAGACGACTTTGTCAATAGCCGGTAGAATTATTTGATAATAATACATCAATCAACTTAAGGAGGAAGTGATAAGTACAGGATACTGCATCGGGTAATTAAATAATTAAACCTAGTGACAAGTCAGCAAATTCTCGAAGTTTCACTCAAGTTACAGTTCGAAGACAAACTCAGGATGGGATGACGTTGGTTTTTTCAATGAATCACCTGCACTGCGACTTGGGGTTAGTAACTATTTGCAGATAGGTTTTAGAAATTATTGTTTTTGGGCGGGAGATTGATAGTACTGGCGGATAAAATTCTGGTAGGATCGGTTATATTGATTGATATTTTTTTGAATCTCCTGTATCCGTTCAGGAGTTTTTGGGTCGGTTTTTAGCTGAAAATCAGCAGTGTTGTAGTCCTTTTTATTGGTGAAGGATTCCCGTTTCTCTTCAAATTCTCTTTCAATTGTACTTCTTTGTGAGTCCAGCATCCGGCTCAGAATTTTTTGCTGGCGTTCAATCAGCTTGCTGTCAATGTTTTCAATAAGGTCTTTGGAGGCCTTTTCCATTTCTTTTTCAACCTGAGAAAGCTGTGAACCTAATCCGGTATTTTGCTGGGTTGCAGAAGCCTGTTGCATTAAATCCTGCAGTTGTTGCCTGATGGCTTCCTGCTGAGCGGCCATTTGAGACAGGCGTTCCTTTGACGGACCTTGTTTTTCCCCGCTTTGTTTCCCCTGCTCATCCATGACCTGCTGATTCAACCCTTGTTGCTTATTTGCCAGTTCCTGCATTTCATCAAAGAATGATTTCTCCTGATCGCCCTGGCCGCCCTGCCCCTGTTGTTGGTTTGATTTTTGAGACATGAGATTCAGAATCCGGTAAATCATCCCGTTAACTTGGGTTCGGCTGGTGGTACGGCTGAGTTCGCCGGCACCCGTTTGTCCATCCACGAACTGAGTTTTTGCCTGAGTGATGGAATTGGTAATTCCTTCAAGATCACGGTTTAATAAAAGTCCCAGTTGGGGCTCACGGGCAGCAATTGCAGAAGCAGAGTCTGAGATAATTTTCACAGATTGGGCTAATTGGTCAGAATAAGCCGCACCCCACCGGGCAGCATCACGGGCCGGAAGCGGAACGCCGGCGAGTTCAGACCATTGGTTGGCTTTGAGAAGCAGCCGCCTGAGCATGGTGAGAATGATTTGATTCTGATTTTCTTTAAACGCCTTTTGAGTTGCCCCCGACTTCTTATTTAATTCCTGCAGGTCCTGGCTAAGTTCCTGTGATTCCTTTTGCGCCTGATCATTTTTCTTTTGACTCAAGTTGTTTTCAACTGATTTTGACTTCTGAGCAAGTTTCTTTTTCTCAAAAAATTCTTTTAATTCAGCCAATTCCTTTTTTGGAAGGTTTTTTTGTTCGCTGAGTTCGGATGCCTTTTTCTCCATGGCGTCAAGTTGCTTTTCGAGATCTTCAAGTTTTTCTGTTTGCATGTTTTGCTGGCTGGCAGCTTTGTCGGCTTCAGGATTTTCCTTTTGAAGCGTTGCCTGAATTTTTTGCTGATCCTGAGCTAATTCCCGGGTTTTTTGAGCAAATTCTTCAAATTTTTGTTCAAGCTGAAGGCGTTTTACCGTTTCAATGGATTGCTCAAGTTGCTTGTTAAGGCTTTCGTTGTCCATTTTAAGGTTTTTCATGGCCTCTAGAACATTGTTGCGATCCAGTTTATCCATGCTGTCCTGTAGACGGTTCAGCATTTCCTGCATTTTGGGATTTTTGGATTCCTGTATGAGTTTCTGAAGTTCAAGATATTTCTGAAGGGTTTCTGGCGGAAGGGTTTGGGTTTTATTCAGTTCCTGAAACTGTTTATCCATCTTTTTCTGCAGATCGTCCATTTTCTGATCCAGATTTTGTTTCTGATCCTGCATTTTACCCAATTGAGCTTGTTCAGTAAAGGAAAGCTGACCACCTTTTTTCCGGATATCATCCAGATTTTTTTCGAGGTTTTTTGCAAGCTCTTCAGTTTGGTCTTTAACCTTATTCAACTCTGAAATCAGAGAAGTGGTAAGAGAATCTGCCTGTTTGAATGATTCATCAACAGTGGGTGTTTTTACAGTAAAAATTTCACTCCATATAAGATGCCCCCCGGATATAAACGGATAGTTATCAGCCACACCAATTTTAAATTCAATCCAATCACCCGGAATCATGTTTTTATCAGGAACAGACCAGTTGAGAGCAGTTGAAAATTCAGGAAGGTTTGGCGGAACGGAAAGTAAGGGTGAAGTCGTCCATAATGTTTCCATCAAATCAAAAGGTGATCTGATCCGGTATTGGATCAAAAAACGTGTGATCCCGTAATCATCTGTGGCGTTTAACCGAAGGGGAATTGTTAAGTCACGGTTTGTAAAATCAGAAGTCGTCATGACAGAAAGCGCGGGGACTTCATCTTTGGTTACTGAAACAGAAAACCAGGATGAATCTCTGTTGGTGAGCGAGTCTGAATCCACAATTAAAAAGCGAAATTGAAAATCAAAAAATACGATTCGGTCTTCCTGTAATGTTGCCCCGGTAGCGATCACCGGTTCTTTTTTCCATCCATCCAAAGAAAAATGAATTGCATCTTTTGAACTTCCTGCCGTCAGTGTGATTCGGGTTCCTTCAGGAAGTCTGATCTGATTGCCATTCTGCAAGGTATGAACTGATGATGGTTGACGGGTGTAAACCGGTGGAACCATTGCTAACACAAACCGGGATAAAAACGGGCGGTCAACTACTTTTACCTGGTATTCATCGGATTGGTACCAGTCATTTTTGAAAGAATAAGTCAGATTTTCCTGAACGTTGGGATATTCATAGATAAGATTCCGGTTGTCAGGACTTGCCAGTTTTTCTGAATAGGCTCCCTCTTTTTGAATAGATAGGAAAACTGGAGACGGAGAGTTTAAATATTCAGCCCGGATTACCAGGGTATCACCCCGTTCGATTTTTATATTTCCTGGTGAAACTGTTAGCTGAAGATCCATGATATGAGCTGATTTTGACCAGGGGAGTAACAAGTCATGCCATCCCTTGCCTAAAAAGGGCATGCTTCCGGTGAATAAGATGAGGACCGCTAAAAAAACAAAAAGAAGTCTGTTTTCAGTTGGAGTACGTTTTCTGAGGGAAAGTGGCGGGAAGGAAGTTTCATTCCCGGGAAGAAAATAAAGGTTCAGTATCCGGTTTCGTTCACTTTGATTGAGTGAGGAAAAGGATGTCAGAATTTCTTCAAGAACGAGGGGTTTAAGGTTTTTTCTTAGTTTTCCGATTGCCTGCGAGATAAGAAAAAGGGTGATAAATGTGAGTAAAAGTCCTGAAAAAACCAGAATGGCAAAAAACACCCATCTGATTTCAACGGGCATAAGTTGGTCCTGAAAAAAGAAAGCCAAAAGTAAAGCAAAAATGAATAGTCCGAAAAAAAAGAGACTGAAAGACCTTAGGCGTCTGAGCAATTCAGCCTTGAAAATAAAAGAGTTTAAAAAATGAGGAATCATTGGCTGATTGCCCAAATTACGATGTTTGTACCCATTTTTAGCGCAAGTTCCCGTGATTCTGGTGAGTCATTATGAACTTCGACATCTTCCCATCCATCACCCAAATCGGTTTCTGTGGTGAAAAGCAGGACTAATCTTTCCCCATCAAATATGCCGAAAGCCTGAGGAGTTTTTCCGTCGTGCTCATGGATTTTAGGTAGCCCTTGTGGAAAAGAAAACCAGGCAGAATACATAGGGTAAGATGGCGGAATCGGTTTTAACTCACGGTCAGTGAACAGTTTTTTTACTTCCTTAAAAAAGTAGGGCGCCATTCCGTAATTGTCATCAATGTGAAGAAATCCGCCATTGAGAAGAAAGGCTTTTAAATTCCGGCGTTCAGAATCAGAAAAAACAATATTTCCATGTCCGGTTGTATGAAGGAAATTATATTGAAAAAGTGACGAGGAACCGGCTTCAACGGTTTCAATTCTGGAATTAGCTTTTACCGTAGTATTAGAGTTGATAAATGCTGCCAGATTGGGCAAACTGGTTGGATTTGCATACCAGTCGCCACCACCACCATATTTCAGCAGACCTATTTTCACCTGTGCCTGAGTTTGGAGTGGTTGAGATAAAAGGGCAATAACCAGCCCGAAAAAAAGGATAATTTGTTTCATCTTCATATAAAGATTGAATTTACGAAGGAAGGTTCCCAAAAACGAAGATTTGGGAGGGAAAGGTGGGGATTTGTTTATGGGTGAAGTTACATAATATAGTTGGCCAATAATGATCAAAATCACATTTTTAACTTAAATGATTTGATATGTAGTCTTTAAATTGAAATTAAGTAAATTATCCCTTATTGTTATTTTAATAGTTTAATGTTGCGGCCTCTGTTATTAAGTTTAAAGTTTTCCGAGATTTTAAAAGTACTTGAAGTTGTATTTTTTTATGGAGTCAGTATGAACCTGCAAAGAATATACAGACAAATTTCTCTGATATCGACGATTCTGATCCTAATTTTAAACGCTGGTTGCAAGGAAGCCAGTGAACTTACATCACCCGGGGAAGATGAAAAAAAAGTACAATACTTTAAAATTTCAGGTAAAGTTGAATGTAATTTATTACCAATCAATCAGGTTGTGGTCACTATTGATCATGACACAACTTTGACCAATATTAATGGAGAATTTAATATTGATTCACTCAAAGAAGGGAAAAGAATGGTCAGCTTCAGGCATGACTATTTTGCAAATCTTGATAGCTTGATTGAAATTAAAGAAGATAAGCAGCTTTCAGTTACATTAACTAAAGCTTTTTCCGATTTAAGCGGGTATATATATTTTGAAAGCACACCTCTAAAAGATGTGAAAATTCAGGTTGGTGATTTGATTGTGTATACAGATAATTTGGGATATTTTAAATTGCCCCATATTTCTTTTACATCCATTGGGATTTCAATTTCCCATCAAAATTATGAAAACCTTGACACTTTAATATCAAATAATTCGGCGAGTGAATTCTCGAAAGTAATTTTCAAACTCAAGAAAAAGCAGGTGGACTACTTTCCGTTGAAAAAGGGAAACAAATGGGAATATGACTTTATTGAAAGTTCATCTTCCCCCAGAGGTGGAGGGTCAAGTTACTTAAGCGCCGGCAAAATAAAATGGGAAGTCATTGAGGAGTTATCATACTCTGATTCGTTAGTTTTTGTTTTAAGTCAGGAAAGAACGGATACTATTGAGGATAAAATTGTTTTAAATAATTTCAAGATAATACAGTATCCGAATGGAATCCTATTCCCTTATGGTGCCAAGATTACAGTCCCCTTCGAAATAAAAAGGTATTATCCCATTGATTCACCTGAAGTAATTGCTTTTAATAGCAGCGGGTTTCCATTTAAAAATTTGGAAATAAAAAAAGGGGTTGGTATCCAAAAAAGTAGTATCGGTTATTTTTCAATATCAAATGCATTTTCGCATTCATATAGTTTGAAAAGTTATACAATTAACTAATTTTTGGATTGCCTTATTGATGTTCTTTGAAGATTTCATCTTAACCCTGATTTCATTCTTCAGTTTGCTCGGAAAAAAATAAAATTGTATCTTTGCAGTCCATCGAAAAAATGCTCTCGTAGCTCAGATGGATAGAGCGCTTGCCTCCGAAGCAAGAGGTCATGGGTTCGAATCCCGTCGAGAGTACTAAAAGTCTGCCGCAAAAGCAGACTTTTTTTATTTATGCTCCCTGATTCCCGACTATTCTAATACTTGGTTTCTGGTTTGATTATTTTCAAATTCAGTGTATAGGGTACTATCAGATTGCCTAAATGGGGGAATTTCCGCATTTTTATCAAATGAAAACATTATCCAAATTAATTGTTCTGCTGATTCCCGCCATTTCGCTTTTCCAGGGGTGTTCACTTTTTAATCAAAACGAAAAACCCCGGGAATTAACCCTGTTTCATTGGAATGATTTTCACTCAACGAATACTCCTTTTCTGAAAAAACCACAGTTACCTGATACATCAAAACCCTATTGGGTGAGTGGTTATGCTAATTTTTCTGCGTATCTGGATTCACTCAGGAATGCAAATCCTTCGAACCTGACTTTGTTTACAGGCGATGAGTTTCAGGGATCACCGGTTTATGCAGTCACAAAAGGGGCCTCTCAGATCAATCTGATCAGACTACTGAATCCGGATGTCATGATTCCCGGCAATCACGAATTTGATTACGGGGACAGTTTATATTTTGCCATGACCGATTCGGCAAATCTCCCGCTTATCAGTTCTAATCTGGTTAAAAAGTCAGATGGGTCTTTGTTTTTTCCTGACTATTCATGGAAGGAAGTGAACGGAATCAAAATTGCGATCATGGGTGTAATGATGGATGATCTATACCGTTACACAATGCCCACGCGTATCGGACTTATTACCGTTGAACCAACGGTACCCGCCATCAGAAAAACAATGGAAAGAGTGAAGCTTGAACGGGGTAAGCCAGATCTTTGGTTGCTGCTTTCCCATTCCGGTTTAGATGCCGATCAGAGAACCGCAAAGGAAATTCCTGAACTGGATGTTATTCTTTCGGCCCACGATCATGAAAAAACGAACCAACCCATCCGGATCGGGAAAACCCTGATTGCCGAGGCCGGTTACCGGGGCCAGTTCATCGGTGAAATGAAACTTCTTCTTCCGAAAGAAAATCCAGATTCAATTCAATTCAGTTATAAGTTAATTGAAACACGGGCAGGTGTTCTGAAGCCAATTCAACCCGTTGCAAATTTGGTTAATTCATATGAGGAAGTTCTGGGAAAAGAACTGAATCAGGTGATTGGTGAATTAAAGGTTTTCTGGCCGATGCCAGAAGCCGAAGAAAATGGTGCTGCGAATTTTATTACAGACGGACTCATAGAAGCAACCGGGGCTGATATTGGGATTGTAAATGCAGGCGGGATCAGAAAACCAATGAATTCTGGTCAGATTACTGTGAGAGATTGCTGGGAGCTGCAACCCTTCAGTAATCTGGTTATTGTGTTTAAGCTTTCAGGCCGTGAACTCGAAAAGGCTATTTCTTTTTCATTGTTAAATAGTGATACCCCTTTACACTTTGCTGGAATTGAATTAATACTTCACCAGCATGCCGCCCGGTCTTTTTCATTGGCTAAATTAACCCGAAATGGTAAGCCACTTAACCCGGACCAGATTTATAATATCGTGACCAATAATTATATTGGGCAAAATCTCAAACGGACGTTTGATCTTGAACAAAGTCAGGTTGAAATGTCTGAAACCGGGTTAATTGACCGGGAAGTAGTTAGTGAAAGAATTAAAAGATTAAAAATTATCGACACAGTTCCTGATGGCAGAAGACTTATCATTCCAATTCCTTAAAAACTTAAAACTCTATGCATGACAGTACCCTGTTACAAGACTTTCTGATTTTAATGGCAGTTGTCATTCCGATGGTTTTGCTTGCAGAAAAATTAAAATTTCCGTCGCTGATAGGATTTATCGTTGCCGGACTTTTAATCGGGCCGTATTCATTGGGATGGGTTGGTAACATGGAATCGGTTCAGTTTCTTGCTGAAATTGGAATCATTCTGCTTTTATTTACAATCGGACTTGAATTTTCGATTGAAAAGATCCTGAAAATAAAAAATTTCCTTCTTCTCGTTGGCGGTGGTCAGGTTGGGTTTACCATTCTGTTAACGGTTCTTGCCGGGTGGATTTTCAACGTCAACCTGGAGAAAAGTTTGGTTTTTGGATTTATGGTTTCAGTTTCTTCAACGGCTATCATCATGAAAATTTTGGGTCAGCGAAAGGAATTGAATACACCGGTTGGAAAGCTGACTTTAAGTATATCATTACTTCAGGATCTGGCGATTATTCCCATGATGCTCCTGCTTCCGGTTTTAGCCGGTGATGGCCAGGCTGAGCCGCTGAAAATAATTGGCACTTTGGGACTTTCGATTGGCGGAATTGCTGTGATTCTGGTTGGAGCCAGATATTTGGTGCCGAAACTTTTAAAATTGGTAACGGCTTCCAATAATCGTGAAGTCTTTATTATCACCATCATTTTTATCATTTTTTTTATCGCCTGGGTTGGCCATGCTGTCGGACTTTCACTCGCACTTGGCGCTTTTCTTGCCGGTCTGATTGTGTCTGAGTCTGAATATTCGCATCAGGTTCTGGCTGATATTTTCCCTATGAAAGATGCTCTGACTTCTTTGTTTTTTATTTCCGTCGGGATGTTGCTGAATCTTTCGTTTTTCGCTGAACACTATCTGATTATTATCGCAATGGCAGTGGCGATTGTTTTACTCAAAACTGTGGTTGTTGCCATTCTTGCCCGGCTTCTCAACTATCCGCAACGTATTGGAATTGCAGTCGGACTTACCATTGCCCAGATTGGTGAATTCAGTTTGGTTATCGCCATGTCAGCAAAAGGGTTGAACCTTCTTGGCGATTTTGATTATCAGGTTTTTCTGGGTGCGAGTGTTCTCACCATGCTAGCAGCGCCAACGTTATTGGTGTACAGCAATTCAATCGGATTCTGGATTCAAAAGAAAATGCACAATCGCGCCATGATAACTTCTCCGTTGAGAGTTTTGTCATCCATGGTTTCGGCAGATAAACTTGAATCAGGTAATGAGGGGAAAAAACTCAAAGGCCATGTCATTATTATCGGATTTGGAAAAACCGGTCAGCATTTATCGTACGTTTTGCAGGAAACCGGAATTCCGTTTGTCATTTCAGAACTTCAGCATCAGCGGTTCAGTCTGGCAAAAAGCCTCGGATACCGTACGGTTTTTGGTGATTCAACCACTACAGAAATCCTGGATCAGCTTGTCATTCATGATGCCTCGGTTCTTGTTATCAGCACAGGTGAGTTTTATTCAACGATGCGGATCATCAAGGTTGCCAGAGCAGTCAATCCGGGACTTCACATTCTGGCCAGAACCCGCTATGTGAGTGAACTGGAGCAATTGTATGAAGCCGGTGCTGATCAGGTTATCCCTGAAGAATTTGAAACCAGTATTGAGATCTTTTCAAGGACGCTGAGATATTTCCACATTCCAAGAAATGTGATTTCATCCCAGATCGCCATCATCAGAAAAGAACGGTACGGAACCATGCGGGGTCAGGCCGTGAGCAAGGAAACGCTGGGTCAGCTTCCTTACATTCTGGCAGCAACCACGACCGAATCAGGGGTTATTCTGGATACATCACCGGTAGCCGGTAAAACAATACTTGAATCAGGGTTAACCAGTATTGCAGGAATTCATATCATTGCAGTTGTGCGGGATGGAAAGTCGATAAGTTCACCAGATACAACCTATCGGTTTGAACCTGGTGATGTTGTGGTCATGATCGGGAACCATGCAGAAATTGATGCCGCATTGGGGATTTTGGGAACCGATCTGATTTCCTAAAAATCAAATAAATCTTCGAACATACTTTTTTTCTTGTAAGGTTTGTGGTAACCGGGCTGCTGATATCCCGGCTGCTGATAACCCTGATTCGGGAAATTCTGTGCCGGTCTTGCAGGAGGAACCTCAACTTCGTTCACAGATCTTTCGATAATTTTATCCAGCTCACCCCGATCCAGCCAAACGCCACGGCATTTCGGGCAATAATCAATTTCGATTCCCTGACGGTCGGTCATAACCAGATTTACTTTGCAAACGGGGCAATCCATATTTCCTCCAGATTTTCAATCCGAACAATGAGTTGGTTTTGATTGTTCCCAATAAAAAACCCGGGAATTGCTTCGCCGGGTTTTTTAAAAGACAAAAAAACAAAAAGAAAATTAAGCGAGTTTGTCGCAGTTTTCTTTAACATGTTCTGCAGAAAGTTTCAATTCAGCAAGTTCAGCTGCAGAAAGTTTCAGTTCAAGAACTTGTTCGATACCGGTTTTACCCAATTTAACAGGTACGCCAACAAACAGATTGTTGATTCCGTATTGACCATCAAGAAGAACAGCGCAAGGAAGAATTCGCTTCTGATCTTTTACAATGGATTCAACCATTTCAACTGCTGAAGCTGATGGTGCATAGTAAGCAGAACCGGTCTTCAGGTAGTTAACGATTTCAATTCCGCCCTTACGGGTACGGTCAACCAAACGATCGATGGTTTCTTTATCCATCAGTTCAGTAATAGGAATACCGGCAACAGTTGAGAATCTTGGAAGGGGAACCATGTCATCTCCGTGTCCGCCAAGAACCATGGCGTTCACGTCACGGGTAGAAACCTTCAGTTCTTCAGCAATGAAAGAACGGAAACGGGCAGAATCAAGAACACCGGCCATACCCATTACACGTTCTTTAGGGAAGCCTGATTTGTTGAAAGCCACATAAGTCATAGCATCCAACGGATTGGAAACCACGATGATAATAGCCTTAGGAGAATATTTTGCAATGTTTTCGGTAACTGAACCCACGATTTCAGCATTTTTGTATAACAAATCGTCACGGCTCATACCAGGTTTGCGGGCAAGTCCGGCAGTGATAACAACAACATCAGAACCTTCAGTTGCTTCATAGGTTGTGGTACCAATCAGTTTGGAATCAAACCGCTCAACAGGAGCAGATTCCCACATATCAAGGCCTTTGCCCTGAGGAATTCCGTCAACAACGTCAACGAGTACAACTTCGTTTGCAAGTTCTTTTTCGGCAATGCGCTGAGCAGCAGTTGCTCCAACGTTTCCGGCACCAACAACGGTAATTTTCATTTGCTTTATCCTTTAGTTAAGTAATTTAATAACGAGGCAAAGTTAGGAATTCCGGACTTAATTTTGAAATTGAGTGACGGTCACTAATTAAAAAATAATGATCATAAGGTATTTTATTCCCCGGTTTAAGCGTTCAATCCGCCCAATTCATCATTTCATCCCATCCAAACAGTTTCAATGAAACCGGTTGGTGATCTTTGCCGTAGAATCAACCTCGTTTCAAATCAAAAGGATAAAAAGATGAAAATAGCATATTTAGCAATAACTTCATTATTATTTAGTTTTTCAGTTCAGGCACAGGATTCACCTAAGACTTTAATCAGTCTGCATGACCTTCGTTTTTCAGGATGTGGTGGTCCTTCAATTCACGGAACCATGGTAAATGGTGAAAAGGGAGTACTTTTTGGCGGATATGGCGGGGTGATGCTGAACCAAACCATTATTCTTGGTGGTGGCGGATGGGGATTGGTCAACAACATTAAAGCTGATGATGCCGTTCAGGCATTGAATCCGGGAAATACCCAATATGTCCGGTTTGGCTATGGCGGATTTTATATGGAATATGTTCACAATCCGCTTGACCTCGTTCACTTTTCAGCTTCAACGCTGATTGGCGGTGGCGGAGTAGTTTACTCGCATGATATGAAAGAACCTGATGAAAAAGATGGAAATCCGTTTTTCGTCATTGAACCCTCATTGAACGCAGAAGTAAATGTGACCGATTTTCTCAGAACCAATATCGGTGTTTCGTATCGTTGGGTGAACGGACTTGATATGCCCCATTTGACGAATGAGGATCTTTCTCAGGTTTCAGTGAATCTGAATTTTAAATTCGGTTGGTTTGGTCCGGGAAGTTATGCAGGTTCTCAATCGGAAGAAGACGAAGATTGATTTTGGGGGGGAAATCCCTAACCCACCCCCTTACCCCCTCCGTCGGAGGGGGTTTCATTAGCATTCAGAAATTACCTTTTTGCCTTACTCCTTACACCTTACTCCTAAAAAGTAACCGCCATGGCTTCATCGATAACCTGAAGGGTTTCTGCAATATCTTCCGGGCTGTGTGCTGATGATAAAAAGCCAACTTCATATCCGCTTGGGGCAATGTAAATTCCGTGTTCAAGGCAATATCTGAAAAATTTCTTGTAGTGATCCATGGTTGCGCCGTCAATATGGTGAGCAGCCCGCATGATTTCAGCTTTTCCGAAATACGTCCATATGATTGAGCCAATCCGGTACGCCGTTACCGGAAGTGACCGCCGTGAAATAATTTCACTCAATCCGTCACTGAATTGTTTGCCTGATTTTTCCAGATTATCATAAAATCCAGGTTGCGAAAGCAATTGGAGTTGGGCAAAACCGGCAGCCATGGCAACCGGATTTCCGCTGAGAGTTCCGGCCTGATAAATCTTGCCAACCGGAGCAATACAATTCATAATTTCCTTTTTCCCGCCATAAGCGCCAACGGGAAATCCGCCGCCAATAATTTTTCCGAAAGTGACCATATCCGGCTGAACACCGTAGACTTCAGTGGCACCGCCAAGTGCAACCCGGAACCCTGAAATAACTTCATCAAAAATCAGAACCACGCCATATTTCGTCGCCAGTTCCCTTAATTTCTGCAGAAACTCTTTCCGCTGGAGAAGAAGTCCGTTATTTGCAGGAATCGGTTCCAGAATGATGGCTGCAACTGAATCGGGATATTTTGCAAGAAGCTCTTCGACGAGATCTTCACGGTCAAGCGGCAAAACCAGTGTTTCTTCTGCCAGTTTCTGGGGAACGCCCGGTGTTGACGAAATACCGAATGTGACTAACCCGGAACCGGCGTTTACCAACAGGCTGTCAACCGCACCGTGATAACATCCGTCAAACTTGATGATTTTATCCCGGCCGGTAAAACCCCGGGCAACCCGGATTGCTGACATCACCGCTTCAGTTCCGGAATTCACAAAACGGATCATTTCAACGTGCGGCAGTTTTTCGGTAATAAACGAAGCAATTTCTACTTCGTGCGGATTCGGCGTTCCAAAACTCGTTCCGTTCGCGGCAGTTTCGACGATTTTTTCAATGATGGCAGGATGCGCATGTCCTGAAATGAGTGGCCCCCAGGAACAGCAATAGTCGATGAACGTGTTGTCATCAACATCCGTGATTCTGCTGCCTTTTCCCTGCTTCATAAAAAGCGGAGTGCCGCCAACCGAACGAAAAGCTCTGACCGGAGAATTCACTCCGCCCGGAATCATTTTCTGTGCTTTTTCAAATAGATTTTTAGAACGGATTTCGTTTAAGCTCATAACCTGCCTGTAAAAATTTGCTGTGCAAAAATGGAGAAAATCAGCGGGGAGTGTGTCAGCTAACTGTCATTTCTCAGCGGAAGAACGGGATTGAAATAAAATAACGGTGTTCTTCACCCTGTCCGGCACGCATTCCGGCCTGAACCATCATAGCAAAAAAGGTAATGGCTAGAGAGGCCAGAGCAGCCAGAATTCCGTAATGATAGGATTGAGGAATCACTTCAAGTTTGAGCGGATAGTAAATCATTCCGAAAATCAAAGCCAGTGAAAGTGTAACCGTAAGCTGGAAGTTAAGTGAAGATTTGGCATGTCTGATGATAAATGCATCATCATCCCGTTTAAAAAACCAAACCAAAGCCGGAGCCAGAACATTGGCGAAAGGAATTCCCAAAACCACAACCAACGGCAGGAAGTGACAAACCCCTGCCCACAATCTGATGTCTTTAACCCGTTTATCTACTTGTTCAGTCATTTTTAATTCTCATTTTTTTCAAAGATACAAAGGTCGCAAGACAGATAACAGCCAACCGGGCATTGTCAATTCCTGCCAGATTACTTTACTCAACTTTATGCTTTGATTTCAGTGAAAAGAAAATCGTTAGCTGTTGGGTTTTGGATATTAAATTTGTCACCCTGAGTTCCGAACAGAGTGAGGTGAATCGAAGGGCGACAAAAACCAGGTTCATCCTTCGATACGTCCGTCAGAAGACGGACACTCTATTAGATTTGCATGTTCATTGAAAATATTGAAAATTAAGAAAAAGCAGAAAACAGTTTATGGACACTCTAGTTGAAAAACTATATACTGAATCAAACATTTCTGCCCCTTTGTTTTAAAAT
>JAFLBE010000035.1 GCA_017303995.1 Bacteroidota bacterium | reverse complement strand
TCTGTAAAATAATCCCAACCCAAATTATCACCAGACTGAAATCCCATCCTCAAAATTGAATTCTTTTGCTAATTTCTGACTATTCTATAAAAATAACGGGGCCGTCCTTTTGAGACAGCCCCTTTTTGTTTAGTGGAAAATGGAGAGTTTTTTGTAACACCGACCTCCCGGTCGGTGAATTTTTGAATTCGAATAACCGACCGGGAGGTCGGTGTTACATTTTAAATAACGGAAATTTAGCTTATTCCTTAAACCTTACGCCTTACACCATCCTCTTACCCCTCATTTACTTCCGGTGGAAGCAGTTTGTACATGACCGGGGTAATCAATCTTGCAAGAAACGTTGAACTGATCAGTCCCCCGATGAGAACCAGTGCAAGCGGGGAATAAAGCTGATTATACTCAATAACCAAAGGTAGAAGTCCACCGATTGCAGTCACTGTTGTGAGTAAAATCGGAACAAATCTGATTTCACCCGATTCACGGATGGCTTCCTCAATGGTTCTTCCCTGCAACCTGAGCTGATTGGTAAAATCAACCAGTAACAGAGAGTTTTTGATTTCAAGTCCAACCAGGGCAATCATACCGATGGTGGCAGTGAACGAAAAAGTTTCGCCAAAAATGAGCAGCATCAGAATGGCACCCACCATCCCCAGCGGAACAACAGAAAGTACAATCAGGATACTTTTAAAGGTTTTGAACTCCAGAATCAGCACACCGATAAACCCGAAAATAGTCAGCAGAACGATGGTGCCGATTCCGCCAAAACTTTCATCCCGGCTTTCCTGCTCACCACCAACCTGATAGGTAAATTCAGGCGGCCAGTTGTAAATTTCCAGTTTGGAAATGATTTCTGAGTTTTTCTCAGCCACATTGAAACCGGGTTTTACAAAAGCAGAAACCGTTACATACCGTTGTTTCAGATAATGGCGGATTTGGTTGGGTGATGTTTCCATTCTCACGTCAGCGACCTGTTTCAGCGGAATTGAATTTCCTGCCATTGTTCCGATGTAAAGCTGATCAAAAACTGACAAATCAGGGGTTCGTCCCTGCTTGGGAAGTGACACAATAATTTGGTGTTCATCACCTTTTTCATTCCGGATAAACCCGATCGGAAGTCCTGCAACACCCATCCTGACCGCAAGATCAACATCTGAAGATGCTACTCCCAGTAACCCGGCTTTTTCTTTATTAATAGCAACTTTGAGATCGGTCGGCTGAATGTTGACAGGATTGTTGACGTAAATCATACCTTCTGTTTCTTTCAGAATCGTTTCGATGTCTGCCGCAACTTTTCTGAGGGTGTCCAGATTCTCACCAAAAATCCGGTAGGCAACGGGTGCTTCAACGGGCGGACCCTGTTCGAAATCTTTGACTTCAATTTTGGCATTCGGGTAAAATTTCAACTCTTCCCGCAAACGATCAATAATTTCATTTTTTTCTGCCGGATCAACAGGTTGAAGCTGAATAAATAGCTCAGCAATGTTTTCAGCTTCATTATCCTGAAGGACGTTGTAGTAAACCTGCGGATTTCCTTTACCAACATTTGAAGAAAAGGATTTAATCAACGGTTCCTTTTTTAAAACCGATTCTACATAACGGGTCACTGAATCAGTCGCAGAAATGTTGGTTCCAACAGGGGTTCTGATGTTGACCATAAACATCGGTTTTTCAGATTTGGGGAAAAGACTGGTTCCGACAATGGGAATCAATGCCATCGCACCGAAAAAGATCACTCCGGCAATTAATAAAGTGGTCTTTGGTTGAAGAAGGGAACGGTCAAGGACTTTCGAATAACTTCCTGAAATTCCTCTTTTCAAAGCACGGAGAAATACGTTTCCTTCCGGATTTTCATGTTTTACAAGCAATTTACTGGCAAGAAACGGAACCACGGTAAGCGAAACCAGCATGGAAGCAAAAACGGTAGAAATGACCGCAACCGGCAGGCTTCTGATAAAATCACCGGCACCACCCGGGAGAAACACGAGAGGCATAAAGGAGAGAATCAGCAGAATTGTACAACCCACAACGGCAGAACTGATCTGACTGGTTGCCTTGATTGCTGCTTCGAAGGGCGTACTTCCCGATCTGAGAAACCGTTCAATATTTTCAACGACAACTATACTGTCATCAACCAGAAGTCCAAGGGCAATTATCATCCCGACAATGGAAAGCTGGTTGATCGTAAAACCAAACAGATTCAGCAGGGTAAGTCCGATAGCCAGGGAAAGCGGAATTGAAATCATAACCACTGCAGAAGCACGACCCCCAAGCGGAAGTAAAGTCAGCAAAACCAGAAGGATTGCAATACTGAAATCAGTTCCCAACCGAAGAAGTCTTTCTTTTACACTTTCACTCTGAACAAAGATTTTTTCAAATTTTACAGAAGGCGGCAGGGAAGCAGAAAAATCAGCCAGAACCGGCTCAACTTCATCTTCCACCGAAAGAATGTTTTGTCCTTCTTTTTGATTCAACGTGATAAAAATTGCCCGGTTTCCATTCTGACGGGTGATGTGAGTCTGATTTTCATATTGAAGTGTAACTGAAGCAATGTCCTTCAGCAAAACAACTTTGGGTCCGTTTGCAAGAATAACCGTGTTCGCAACTTCATCAGCAGATTTCATATTGCCCGAGGTCTTCACGTTGAACTTCCGGTTGCTGATGGCAATACTTCCGCCGGGAATATTTACTGCTTCACTCTGAAGCGCACCGATAACGGCGTTGGCAGGAATGTGGTGATGAGCCATCTTTTCAAGATTCAGTTCAACTCTGACTTCCTGTTCGGGCAGACCCCAGATTTTAATATTCCGGATGGACTGAACTTTTTCGAGTTTGTCTTTTAATTTATCAGCTTTGTTTTTCAGGTCTGCCCAGGACATGGTTTCGCTGATCAATCCGATTTGATAAATACTCACATCAAGGGGTGACCATTGAGAAATCTGCAGGGCAGCCAGTTCTTTCGGGAGATCATTTCTGACGGAATTAACGACCCGGGTTACTTCCTGGAATTTTTCATCGGTATCAACGCCAAAAGTATATTCAATATAAATGACTGAAAGTCCGTCGAAGTTGTCACTCGTCAGTTTGGTGACATTTTTAAGTTCGTGTAGTTTATTTTCGATGGGTTCAGCAACCTGCTCTTCCATATCAGCAGGTGAAGCACCCGGATACACAACGGTAATGAGGTAAGACGGTGCATGGGTTTCAGGGTCTTCGCCACGAGGCATGGTGAAAAGGGCAAATAACCCGACAGTTAAGGCACCCAGAAACATGATCAGGGTGAACCGGTAATTTTTAACGGAAAATTCAGTAAGTTTCATCGGTTAACTTTCAGCTCAGGGTTTTACCAAAACGGGTGATTGATCAGTAAGAAAGGCAGAACCGGCTTTAACAACCTGATTCACACCGTCCAAACCGGAAGAAATAATGGCTTTACTATCCGTCAGCCAGGCAACCTTAACCGAAATACGATGAGCTTTTCCTTCCTGAACATGAAAAACAAATGCTTCATTCAGATTTCCTTCAACAAGCGCATCAATTGGAACCGATTTGAAATTTGCAGAACCCGCCTGAATGACAGCCCTGGCAAACAAACCGGATGCAAGCCGGACAGATGAAGGTTCAAGAGAAAGCTCAACCTGATACAAGCCTGTGTACGGATCGGCACCGGCAGAAAGGCTGGTCACTTTTGCCTTGACCGGTGAATCTGGAGCGAGATCAGAACGGATTTCTGCAGAATTGCCAACTTTCAACCTTGACCAGAATTTATCAGTCAGGCCGGCTTTAAAAATCCATTGAGTTGAATTTCCGGAAGACAAAACCAGGACGGGAGTTCCGGAACCTGCCAGTTCACCTTCATTCATCAGTTTGAATAATACGGTTCCGGCAAATGGTGCACGGATTTCAGAATAGTTTTTATTGAAGCCGGCGATATCGGCGTTTTGTTTGGCAATGGTGTAACCGGTTCTGGCGTTGTCGAGCTGTTCTTTTGATACAACAGAATCTTTAAACAATGCTTCTGCACGTTGAAGATCACGTTCCGCCTTGGCAACTGCTTCTTCAGCCTGACCGGTCATGGCTCCGATTTCGGTGAGGTTAAGTGAGGCCAGAAGCTGTCCAGCCTGAACATTTTCACCTTCTCTGACCAGAATTTTCTGGATTATTCCGCCGGTTTTGAAAGAAAGTTTTGATTCGTTTTTTCCGGAAATCAGTCCGGAAACCGAAACCGGTTCTTCCTGGGTAACCGATTGAACAGGTGCCAGTTGAACGGCCACGGTGGTGGATTCATCAATCGCTGCTTCGGTTTTCTTTCCGCCACAGGCTGTCAGACAGGTAACACCAACTATTGCGAGAAGGATTGCCATAGTATAAAGAATCATTGTGGGTTTCAGTTTTGGAAAAGAACCGGTGAAGCGGGTCATTCCTTTTTTTGCATTGTTCATATTGTAACTTCCCTGGTTTAAAATTTCTGTTGATGAGGGACGGGGGACAAAACCCACCCCCTTTCCCTCCCGAAAGCGCTCGGGACAGGCTCTCCGTCGGAGGGGGTATTATTCAAAGTGTTTCATCTAATCCGGTAAGGCGTCTGACTTCAGCGAGGCGGATTAATACCTGATAGTAGCTGATCGCCTGCTGCAAGTCGGCAGAAACCGCCTGATTCTGCGCATCGAGCAATTCAATATAAAGTGCAGACCCGGCCTGATATTTTTTCTTCATATCGGTGTAATAGTCCCAGGCAGAAGAATTCTCGAGTTTCCTGCTTTGGTATTGGTCGATCGCCAACCTGTAGTTTTTCCGTGCAATATCAGTTTCCAGATCGAGTTGTTCTGAAAGATCAGCCAGTTGCCAGCCAGCAGCTTCAGCATCTGCTGAAGTTTGTCCGATTTTCCAGAAATCGCCAAGTCCAGAATTCAGTGACCATGACAACGTCAGACCAGCCATCGTGTAACGGGTTTTATTGTTGAATTTCCAGTCTTCTCCCTGTGATCCCAGATCAGCGAAAGCAGATAGTTTTGGAATCCAGAAAGTGGAATTCAGTCGGTTGAGACTGGATTTTACATCAACAACTGCTTTCAGTTTTCTGACTTCTTCCCGGGTATAACCTGTTGATGAGGCGTCAGGAAAGGGAAGGGTTTCATTATAAAGTGAACTGTCAACCAGAACGGGTGAATCAATGGATTGTCCAATGGTCAGGTTAAATGCAGACCTGGCATTCACCAGATTGTTTTTTGCCTCCTGAAGTGAAGTTGTCATTTTGCTGACTTCACTTTTTGCACGGGTGACAACAGAGGGTGTTGCAAGTCCGTTTTTCACAAGACTTTGGTTCACTCTTTCATTTTCTTTGACCAGATTCAGTGCATTTTCAAGAATTGAAACTGCTTTTTCAGCTTGAAGAACCTGAAAGTACCGGGTTTTAATCTGCTGAATCACAATTTTCTGATTCAGGCTGTGATCTGCTTCCTGAATATCAAGAATTCCGGATTTTATCTGCCGGTTGTACCACACTTCATTATTAATAAGTGGCACACTGACTCTGAATTTGGCATCATAGAAATTATCGGGATTCAGCTGAACCGATTCATTTTTAATCTGTGGGAAGGAATTCGTTCCGGTTAACTGGTTCAGAGTTGTGTAAACCGGATTCATCAAATCACCAAGAGGGAGGTCAATTGTTCTTCCGCCATCCGATTTTAAGTAGGAACCCGTAAATTCCACAGTTGGAAGGAAAAGACTATTGGCTTCCCGGAGACCATATTTTTCCTTTTCGAGAAGAGCAACCGACTGTTTCAGGCTTTTATTTCCTTCAAGTCCAGTTTTTAAATACTGATCCAAAACGGGAGTCTGCCCAAAACCGTTCAGACTGTTGAGGAGTAAAATTAAAATGACAGTTTTACGCATAGTGATCATTGGTTATAGTGTGAACAGTGTTTAGTTTTGATGGAAATTTTTTTAAGCTTTTAGTAATTCCATTGTTGCATCGAGTGACTGATAAACCATCATTCGTGCGACCTCATCCGGGATATCCATAACTTGGTAATGATTCGTCACATAAAGAGAAACCATACCGTGAACCATTCCCCAGATCGCAAAAGCTGCAATGTCAATGTTGGTAATCTTCAATTTTCCTGCATCGATACAGGATTGAAGTGTGCTTCTGAAAAGTTCCATCACCTTCATGCCGTTGTGCCATTCAACCTCATCTTTTTGAATGCAATTAACGGGTTCCTTGTTGATGAACATGAGTTCGTAATGTGCCGGATTGGCAATTCCAAAATCGAGATACGCTTTTCCCAAAGCATGAAGCCGTTGAATCGGGTCTTCGATGGTTTGGGTTTTTTCAAATTCCTTCAGCAGAAGTCCGAATGAAACTGACTGGACTTCTAGAAACAACCAATCTTTATCTTTAAAATACAGGTAAATCGTTGCCGGACTGTATTCAATTCTTTCCGCAATGGTTCTGATGGAGGCTTTTTCGTAACCAAGTTCAATGAAAACCTGAGTTGCCTTTTCGACAATCAGATCTCTCATTTCCTGGCGTTCCCGTTCTTTTCTTTCTGATATTCCCATGGGTCACTCTACTTTTTTACAAAATTACTAAACAGTGTTTAGTTTGTCAATGGTGTTTATTGTTTTTTGTAAAAAGGGTGAAAAAATGAACCTAATCTGTGAATGACCCTTGATTCCGTTAACAAAACAAAGGTCAGTAAAAACCAGTTGACCGGTTTGCTTTTTCGGATGAAATGAAGGAACTGTCGGATGGAGAGTAAAATAACCAGACCAAATTTTCTGTGGTCAGAAAGACAGGTGGAAACTTTATAAATACATTTTCAATTCTGAATCAGAAGTTGAAATATGTATTTTCGCTCTTTTTAAATTTATCCGATACGGGCTATGCCAACTCCACACGATATTTTAACCACTGTTTTTGGTTTTTCAGACTTCCGTGGCAAACAGAAACCGATCATTCAGCATTTGCTTGATAAAAAGCAGCATGCACTTGTTCTCATGCCGACCGGTGGCGGAAAATCACTATGCTATCAGGTTCCTGCGCTTTGTCTGGAGGGCGGAACATTGGTCATCAGTCCGTTGATTGCGCTCATGCAGGATCAGGTTGAAGCATTGAAACGAAAACACATTGCAGCGGCCTACATCAACTCGACAGTTTCAAGAGAAGACCGTGAAAAACGGCTGAAGCAGTTTGTTTCCGGAAAAATAAAATTGCTGTACGTGACCCCCGAAAGGTTCCGAAAACCTGAGTTTGTTGAAGCGATAAAATCTGCAAAAATTGACCTGCTCGCCATTGATGAAGCGCATTGCATCTCGGAATGGGGACACGACTTCCGTCCGGATTATTCCCGGCTTGGAGAGTTCCGCACGCTGATCGGGAATCCACTCACGATTGCTTTGACTGCAACGGCAACACCGCCTGTTCAGAAAGATATCATCGACAAGCTGAATCTGAATCCGACAGAAATGAAAATCTTTTCCGAAGGAATCCGCCGTGAAAATCTTCGGATGGAAGCTGTTGAAATCTGGGATGAAAAAGTTAAGAAGGAAAAGATTCTCGAAACCATCAAAACGTACAACGGTTCAGGAATTATTTATTTTTCCCTGATTCAAACGCTGGAAAAGTACAGTGAATGGCTTCAGACAAAAGGTATTTACCATGGCGTTTATCATGGCAAATTACAGGATCGTCAACGAAATCAGGCTTTGACTCATTTTATCAAGGGAAATCCGTCTCTGATTCTGGCCACCAATGCTTTTGGAATGGGAATTGATAAATCTGACATCCGGTTTGTGATTCATGCAGAAACCCCGGGTTCACTTGAAAGTTATTATCAGGAAATCGGACGTGCAGGCCGTGACGGACTGCCGTCTTTGTGTCAGCTTTTATATCAGCAGGAAGATCTGGCCATCCAGCATGAATTTGTGAGGTGGGCGAATCCAGGTTCTGAATTTTATCACCGGGTTTATCAGTTGCTGGCTCATTACCAAATGGAAGTGAATGCCATGGGAATTGATTATCTCAGGGAACAGCTTCATTTCAAATCGAAAAAAGATTTCCGGATTGAAACGGTGCTCGGAATTCTTGACCGGTACGGCGTGATTGAAGGATCACTTGAAAAACGAAATCTGGAAGTGGTTGAAGAGTTGCCTGAACAGTTGGATGATGAGGATTATCTGAAGAAAAAACTGATCAGGGATCAGAACAAATTGTATTCAATGGTGACGTATGTGAGAGATGAAAAATGCCGCCGGATCAGCATTGAAGATTATTTCGGATTCACCGGCGGAGAAAATTGCGGCAACTGTGATTTTTGCGAAGAAATTGGGGATGGGGAAATTTTGTAACACCGACCTCCGGGTCGGTTGAATTCAATACAACGACCGGGAGGTCGGTGTTACATGACAACCAGTTTTCTGTAACCCGTGATATGTGACCCGTAACCATAAACATTAAGGTATTCTGTAAACCACCGAGTTCACATTCATTCCGGCACCAACCGAGGCAAAGACAATCGTTTCACCTTTATTCAGGGATTGTCCTTCAAACTTGCCTTTAGAAATCAGGTCAAGAACGATCGGAATGGTTGCAACTGAATTATTTCCCATCCAGGAAATGGCCATCGGCATAAATCCTTCCGGAATCGTATCGTGACCGGCTTGCTCAAAAACTCTTTTCAGAATGGCTTCGTTCATTTTTCCGTTGGCCTGATGCATGAGTGCTTTTTTAATCTGGTTAAATTGGAATCCTGATTTTTCAACAGTTTCAGTGATGACGCCCGGAACGGTGTTCAAAGCATATTCATACAGTTTTTTCCCGTCCATTTTCAGAAACAGGTCGCCGGGTGCATAACCTGGTTTATTCGAAGGTCCCATCCAGAGAAAATCAACTTCTGTAACCGTATCAGAACGGCTTGATTGGGCAAGAATGCCGACCGGAGTTTCACTTTCAACCGCTTCAAGAATGACAGCACCGGCACCATCCGAGTAAATCATGGTATCCCGGTCATGCGGATCAACGATGCGGGAAAGGGTTTCAGTCCCGACAACCATCACCCGCTTTGCATCACCCGATTTGATGAAATAATTGCCCTGAATTACACCCTGCAGCCAACCCGGACAACCGAACGGCAAATCGTAGGCAACAGTTTTTGGATTTTTGATTCCGAGTTTATGTTTGATTCTTGAGGCAAGGGAAGGAACAATATCAATCCGGAAAGATCCATCACGGATGTCACCGAAATTGTGGGCACAAATGATGTAGTCAAGACTTTCACGGTCAATACCAGAAGACTCAAAAGCATTTTCAGCAGCTAAAGCACCCAAATCAGAAGCCATCTGGTTTGAAGAAGCATACCGGCGTTCCTGAATATTCGTGATTTTTACAAATTTCCGGATGACATCATCCGTTGCATTTGGCAGTTTTTTCCCATCCAGATCATAAAATTCGTGATTTTGAAAATGGGAGTTGGGGATTTTATTTTCGGGGAGATACGATCCGGTTGCAGCAAGAACTGAATAAATTTGAGCTGACATATAAACCTCACTGAATGCAATGTCGATTTGTTTATTTTGAAAATGGGCCAATTTCGGCTTCATTTGCAGACCAACTCAACACCCTTCGCATCGTTCAATCCGCTTTCGGATGTTATGCCGGTGGCCGGATTTAAATTCCGGTCAGGATAAAAATAGATAGATTTGTCGTTTTACTCAACCTTTTCGCAGGGGAAATTAGCTTTAAAATGGTTTATCTTTTCTATTTGAACCTGTTTTTTTTTAACTTACGATGAAAAGCTGAGCTACCTTCATTCAGTTATGCCTTTAGGTTAGCACAATAAAATCCAAAAAACAAACAAATTTTATGAAACCACTTGTCGGCATTATCATGGGAAGCAAGTCTGATTGGATAACAATGAATGCTGCTTCAGAGATTCTGACTGCTTTCGGAATTCCCCACGAATCCAAAATTGTTTCTGCCCACAGAACGCCTGATTTGTTGGTTGAGTATGCAAAATCTGCTGAAAAACGTGGGTTGGAAGTGATTATTGCCGGTGCCGGCGGTGCTGCCCATCTTCCCGGAATGGTGGCTTCGATGACAGTTCTTCCTGTTCTTGGTGTTCCGGTTCAGTCAAAGGCCCTGAGCGGCCTGGATTCTTTGCTTTCCATAGTTCAGATGCCGGGCGGAATCCCAGTTGGAACACTGGCCATCGGTGAAGCAGGTGCAAAAAATGCAGCCATCCTTGCTGCCTCAATTTTAGGAAATAAATATCCGGATTTCAGAGAAAACCTCAGAAAATTCCGTGATCAACAAACTGATTCTGTACTAAACGACACGCTTGAATGATAAAACCCGGAAAAATTATTGGAATTATCGGTAACGGACAACTTGGCCGGATGAGTGCTATTGAAGCCAAGAAGATGGGTTACACGGTTTATGTTTATGGTCCCGGAACTGAAACGCCTGCCGGTCAGGTTTCTGATATTGAAGTTGAAGGTGATTATGATGACATCGACAAACTGAAGCAATTTGCTCATGGGTGTGATGTGCTTACCTTTGAATTTGAAAATATTCCAGCCATTTCCCTTGAGGCAATAAGGGCTGTAACTCCCATTCACCCCGATCCGTTTGTGCTGGAAATTTCGCAAAACCGGCTGGGTGAAAAAAACTGGTTTGAAGCCAACGGTTTCCCAACAACGCCCTTCGAAGAAGTGAAATCTGCCTCAGAAATTGGATCGGTCGTCAAAAAATGGAAATCAAAAGCAGTTGTAAAAACTCTGACTCTGGGTTACGACGGTAAAGGCCAGGCCAAAGTTGATCTGGAATCTGATTTTCAGGCGGTTTGGAAACAAATCGGTGTAAAATCAGCCATTATTGAAAAATGGGTCGAATTTGATCACGAAATTTCAGTGATCGTTGCCCGGAATGAATCGGGTGAAATCGTAACCTACCCGGTTTTTGAAAATATTCACCGGAATCATATTCTCGATACGACAATTTTCCCGGCCAGAATGGAAAAAGACATCAAGCGGAAAGCCCGTGAAATGGCTAAAACCATGGCCGAAAAGATCAAACTGATCGGACTTCTCACCATCGAAATGTTTTTAACCGCCGATGGTCAGCTTCTGATCAACGAAATTGCTCCACGACCCCATAACTCAGGTCATATCACTTTTGATGTTTGTGCAACCAGCCAGTTTCAGCAGCACATCCGGGCAATTTGTGGGCTTCCACTGGGAAATACAGAACCTTACTCTCCCGGTATAATGGTAAATATTCTGGGTGATTCCTGGAATGGTGGCGAACCCAACTGGAAATATCTGCTTTCGATGGATTTTGTTAATCTGCATCTCTACGGTAAAATGGACCCAAAACCGGGCCGAAAAATGGGTCACGTGGTGAAAACAAACCCGGGTACAGATTTTTCTGATTTTGACCGTATCCGCCAAATCCTTAAAATTCCGCCAGTTGACCTTTAACTTATCATGTCTGACTTCATAAAACCAACCCTTCTCGAAAAACTGGAAAATATTCCAACCAGTCCTGGCGTGTATCAATATCACGACAGTACCGGGAAGGTGATTTATGTGGGGAAGGCAAAAAATTTAAAAAACCGGGTAAAAAGTTACTTCCAGCAAAACCGGCCAAGAGATGCTAAAACGTTGTCGCTGGTGAGTCACATTGAAGATGTTGAATTCATCAAAACAGATTCAGAGATGGAAGCTCTCATCCTCGAAAACAATCTGGTAAAAGAGTTCAAACCGAAGTATAACATCAACCTGAAAGATGACAAAACCTTTCCGTATATCGTGGTGACGAAGGAAGAATTCCCGAAAGTTTACACGACGAGAAAAATGATCAAAAACGGAAATTTGTATTTTGGTCCGTACACGAACGTCGGGAACATGAAACAAGCTTTGAAGATGATCAAAGACCTGTTCATGGTGAGATCGTGTCACCTTCCGCTGACTGAAGACAATATTTCTCAGGGAAAATGGAAAGTTTGCCTTGATTATCACATCAAGAAATGTTTGGGTCCGTGTGCCGGGCATCAGTCGAAAGCTGATTACAATGACATGATTGCTCAGGTTGTACAGCTCATCAACGGCAAAACCACTACCCTGAAACAGATTATCCGTGAAGCGATGGAAGTGAAAGCTGAAAATCTGGAATTTGAAACGGCTGCTTTGCTTCGTGACCGTTTGAATGCTCTCGATGTGTACGAATCACGACAGAAAATTGTGAATGATGATTTTGGCGACCGGGATTTTTTCGGATTTGCTTTCGGACCTGAAGAAGCTTCGTGTGTAGTTTTGCAGGTGAGAGAAGGGAAGATGATAGGGAGCCAGCATTTTTATCTTGAAAAATTCAGTGTGGACCTGAAAACAGATGAAATTGAATCGTTTCTTTTTAAATATTATCAGAACAATCCGTTCATTCCCTCTGAACTGATTTTAGAGCAAACCGAAGAAGCTGATTTTAAAGGACTTGAAGCATTTCTTAGAAAACAGGCCGGACGGAAAATTTCAATTGTTCATCCGAAAATCGGTGAAAAACTGAAACTGCTTGAAATGGCAGAGAAAAACGCATCCCATTTATTATCCGATTTGCTGCTTCAGAAACAAAAACGGTTCGAAGATTTTGTACCGGCTTCAATTAAAGCCCTTCAGCGGGATTTACGTCTGCCAACCCTTCCGAAGCGAATCGAATGTTTTGATAACTCGAACATTCAGGGAACCGACCCGGTTTCTTCGATGGTTTGTTTCGTCGATGGTAAACCCAAAAAATCAGAATACAGAAAATTCAAAGTGCAAACCGTTGTTGGCCCCGATGATTTTGCAACGATGGCAGAAATTATGGAACGCCGGTACAACGGTAGTTTAAGTCTGGAATTGCCTCTGCCTGACCTGATCGTGATTGATGGCGGAAAAGGTCAGCTTTCACATGCGGTTGAAGTTCTGAAAAAAACCAAAGCCGCCGGGGTTTCAGTCATCGGTCTTGCCAAAAAACTCGAAGAAGTGTTTCTGCCCGGTGATAAAGATCCGTACAACCTTCCCAAAACATCTTCCGGGTTGAAATTGCTTCAGCAGACACGGGATGAAGCGCACCGTTTTGCCATCACCTTCCACCGTGATCTTCGTGATAAGAGAACTCTTCAAACTGAGTTAACCCAAATTCCGTCAATCGGACCCGGGAAGGCGAAGAAATTGCTTACAGAATTAGGCTCTGTTGATGGGGTAAGAACTGCAACCCGTGAACAGCTTGAGCCGTTGGTGGGTGTGAAGTCTGCAGCAGAATTATTGACGTGGTTTTCCACACAACTGGTATCGGAATAAATATGGCCAACTTACTTCAGGAATCCGCAAAACGAAAAGCAACGATTTTTGCATTCGCAGGAAACACCTTTCTCTTTTTCACCAAACTGATTTTGGGAATCATGTCGGGTTCTATCGCTGTGATTTCAGATGCAATTCATTCGTTGATGGATGTGGTTGCGACGATTGTTATTGCTGTCGGAATTAAAGTTGGCAGAGAAAATCCGGATAAAGAACATCCGTTTGGTCACCACCGGGCAGAACCTATTGCCGGACTCATCATTGCCGTTATCGCAGGTATTTTAGCTGTTGAAGTCGTTCAAAATGCGGTGTCGTCTCTTTTTGAAGAAAAAAAGGAATTAATCGCCGGACTTGCCATTATTGCCTTGGTTGTTACAATTGCAACGAAACTGGTTATGGCGTGGTATTTAAGAAGATTGTCAAAGAAGGTTCACTCTTCATCCATCAAAGCTTTGGCAATCGATTCAAAAAATGATGTTTTGGCAACCTCAGTTGCACTTCTTGGCGTTATTGTTGCCGATCTTGGACTTGGATATTTTGATGCGTTGGCGGGAATTGTTGTTGCCATTTTCATTTTCAAAGGTGGCTGGGAAATCGGCATTGAAAATATTGATTATCTCATGGGAAAAACTGCTGACGAAGAAATGCTGAGGAAAATCCGGTTTGCTGCACTTTCAGTTCGTGGCGTTTTGGCGTTAAATACGCTTCGCTCGCATTATGTCGGGAATAAAGTTCATGTTGAGATTCATATTGAAGTGGACTACAAACTCACGACTGAAGATTCTCACCACATTTCAGATGAAGTTGAAGCCTCGATCGAAGCGATTGATGAAGTTTCAAAAGCCTTTGTCCATGTTGATCCGGTCAAAGTACAACCGGATGGAACCCGTATCCCAACGGGATTTCACGAAAAACACCCGGAACTGGATTGAAATCATTTAAAATCTGAAAAAACTTGATTTAAAGGTTCCGTTTGTAAGCGGAGCAAGTATTCCTTTGGAATCTGTTAAGTCAAACTGAAAAGATCCTGTAAGATCGTAAATAAAAACGTCACGAAACGTTTCTTCAACGGTTACTGAACCACCCGGTTCGGATTCTCCAAAGTAAACGAAAATGCCTTCTTTTGAAGAGTAGGTTAAATGGACATTCTTTTTCGAAACCGAGTAGGTACCTGAACCCGTGTATCCTGTAATCTCAAATGTAAGCCTTCCTGTTTCATTTGATTCAGTTCCGATAGAAAAAAAGAAAGAGAGGGTGTCACCACTTAATGACGTCCCACCACTGTTTGTTGAATTTCTTATGACTGGAAAACTCCAGAATTTATTTAGAAAAGTAAATGAAAAGGGCTGGGCGGGCGGAATTGGATACTTTTTTTCTTTTGGTGAAAAGGTAAAAACATTTGGCGAATAAGGAAAATAGTTTTCTATTGTAATGGTTTTTGTTTTAGGATTTCTTGAAACTTCAAATTCATTTCCTTCTAAAATCGAAAGATCTATTAAAATCGTTGCAGTCGTATCCGTTTTTGGAGTGAAAAAAACAGTCGGACCAACACTTAATGTGTCTGGAAATCCAGTTTTTGTATTTAATCCCAGCGATTTAATTTTATTTCCACTTGAAATTCTAAATCCATTTAAATAAAAAAGTGAACCATCCATTAATGTGGTGTAATAAACCCAATCACCCTCCCAGGGTGAAGTAGGAATTTCTTCTTTAGGTTCAGTTGAATTGTCTTTGCAACCACTGACTGTAACAAAGAAAAATAAAAATATAAAAGCCAAATAGTTACTCATGACGGTTTACCTTTTGATTAAGGGGACAGAAAAAGAGCCGTTGGTTACTTCGTAAACATATCCTGCCCAATCCTGCATCGTAAGTTGAAAAGTTCCGGTTAATTGGTCACCATTTTGGGTGATGGTAATGGCATTGATATTTGGAGTTTCAACGCTATAATTGTGGACAACAAAAATGTCGGACATACCTCCACCTATGATCCTCAGAGTGCCCATTGATTTTAAAACAGAATAGGAAGCAGAACCTGTGAATGCCGGAATTCTCAGACTAAGGTAGGCTCCCTTCCCCGAAATACCCATTGTATTCAGGTTGATAGTTAACGTGTCCTGATATTCCAATGCCCAGAATGGTACAGAGGGGCTGACTGAGGGAGATGAATATACACTCGAATTAAAAGAAAAAGAACCCGTAGAAGTAACAGTGTTATGAATTTTTTTTCCCGGATCAGAATAAAAGAAAACAAATGTATCTCCATCCGGATAGGTAATCGTAATTGATTTATTAGCTTTTTTGAGTGTTGCAGATGCTTCAAATCTATTGTTAAGTCCGAAATTAAGTTTAATAATGGCAGAGGTTTCATTATTTGGAGTAAAAGTCTCAAACCTGTTATAAGGGGCGAGAAAATCAAATCTACCCGTTTCATGCCTTAACCCGATTTCTGCTATTTTATTTTCTTCACTTATTCTGAATCCATAATAGAGCGGATAAGGTGTATAATCTTTGTTTTCAGTCATTATCCAATCACCAACCCAGGTTACGGTTTCTTCACTGGAATCCGTTGAATTGTCTTCGCAGGATGAAAAAAGCACCAAAACCGGAATTAATAAACTCAGCAGGGTTTTCATAGCATGATCTTTCTGAAGGAAAATTTTATTGTGACCGTTTGCTAATTAATGGAATAATATTAAAATTAGCAAATCTGAATGGGGTAAGGTTTTGATTTTACCACTATCAGGGGACATTCATTTTAAAAATTCCGGGAAAACAATGAAAAAAGTATTCATTTTTGGGTTAGCGATATTATCCTTTTCATCACTTTTGACTCAATCTTCTAGTGGACAAGGGGTTGCCTCCAAGCCGTTTTTATTTACTTCCAATGGGTTTAATTCAATTTACCTGGATCAGAACGGGTACAACCCAGTATTTTCATCCTTTTCCGGAAATCCGGCTACAAGTAATCCGGCAGGTTTCTCAAACGATGAAAAAATTCACATTTGGGGAAAGTGGGCGAAAAATTCTGAAATTAAAAATGCCTGGTTTGGAATGGGTTGCAGACAACTAAAACCGGAAATCCCGTCCGGAATTGGGGTATCAATTCCGGTCCTTGGGTTATCAGTTACAGCAGGATTTACCAGATCAATAAATTATACACTTTACTCTGAAGATATTTCCAGGACATCACCAGATGATCCAAATGGTTCAGGCAGTACTTTTGATTATTATGATGATGCCCGTCTTGATATTTATTCCTTCACAGTTTCGGGGAATCTTATGCTCTCAAAAGTCGATTTTTCAAAATTAGCCTATGGATTTACAGTTAAATATGGCAAATTGAAAGTCAAGAGCGCAATTGACAAAGAAGTTTATGATTCTAAAGATGATATTATTTCCTTTGCTTTTGGCGCAATTTATTCAGCAAATCCTGAATTTGCAGAAAAACTTCGGGTTGGTATATTTTGCGAAACCAAAGAAAGTTATTCGGGAACTGGATTTTACAAACCGAATGTAAACGGAGGGTATTTACCTGCAAAGTTCAGTAGTATTCTTATTTCGGGTCCAATCAAGTTTGAAGCTAACTTGCCGACCCGTGTTCACTTTGGAACAGAGATAACTTATCAATCCGGAATTCAGACATTGTTTCAGGGTTCACTTCTTATGTGGGAAACGGCCGGATTTCTTGCCAAAAACCAGACAGAACTTTCAGGATCGGTTGTTTATCCGGTATTTGAATCTGTTAAAGTTTCGGGCGGATTGCTTTGGGATTCCTGGTATACAAATAAGGATTCTGGAATTTCGTTAAAGAACAGTGATTTTCGTTCTATTTTTCTTACGACCGGTATTCATGCCGGGTTTAATGGGTTTTTGATTGATCTCGCTCTTGCCAACAACCACCTCCTATCTGGTAAATACAGAAAACAAACCATTCTGACTGCCGGTGTCGGGTATGAATTTTAATTGAAATGGATTTGATATGAAAAATACTTTTTTCCTTTTTATGGCTCTGTTTCTGCCATTATGTGCCTTTACCCAATCCGGCACCAAATCTTACTTTTACATGAAACCCGTCGGATTGCAAATTCCTGCTTTCGACAGCAAGGGATATAATCCTCTTTTTCCGGAATCTGTTACGAATCTTGCTGATCAGAATCCGGCTGCACTTTCAGATTTTAAATCTATGCAAACCGGAATTTCCTGGCGGATTTTTTCAAAATTGGAAACGGATATCAGGGTAAAAGAATTTGGTCAGACTCAACCATTCATTCCGGCTTCAGCTGGTTTTGTTTTTCCGGTAAATTCTTTTGTTTTTGCCCTTGGTTACGTTCAAAAGTTCAACTTTGCACTTGTATCTGAAAAGATACCAATTTCGACCCTGGAATATCCTGAGGGAACAGGTGAGTTCTTTACCTGGGAAGAAAAAACCGTTCACCATTATTTCTCACTATCCGGTGCCTGGAAAATTGAAAATATCCTGTTCGCTTCTGATCAGTTTTCAGCAGGAGTTCAACTTGGATTTAACCAGTTATACTTTCATGAAAAAGTATTTTCTGAAACTGCCGAATCCTTTTCTAACGGGTGGTCATGGGCAGCAGGACTTCAGTATGTGATTAACTTTGACAATGAGTATAAAATAAAATCAGGATTGTTTTTCGAAAAAGGATCCAAAATCGATGCAACGGTTAAATATGTTTCTGGGCAGGATGAGAATAAGCAATTTGATGATGATACAACAGGCAATAACGGGAAAATTCCTGTTAGATATTTAACCCCCAAATCCTGGCCAATGATCGCTGATTTTCCTGACCGGCTTCATGGTGGGTTGGAACTCACCACACCAGAGAATTTTTCTTTTTCTTTACAAGGTTCTTATATCTGGATGGATCAAACCTGGATAGCTTATAAAAATCAGTTTAATGTGGCAGGAAATGTTGGAATCCCGATCACAGAAAATCTCAGAGTGACTGGTGGATTTTATTCAGACACCCAAAATGACAACTATTCGGAATTTTATTACAAAATATTTAAAGTAAAATCGTCAGGATATCGTTCCTTTTTTCTTACCGCAGGCGTTAACTTTGTCTGGCAGAATATTACCATCGATCTGGCACTTGCAGATAACCATCTTTCATCCGGCAAATACCGAACCCAGACCCATTTAAAAGCCGGAGTTAATTACACTTTTTAACCATTTCCGGTATTTCTCATGTTGTCTACTCAGTCCGTATTACCCCAGATTGATCTTCGTTCAGATACGGTTACAAAACCATCGCCCGAAATGCTCGAAGTTATCAGATCAGCTCCCGTTGGTGATGATGTTTATGGCGAAGATCCTTCAGTCAATCAGCTTCAGACTTTAATGGCTTCCGTTTTTGGAAAGGAAGCTGCACTTTATGTTCCTTCCGGTACGATGGCGAATCAGCTTTGCCTCAGAACACATTCTGAACCGGGTGATGAAGTGATTTGCGATTACAAAGCCCACATTTTTAATTACGAATCAGGTGCTGCTGGAAATTTAAGTCAGGTTCAGCTTCATCCACTTCATGGTGAACACGGTATTTTGTCAGTTGATCAGATCAAATCAGCCGTCCGGGATAAAGCTTACTGGAATCCATGGACGAAATTGATTGCCCTCGAAAATACCGGAAACAAAGCCGGCGGAACGATTTATCCCATCGAACGCATCAAAGAAATCTACGAATTTTCCCGGGAAGCCGGAATTAAAACCCACCTCGACGGCGCCAGATTGTGGAATGCACACGTTGAAACTGGTGTTTCCCTGAATGAGTATGCCCAGTACTTCGATTCTCTTTCGGTTTGTTTTTCAAAAGGATTGGGTGCCCCCATCGGTTCTGTCATTCTCGGATCTGCAGATTTTATTAAAAAAGCACATCGTTACCGCAAAATGTGGGGTGGCGGGATGAGACAGGCTGGCGGACTTGCTGCAGCTTGCATATATGCTTACGAACATCACCTTGCCGGTTTGAAACAGGACCATCTTCATCTTGGAATGATTGCAGAAGCTTTCTCGGGAATCAAGGGTGTTAAGATTGATTGGGATACAGTGAGAACCAATATTCTGATTGCCGATGTTTCTGAAACTGGAAAATCTGCCGCAGAATGGACCGAACTTCTGAAAAATCAAAACATTCTGATTTCACCATTTTCAGCAACAACTGTTCGGTTTGTTACTCACCGTGATGTTCATCCTGATCAGGTTGAACGGGTCGTGGATGTACTTGAATCACTGGGAACCGGAAATTGATTTAGTGATTTAAAATTTAAAGGATAAAATATGAGTCATGAATCCAGACTGAAATCATTGGGTATTGAATTGCCCGAAGCTACAAAACCTTTAGCCAATTATGTCCCGGCAAAACGGGCAGGTTCCCTTTTGTTTTTATCAGGTCAGCTTCCCATGCTGAACGGTAAATTAATGGCAGAAGGAAAAGTGGGCGTCGAAGTTTCTGAAGAAACTGCCAAAGCATGTGCAAAGCAATGTATGATTGCCGGACTTGCAGCCATGAAAGCTGAGCTCGGATCGCTTGATGAAATTGTTCAGATTGTTAAATTAACGGGTTTCGTCGCTTCTGCTCCTGGTTTTACCAATCAACCTGCTGTAATTAATGGCGCAAGTGATTTTTTGGTTGAAGTTTTTGGTGACGCAGGCAAACATGCACGTTCAGCTGTTGGCCTTTCTGAACTGCCAAGAAACGCACCCGTTGAAGTTGAACTTATTGTCGAAATCAGACAAATGATGATTGGGCTGGGGAATAAGTAACAAGTTATAAGTGGTAAGTTATAAGTGTTTTTACTTTGAATTTTTCTGAAGTCAGATATGTTTCTCAGTTTAGTAAATGTCTTTTTTAAAAACTGGGCACTTCCCCGAAGGTCCGGGGCGCGGCGTCCTTCGATAAAATTTTTCACAAAGTGAAAAATCACTCAGGATGACACGCTCAGTGTCCGGTTTTTAATATCACTTACCACTTGTAACTTATAACTTACCACTAATTTTTGATTTTCTTCTTCCATTTTTCTACCTTTGCAGTCTGTAAATTTTAATCGCCGTCAATTGTGATTTGCCACTATAGCTCAGTTGGTAGAGCAGCTGTTTCGTAAACAGCAGGTCAGCGGTTCGAGCCCGCTTAGTGGCTCTTGTTTTGAACCCAATTAGTCTTAAAAGGAACCTTTTTTTATGGCCAAGGGCGTTGTTGCTCAGATTATCGGACCAGTTTTGGATGTCGACTTTCCAAATGGTCAATTACCAGCCATCTTTAATGCGCTTGTTATTGAGCGTGAAAATGGCGAAAAACTCGTACTCGAAGTTCAATCTCACGTAGGTGAAAACCGGGTTCGAACAGTAGCAATGGATTCCACTGACGGGTTGGTTCGGGGAACTGAAGTTACCGATACCGGTCATCCGATCATGGTTCCTGTTGGGGAATCGGTTCTCGGAAGGACGTTAAACGTAATCGGTGAGCCCATCGATAAACTGGGTCCCGTCGTTTCTGAAAAGAAATATCCCATTCACCGTCCTGCTCCTGATTTCAAGGATTTGACCACCGCAACCGAAATGTTTGAAACCGGAATCAAAGTAATTGACCTTCTCGAACCTTATGCCAAAGGCGGGAAAATTGGTCTTTTTGGTGGTGCCGGTGTAGGGAAAACGGTTCTTATTCAGGAAATGATCAATAACATCGCAAAAGCTCACGGCGGATATTCTGTATTTGCCGGTGTTGGTGAGCGTACACGTGAAGGAAATGACCTGCTACGTGAAATGATAGAATCAGGCATCATTGATTACGGTGAAGCGTTTCTTGATAAATTGGAAGTGGGTCAGTTTGATCCGACCGCTGTTGATAAAGCTGCGCTTCCAAATTCAAAAGCAGCATTTGTTTTCGGTCAGATGAACGAACCTCCCGGTGCCCGTGCCCGTGTTGCCCTAACCGGTTTGGCTATGGCCGAATTCTTCCGTGATGAAGAAAAACGTGACGTGCTTTTATTTATTGATAATATTTTCCGGTTTACTCAGGCAGGTTCTGAAGTATCTGCTCTTCTTGGCCGGATGCCATCAGCTGTGGGTTATCAGCCAACACTTGCCACTGAAATGGGTATTCTTCAGGAACGGATTACCTCGACCAAAGACGGATCTATTACGTCAGTTCAGGCCGTTTACGTTCCGGCAGATGACTTAACTGATCCGGCTCCTGCAACAACATTCTCTCACCTTGATGCAACCACGGTACTTTCACGTGCAATTTCAGAAAAGGGAATTTATCCGGCAGTAGATCCGCTTGATTCAACATCACGTATTTTAACTCCGCGTATTGTTGGAAAAGAACATTACGATACTGCGCAGGATGTTAAAAATCTTCTTCAGAAATACAAAGATTTGCAGGATATTATTGCAATTCTTGGAATGGATGAACTCAGTGATGATGATAAATTGGTTGTTTCACGTGCACGTAAGGTTGAGAAATTTCTTTCACAGCCTTTCCACGTTGCTGAAGCCTTTACCGGTTCACCCGGTAAATATGTGAAAATTGCAGATACCATCAAGGGGTTCAAAGGTATTGTTGCCGGTGATTACGACGACATGCCAGAAAATGCCTTTTACATGGTGGGCAATATTGACGAAGCCATCGAAAAAGCCAAAAAAATACGTGAAAGTGTTGGCGCATGACAGATGTAACTGAAAAGATCATTCATCTGGATTTAGTTACTCCGGAGCGATCTGTTTTTTCAGGGGAAACAACCCAGGTTACGGCTCCGGGTTCTGAAGGCAGTTTTACCCTGCTTTATAACCATGCTGATCTGGTTTCTAAGCTTGATGTTGGTGAAATCAGAATTGTTACTCCTGAAGGATCTACTCTTCACTTTGCCTGTTCTGGCGGTTTTCTTGAAGTGAAAAAGAACCATGTCATTATTCTGGCTATTACTGCAGAACGTTCAGAAGAAATTGACCTTGCAAGGGCAGAATCTGCCAGAAAACGAGCCAATGAGCTTCTGAAACAGAAAAAAGATGATATTGATGTTGTCCGTGCCAGGGTTGCTTTGCTAAGAGCAATTACCCGCATCAGGGTTCACTCAAAAGGCCTTTAACATTAACCCTGTCCTTGCCGGACGGGGTTTTTTATTTCAGGAACATTTAACCATGAATCCAGATTGAAAATAAACCCTTCCCCTGAAGAACTTGCCTCATTATTTTCACCTAACTCCAAAGTTGTTGTGTTGACGGGTGCCGGTGTTTCTGCTGAAAGCGGAGTTGCAACCTTCCGGGATAAAACAACGGGATTGTGGTCCAGATTTAATCCGAAGGAACTTGCAAATTTTACCTCATTTCTGAAAGATCCAAAGCTGGTTTGGGACTGGTATGACTTCCGGAAGCAGGCAATTCATACCGTCCAGCCAAATCCTGGACATTTTGCCTTGGTTGAGATGGAAAACTTATTTTCAGATTTTACCCTGGTGACTCAGAATATTGACAACCTTCACCAGCGTGCCGGATCGGCCAAAATTATTGAACTTCATGGAAATATTGAACGGAATTATTGCATCAAATGCGGCCGTTTCAAAATTGAAATTGAAGAGTTACCACCAACATGTGAGTCTTGTGGCGGGCTCGTCCGTCCTGACGTTGTCTGGTTTGGTGAAAACCTCCCGGAGGATGCACTTCGAATTGCATGGCAAAAATCAGAAGAATGTACGATTTTTATGGTCGTTGGAACATCTGCTGAAGTTTTCCCTGCTGCACGTTTGCCTTATGAGGCTTCAAAGAACGGCGCCACACTCATTGTGATCAATCCTGACGAGACACCAGTTTCTGTTGTCTCTGATTTTCATGTTTTTGAAAAATCCGGTATTTTCCTTCCTCAACTGGTAAATGCCTTAAAAAAGAAATTGAATGGTTAAATCCTTTTTCAGTATTTTAATTTTAACACTTAGTTTTTCGGTTGTTTTTTCCCAGACACCAAATCCTGAAGTAACAAAAGATGAAAAACCAGGCTTTTTTTCTGTCTGGTGGGGTAATTTTGTTAGTTACTTCAATGTCTACTATAATGCGACCCGCCTTTATGATCGCACCATTCAGCTATTTTATGAAGACAACCTGAAGAACGGAAATGAAATTTCAACTGTTTTTCCGGTTTTTAAAAAGGGAAGTACAGGCCGGGCTGATTTGCAGAAGGTTTCTAACAAAGCGATCACCATTATTCAAAACCATCCGGAATCAGATCTTGCAGATAATGCCCTTTTACTTGTTGGAAAAGCCTATTATTACATGGGTGATCTAGCACCCGCTGAACGAAAATTTCGTGAAGTCATTTCAAATTACGATCATCCGGATGTTGTTTTTGAGGCAACCCTTTTTCTTGCCCGGGCATTTCTTGAACAGAATAAAAATGAGGAAGCACTTTCACTTGTGCAGGATTTGATTAAAAGGGATGACGTTCCAGATCAAGTAAAAGGTGAAGCGAATCTCATGCTGGGTGAACGGTATTTTCTGGAGGGTCAGATTGAGACTGCTATCCCCCTTTTTATTCAGGGAATTGAACTTTATGATGATCAGGAGGCAGATGCAAGAGCTTCTTATCTGATTGCAAAAGCATTAATGAAGAAGCAGCAATTTGAAGAAGCTATTACCTTTTTTGCAGGGGCCCGTAAATCTTCATCGCTTCCTGCCGTCTGGTACTGGAGCGGGGTAAGAACGCTCGAGTGCATGATTCAAACCGGAAAGATTGATGAAGCACAAGACTATCTGTCTGTCATGCAGGATGATGATGATCTGGCAGGTTTTTTCGGACCTCTGAAAATTGAACAGGCCAGGATCTATAAAGCCAAAAAGGAGAATGACGAAGCTATACTGGCCTATCAGGAATTTATTCTTGATAATCCATCCAGTCAGGTTATCGCTTCCGGTTGGTATGAACTTGGTGAACTGATTCTTTCAGAACAAAAGGATCTTGAGCTTTCAAGGTATTATTTTGAAAAAGCCAGTCAGGCTTCGGTTCCTGATACGGTGGTTGCAAAAGCGAAACTAAAAGAAACTGAACTTAAGACTTATCTCGAACTTTCGTATGAAATAATTGATCTTAAAAATCTTATTTATCTTGGCATTATTAAACAAAAACCGGTAATTGCTGATTCACTAATTAAACAAAAAACCGACTCTTTAAAGAGTCAGGAATCTGATTCACTTCAATTCATAGCATCAGATTCAACTGCAGTTCCCCTTCCTGCAGCGGGAACAGAGTTGGCTGTTGATTTCCCACAGGAGCAAACTCAGCCGTCTGGTTTTCCAGTATTTCCGCAAATGCAACCCATGCAAACCCCCCAATTTAATACTCCAGGGGAAGGTGATAACCAATTTCCTCAAACAGAAAACCAGTTCCCGCAGAATGACTCGATGTTTCCGCCGACAGAATCTGACTTTGGTGGTATACCTCCCCCTTCTCAGAATAGCCAGGCTTCGATGACCAGACCCAGCGCAGGCCAATCTGCAGTGAAGGTGAATCCGTTCTCAGAAGAGGTTATTTCAAAAACTTACCTGAACTTAAAATATAAATCCAAATACAATCAGGCGGTTGATTCAAATTCCTTCAGAAAACTTCGGGAGTCTTATGAAATGCTCTCAGAGAAAAAGGTCGAACACTTTTATTTCACTAGCCAGCAAATGGATTCAGTTATTCTTTTTTCAGACCAATTTGTTGCTCAATTTCCTGAATCGAAAAGAATTCCCCGTATTCTTTATGCAAAATCTGCAGCCCTTACCGAAAAAAATCAGATTGGTGAGTCTGATCTGCAGCTAAAAACCCTTGCAATGCAATATCCAACATCACCCTATGGTGTCGAGGCAAAGAAAAGATTGGGAATTCCAGATTCTTTAGGAATTTTGCAACTATCAGTTGAAGCCAGTTTTCTCAATGTCATTAAATGGATTGAAAAAGGATCTTTGGATTCAGCAAAGCAAAGTATAAACAGTCTTCTGAAAACAGATTCAACCTTTTCTGTTTATCCAAGAATTCTTTACGCCAAAGGTTATGTTTCTGAAAAACTGGATCGTAACTGGCCGGAGGCTTTCAAGTGGTACAGCAAAATTGTAACTTCTTTTCCAGCTCACCCTATTTCAAAAGCACTGATTACCCAGATTGATTTTGGAACCGCATCCGGTGGAACAAAACCAGTTGGAACTAAGCCAGCAGCAAAGGAAGAGTCGGCAGCACCCGATGTTGCAGTTGCCGGCGAAGTTCCTGCCGGGCCAGGGACGCCCACTATAAAGGGTAAACGTGAAGAAATGAAATTTGTGATTACTCCAAACCTTCCGCAAAGATTTAAACGTCAGCCAAAAATTTCACTTACATGGTAAATCAGGTCATCGAATTTCTGAAGCAAAGAACCCAATTCGGAATTAAACCCGGCCTGGATAATATGATTGCCCTGATGAATGAAGAAGGAAATCCGCATTTGACCTATCCGGTCATTCATGTTGCAGGCACCAACGGAAAAGGAAGTACATCTTCATTTATTGCTTCTATTTTTCAGGAACATGGCCTGAAAACCGGAATTTATACCTCACCCCATCTTGTTTATTTGAGTGAAAGAATTGCTATCAATGGCATCCCCATTTCAGATGATGATTTTGTACGGATTGCCGAACACATCCGTCCTTTTGCAGAAGCTCATCAGTTAACTTTCTTTGAAACGGTGACGGCAATAGCCTTCCTATATTTCAGGGAAATGAAAGTAGATGCAGCCGTCATTGAAGTTGGCATGGGTGGCAGGCTTGATGCTACCAATGTTGTGCAACCGCTGGTTTCTGTTATTACTTCAATTGGCTTTGATCACGTTGAACATTTAGGTGAAACGCTAAATAAAATTGCCTTTGAAAAAGCAGGAGTAATTAAACCTGGAATTCCAGTTTTTGCAGGGAACCTTCCTGAAGAAGCAGAACTGACAATCCGGCAAATTGCAGAAGAAAAAGGAAGTCAGCTTATTTCGTGTCAGTCAGCCGTTCCCGGTTATTTAAACCGCAATGCAGATCTTGCCGTCAGAACTTCAGTTTTTGCTCTTGAAAGATTAAAAATTGCCATTCAGGGCGATAAAATTCAGTCTGGAATCCAGAACATGCCTGAGAATTCAGGATTAAACGGCCGGTTTCAGCGATTCTCGAAAGATGGACGTGAAATCATTCTGGATGCTGCCCACAACCCTGATGGTACAGAAGCACTGGTTGAAATTTACCGGTTTTTCTTTGGTGATCAGAAGCCGGAAATCATCTTTGGTTGTGTTGCAGGAAAAGATGCTCCTGCTATGTTGGCGAATCTCAGAACACTTTCTGACTCAGTCAAGATTACTGTTCCATCATTGAATCGTGGAAATACAACCCAACTTCTGGGCAACCAGGCAAAAAGTGCTGGCTTCTCGGTTGAGGAATTTGATTCTTTCGATAAAGCATTCAAAGCGTCATTTAGTGAGAAAAAAAGGGAACCCCTTATCGTTTGTGGGAGTCTTTACCTGCTCGGTGAAGCTTTTTCTTTGTTTTCAACTCTTAAAATGGTAAAATTTTCACCCTCGGGCTTGACAATCAATCATTGAAATCCAATTTTTGTATTAACCATTCAAACCTGGTGGTTCCTTAACTATCTTCTGAACTTATCTCCACAAATTTTTCACTGACAACTACATGATGTTGTTCCTGAATTGAAGACTGCCAGATTGCAAACACCCAGAATTACCATTTCAAAACTTCTATTATTAAACTACTCTCATACCCAAATTCAATGAACCCGAAAACCGGGGTGAATTTACCCGTTTCAGATTTATCTTATAGGAGACACTAATATGTCGACGATGGACATTAATGTTCTTAAATTACAAAAAATTGCTGAGCTTCATGAGCTGGCAAAGAACATGGGTCTTCAGGCTTACAATGACCTGAGAAAGCAAGAACTCATTTTCAAAATTGTTGAAGCTCAGTCCAAAAAGGATACTGAAAATCAGGAAACCGGTGTTATTCTGAACTCGGGAGTTCTTGAAACTCTTCCTGATGGATATGGCTTTTTACGCAGCCCGGATTATAACTATCTGCCAAGTCCGGATGATATTTATGTATCCCCATCCCAAATTAAAAGATTCAACCTTCGTACCGGTGACACGGTTTTAGGTCAGGTTCGTCCGCCAAAAGAAGGTGAACGTTTCTTTGCTTTGCTTCGTGTTGATAAGGTCAACGAACTGGATCCCGATCGTACCCGTGACCGTGTCTTGTTTGACAACCTGACGCCACTTTATGCTAACAAGCGGTTGAGTCTTGAATCTGCTCCCGGCGATTATTCTTTAAGAATTATGGATTTGTTTACTCCGATTGGTAAAGGTCAGCGGGGATTGATTACCGCCCAGCCTAAAACCGGTAAAACGGTTCTGATGCAAAAGATGGCAAATGCCATTCTGCGTAACAATCCGGAAGCAATTCTGATTGTGCTTCTGATTGACGAACGTCCGGAGGAAGTGACTGATATGGAACGTACGGTAAATGCTGAAGTTATTGCTTCAACATTTGATGAGCCACCCGAAAGACACGTTCAGGTTTCAGACATGGTGCTTGAAAAAGCCCGCCGTCTGGTTGAAGCCAAGAAAGATGTGGTTATTCTTTTGGATTCGATTACCCGTCTTGCCCGTGCCTACAACATCGTGGTTCCACACTCCGGCAAAATTCTTTCCGGCGGTTTGGATTCCAACGCACTTCACAGACCAAAACGGTTTTTCGGTGCTGCCCGGAATGTTGAAGAAGGCGGATCACTTACCATTATTGCAACCGCTCTGATTGATACCGGTTCACGTATGGATGATGTAATCTTTGAAGAGTTTAAAGGTACAGGAAATATGGAAATTGTACTCGACCGTCGTTTATCCGACCGTCGTATTTTCCCTGCCATTGATCTGCTTCGTTCAGGAACACGGAAAGAAGAACTTCTAATTCCGCCTGAAGATCTGAACCGGATCTGGATTCTAAGAAAAATCCTGTCGGATATGAATCCGGTTGAAGCGATGGAATTCCTGCTTGAGAAAATGCGGGGAACCAAGAGCAACAAAGAGTTTCTGCGCTCAATGAACGGCTAAGAAAGTAAACAAAAAAACCCGGTTAATCCGGGTTTTTTTGTTTTATGGGGGAAGGAACACGGTTTATTTTGAACTTTTTGCGCATTAAGGAATCAAAAAATGCAATTTAACTTTGGTGGGAAAAGAGAAATTACAAAAACTAAGAATTCATAGGTTGAATGATTTTTGATGAACTTTTTACCTCAAGAAGATTTGGATTCAAACAGTAACGCAAAACTGGACATTTTCTTAATTGGGTTTTAATTCCATTTTTGAATTTTACTTTAATTGTCACCGACTCTCGCACAGCCAAATTAAAAGGCCTACCAGTTTTACCGAGCAATTAAAAGAGCCACAATAGGTTGTTTGTAAGTATATTTTAAGGTAAAATCATAATTTGATAACCTTTTTGCTTTAAACTCGTATTCCCGGATCTAAAAATGAAAGTGGAAAGATAATGTCCGTAACCAAAACTTTTTTTCTCACTTCGTTTCTGATTTTATTTTATTCCTGTTTTCTGGTGGCTCAGACTGAATTCGAAATCCGTTCAGGGGATTACCTCACTGGAGAATCCTTTATTTCAAACGGTAATGAAGCGGCAGCAAAAGAACTGGCCAAGAAAGATCTTGTTCAGTCCATCTTTCAAACGGTTGTCATGAATCAGGTTTATGAAATCAATGAAACCAACACTTTCATTTCAGACAAAATGAACATTAATCTGGAATCGTTTTCGAGTATTAATCTGGGTGGACTCCGGTTTTTATCTGCAATAAACAAACAGGGTCAACCGGTCATGATAGCCTATATTTCTGTTGAAGATTATCAGGCTTCCGTGAGAAGATCAGCAGAAGAAATCATTTCCATCCTGAAAACGGCAGACTTAACTGAAAAAACAAATGGATTGGCAGACGCTTCTTTGTTCTATTATGATGCCTGGCTAAAAACCTTTTCAGTGCCTGATCTGATCCGGTATAAACCTGCAGATTCACCCGATACTGTTATTGCAAAAACTTACATCAGAAAAAAACTGACTGATTTTCTCAACGACTTAAAAATTGAGAATGCGGGCATTGCTGAAGAAATGGAAGCACATTATACGGCACAGGTCAGGGGTTCGTACAGAGGGAAGTCAGTCAGAACTCTGAGGCTCGCATCAAAGGATCCGTCAATAGATGCAAAACCTATCATTGATGGATCGGGTAAACTGCATATTCACAGAATACCCGGTTCACCCACCGAAACCATAGAATTGATATTACTCCCGCCTTTGCCCGAAAATGATCAGGCGGCGGCAAGAATTGAAGCAACAAATTCACTTCTTGCGTCCAGAAAAATTGATATTGATTATCTGCCCATCATTACGATGGATTTTAGGATAGATGGAAAATCTGACGGCTATCTTGATTTTACTCCACAGATCCGGAATTTCAGCATCAGCAAACTGGAATGGGATTTCGGAGACGGTTATCAGGCCATTGAGCCCAGACCCGCTCATAAATTTGAAAAAAATGGCCGCTACAAAGTTACTCTGGCAGTAAATGGTGAATATAAAGTCATTAAGGAAATTGATCAGACCGGAAAGGTTTTTTCATCAAAACGAACATTGGAACCCAGAAAAACCCCACACCCTGACAGACCCATTGAACTTTTCCCTTCACCTGCACCTTCTACTGGCATTGCAAAAGGGAATACCTTCCAGAAAGTTAAAAAGGATCTAGCCGAAATCACCAGTGGTGAGTTATTATTTGACTACCTGAATGCAGCAAAAAATACTGGCCGGTTAACCTTCGGCAAGGAATCCCAATTTACCAGACCCGATGATTGCCTGATTGCTGCTGTTGACAGTAAAACCAGACAGGTCCTCGCAGTTCTAGAAAAGCAGGGAGCAGGTTGGGTGAACCAAAAAAATAATCAGGAAATCACATCCGTCTCCGACCAGTTTAAAGGACAAATTGTTATATGGGTGCAGGTTTTTTAAAAAATTCAATTCTGTTTGGTTTTATTCTGAGTCTGACTTCCATAGGTTTTGCACAGAATAAAGTGGATCTGAAAATTAAACATTTCAGTAACACGTCAGCCCGGATAAAAGCAGAGAAGGTGGCAAACCGGCTTCTGAATGAAATCAACGAGGCTTTCGCAACAAAGCGGGTACCCAATTTTTCGGATTCGTCAATTCCGGATACTGCAAAGAGCAATATTCAGGCGATTTGGGATAACAAACCTTTTATTTGTCCGGAACCCCAGTTGTTTCTTTCTGCAATCCGGCGAATGAATGGTGAATTTGAAGTAAGGGGAATTCCGCTTCTGTTTGGCAAAGCGGATGATACGGATAAATCGTTTGAGGAAGGACTGCTGGTTTTTTCTTCGGATGGAAGTCTTCAGAACTTTTATCTTGGGTTACCCGAGCATCAGTATAAACAGGTCATGGCCGGACTGGATATTCAGGATCTCAGACGACGCCAGATCATTCTGGATTTTGTTGAAAACTTCAGAACGTCTTACAACCGGAAGGATATTCAGTTTTTGGAAAAGGTCTTCAGTGATAATGCCCTGATAATTGTGGGTCACGTGGTCAAAGAAACCAAAACCGATGCTGAATTCTTGAACAAAAGCCTTACAAGCCAGAAGGTTGAACTTCTGCGGTTAAACAAACGGCAATATCTTGACGGACTGACAAAGGTTTTTACAAAGAATGCCTTTATTAAAATTGGGTTTGATGATATTCAGATTTACCAGCACAAAAGCAAACCCGATTTTTATGGAGTCAACCTGCTCCAGAGTTGGACGTCTTCGGGATACTCAGACAGCGGGTATTTGTTCCTTCTTATAGACTTCCGGAATGAAACGGAACCTTTGGTTTGGGTGAGATCCTGGCAACCTGCCGAATTTACAAAGAAGGAAGAAGTGCTTTCCCTTGATCAGTTTATTTTGCAGTAGGGGATGGGAGAACACTTTTTACCACAAAGAACACAAAACTGGAAAATGAACCTAAAAAAAATTGTTTTTGATTTAAGATTTCGATAGTCCCCCTTTGAAGGGGGAGTTCGACCATGCTTTTGGACGAACGGGGGATGTTCCGGAATTCCGAACGAAACAGGAAAAACTTTCCAACAGATTCTATTTTTTAAACTAACATCAAATAATAAATCTTACTAATGAAAACCCTACTCTTCCTGTCACTCTTTTTCCTCCCAGCCCTGCTTTTCTCCCAAAGCCTTCGGGAATTTGACCTTCAGGAAATGAGTGAGCAACAAATTCCGGTTTTTATAGACCATCCCAACGATGCTGCTTTAATCTTTTACACTGCAATTAACGGGTTGACTCTTGAGTCAAGCACTGGCGGAGTCGTTAGCACTCAAAGTGATGGTTCTAAATTCACAGTTTTTTTAAAACCGGAACGGCAGATCCTGAAGTTAAAAGCACCGGGCTTTATTGAGAAAAAACTATCAATAGATAACCTCTCTGCTAAACAAGCAAAGTTTTACAGGTTGAATACCCTGACAGAGACCTACACGGCTGAAAAGGGAACTTTCCTGGTTAATACCCAACTGGAAGGAGCCATGCTAAGGATTGATGGATTCCCGACATTCAAACAACTGACACCCTTCGAACTCAAAGATTTTGAGGCTAAAAAATATCGGATTGCCATTACCAAACCAGACTATTATCCGCTGGACACCCTCATTGAAATCCGTCAGGGAATTAAGCAAAGCGGACTTTTTCAACTTAGATCCATGTATGGAACACTGTCACTAAAAGCCCCATTACCTGTAAAAGTCAAGGTGAATTCAATAACGCAAGAGATTGGACCGGAACTTAAAAGCCTCAGGTTAACTGAGGGGGTTTACACCCTAAATGTAGATGATCCTCGATTTGAATATTACAGGGAAACAGTAACCGTTCCATCCGGTGGCGTTAAAATTGTGGATTTACCCCTGATTAAAAAGGCGGGATATCTGCAGATCCTTCACCCGGATGGCTTTGAATTAACCATTAATGGGGAAACAAGGGTAAAAAAACCGGGACCCGATATGATGGAATTATTCCATGGCAGTTACCGGGTAGAAGTGAAACGTCCTGGGTTTCAACCGGTAACCTATTCATTTCTGGTTAAAAAAGGCGATGTTATTAACTGGGAACCCGTGTTCACGCCGGTAACAGTAAAAGTTAGCATTCAGACTGCACCGGCGGGAGCTACCATTCAATTGATTCGGGGTACTTCTACTGAATTACTTGGCTTTAGTCCCGTTGAAGAGCAGGTTGCAGTTGGCGATGTGGAGTTTTTGATCAAAAGGGAAGGGTTTAATGATTTCACTTTGAAGGCAAAGCTGGAAGCAGAGAAGCCATTCAAGAAAAACATCAATCTTGCCAATCCATTAGCCAATGAATATAAGGTGGTTAAGGTAATAAAATATGGACAATTGGAATACAACGGCTTTACCTACAAAACTGTCGTAATTGGCACTCAGGAATGGACGGTTGAAAATTTAAACACTACCAGATACAATGACGGGACTGCAATTACCAAAATCACCGATGGGTCAGCATGGAGCAATACGACAACTGGTGCCTATTGTGCTAATGATAACACAGAAAAGAATGTAACCACTTACGGATATCTGTACAATTGGTATGCAGTGAACACAGGAAAACTGGCACCCAAAACCGGAGGCTGGCGGGTACCAACGGATGCAGACTGGACGAAACTAACTGATTATGTTGGGGGTGAAGGAAATGCCGGGGGAAAATTGAAAGCCAAAACAGGCTGGAATAGTAATGGAAATGGAAGTGATGACTACGGCTTCAGCGCCCTTCCGGGTGGTGTCCGTTACTACTATGGAGTCTTAGGCGACGACGTTGGCTACTACGGCTACTGGTGGAGTTCAACTCCTATCGATACGAATAACGCTTGGGTCCGCAGCATGGGGTACAATAACGCCCTTTTGGCCAGAGGCAACGGCAGTAAGAGTTACGGGTGGTCCGTCCGCCTGGTCAGGGATGTCCAACAATGAAAAGTCTACTCCTACTCTTTACCCTTTTTCTCCCTGATCTGCTCTTTTCCCAATCCCTCCGGGAATTCGATCTTCAGGAGATGGCTGAACAGCAGATTCCGGTTTTTGTTGACCACCCAAATGAAGCAGCACTGGTTATTTATACCGCAATCACCGGCTTTACGATTGAGTCCAACACCGGTGGAATTTCTAAAATTCAAAATGAAGCCACCAAGTCAACCATATTTCTCAAACCCGAACGCCAGATTCTGACTTTAAAAGCGCCAGGATTCATCGAGAAAAAACTGGCAATGGAAAATCTTTCCGCAAAACAGGCGAAATTTTATAGATTAAACCCGAAAGAGGAAAAATATAGTTCTGAAAAAGGAAGTTTTAAGGTCAATACAGTACCTGATGGTGTGATGCTTAAAATTGATGGTATTCCTTCCTTTCGTGAAGTTACTCCGTTTGAATTGAAGGACTTTAAAGCCGGAAAATACCAAATTAATCTCACCAAACCCGATTATCATCCGTTGGATACGTTACTTGAAATCCGGCCAGGAATGAAACAAAGCGGATTATTCCGGTTACGCTCCATGTTTGGGACACTTTTAATTAAAGCACCACTAACTGTGTTGGTGTTGATCAATGACCTTCCGGTTGAAACAGGATCTGAATTTGTCAGCCAAAAACTCCCCGAAGGCAATTACACACTCGCAGTGAACGATTCAAGGTTTGAACCCTTCAGTGAAACCATCAGACTTGGATCAGGTGACAACAAAGTCGTAGAATTACCTTTGAAAAAACGAAGTGGATTCTTACGGATTAATCACCCGGATGCATTCGAAGTTGATATCAATGGCAGTATCTGGAACAAGAAAAAGGGTCCTCAGACGTTTGAATTTTTCGAAGGAAGTTTTACTGCAAGGGTGAAAAGAACAGGTTTCAAATCTGAGACCTTTTCATTTTCTGTTAAAAAGGGTGATGTTATCAACTGGGAACCAGTTTTTGAACCTGTACTGGTTCAATTTAGTCTCTCCACAATTCCCGAAGGTGCATCAGTTACTGTGCTTCAGGATGGCGAAGAAAAGGTACTTGGTTTTACTCCGTTTGAAGATCAGTTACCTGTGGGTCAAACAGAAATCATGTTGAAAAAGGAAGGATTTAAAAGTTATCAGTTTCAGGCGGACCTTACTGAAAATGGTAATTTCATTCAAGTTATTGATTTGTTAAATCCGGCCAAAACGGGTTTATATTTTGATATTGACGGAAATGTGTACAAAACCATACTTATTGGAAATCAGGAGTGGCTTGCAGAAAACCTTCGGGTTACCCGGTATTCTGATGGAACTTCAATAGAAAAAGTAAATGAAACCACAGGTTTGGATAACATTACCAATGGTGTTCTTACCCATTATGAAAACAATTCAAAAATTGGGCAGACTTATGGTTATCTGTATAACTGGTTTGCGGTTGCTGATGGAAAAATTGTATCAGGTAAAAGTGGCTGGCGTGTCCCAACCGATGAAGACTGGGCTAAACTGACTGATTTTATTGGCGGTCAATCTGATGCAGACTCAAAGTTGAAATCGAAATCAGGTTGGCAGGAAAACGGAAATGGTTCAGATCATTTCGGATTGAATTTACTTCCAGGTGGCGGATGTTTTGGCACGATTGGAACCTTTGGTTACCTTGGTTTTCGTGGATTTTGGTGGACTTCAACAAGTAACGATACCGGTGCCTGGAGCAGGGACGTCTCTGAAACTGACCAAAGTATCAAACGCAATAGTAATAAAAAAACAAGTCTGCTTTCAGTTCGGTTAGTGAGGGACCGGTAATAATTGCAGCGATGGTTTGGTTTTTTGATCTTTTTAAAAGCTGGTCCGGGGATCTTGTTTCACTCGACTTTTAACTTATTTCCCGCATTCCTCTATCAACTGCCTGATTACCACCGACGCAACAAACCCGCCAAATAAGGGTGGCATGTAGGAAATGGTCCCAATGGTAGATTTTTTATTTTGATCGGTCAGGTTTGGAATCACTCTGGATTTGTCAATTTCTTCCGGTGAAAAAATAACCTTGATTCCTTTTCTGATTCCGAGATGATGAAGCCTTTTTCTCACCATTTTTGCCAGTTTGCAGTTGTATGATTTTGAGATATCGGTGATTTTGATTTTCTCAGGATCGGTTTTACCACCTGCACCCATCGAACTTACGATTTTAAATCCTCTTTGCCGGGCGTGGTAAAGAAAAAATGTTTTGGGTGCAAGCGTATCGATGCAATCGACAACCATGTCATAATCGGCCATGTGAAGCACCTGAACCATCCGTTCATCCTTCAGATAATCAGTTAACACAACCAGCTCCACATCCGGATTAATATCCTTCAGACGTTCTTCCATCACTTTGGCTTTTAATTTTCCGGTTGTACTTACCAATGCCGGGAGCTGACGGTTTCGGTTGGATGGAACAACCTGATCGCCATCCACAATCGTCATTTTCCCGATTCCTGCCCGGCAGATAAACTCTGCAGCAAAAGAGCCAACCCCGCCCAATCCGACAACAAGAACATGTTTTTGTGCCAGCCCTTTTAATATGTCCTGACCGAGTAAAAGCTCAGTTCGCCCCTGCCATTCCGGAATCATACCAACTTCCCAAATAGGTGAACAAAATTTTGATGAATCTGCAATTTTAAATCGTTGAGTGAAATTTGCAAAAGTAGTGAGGCTTTTTCATAAACCTCTGAAACTGAAAGTGCTGAATCATCTGATTCCAGAAAAATCCGGTCAATGTGGATTTTGGGGAAGGAAGCTGCAACTTTTGAATTTTCCTGAAGCAACCGGTGACCCACTGAAAGCCAGCAATTCAGCAGAATCAGATCCCGTGCAACTTTTGCATTCTCATTGAATCCGTGAATAATCCAGGGTGTTTTAAATTTTCCTGTTTTACGGATCTGAATCAGATCAGAATAAGCCCGCACACAATGAATGATGACTGGCTTTTTAAAAACTTCAGCAAGTTCGAGGTGACGGATAAACCACTGTTTCTGCACATCGATTGAAGTGCCGATTGCCTGGTCGAGTCCGGTTTCACCAATGGCGATACAGGATTTTAGTTTTGCGATTTCTTCCAGTTTTGAAAAATCTGTCTCAAGGGGACGTGAATTCAGATGCCATGGATGGATTCCAGAGGAAAATGGTTGCTCAGATTTTTCATCAACTTCATGAACAAACCGGCTTTGGATGACAAAAATATCCGGGATGGATATTAAATGATGGGAATGAATGTCGATGAAGGGAGTTGGCATTGTGGAAGATGAATTTTTTCTTTTTTTTTGGATCCACACAATATTGCTTGAAAGTGCATATTACAAGCATTTATGGATTATTCGACAAGGAAATTGCAGGCAAAAAATGGTGTAATTTTGAAGCACCATCGGTGCGACCCATTTGTAGACCTGCAAACTTAAAACCCTTTTAAAAGCTCTGTAAGAGCGACCTGTTCTGCATCTTGCAAAACAACAGGTCGCTGCTCTGCAGCTAAATTCGTGTAAAATCTATCTATCTACAAACAGGTTAATGATAGGTTCCCCCTCATCACTCCTTGTATTCCTTCGGATTCAACGCTTTAGAACTCCATCCTTTCAGAAAATCGAGAATGACTTTTTTGCTGTATCCTTTGTCTTCCTCAAGATAGGCAGAATTCTGGGTATGCAGATACTTTCCATTTCCGTCCAGAATGACAAAAACGGGGAATCCGAACCGTTGCGGATAGCCTAGTTCAGCCAGAACAGGAAGGTTTTTATTTTCTTCGGAATAATTCAGTTTCACCCGGATGAAATTTGCATTAAATGCAGAATCCAGCTGGGTATCTTCAGTCGTTAATTTGTGAAATCTGAGGCACCAGGAACACCAGTTTCCGCCAACCTGAATAAAAACGTGTTTTCCTTCCTTTTTGGCAAGGGCAACAGCTTCGGTAATTTCTTTCTTGGCATCGGCGGAAGGGTTGTAAATTTTAGGTTTATCCTGTGAAAATGCGATAACAGGGATGAGGAGAAAGGCGAAAAGGAGTGATTTCATTTTTTATCCTGAATAATTACATACAAATTTGCGTGCAAAGGCGCAAAGACGCAAAGGAAACGCAAAGCGGAGGGATATTTTTTATTTGAAATTCAGAAATTTGGTTGAGACGCGATTTATCGCGTCTCTTTCGTTTGATCCGATTCATCGCATCTCCGGAATTATTAACGGATTTTGTAAGTTTTTTGCATGGTTATACGACCAACCAGATAAAGGAGAATTTAAATGCGGTTTATTTTGATTGTTTCCCTGTTTTTAATTCAATCATTTTTGGCAGTTGGTCAAAATTTCCATGCCGATTTTTCAATCCTTGGGGCAAAAAAGAGTTTCGGATTAAATGTCGCAATGAACCGAAATCTGGTTTCCTTTTGGGATGACAAAATTACCGTTTATGGTGGACTACGATCAGGAATCTGGTTGACTTCTGATGGTGTTTTTGTTTCTGCTCCGCCGGAATTTACCTCCAAATCAAAATCTGATACACTATCAATCGGCAAATCCACTTTGGGATCATTGAATCTGATGGCCGGATTTGAAATTAAACTGGCAGAAAACTGGTCGTCAGGATTTAATATTGATCTGGCTGGATTATCATTTGGATCTTCCCAAACCGGAACCATTTCAGGGATTAAAACAGAAACCAGTCCGACTCCTTTTAATTTGCTGCTGGTTGGAACCCGTGATATCGGCACGTTAAACTCAGAATTTTACCTCAGGTGGAACTGGAAAGAAAATTTGTATTTCAAGGGCGGATTTAATCACCATTTCGCAGAACAGAAAACAAAAACAGAAGTTCAGAAAGGGAATGACCGTTTTCGGCAGATTGCCAATCCAATTTTTGTTTCGATGGGAATATTGTTTTGATTTTCGGGAACAAATTTGGATGGGGAGACCGCTGAGACGCAAAGACGCTAAGAAAACGCAAAGCGGGGGGATATTTTTTATTGAAATGCAGGATATCGTAGGGGCGACCAGTGGGTCGGGTTGTAAATTAAAGGGATTCAGAATTTTGGTAGAGACGGGTCTCAGACCCGTCTCCGTGTTTAATCCATTTCATCGCGTCTTTGATATTTTATTTGATTCGGTTTTCTCCAGCATTTTATCCAATCAAAATTATCCCATGATTTCGAATTGAATTGTATTCCCTTTAAAAATGAATTTCTCAGTGAACCTCCCTGAATTGTAACTCTGTGTCCCTCTGTGGTAAATGTATTTATCCCTCCGTCCTCAAATTGATTTAAACGATCTTTTCGGGTATCTTCGCACCCTTTAAATAAACTCTAAATTAAAGATTTCCATGCTCGACCTGCAAAAAGACAAATTAAAGATTTACACCGATCAGGTTTCCAAACTCCGGAGGTTTCTTTGACCTGGATAACAAGATTTCTCTGTTAGCCAAACTCGAAGCAAAAACTGAAGAACCCGGCTTCTGGGAAGATAACCGGAAAGCCAAAGCCCACATGAAGTCAATTGATGACATCAAAACCTGGGTGAACGGATTTAAAATTATTCAACGGCTTCTAGACGATTCACAGACCCTTTTTGATCTGGCAATTGAATCAGAGGAAGAGAGTTTTGGTCCTGAAATCGACGCAGAACTTAACAAGCTTGATAAAGAACTCAACGACCTTGAACTGAAGCAAATGCTTTCAGGTCCGGATGACAGCCGGAACTGCCAGCTGGTGATTAACGCCGGTGCAGGTGGTACCGAAGCTCAGGACTGGTCTGAAATGCTCATGAGAATGTACATCCGCTGGGGTGAAAAACGGGGCTATAACGTTTCAGTTGCCGATGTTCTGGATGGTGACGGAGCCGGAATCAAATCGTGTACACTCGAAATTGAAGGCAACTTTGCCTATGGTTATCTGAAGGCAGAAATCGGGGTTCACCGCCTGGTCAGAATTTCACCTTTCGATTCAAATGCCCGTCGCCACACGTCTTTTTCCTCAGTTTTTATTTTCCCTGAACTTGATGATGATGTAGAAATTACCGTCAATCCTGCTGACATCGAAATGGATACTTTCCGTTCTGGCGGAAAAGGTGGTCAGAACGTGAACAAGGTTGAAACTGCTGTTCGTTTACGGCACATTCCATCGGGAATTGTGGTCGCCTGCCAGCAGGAAAGAAGTCAGTTTCAGAACCGTGAACGGGCCATGAAAATGCTCAAAGCCCGTTTGTATCAGCAGAGAAGAGATGAAGAACAGGCCCGTCTGGATGCTGTTGAAGGAACAAAAAAGAAAATCGAGTGGGGATCACAAATCCGTTCTTACGTTTTCCATCCTTACAATCTGGTAAAAGATCTTCGCACTGATTTTGAAACCAGTGATGTTCAGGGTGTGATGGATGGTGATCTTGATGGATTTATCAAAGCTTATCTGTTGAAAACAGGAAAAGCAGGCTGACGTGGACATCAGAACCTGTGCTGAAATCAGTCTGGATGCAATCCGCTTCAACTTTGAAAGTGTAAGAAACTGGGTTCCGTCCAAAACGAAAATCATGTCGGTTGTGAAGGCAAATGCCTACGGACACGGCATCGAAGTGATCAGCAAAAAACTGGTTGAATCCGGCACCGATTATCTGGCAGTTGCCAATACGGATGAAGCCAGAAAAATCAGAAAAGAGGGAATTAATTGTCCCATTCTGGTTTTTGGGAATCCGGATCCAATGTGTGTCGATGATTATTTTGATTTTGATCTGGATGCCAGTGTTTCTGATGTGGAAACTGCCATTTTCCTGAATTCTGCTGCACAGCACCGGGGAAAACAGATCGACGTTCATCTGAAGGTGGATACAGGAATGGGCCGGTACGGACTTCATTACCATTTATTCCAGAAAGCCTTACCGGAAATTGCATCACTGAAATCCATCCATTTGAAATCCATCTGGAGTCACTTTCCGAATGCAGATGATACGGCACGGGAATTTACTCTGAATCAGCTCAGTGAATTTAACCGTTGTCTCGAATTTGCCGGTTCAATCAAAGTTGATGTGGAAATGAAACACATTGCCAATTCGGCAGCAACTTTATACTATCCGGAAGCACATTTTGATATGGTCCGACCGGGACTTTTGCTTTACGGATATTCACCAGAAGGACCTGAAAAGTCGCCGATTACGTTAAAACCAGCCATGTCACTTGTTTCACATGTTTCCCTGATTAAACCGGTTACAAAGGGAACGACCGTTTCTTACGGCAGCCGCTGGATTGCAACCCAGGATACAGAACTGGCGGTTATTCCGATTGGGTACGCAGATGGTGTTACCCGTGCCAATTCGAACCGTATGAAAGTTTTGATTGGCGGAAACCCCTATCAGCAGGTTGGAAACGTGACAATGGATAATATCGTAGTCAACCTTGGTCTTATTCATTCTGTTAAAAAATTTGATGAAGTAACGATTTTCGGAAACGATCAAATTTCAGCTTCAACCGTTGCCGATTGGACAAACACGATCACCTGGGAAGTTCTATGCGGAATTACCGGCCGGGTTCCGAGGGTGTATCGGGCGGGTGGAAAGTAGTAGTCAGTTAAAAGTTACAAGTTATAAGTGGGTAGTAAAATTAAACTCCCCTCCTTTTTCAAAGGAGGGGAAATCAGTCGTAAGACTGATGGGGAGGTTTTCTTTGGGTTTGACGATTACAGCCAAACCTCCCCTAACCCCTCCTTTGAAAAAGGAGGGGAATTTGGATAAAACTTCTAACTTCTATCTTCTTCCTTCTAACTTCTTGTTTTCATCATTCAAAATTTAAAATTCAAAATTCAACATTAGCAATTCGAGGTTCCTGTGTCTGAGCAAATGAACGATCAGATGATTCAACGGCGGAAATATCTTGATGATCTCCGCACAGCCGGTGTTAATCCTTTTGCCTATTCGTGGGATATCACGGCAAAGTCCGCCGATATTCTTACCAATTTTGCAAAATTTTTCACGAAGGCAACCAACGAAGCCGGTGAAACCGTTGATGCACCAACCAAAGAAACCGTTTCCCTTGCCGGCCGCATCATGGCCATCAGACAAATGGGAAAGGCTGCCTTTTTTCATCTGATGGATTCTGACGGGCGGATTCAGGTTTACCTCAGAAAAGATGACATTGGCGAAGAAAAATATGGCCAGTTCAAAATGTATGATCTGGGTGATATCGTCGGCGTAAAGGGTTATGTGTTCAGAACCAAAACCGGTGAAATTTCCGTCCATGCTGAACAGATTGAAATCCTCACGAAAACACTTCGCCCGATCCCCATCGCCAAAGAAAAAGAAGTTGATGGTGAAAAAGTGGTTTATGATGAATTTTCTGATAAAGACACCCGTTACCGTCAGCGGTACGTCGATCTGGTTGTAAACCCTGATGTACGGAAAGTTTTCCAGATGAGAAGCCGGATTGTGCAGTCACTTCGTGATTACTTCAATTCTTTCGGATATCTCGAAGTTGAAACTCCAATTCTTCAGCCCATTTATGGTGGTGCTGCAGCCCGTCCTTTTACCACAACTCACAATGCATTGGGAATGACGTTGTACCTCAGAATTTCCAACGAACTTTATCTGAAAAGATTGATTGTTGGCGGATTTGACGGCGTTTATGAATTTTCACGTGACTTCCGGAATGAGGGAATGGACCGGTTTCATAACCCCGAATTTACTCAGGTTGAAATTTACGTAGCCTATAAAGACTACAACTGGATGATGGAATTTGTTGAAAAAGCCGTTGAGAAAGTTTGTCTTGATCTGCACGGAACCACCAAAATCAAGTATCAGGGCAAGGATGTTGATTTCAAAACACCCTGGCGCCGGGTGACTATGTTTGAATCTATCGCAGAAAAAATTGGTGTGGATCTGGAAGGAAAATCAGAAGAAGAACTCCGGAAAATCGCCAAGGAAAAACATCTGGATCTCGATCCGAAATTGGGTGTCGGAAAAATCATCGATGAGTTTTTCGGAAATTTTGTAGAGAAAACGCTCATCAACCCAACGTTCATCACTGACTATCCGGTTGAAATGTCACCTTTGGCAAAAAAACACCGGACAAAAGAAGGTCTGGTTGAACGTTTTGAAGCCATTGTTGGCGGAAAAGAAATGTGCAATGCTTTCTCAGAACTGAACGATCCGATCGATCAGAAAGAACGGTTTGAAGAACAAGGCCGCCTTGGCGAAAGAGGCGATGATGAAGCCATGGTGATGGATGAAGATTTCATCCGTGCGCTTGAATACGGCATGCCACCGACTGCCGGACTTGGAATCGGTATCGACCGCCTGACAATGATTTTGCTCGATCAGGAATCCATTCGTGACGTACTCTTCTTCCCAACTATGAGGCCGGAATAAAACTTCCGGGGACCTGGGACGAGTGACGAGGGACGTGGGAACGAAAAGGCATAAGGAATAAGGTGTAAGGTTTTAGGAAAAGGCATGGATTCCCGCCTTCGCGGGAATGACAACCCTTTCAAATTCAATTTGCCAAAGAGCTTCAATATTGTCATCCCGCTATGTTAAAATGCAAGTTAAGGGAGTACAAAAAAGGCAAATAAATACGAGTTAATTGAATACGAAACCGCTATCAGCGGTCAAAGTCAGACTTTGCCGCAAAGTATTATCAATTCAAAAAGGTGGCAGCTGTAACCTCGCGAATAGCAAAGTTGAAAAACAACTTTTGCAGGGATGACAAAACAGTCTGCCGGTGAAAAAGTATTCAAAGAACAAGTAAATAAAAAGATAATTAAGCTGTTTTACTAAACTGATAATCCTTTCCGGAAATCCAGACAGCCCGGATTCGGTTCAGGAGTTTTCGTGCAACCTGAATGATGGCTTTGTTTCTTTCTTTCCGGGCAGCAGTTTTTGAGAAATAGAGGGTCATGGCCGGATCTTTCCGGACCGCGATCCAGGCCGCTTCAACCAGTAAGGACCGAAGTTCAGAATGTCCGGAAGAAACGAGACCCAATGTCCGTTCGTGTTCCCCGGAAGAGTGGGTAGCCGGAACAAGACCGACAAACGCAGCCAAATGATCGTTATTTGGGAAACGATCCATGGAAATAAGTTCACTTTTGAGTTTAAGCGCTGAAATCCAGCCGATGCCGGAAACCGACATTAAAGCATCTATGGTCTGATTGTCCTGATTAAGTTCTTTCAGTTGTTTGTCGAGCGTTCTTTTCTGCTGAATAAAAAAATCAAGTTCGTCAAGCAACAGGTTCAGTTTCACTCTGAGACAAACAGAACTCAATTTCATTTGCCGGAGTTCTTTTCGGAACTGAATACTCCAGCCATTTGATTTTGGTTTTGAACTCAGCAGTCCATGACAAAGCAAAAAGGAAGAAATCTGATTTTTTACTCTTGTTGTCTTCGTTGTTAGATCACCCAGGCTCCGAACCAGACTCCGAAAAGCTTCGTCAGCTTCATCCGGAATAAAGATGGACTTCAGTGATCCGTTTTCAAGTTCGCGGGCAATCTTCCGGCTGTCACGCTGATCTGTTTTTTGTATCCGCTCAGCAGAATTAGTTGGAATATGGCCGGGATGAACCACTAAACAGTCTACGCCAAGTTCTTTGAACTTTCTGTAAGTGGAAAATCCTGTAAAACCGGCTTCATAGGCAACTACAATTTTTGCTCCGGGATACCGGTTATTTAGGGAAGTCAACAATTTCTTTTCGCCAGGGTCTGTTGAAAAAGTCTTCAGTTCCATTTTATTGTTTCGTTCCGTTACTTTCCAGGAGTTTTTGTGAGTATCAAGTCCGACGTGAATGAATTGATCCTTAAAGTCCGGTTTTGTATTCTTGTCCATGACGGGGCTCCTAAATTTTTGTGAGAGAAAATTTAAAGGTAACAGAATTTGAATTTTGTTGCCTTCGGTGCCCCGTCTCTTTTTTATTTTAAACATAATACCC
>JAFLBE010000034.1 GCA_017303995.1 Bacteroidota bacterium | reverse complement strand
TTACAATCTCTTGTTACAAATTTACAACTCCTTTGCTTGTATTTCAATACCTAACTATTTGTTTATATTGTATTTAGAAATTATAATAAAAAAGGGGCTACCCCTTTTGAGACAGCCCCTTTTTGTTTGTGGGAAAATGGGGACGGGAAAAAACGACTTACTTCAGTGCATTCAGAACTGCTGCGTCAAATTCTGCCGGCTTTTCAATCTGAATCATGTGTCCGGCATCCGGAATGGTCACAATTTTATAGTTCGGAAGGTGACCAACGGCCTTAAGATAAACATCATGGGTGACTCCGGGATGCAAATAAGGATTCGGAATCAGTCCGTCAAATTCACCATGAATGATGGTTACCGGCAGCGAAATTTTGTCCAGCTTTTTCACTGTTGGCTGGTCAACCATGGCAGTAACTGAACGTGTAACTGTGTACGCAAAGTCATCAAACTCAACAGCTTTTGCCATTCTTGCCCGTTCTTCAACCATCCATTCCAGATCATCACGCCAGTTGTAAAAGTTGGAAGCCAGATTCCGGCGGATACCTTCTTCGTTGGTTGTTTTTACACCTTCAATGGTAATAACACTTTTTAGCCAGTCACCTTCACCACGTGCAAAAGGTTCAAAACCGGCCGGGGCAGCCAGAATCAACTGGTCAAGCACTTCAGGATGGTTCATGGCAAGAGTTAGTCCGATTTGTCCGCCCATAGAATGACCCACGTAAACCACTTTCCCGAGTTTAAGTTCGGTAATCAGCTGATTGACTGCATCTGCAAAGAACGGCATGGAATAACTGAACTTGTCTGCCTTTTGTGAACGGCCATAACCTGGGAGGTCAATGGCAATAACTCTGTATTCTTTTGACAGTTCAGCAATATTGTACCGCCAGAAACCTGCATTGCTGGCAAGTCCGTGAACCAGAATGATTGTTTTTGATCCTGATCCTTCATCGATGTAGGCAATTCTGGGTTCGGCTTTTGACAGTTTAACCGGGAAGCCATAATTAAAGTCAGAAAACTCCATTGCAGGTGAATCTGCATAACGGTATCCAGACATACAACTTGTGACTCCCATAAAAAGGATAACGGAAAGAAAGATGCTAATAAGATTTTTCATGGTAGTCCTCTCAGAACATCAGCCAGTTTAAAGTTGTGAAGCAAACCCACGGATCGAGTGGTTTTTTCCCGGTATTTGAAACCAGTGGTGAATTGTAAAAATCACCCAATTTCAAATACGCACCACTGATGCTGAGCGTCAGGAATACTTTCAGATTGTACCGAAACTCAGCATTATATTCTGTTCCGATATAGTTTTTCCCTCCCGGAGGTGAAACCATTGACATGGCAGTGGCAATTCCTACTTTTCCGCTGAATTTATTGGGGATAATATCGTTGTAAACATTTAAAAATAAACCTGTTACGCCATATCCCATGTTTGAAATATCATGTACCGCAGAATAATACCGGTTTACAACCTGTGCATCCGGGAAAAGCAGATACGCTTTGTGCGAGGAATAAATTCCAACAGGAGAACCCCAGACGTTTCCGGTTAAAACGGTGGAAATTTTCCCGTCTGTAGCATTGTTTTTATCGCCGGATGTATACTGAACTTCTGCTGAAATTTTATCATTTGCAGTCATTCCATATTTGTAGGCAATCTGAGCATTGAGGGCAAGTCCGCCAATAATATCAGCTGCTTTTTTTGTACCGGTTGCTCCAATGGTATCGATCACTCCAAAGTTTGTGATGGCATAGGCATCAAACCAAAGTCTGCCTGCAAGGAAATCCCGGTTCCAGGCAACACGTGTACCCAACCAGGCAACAGAGGCATTATATTTTGAGATATTGGATGGAAAATGCAGTCTCATTGTACCGTTATAATCGGTCAGATTTGAAGTCATTCCCTGAGATAAACTTCCGCCAATTCCGCCGGCACCTTTTGCTTTATCATGCAGCATCCATAAATCGGCGCCCACTTCAAGCAGGGGCATAAACTTATGTTCAATATCTGCCATTGCCAGAATCACATCATCATCACGGCTGATTTCATTTTCCCAAAGCTGATAAACTCCAAATTTAGCTAAAGTGGCTGGAGTAAATTTTCCGTAGGTTGTAATACCCACACCCTGGGTTCCCCAGAAAGAAAGTTTGTATCCGCTGGTTTGTGCAATTGTTAAGGTATTGATATTCGGGTCTCTCACGTTGTCAAAAATTCGTTGAAGACCAATCACAAGGTTCCAGTTTGAACCGGGTTCTTTCAGTTCAACGTTTGCCATCAGGGTTTGCAGGTTCACTTGTCCGCCAGATAAACCTCCACCCCGGTTATTTCCTGCACCATAAGACTGATCACCCCAGGTAAAATCAATTTTGAACAAAGACCGAAAAGTGGCATAGCCATCTAAAATTGAGGGTTTGTAAACAAAAAGCGGGACGAACCTTTGTTCGGTATACAAAGATTGACGGTCCAGAGTGGTTGTTGAATTCGGACCGAATAACCGGCCGATGACCTGACCCTGAAGCAGTTCATTGGTTGGGGTAATGTTTGTAGTTGTTGCACGGGTGAAAAAATACCCGATAAACTGAAATTCTTTTGGGGCCGGTTCCTTTACCCGTTCTTCAGTCTGGGCAAAACCAGAACCGGAGATAAATAAGCAACTGAAAATGAATAACGAAGCAAATTTCATTGTTAACTCCTGACTATTTTCCTGAACGGATTTCTGATAAAAAGAGAAGCCCGCAGAAATCAGAATTTTTCAATTCTGGTTTCCGGGGCTACTTTAAAAATCAGGTTATTGGAGTGTAAATTTTTGAACCCAGGTAATGCCTAATTTGAATCCGTTATATTTTGTGCTTCCAAATCCTTCAGAAAATACTGGCGCTGAAATTCCTGCAATTGCCGGTGTAGTCTGAATAACTTCATAGGTCAGGCTGTTGCCTTTTGCTTCAAAAATACCGGTGGAAGTTACTGTTGTTGGTTCGGTTTGAGTCAAAATAATGGTTTTAATGGTTGAACCGGCATTTTCTGTTGCAACATAAGTACCTTTATAGGTAACATTTGCATTGGAACTGTCAGTTGATACCACGGTGTAACTTCCGTTTGTATTGAAGGTTGCGGCGATTTTCTTCACTTTGAAAGGCGCTGCTGCAAGACCCGGTGCTACATTGCCAGTTCCTTCTGAAATCCAGGATCCAGTCAGATTTCCATATTTCACAAAAGTCTGAACCCAGGTAACACCCAGTTTGAATCCATTATATTTGGTGCTTCCAAAACCTTCAGCAGCAGTCGGGGCAGATATTCCGGCAATAGCTGGTGTCGTTTGAATCACTTCATATTTAAACTGATTTTTGTCAACCTGATAAATACCTGTTGAGGTTACAGTTGTTGGTTCAGTTTGGGTCAGAACGATGGTTCTGATGGTAGTACCGGCATTTTCTGTGGCAACAAATGTTCCTTTGTAAGTTACATTTGCATTTGAACTATCCGTTGAAATAACCGTGTAACTTCCGTTTGTATTAAAGGTTGCAACAATTTTTTTCACTTTGAAAGGTGCAGCTGCAAGTCCGGGTGCAACATATCCAGAACCTTCTGATGTCCAGGTTCCGACAATCGGATCAGCATTTGGTGTTGGGTCAGTTGATGAATCATCTGAGTCGCTGCAGCCGGTTACCCAGGCACCCAGTGCCAGAGCAATAATTCCTATCCATAACTTTTTCATTGTCTCTCTCCTTCTATGGTTGTGTTTGTGTCTTCATTTGATTTGCGATTGATGAAGTTCGAGTAGTTTCTTTTTGTTGATTTTACCGGTATCACTTTTTGGCAACTCCGGTAAAAACTGAACTGATTTCGGGATTTTATATTTGGCCAGATTGCCCTGGCAAAAGGTCAGAATCTGATTTTCGGAAAGTGAAAACCCTTCCTTCAAAACGATAAAAGCTTTACCGGCTTCACCCCATTTTTCGTCAGGAACGCCAATGACAGCAACTTCCTTCACTGAATCGTGGGTGTAAAGAAATTTTTCGATTTCACCAGGATAGACATTTTCTCCGCCAGAGATATACATGTTTTTCTTCCGGTCGATAACGAAAATGAATCCTTCTTCGTCTGTCTTCACCAGATCACCGGTATGAAACCAGTTTTCTGTGAACGTCAATTTGGTGGCTTCTTCATTTTTCCAGTAACCGGGTGTCACAGACGGACCACTCAGCAGGAATTCACCGACTTCACCGGGTTTCACCTGATTTCCACCTTCATCCACAATCCGGTAATCCAGATAAAAGTTGATTTTGCCGATGGATCCCATTTTCCGGATGGCGTCATCCTGATGGAGGGACGTTACACTCGGTCCGGCTTCAGTTAACCCATATCCCTGCCGGACGGGAACACCCTTCTGATGCCATTTTTTTATGAGCGGAAGGGGCATCGGTTCACCGCCGATAATAAAATATTTCATCGAAAATAACCGGGCTGATGGAAACGCCGGCGAATTGGCCATGAGCTGTAGCATCGTCGGAACGGCAACAAACATGGTCGCTTCTTCTTCCTGAAGGAGTTTCAGAATCTGCTCCGGATCGAATTTCCGGGTGAGACAGATGTAAGCACCCCGGTGAAGAAACGGTGTCGGAATCACGTTCCATCCACCCGTATGAAAAAGCGGCATGCAGGTTACTGACCGGTCAGATGACGTTATATCCAGCCTCATCGTCGTGTTGAAACTGTTCCAGGTCAGCATTTTGTACGTGTACAGCGACCCTTTAGGAGTTCCCGTTGTGCCAGACGTGTACAAAATGAAAAGCGGATCGTCCTCACTTAATTCCGGACAGGAAACCGGCGTTGATTTTTGGGCTTTCACTTCATCCAGCCGTGAACCAAAAGCTTCAATGGTTTCTTTCATTTCTAAGGATGAAAACCGGGAAGTTTTATCCAGCACCTGACGAAATTTCTCTTCGTAGAGAATGGCTTTTGGAGTACAATCGGCCAATAGATCATCAAGTTCTCTTGGGCTTAACCGGTAGTTCAGCGGAACCAAAATCACACCTGATTTTTCAGCGGCAGAAAAAAGTGTGAAATAATCGAGGGTATTTTCTGCGAGAATAACCAGCCGGTCACCGTGAAGTAACCCTTCGGTTTTCCATTCGCCGGCAACCCGGTTTCCCAGATCATTGAGCTGCCGGTAAGTTAACGTCCGTCCGGATTCAGATTCTTTCACCGCCACTTTTTCGGGTGAGTAATCAGCCCATTTTTCAAACCAGTCAAGTCTGTAAGTCATGGTTCTTCGTCAAGTTTAAAGGTTATTTTTTTTACCGCAGAGGCACAGAGGTCGCAGAGAAAACTTCTGAGAAATTGTTTTTTTTTTTTAAAACGGAATTCACCCAGCGTTCTCAGCGTCTCTGCGGTGAGTTCTTAAAAGCCAGACAATTGCGGCCACGGCTACAGAGACCAAGATCGCCACCGCCGCTGCTACACCCGGATTGGCTCCCGTTGCCAGTGATCCCGGTACCGATAGTTTTCCGTAAAACATTGAAAAGTGTACAATGATGGCTGCAAGCGAAGCTGCAACCGGAACTGCAGTTGGAATATTTTTCAGGAATAATCCCATAAAAATGGGCAGAAAAGCTGCTGAGAAATAAGCGTAAACGCCGTTCTGGGCAAAAATCCCAACGCTAAGATTCGGATTTACCAATTGGTTCCACGACAATAAAAACGTGACAATGGCCAACCCAACAATGACGCCTTTGTTAACCGTTATTTCGGCTTTATGTCTTGCCTGTTCGTCTGTGGGGAAACGTGAACCAAAAATAGGTTTAATGATATCGGTGGTAATGGTTGTTGAAACGGATTGGATGAGTCCTTCCAAAGTTGAAATCCCGGCAGAAATCAAACCAAGAATGACAAATAATCCGATCCAAACGGGGAATTCTTTGACGACGTATGCAGACATCACGCCATCCAGTTTAAGTGGCTGTCCGTTGATCATGAGATCAGGAAAATCAATCCGTGCAAAAAGTCCGGTAATGACAACAAGGAAAAACAAGGTTTGAACGATGATTCCGGTCGTCAGGTATTTGTTCACATCTGAATCCGATTTCAAAAGCAGCGATTTGGTGATGATGTGAGGCTGGCAAACGATGGCAACACCCACAATAATCTGGGCTATGTAAATTTCAAAAAAATCACGGAACAGAAAGGAAGTAGGATTGTATCCTGCAGTCAGATTCGGGTCGATGGCATCGAGTTTGGCGATAAACCCGTGAATTCCATCCGAAAAGTGCTGATATCCTGATCCAAGAAGAATCACAGCAACCACCAGCATAATCAAAGCCTGAACAGTGTTGGTGTAAACCATGGAATTGGCACCGCCGAACATCATGTATCCGAAAATGAAAATGACAATTCCGGCCAGAACCCAGATCGGATCAACCGCCAGAGCTTTTGAAAGTACAACGGTCAAACCAACTGCAATCAGAACGATAAACGTAATCAGCAGCAACGACAGAAAAGCAAAAAACCGTCCGTAACCTTTACTCTGATAACGGGTTTGCATCCATTGGGCCATGGTCTGTGCTTTGGTAATCTGTCCGTGTTTTCTAAACCCTTTGGTAAGAAAGTACAGTGAAACCATGGCTGCTGCCGGCAGAACCAGCGCATAGGAAATAATGGCACTGAATCCGTAAAAAGCGATAAATCCGGGATTGATAATAAAGGTTGCAGCACTGGTCATTGAAGCTGCCAGCGAAAGTCCCACGAAAGCTGGAGAAAAAACCACACTTCCGACGGCATAATCCGACATGGATTTCACCGAACGGGCACCCCGGATAACCAGAAAAACGGTTACCGCCATATAAATCAGAATCAGAATCCAGGTTGCAAGAATCATGTTGTCCTCACCATTTGAATAAGGCTGCAGCAAAGGCCAATCCGCCACCGGAACCAATGAACAGGCACCAGTCACCCGACTTCACTTTTCCCATTTTCACGGCTTCATCCAATGCCATTCCGATGGCTGCTGAACCCGTGTAGCCAAAACGATCCATGATGGTATGTGCCCGCTCACGGGGGACGCCAAGATTGTCGAGGGTTTCCCAGATGCTGTTGATGTTGATCTGAGTCATGAAAAAATGGTTCAGATCTTTTGGCTGGATGCCGGCACGTTCGCAGAGATCCTGTGCCATTTTCGTCCATACCTGCGGATTCAGTTCTTTCGGGAATTTTCTGACGAATTTCAGCAGCTGATCTTTATTGTCAATCACTTCATGGGTTGTTGGCTGATGTGCCCCGCCAGCATAAATTCCCATCCAGGAATTATACTTTCCTTCAGAATGAAGTTCACTTGAATAATATCCTTTCCCAGGTTCAGTGGTTGCAGAAACCACGGCAGCACCGGCACCATCAGCAAAAAGGGTCACCGTTTTTTTGTCGGTCATGTCGAGATATTTTGACATGGCGTAAGCACCGATGATCAGAATATGCTGATACCGGTCATCTGCTTTGATGTATTTGGCGGCCATATCCAGAACTGTCACAAATCCTGCACAGGCCGTGTTCACATCGAAAGTTCCGGCATTTTCTGCACCAATCCGGTCCTGAACCACCGAAGCGGTAGACGGAGAAATGTATTCGGGTGTATCGGTGGAAACGATAATCAGATCAAGATCAGAGGGTTTCAAACCAGCGGAAACGAGAGCCCGGTGAGCTGCTTCTTCACAGAGATCAGCAGTTGATTCATCGGGTGCGCACCACCGCCGTTCCCTGATGGTCAGATTCGTAACCAGCCAGGTATCAACATCTTCACCGAGCAGTTCATTGAAGTAAGAATTTGGAACCACACGGTCAGGTGCGAAAGAACCGGTTCCTGAGATGTAAGCGTTTCGGGTCATAGTGATGAAGAAGTTAGAAGTTAGAAGTTAGAAGTTAGAAGACAGAAGTTAGAATTTATATTTTAAATGAATTCCCCTCCTTTTTCAAAGGAGGGGTTAGGGGAGGTTTTAATTTTCAAGATTTGGATAAATAGCCAAACCACCCCGGCTTCGCCACCCCTCCTTGAAAAGGAGGGGAATTTAAATAGCTGTTTTTATAAGAATTACATGCATTTTTCCGTTACCCGTAATATGTGACCCGTAATTCCCCGTCACTTGTCCCCCGTCCCACGTCACCGGCAATTACATGATCAGTCCGCCATCAACAGAAAGACAATGTCCGTTGATGAACGACGCTTCGTCACTGGCGAGGAACAAATACGCATTGGCGATATCTTCCGGCATTCCAAGGCGACCCAGCGGCGTTTTTTCTTTTAAGGTCTCAATTACTTTTTCTGGAACAGTGGCAATCATATCTGTTGAAATAAAACCAGGTGCAACCGCATTCACGGTAATTCCCTTCCGGCCAAGTTCCCTTGCCCAGACTTTTGTCATCCCGATCACACCGGCTTTGGTTGCCACATAATTCGATTGACCAAAATTTCCGTAAATCCCGACCACAGAAGAAGCGTTCAAAATCCGCCCCGAACCTTTTTCAATCATGGAAGCTGCAACCGCTTTGGTACAGTTAAAAACTCCGGTCAGATTCACGTTAAGTACAGCCTGAAATTGCTCCATCGTCATTTTCATTAAGGTTGCATCTTTTGTTATGCCGGCATTGTTGACCAGAATATCAATTTTCCCAAAACGGGAAAGAGCAGCAGCAACGGCCTCTTCAACCGATTCTGGTTTTGTTACATCAACCTTGTGGAACATGGCCGGTGTACCCAGATTCGACAATTCGAGCAGAATTGCCTTTCCTTTTTCTTCATTCACATCCCAGATAATCAGTGATGCACCTTCTTTTGCGAATGTTAAGGCAGTGGTTTTCCCGATACCCTGTGCGCCACCGGTTATAATGGCAATTTTTCCTTCAAGACGCTTCATTTTAAAATCCTGTGTTTTTATCGTTTGAAAAATACAAAACGTTCAGAGCGTGAAAAAAAGCTTTACGAGTTTGATAAGTGCCTAAATCAGGTTTCTGATTTTCTGACTTCTGCCCATTCTTCGGTAAAGGCTTTAAAGTGCTTTTCCATTAAGGTGTAAAACTTTTCCATTTCATCCAGCCGGTTCCGGTTCACGGTTGAGTCCGGATTGCCAGCAGCCAGTTCAATCAGGTGATGCGAAAGCCGGGTGTTGCTTCTGATCATGGAATAATGATTCCTGAAGGCAGCACCAAATATGTCACCCGAAGCTTCCCAGTAATCTTTCCGGTTGCCGGGTTTCCAGGCTTTTCTGATTAAGCCACGTTCTGCCAGCCGGCGGGTGATTTGACTGATGGGGCCTTTGCTCATGCCCAGTGTTTCGGTGATTTCGTCAAGCGACATGGGTTCATTGTTTGCAATTAACAAACCAACGACGTTTCCCATCAGACGGTTGAGTCCGAAGGCTTTATAGGCATCACCAAATGAATGGATGACTTCCTGTTTTACAGAATCCTGATCAAGCATAGAATATGTATTGTGTGATTGCGATGTTTGAAAACTTTCAAACGATTCAAAAGTGCAGAGTATTTCTGATTTTGTCAAGAACCTTTTCAAATAATTAATCTATATCATGGCATTGTCATGAATTATAACGGTTTAATGTTAATTTTTTGTAAACAATTCTCTGGTTAAAAGTGTGATTTATGCGGGGTTCTGTAGGTATATTCAATAATATCCGTTACTTATCCTACCATTTACAGATAATGCCACATATAATCCACCCACGTTTTTATATTCTTAACAATCGGACCTGATCGTAAAAGTTGACATCTGGTCGGGTCACCTGATTTGTCGTACTTTTACATGTTCCGCCATGGAACGACCTTAACCCACAAAAGGAAACGACATGCAAAAAACCCGCCTGATGCTTTACAGCATTTTTACTCTGCTTATTTTTTCATTTTCTGCCTGTACACAACTCCCAACTGATACAGAATCCGGGAAAGAACGTTCGGCAGTAAATTACTCCTTTGCAAAGATTACTGCTCAGGAAGGATTTGAAACCGGCAGCAAGACCTCTTACACTGCTGCTGATGTTACGCTTTCAACCGGAGTCTGGAATCTGAATGATGCTTTAATCGGAAATACAACAAGTGATCCCAAAACTGGTGTTGCTTCGGCCCGGATTCGCAATACCGGTAAACTGACGATGAAGTTTAATGTCAGTGGCGGAATCAGTACCGTGACGATTAAACACGCCAAGTACGGAACAGATGCAACTTCAACCTGGGAACTCTGGCTTTCCACCAATTCAGGTTCAACCTGGACGAAAGTAGGTTCAACGGTAACTACTTCCTCAACAACTCTCGCAACAGCAACCCTTACTGTAAACACAACTGCTTCAACAGCACGTCTTGAAATCAGGAAAATCTCCGGCGGAACGGCCAGAATAAACATTGATGACATCATCATTAACGATAACGGAACGGTAACTCCCCCGCCCCCATCCGGAAGTGTTCACCTGACGTTGGGAAATCCAAGCGGTGCGGTTACCAACGTAACTTATACCACCAATTATCTTCTCGAGAAACCACAGTTTGCCATGTCTTATCACAAGACGAAAGGAACTCCGAACTGGGTTGCCTGGCATTTGAATTCCTCCTGGTTGGGAAGTACTGCCCGTCAGGATAATTTCCGTGCGGATGCAACTCTTCCTTCAGGTTGGTACCAGGTTGGTGCGAACAGTTACTCAGGATCAGGATTTGATCGCGGACACATGTGCCCATCTGCTGACAGAACATTAACCGTGACAGATAACGGTGCCACTTTCCTCATGACCAACATGATTCCGCAGGCACCGAATAATAATCAGGGTCCGTGGGCAAGTATGGAAAATTACCTCAGAACGCTCGCAACTTCCGGTAAGGAAATGTATATCTATTCGGGTGGATATGGCGTAATGAAAACTATTGACGCCGGCAGAGTTTCCGTTCCGACCAACACCTGGAAGATTGTTGTGGTTCTTGATAACGGCACCAATGATCTTGGCAGAGTTACCACCACAACCCGTGTGATCACTGTGGATATGACAAATTATGATGCCAACATCAGCCGGTCAGCCGACTGGAAAACCTTCAGAACCACTGTTGATGCCATCGAAACCAAAACCGGATATAATTTTCTGGATCAGGTTTCAACAACTATTCAGGCAACAATTGAAAGTAAAGTTGATAATTTGTAAGATCAGAAGGAAGAAGTTAGAAGTTAGAAGAGAGAAGTCGAGCGAAGCGAAGATCCCGAACACTTTCGGGAATAGGAGACTGAAGATAAAAAAGGGCGACCATGGTCGCCCTTTTTTTTACTGATGTGCGAGTTCTGCGAAAATGGCCTGAGTGAGGTTTTTAAGCGGATACGGTTTGAATAGCCAGGTGGTAATACCCATTTCCCTGAGCTGGTTTTGACTAAATGCTGAAATATATCCGGAAGAAATCAGAACCGGCAGTCCGGGATATTTTAACTTAGCTTCCCTGCAGACTTCAAGTCCGCCAATGCCGGGAAGGTCCAGATTGGTGACCATGACTGACAATCTATACGGCAAATGACCTAATTTTTCAAGCGCATCAGCCCCCGAAGATGCCGTCAGTACTCTGATCCCGGAATTTTCAAGTTCAAAGGTCATTTGGGATAAAAACGCAGGTTCATCTTCAACAAGCAGAACGGTAAACTGTGCAGAACTTTCAAGCTTTTGATCTGAAGAAACTCCCGTTGGAATTTTGCTTTCAGCTGCTTCATGAACCGGAAGGTAAAGAACAAAAGTTGTTCCTTTCCCCAGTTCAGATTCCACTTCAATTCTGCCACCAGCAGACTGAACCATACCATAGACCAATGAAAGGCCCAAACCGGTTCCCTTCCCTGCTTCCTTCGTGGTGAAAAACGGTTCAAAAATTCGGTCCTTAATCTCATCCGGAATTCCTGAGCCTGTATCAGAAATTGAAATTTTAACCGTTTGCAGGTTTTTCAACTCATCAGATTCGCTGTTTTCAAGCGAAGTCCCCACAGAAAGAATACCATTTCCATTCATGGCATCCCGGGCATTGATGCACAGATTGAGCATAATCTGGTACAAATGGCCGGGGTCAATGAGTACTTTGGGAAGATACTTTGAAGGTTCCCATCTGATTTCCAAAGATTTCGGGAAGGTACCGTCAAGCATCAAAAGGGCTTCGGTAATACCGGCATTCACATCGGTAAGTACGGTTTTAGGTTCATCCCTTCTGGCAAAAGTCAAAATCTGTCTCACCAAACCGGCACCCCGTTCTGAAGCAGAAAGAATCGCCTCCGATTTCTTTCTTAACTTTTCCGGATTGCCAGATTGCGCTTCAAGTCCGCCGGCGTGTGTCATGATGATTGACAGAATATTGTTGAAATCATGAGCGATTCCGCCGGCAAGCGTTCCCAGACTTTCCATTTTTTGGGTTTGATAGATTTTGGCTTCGAGAAGTTTCTGATCCTGAGCCATTTTGCGGGAATGGGTTATATCCGTCAGAATCAGAGTCAGGGAATCAACAACTTTTCCTGAGAAAATCGGATTCAGCCGAACGGAATACCATTTTCGCCCTGTTGATTCAGTAGACTGAAGTTCAAGCTGAACCGGCTGACGGGTTTTGGTACAGGTTCTGATGGCCTTAACAAGATTACCGGCCCCATCAGAATCAAAATAATTAAGTGCAGAAGTAAAAGAAGCCGGAACCGATTCCCGGTGATTTGAAAATAAAATAAATCCGTCAGGGCGGATATTAAGAATCAGGTCCGGCGTATTTTCAACGAGAGATTTCCAGCGGGCGGCAGATTCTGCGAGATCACGGGTGTGAGATTCGAGCTCAGCATTTTTCCGGTTCAATTCCGATCGTTGACGGCGAACCCGTTCCAGACTTTTCTGAAAATCCCTGATGAGCAATTTCAGCGCAATACCGGTTACCAGTAAAAGAGAAATAATATCTGTAAAATCACTGAATTTCACGTACTCACTTAACCGGGTGACCAGAATTTTTTCCATCTCGAGCCAGGAAATCAGACCCATGGAAGCTATATTCAGAAAAAGAAGAATCCCATAACCCCGGTTTGAAAGCAAAATACTACCGATGACCAGAATTCCCGGGTAGGTAAGAATTGCAATATCATGTGACCCATCACCGGTTATCAGCATATAAAAGCAGGCGGGAAGGAGCGAGAAACTCAGAACATTTGCAGCCCATTTTACATGGCGGACAGAGACCAGAAAGATTGCTGAAAGCCCGGCACCAAAAATTACACTAACGGAAATAAATGAGCCCCAGTTTTCATTTACCAGCAGATGAAAAAATGGATAAATACAAGCAATGATGATACAATAGGAAATAAATAAGACCGTCCGGGTAAGGCGGGTTTTATCATCATCGGCGAACTCAGGAAACCTGAATTCCTTTATCCATTCAATCATATTTTTCCATTTGAAGCGCTTTTGTCAAATATAGTAAATTTTAATACAAACAAAACTTCTTATTTCCAATCGGATAAACGATCTGTAAGGATTTCATCCTGAAGGACGACTAAAGTAAAAAAGGACGATGGGAACAAGAAGTATTCCAAAACTGTTTTTCACAGAGAGGTTAACATGAAAACACTATTTATACTGCTGTTGAGCACTTTTTTCTCTTCAGCAATTGTTCAGGCTACTGTAATTGAAGGGAAAAAAAGTAATATGGAAACTGCAACTTTTGGTGCGGGATGTTTCTGGTGTGTTGAAGCGGTTTTTCAGCGGGTTAAAGGCGTAGAAAAGGTGGTTTCGGGTTACACCGGCGGAGCAAGGAAAAATCCGACCTATGAGCAGGTTTGTACCGGCACAACCGGTCATGCAGAAGTTTGTCAGATCACCTTTGACACGACTGTTGTCAAATTTGAAGAACTTCTTGAAATTTTCTGGATGGTTCACGACCCGACACAATTAAACCGTCAGGGAAATGATGTGGGAACCCAATACCGTTCGGTGATTTATTATCACAGCGATGAACAAAGAAAAGTTTCTGAGTATTTCAAGAAAAAACTGGATGAGTCAAAATCTTACGCAAATCCGATTGTGACTGAAATCAGTCCGATTCCAGAATTTTATCCGGCTGAAGATTATCACCAGAATTATTTCAACCAGAATCCGGGTCAGGGTTACTGCCAGTTTGTGGTTAAACCCAAGGTTGATAAATTCAAAAAGGTCTTTCACAGTAAAGTGAAGGAATAGAGTTACAAGTGATAAGTTACAAGTTATAAGTTATAAGTGGTAAATCGAGCGGTAACAAGTCCCCCTTTGAAGACGAAGTTCCTCGACCGCATTCGGGAGGGGAACGGCGAAGCCGCGGGGATGTTTTTTGCTGTATGGGGTACGGGATTAGTAGTATTACTCCCCTCCTTTTTCAAAGGAGGGGTTGGGGGTGGTTTTCCTGCGGTTAAATTCTCAATACCCGAACGACTTCAGATGAGATTCATTCCTGCGCCATTTCTCCCTGACTTTTACAAAAAGCTTCAGGTAAACCTGTTTCCCAACGAGTTTTTCGATTTCTTCACGGGAAGTACGTCCCAATTCCTTGAGTTTTGACGCATTCCGTCCAATCAAAATCATCTTTTGGGTTGACCGCTCCACGATGATTTCAGCTTCAATTTTATCAACACCCGCCTCATTTTCCTCATATTGAATGACCTGAACTGCAGTCGAGTACGGAATTTCCTTATCGTACTGAAAAAAGATTTTTTCCCTGATTATTTCTTCAATAAAAAACCGGACCGGGTGAGAACTTAGATCATCAAGCGGGAAAAAGGGCTCATGTTCGGGAAGCCGTTGCTGAATGGCGGCCGTCAGCAACTCCAGATTGGTTCCGGTTTTGGCAGAAACTGAAAAGTAGTCGGCGGCAAACGGTAATTGTGCTTTATAAAAAGCAACACATTTTTCTTCCTGCTCGGGTCTTACCTTATCAACTTTGTTAAAGATGACAATCAGTGGTTTCTTTTTAACTTCAACGAGATGGGAAAGTAAAATAGGATGGACGGGCTGCAGGTCAGAAAGTGACATATCCACAATAAAAAGAATCAGATCAGATTCTTTAAGTGCACCACGGGAGAACTCCAGCATTTTTTTGTGAAGTTCATATTCGGGATTCAGATAACCGGGTGTATCAAGAAAGACAACCTGCATGTCATCAGTTGAAAGAATTCCGAGAATTTTATTTCGGGTTGTCTGGGGTTTGGGAGAAACAATGGCCAACTTTTCGCCGACAAGGCTGTTCATCAGGGTAGATTTGCCAACGTTGGGAATGCCGACAATGGCAACATAACCTGAGCGGAATGGTTTAGAACCGGACTCAGGCATCAGGCGTGCAACCTGAAAATATCGAGCATATCACGAACGGCACGATCGAGGCCCACAAAAATGGCCCTGCTCAAAATCGAATGTCCGATGCTCATTTCACCAATTTCTTTGATTTCGAGAATCCGCTGAACGTTCAGGTAATTGAGTCCGTGACCGGCATTGACTTTCAGTCCGAGACTGGTTGCATATCTCGCTGCTTCAGCAATTCTTTGCCATTCCCGTTCCACATCTTTTTCACGGATGGCATTGGCATATTCACCGGTATGAATTTCGATGTATTCAACGCCAAGGTCACGTGCGAGCTCAATCTGGGTTTTGACCGGGTCGATAAACAGGCTCACTTCAATTTCTTTTTCCTGCAACGCAGGGATGTAATCACGAAGATGCAGGTGACTGCGGGTGAGATCGAGTCCGCCTTCAGTGGTGAGTTCAAGACGGCGTTCGGGTACGAGCGTAACCAGTTCAGGAAGCACTTCCCTTGCAATGGTTTTCATCTCTTCGGTGGCAGCCATTTCAAGATCAAGCTTGGTTTTGGTTACTTCACGAAGCAGCCTGAGGTCACGGTCATTGATATGCCGGCGGTCTTCGCGGAGGTGGCAAACAATTCCGCTTGCACCGGCAAGTTCACATACTGAAACCGTATGGACCGGATCGGGCTCATTTGCTGCCCGTGCCTCACGAAGTGTGGCAACATGGTCGATATTGATACAAAGTTTTGTCATATTTATAAATATCGGATTTCAGCTACTTAAATCAAAAAAAGGTGTTCTTTCAATTTTAAGGCATGCTTTTTGCAAAGTTCCAGCAATGTGACTACCATCACTTTCCAAATCAACAAAGGAAACCAGATTGCGGATTCTGATAATTGATGATGTTCAGCTAAACCGGGATATTTTTAAAACCATCCTGGAACCTCACAAGTTCACAGAAATAGCTGAAGCAGAAAATGGCCGGCTTGCCCTGAAACTCATCAGGTCCAGACATCCCGATGAACAGTTTGACCTGATCATTACCGATATTTCAATGCCAGAAATGGACGGCATTGAACTCTGCCGGATTCTGAAATCAACACCCGCATTTGAAGATATTCCCGTTCTGATCATTACCGGACACACCGATGACGATATTCTAACGCAGGCTTTTGAAGCTGGTGTGAATGATTTTATCAGACAACCGTTAGAGCCAATTGAACTTCTCGCTCGAACCGGATCAGCACTCAGACTCAAACAGGAAATTGATTCTCACCGGAAAAAAATTGAAGAATTGAGAGAAGCGCTTGCCCGGGAAAAAACGCTTGGGGGTTTACTTCCGATCTGTGCCGGATGTAAAAAAATCAAAGACGATAAGGGTTACTGGAAGCAGGTAGAGTCTTATATCGAGCATCATTCTCATGCAACCTTTACTCACGGGATCTGTCCGGCCTGTACAGAACAACTTTATGGTGACTTTCTAAGACAGCAAAATGAAAAATAAAGCAGGAGAAAAATTTACTTTTGTTCCTGACTTATTACTTTTTGTATTCATTTGTGGCCTTTTTAAACCATGTATTTTCAATCCTTTAAAGAATTTAGTGTAATCCCAAAATGTTTTTTTGCTCAGTTTGAAATAAAAATCTGTATCGCTTTCCCGTTTGGTTTCAGAAATAAAATCCATCCGGTCAGATAACAATCAGTTTAAAACTATTCTGCTCACCAACTAAGGATTATTATGAAAGCCCGAATCCTGGTCATTGATGATGATGCAAATATTCAGATTATTCTGAAATTTATGCTCGATAAAGAGTTTGAGGTTATTCAATCTTTTAACACAACCGAAGCCTTTCAGTTGTTAAAAAATGAACCGGTTGATCTGGTTATTACCGATTTGAATTTACCTGGCGAATCGGGCCTTGAATTTGTTCAACGGCTTAAATCTGAAAGTGAACTTTCATCCATTCCCGTACTGGTCTTAACCGGACTTCCCTCATCAGACAAACAAAAAAAGGCTGAGTCTTTCGGTGTTGCTGATTTCATCTTGAAACCCATCAACAGGCAACTTCTTCTCAACCGTGTCCATTCTTTGATCCTGGATAACCAGCCAGAGAAATCTTCAGACCAAAGTCTTCCGGCTGAAAACCTTTCTAAAGTTGCTTCAGAACTTACAGAACTCAGTTCCGGCCAAAATCGCCGTGAAACCGTGATTGCCTGGGCTGATTATCTTTCAAACACTTTACAAATTGATGGACTCGCCTTGATTGAACGCAGTGGGACTACTTTCCAGTTAATTTCGTCTGCGGGTAAAATCGGCATCACAGCAAATCAATTATCGGGTATTTCTTTAACCGGCAATTTTCCTTCACTCAAACTGACCGGAACCGAAGGAGTTATCGCTGTTCCTGTCACACTAAAATCGGGCAGGGACTTATTAATAAAGCCTTCCGGAGATGAAAGTTCTTCATACCCCGAAACCTTTTTACTTGTTTTAAAAACCCAACCCTTTTCAAAAGAACAACAAAACGAAATCGAAGCCATTTTCCGTCAGGTTGGCCCCGTTTTTTCGTCGGGTGTTTCCTGATCTGTTCACTAAATTCTTAAAGCCAAATGTCGTCTCAAGCACCGTTAACCATTTCCTTAGTCATTGAAGGAACTTTTCCCTGGTACCGTGGTGGCGTAAGTGAATGGATCTGTCATTATCTTGACTATTTCCGCACTGCCCACTTTCATATTATTCAGATTTCAACTGATGATTATGCCGGGTATGAATTAACCGAGGGTGTTTACCCGGTTCCTGAAAATGTGAAGTCCTTTACAAGAATTAATCCGCCAGAAGATTTAACCGATCCGAAAAAATGGACAGATTCCATTCTTGAACTGCTCCCCAGACAACCGGCCAATTTTATCCACGTTTTGAACACCGGACTTGCCGGACTCGCAGGACTCGCACTTTCGAAACGGGATGAGATTCCCCTGATTCTGACCGAGCACGGCGTTTACTGGAAGGAAATTGAACTGGGCGCTGATGCTTTGGAATGTGGCTACCGCATTCCATCAAATCCAACCGAACGTCATCTGGCTTCTTTGTTTTTTCAGTCAATTGCCCGTGAAGTCTATAAACAATCCTCCCTGATTTTTTCAGTTTCAGTCTGCAATCAGGTTTTTCAGAGTGAACTTGGTGCACAAAACTCAACCTACATCCCAAATGGTGTTCCTTTCCGCATGGTAAGTACAGTTCCTGAGTTTCACCCCGTTTTCGACGATCCGGTCGTTGGCTGGGTTGGCCGTTGTGCTCATCTTAAAAATCCGCACCGTTTTCTTGATCTGGCCGAAAAGTGGTCAGAAACAGAGGGATGGAACCCGCGTTTTCTCATGCTGCTTGCTGATGCCGGAGAGGCTGATCTGAACGAAGAAGTCAGGTTACGGCTTAGTCAGATTCCTACTATTACCGCAATTTGGAATCAACCGGCCAGTTCATATTTTGACAAAATGGATGCCCTTTGTTTGACAAGCATCAGCGAAGCACAACCTCTGGTGATGCTCGAAGCCATGGCAAGGGGAGTTGTCCCATTCGGATGGGAAGCGGGTGATTTCAATGAGAGTTTTGGCATTTCGTTCCCAAAGGAATCTGGCGTTCAGGATGTTTTAGCTGGCATTTTACCGATCATTTCTGACTCAGATCGTTGGCTTTCTGAGCAAATCGACTGTCACAACAAGATTGTGCGTGCCCATACCTGGCCAGTTATTTTTGGTCAGTATGAGCACCTATTTCAGGAGTTTTCCAATTGATCAGAACCCAAAAGGAATGGCTGGAAAACAAGCCCACCCAACCGGTTGTGTTATTTGAAACAGAGGGAACTTACCCGTTTGTCGGCGGCGGGGTTTCGACGTGGAGTCATATTCTTTGTCAGGAAATGGACGGAAGTTGTGATTTCATTCTTTATGCCATTACAGGCGACCCGAACGTTGAAAGCCGTTACAAACTTGGAAAAAATATTCAGGGAACCATTCACGTTCCGTTATGGGGCGCTGAAGAACCTGCTGAGTATTTTGATCCGGAAACTCCCTTCTCCGAACAGGTCAACCGGAAAATGTCCACAACCTGGTCGGTCATTGAAAAATCATTCTGTCCCATGTTTTATGATCTTCTTGATGCACTTGCCGACCCGTACCTTCCGGCAGAAACGATTGGGGAAATTGTCTACGGTCTCTGGAAATTTTTCCGTCATTACGATTATAAAATGACGCTGACCCACCCAATGATCTGGGAGATTTACAAAACCCGGGTTTCTCAGGATTATAATCAGTATAAAAACACACCTGGCTTCGAAGTTCCCAATATTTTTGACATGATTTTCGGACTTCGCTGGTTCTATCACTTCATGATGCCACTGGCAGTTCCGGTTCCGCCATCGAGTGTTTCTCATGCAACACTTGCCGGATTTGCGGGAATTCCGTCTCTGGTCGCCAAATATGAATACGGAACGCCCATGATTGTAACCGATCACGGCGTATTTATCCGCGAAAGACTGATTGCTGTCAGCCAGGCAGAATTTACTTTTTTTGCGAAGAAATTTCTCGTTGATATGTCGACTCTTATGACGAGAGCCGTTTATGCCCATGCCGATCAGATTTCACCAGTTGCCAGTTATAACAGACGCTGGGAAATGAAATTTGATGCTACAGAAGATCGTATCGCCGTGATTTACAATGGCATCGACCCGAATGTATTTGTCCCGAAACCCAAACCGGAAACGACTTCAAAACGCCCAACGGTTGTGGCTGCCGCCCGGGTTTTCCCGTTGAAAGATATTGAAACCATGATCAGAACCTGTGATCTGGTGAGGAAAGAAATTCCGGATGTTCACTTTTTGGTTTATGGCAGTCTTGACGCCGACAAACCTTACGTTGAAACCTGCAGAAAACTGATCCAGGAGCTAAAATTAGAACAAAACTTCACTTTTGGCGGATTTCACAGCAATCCACCCGGCATTTACAACGAAGGTGACATTTCTATTCTGACTTCAATTTCTGAGGGATTTCCTTACACGGTTATTGAATCGATGAGTTGTGCCCGGCCGGTTGTGGCTACCGATGTGGGCGGAACCCGTGAAGCTTTGGAGGATTGCGGAATCATCTGCAAACCCCGGGATCCGGTCTCACTTTCTGAAGGTGTGATTTTGCTTTTACGGGATGATGATCTCAGATATGAAATGGGAAAAAGAGGCCGTGAAAAAGTGCTTCTTAATTTTACGACGGAAGTTTCGGTTGATGCCTACAAATCAAGCTATCAGAAATTTCACAAGGTAAATGGCAAACCTTTGAAGCATGGTGTCAAACTACCATCCGTGAGAAAATTCCTTGAAAGTTTGGGTGAAATCGGAGAAACTGATGCAGCCTGAAACTCTGAAAAAGGAACTTTACGATAATTTGGTACTTGAAGTCAGGACTCTGATCGGCAATCCCATCAATGTTTATGCAGTAGCAGCCACACTTGAATCTCTCGGCGTCAGAGATATGGATGCCGTTGCCGATTACGGATTTGCTGATGTTTTCAAACTCGCTGATCAGGTTCATGAAGACATCCGGCTTCTCATTATTGAAGAAACCGAAAAAAACGGAAAGAAAAAAACGGATTTTTTCAAAGTAACGGCGCTAACTGAGTTCAAATATTTCTTCAAATATTACAGCCAGGGAATCCTGTTTGCCATGCCCATGGCCATTCAGATTCTTTCAGTCATTTTCCTCACGTATTCTTTGTGGGCCTGGCTAAGGTTCAATGAAGCACAGGCAACGATTGTGGCTTTGGGCACGATCACTGCTTTTGTTGTCACTGGAGGTTTTACCCAGCTTATGGGCAGACTTGCCTCTTATTATAATGGGTCAGGAAATTATCTGCTTGCTTATAAAGCGGCAAAAAACACCATCAGAAACGGTGTTGTGACCACGCTTTCAGTTGCTCTGATTTTCTTTATAGTCAATCTGGTGATTCCTTTTTACCCGCAGACCATGATGTTCCTTTCGATGACTTACATGATTCTGCTGAGTTTGCTGATTCAAAGTTCTGCAGTACTTTATGCCACTGAACAACGGCTCATGATCAGCGTGAGCATTGCCATTGGGACTGCATTTGTCATCACTGGAATGGAAGTTTTTAATCTGGGAATTTACCTGTCTCACTGGCTCGGACTTTCTGTCTCGATCATCATTATGTTTGGTTATGGCTGGACGTATTACCGGTTTAAAATCAAAAATATGAGAAAGGATTTTTCTCTTTCCAGAATGCCAAAAACGGAAGTTGTGTTTTTCAACACCTATCGTTTTTTTGCATATGGAACGCTTTATTTTTTCTTTCTTTTTCTTGACCGGATTTTAGCCTGGTCTGCGGGTCCGCCCCCACCACCGTATATTATTTGGTTCAACACACCTTATGAACTTGGCATGGATTGGGCCCTGATCACTCTGCTGCTCACGATTGCGGTTCTTGAATATTCGATTCACAGCTTTTCAAAAATTATTATTCCGGTTCAGCAGGCAACCTCATTTGATCAGGTTGAAGATTTCAATAAATTCTTCAAACGGTTTTATTACCGTCAGGCATTGATTCTGCTCATTATTGGTATTGTCTCAATGGTACTGGTTTATTTTGCCGTCATGTCTCTAGAACAGTTCAAAGACCGAATTCCGGAACTGAGAGACTTTTTTGATAACCCGGTTACGATACGGGTTTACTGGCTGGCAAGCATCGGGTATATTCTGTTGTGTTTTGGTCTGTTACACGCTTTGTTTTTTTTCACATTAAACCGGGCTGCTTTTGCAATGAATGCCATGATCATTGGCGTCATTGTGAATTTTGTTGTTGGTTACATTTGCAGCCGTACAATTTCTTATGAATATGCAGTTCTGGGTCTGATTGCTGGTTCTGCCGTTTTTGCTTTTCTGACCTGGAAATGGGTTCACCGTTTCTTTTCCAAACTTGATTATTTCTACTACACCGCATACTGATTCAGGTAATCTATGAAAGATTTCAGTCACTATCTGCAAACGGTTTCATCCCGCTTAAAATCATCTTTTGTCATGGATGATTTTGCTCTTGAAGATGAAGCTTTATTCTGGGCAACTGCCGCCGATATGGCTGCGTTTACAGAACCGGTTTCCTTTCTTCAGATTGTTGAATGGCTTGATGGTCCGTACAAAAGTCTGCTGCATGCCTTCTATTTACTCGACAGTCCGAATCTGGATCTAACCTACAAACAGGTTCTGACCCGAAATCTCGACCATTTCAGTAAATTGAGTGAAGATTCTTTTCAGAATTTATCATCCAGACAAAAAAATGAATACATGGCCGGAATCGAAGATCAGCTTTCAAATCTTGAGCGCCAATTCCCGTTTGACCCGAAGTATCTGATAGATAACCAGACCGATCTTTCGATCGGGAAATGTTTACTCATCCCCCTTTTTAAAAACCGTGAACTTTGGGGTTTTTATGTGATTGGTCCGTTTGTTCAGCACCCTGCAGTTTTGGTTTCCAAAACCGGAATTCTGTCAAAATTGCTTTCAAAATGGCTGGTTGAAATAGTTGATTCCGAAATTAAAAAGTCAGGGTCATTTATTCAGGGAATCAAAAAAGACCTTCCCAAACTCAATTTCAACACAGCAGGAAATCAGGATATTCTTGAATTTATTCTCAATTATTATCTGGCAATCAGCCAGGCGGATTTGGGATTTATTGCCGAATTAACCGGAGGTGACTGGATCATCAGAGCAGAATCAGGCGTACCTGCTAATCTAAAAAATGCACGTACATCAATCCTGAATCCGGGTCTTATGACCTATGACCCGACAGCAAAAAGCTGGAAGGTAAATGATGAAACCATTATTTCAGAGGCAGGTTTAACTGATATTTTCATCCGGTTTAATCACTTCACCTCTTCAATCAGTTTTCTGGTTCTTGGCCGGAAAAAGTCTGTTTTGCAATATCGGAATCTGCTCGATTCTCAGGTTTCTTTTGATATCAATGAAGCAGCTTCTTCGGTTATCAAGGTTAAGGAATCACTCAAAAGCCTGAATGAATCGGTTCTTGAATTCTTTTTCCGGCTCATTCTTGCCTGGGAAAACAGAAAAGGAAACCAATCGGGCCATACCCGCCGTGTGATGGCTCTTGTTTCACTTCTTTCTGACCGGATGGAATTAAAACCGGAAGAAAAGCAAATAGCTGTTACAACTGCCCGGTTTCATGATATTGGTCTGGTTGCCTATGCAACACTTAACCGAAAGTTGTCTACCGAAGCAGAACTGGAACACCCGGTTTTGGGAAGCCTGATTTTAGAGATGATGGGCTCTGATCCGCTTATTTCCGCAGGAATAAAATCACACCATGAGTGGATTAATGGTGGCGGTATGCCCGAAGGTCTGAAAGGTGACGACATTCCCTGGACGGGCAAGCTGGTTTCGATCTGTGAATTCCTGTCAGAATTCGTTGAAAATCACGAAAATGACTCAAACTCAGATTCAGAAAAAGTTCAGTCGCTTATAAACGAACTCAACCGCCGTTCAGGAAAACAATTCGAAAAATTCCTCGTCAGTGAACTACTTGCAATTATTAACAAATCTGACTGGAAATCCATATCTGAGTTGGGGAAACCATGAATAAATCAGGCCTTGCCGGCATTTTGATGTCGGTTTTTCTTTCTGGTTGCAACACCACAACCCAGATTCCTGGGCCGTTTGGAATCTGCTATTCACGACTAACCCCTGAAAATATTGTGAACTATAAGCTGGTTGTGGTTGAACCCGATCATTACACCAAACTGGATATCGATGCAATGAAAGAAGGCGGTGCGAAGGTAATCGCCTATGTAAGTCTGGGTGAAGTTCATCCGTCACGGTGGTACTTTCCGCTTGCAGATTCAACGGGTAACCTGCTGGGGAAAAATGAAGATTGGGGCAGTCACTTTCTGAATATTGGAAACAAGTCTGTGAGGCAACTCTTTCTTGACCGGATCATTCCAAACATTATGGCTTCGGGGTATGACGGATTATTTTTCGATACGGTCGACGCCGTTGCACCTTACACCTCCCGCAAAAATCTACAAAAAGATATGGCAGATCTGATCAATTCCATCCGGAAACAAAATCCGGATGCCATTCTGATTCAAAATGCCGGACTTTTTCTTCTCGATCAAACTTCTTCTTCAATCAATGCGGTTGCAATCGAAGATATTGCAAGTGATTACCGGTTTTCCGATCAGTCTTACCGCTTTGAAAACGAGCAGGATTTCAGTGAAAAAATAAAAAATATAACTGACCTCTCAGAAAAATATCAAAAGCCGTTTCTTCTGATTGATTTTTCAGACCGTGAAAACCTCACAGACAGTCTGCAATCCAGATTAAACGACTTTCCATTTCCCTACTTTATTGGTAAAATATCATTGGACGAACTTCCGGTTCTTCCTCCTGATACCAACTAACAGGACTTCATGTACACTTTTCTCGCCATTACTTCTATTTTCCGGCTTTTTCTCTGGTTTTTTGTTCTGTACGGATTCATCGCACCCCTGCTGTTTCCAGAACTGAAAAAAATGAAATTTGTTGACCGGCTTATTCTTTCCTGGGTGGGGATCGGCGGCATCATTATGGGCGGGATTGTCATGCTGACTTCCCTGCACATGTACGATTTGTTCAGCATGGCCATTTTGCTTCTCGGTGCACCGTTGTTCAGATATTTCTGGACTCACCGCAAAAAGGGCATCATGATTCCATTCCGGAATCTTGAAACCTCATTTGTAAACAAGATTATCAAACTGATTGAACTCCGAACCTTTTTCACCAAAGCAGAACTCAAAAAACGCCTGACATCTAAAAAGTCTGAAAACCAAACCGACAAGTTTTATTTTGGTGTTTTATTGGTCATCATTCTCGCAGCAGGTGCCATTCGTATTGTTCCCTCCATTGAAAATGCGGCTCCTTTCACCCGGCTTTGGTATCAGGAACTGATAAAAGTAAAGCACCTGAACCTTCAGGAATATTTTTTCAACTCAGTTGATCCGCTCGGTATGCATTCCCTCATAAATGTAGCTTCGGCCATGACCCAGGTAAGTCCTGAAATGATGCTCCATCTCTTCGGAAGTATTGTTGCAATGCTGCTCACTTTTTTAATTTGGTGGGTGATATCACTTGTTACCTTTTACAGAACCTGGCTTGCTCTGATGGGTGCGGCAATTTATGCTATCGTTCCCACGTTGGTCACCCCGCTTTCACTTGAACTTCAGATTGAATCAAATACCATCGACTTTGCCCTGTGTTTTGCCATCCCCACGGCCATCTGGATTACCCGTTTTCTCAGGTTGAACCAAAGAGAACTGTTTCCGTTTATTCTTGCCGGATTTATTGCAACCGGACTCAGTAATCTGTTTGTTCTTTTTATCATTCTGATTCCCTTTCTGGTAACTGAACTTGTTCTGATTCCTTCCAACCTGAAAGGAAAATTGAAACTGCTCACTTACAGTTCCGTCATGCTCGGACTTGTATTCATTACTTATCTCACTGGTTTGTATATCCATGACCTGGAATTGGAGCCTTTTTTCCTTGCCCAGCTTTATTCTACAAGCATGTTCAGTTATACACCCAGTCTTATTCTCCCGCTGGAATCTCTTTCAGCAGTTTATTTTTTATTGGCACTTCTTGGCGCCGCACTTTCAATGCTCCGAAATCGCCTGGCAAAACGGCCGTTTATGTCGAATGATGTTTTTCTGTTTGTCACTTTTGCCGTTGGTGCCTTTATCTATCTTCCCTTTTTCAATATTGCGTATTTCTGGGTTGACATCGACCAACTGAATGCATTCTATTCTTTCCTGATTCCGGTGATGCTTTCTGTATTTCTCTATGTCATTTTTTCAATGATCAACCGTCATGTTGTACCTATTTTTAAGTGGCATGCAGAAAAAATCCTTCCGGTACTTATTATTTCAGTCCTGATTTTTGCTCAGGGTGGCATTACTTTCGTGAGAACCTTGCCCACGACCATGCCCAATGGTTTTTTTGAAGCTTATTATGAGATTATTGCAGGTCGTCTCGCCTATTCATACGCCACTGTGAGCCCTGAAATTGACAGAAATCTCGCACTTAACCGGCACTTTTTCATGAACTACGAGTTTTTTCTCAATGAGTATGGTACTATGGATTCGCTCTACCACCAATACCTGAACGCCCCTAAATCCAATTCCCGCGAACCTATCGTTCCCCCTTCAAGTATCTTTATTTTTGTTGAAAAGCCAACCTCTGTCTCTATCGGGAATGGCGTACTTTATAATGCCCCTCTGGTCATGCAGCAGACCACCCAATGGATTGAATCTTTCGCAAACTTACCTGGCCGGAAAATCGAAGAATTTTATCGGGATGAATCAGTTATCGTTTATGAATTGGTTAATAAACCAAACGGATCGAAACTGCTGGATATTCTCTTTAATACTGATGAGGAGAAAAAGCCATGACCCTCAGATTCGTTTTTCTTCTGATTGTAACCCTTGTTTTTCTTTCCTGTGATCAGGGAACTGAAAATTTTACGCCCGTTGCTGAAGAAAAAGACAACACTTTGCTCATGGTCATCATGAACAGCAAAGATGAACTCAGCCGGGGCATTACCGAAAACCTGATGAAATCAGCCGACTATGCCAAATTCCGGGTAAAGGTCATCGATGTGTCTCTGCTTCTGACCGGCATCGAAATCCCCGAATCAGTTAAAGAAATCGTGATCACTACCGATCAGTTGTCGAAATTGAAAGATACCAATTTCAGGATTCTGGTGGATTTTGCTGCCCGGGGCGGGACTATTCTGGTTGCGGCAACCAGTTACGAAACCCGGCTTTTTTATCTGATCGGATTAAAACCCAAACCTGATATGTCACTCGATAATAAAACAAGTGGCTGGGTTTTCAAGGAGAACGTATTCCCAGGTATTGAAAAAATTGAATATGGAAAGGTTGTCGCACCTATTCATGGTGGTTTCTCAGGCCGTGACTTCCTACCCTCAACAGAAATCATCCTTAAGTCCTTAAAAGAGCCTTCAATTCCGTTGCTGACACGAAAAAAAGTGGGTAAAGGTCAGGTTTTTTACCTCAACACTTCAACCATGAACGACAAGGTTGCCCGTGGATTATTGTTCTCTGTCGTTCTGCGCGGGTTGCCCGGCATTCCCTACCCGATTGCCAACACCTCAACCATTTTTCTGGATGACTTTCCGGCACCACTGTATAACACGATGATGCATCCGGCCGATAAAGAATATAATAAAAATCACGCCCATTTTGTCCATGATATCTGGTGGCCAGATACCAAGGCGATGGCAGATACGTTTGATCTGGCTTATACAGCTATGATGGCAATGAATTATAATGCCAATAACAATCCGCCATTTCCCTATTCTGAATGGGAAAATGGAAAGATCATTGAAAATGGAACCGTCGAAAACGGAAGTGTGAACCTCGCAAAAGAGGTTGCAGGGTCACGGCATGAACTGGGCTTTCACGGCTACAACCACTTTTCATTTATGCAGCGTGACTGGCCTAATCCTGAATTCCTGGCCATGGCAATTCAATCCGTAGAAAAAAGATGGATTCTCGACGGACTGGGCGTCATGCCATCAACGTTCGTTCCGCCAACCAATGAAGCCGATTCAGTTTGCATCCCGATTCTGGCCAGACAAATGAGTTCACTGAAGGTTTTTAGTTCACTATATCTCGGTGATCTGAAAGAAGGCGGAAACCGGGAATTTGACCCAGAACCTTACCATCCTCAATTTTTTGATTATCCACGTATCACGTCAGGGTATTTGTTCGAAGATGAGTCACGGTACAATCAGGAAGGTATGTACATCCTGACCGGAATCTGGACACATTTTGTTCACCCGGATGATGTTTTTCAGGAACTCCAGCGGGATGAAGACCAATTTTTAAGCCGTAACAGTGAAGGACTCTGGTGGAAAAATACACCCGGAAACCCAAAAAATTTGTACGGTGAGTTCAGAAAACGAATTGTTGATATAAAATCCCGCTTCCCGCTCATCAGGTTTTTACCCGCCAGAGATGCCGCTCCGATCGTGAAAAACTGGCGAAATATGAAACTTGCCGTGCAACCGATGGATTCTGTAAACCGTTTTCACATCCTCAGTGAAAACAAAGAAGATTTTTACGGCATGTTCGTTACCAAAGAAGACACCTCTCTGATTTTTAAAAAGTTGAGAGAATTTGCTCCCGGATTCCACTTTGAAAAACATTGGGATGGATTCTGGGTGATGATGAAAACGGAAACCAAAAGGTTTGACCTTCCAGAACTTCACAAAATTCACAAGGTCAACCCAACGGCTGTTCTTGCCGCTCAGAACCAGGCCAGTGCCGAATTTAAAAAGTATACACAGGACTTTACCGTTAACTCAACCTGGAAAGATACCCGCCTTGCCAATGCCCTGAATTCCCTGAAAAGGGGAAAAAATGATCCCAAAAATACCGAAAACATCATTTCTTTGAGTGTTGAATTCGGACAGCTTCAGCATGCTCTCGATTTACTCAGAACCAAATTACTTTCGTTGAACGGCTGGATCGAAAAAGACGCTGAACGGTACACGACTTATACCCAATGGGAAGATAAAACTGATGAACTCTGGTCTTTGGCTGAAATGCGCTGGGCACAATTCCCTACCGATTCTACTCTTAAACTGGTAGATTATTTTGATTCCAGATCCCCGCAAACTGATCCGGTTGTGAGAAAACGGTGGCTGCTTAGAAAACTTTCGGTTTATCCAGATTCACTGGCTTTGAAAAGTGCCTATTCCGCTGAAAACCAGGATGAAGACAGCTGGCCAAAAACAAAGGCTTTTTTAAACGAACTTATTGCAAATCATCCAAAAAGTGACAGTTTGTACCGGTATGCACTTCAGCGGTCGTTCTGGTATGATAAACCCACCGAAAGTTTTAGCTGGTTTTTATCCTTTCCTGCACACAGCCATCCCCAGCTAATTCCGCTTGCAGAAGAAATTGCACTGCTTTATGCCTGGAGCGGAAACAATAAAACTCTTGCCCTTGCCTGGGCAGAAAAAGCCAGAAATTTTGAAATTGTGACCTATCTTGACTGGTTGCGTGAATCAAACCGAATGGCAGAGTACATCAAAACTGCTGACCAGTATTTCACACGCCATCCTGATGATGATTCGCTGGAATACAGGGTTGCCACCCACTTACTTGAATCTGGATTTTACAAGCAAAGTCTGGAAAGATATCAAGCAATTCCCTCTGAAAGTGTAACTCAGCTGCAGCAATTGCAATACCGCCAGAAACTCGATCAGGTTTACTGGAAAAATCTGGTTCCTTTAAAAACCAACTATGCTTCTGTTTTTTCAGCGGAAAAAAGAAGTGAATTAAGGGAAGAAGAATTGAAGATCAACGGTGTTTATGCTGAAGCGGGTCTCACCTGGATTGGCGACAATTTTAAAAACGAAGAATGGCTCTGGAAAAGTAAAGTGACCTGGGGTGACCGCCGGACTTTTGTACACGGAATTGGTGCCGACTGGATAAGCGTGAAATCGGTTATCAGCACCGAAACCATTCAGGATGCCTACTACCGGGTGAGCTATCAACCTTCCTGGATAATCGAAGAAAACCGAAAATGGCTGGATATGAAAGGTGGAATCGCCACCAACGGCTCAAAAGTTTACCCGGAAGTTACCCTGTCTTTCAACCGTGCAAAGGGAGATACACTCTTTTATGTGTTGAAAACCAATTTTGAACCTGAATACATCCAAACTGCCATCCGGTCAAATATTTATGTGGCTGATCTTGAAGGATACGGTGAATTGAAGGTTTTTTCTTCTCACCTTTTAACAGGCGGTTCCAAGCTGGAGTGGTACACAGACAATAACTGGGTTTCGACTATAACCTCACGGTATCTCTTTTCACCCGACACATTAGTTGGTCTGTCGTGGCGCCCGCTTCTGGATGCCGGTTGGTTGAATTCAGGAAAAATATACGCAAGTGCCCAACCTTACTGGACGCCTGATAATTGGCTGATTGCGGGTGCCGGATTACGAATTGAAAGGGGATGGGAATATTGGTCCGTTTTTTCTGAAGTACTCATGAAGGGCAGTAACCGCCAGGGTGCGTTTGCAGAAGCTTCCTTACGAATGGGTTGGGAACCCTTTCCCAGATTTACTGTCTCAGCAGGAACTGAACTCTCAACCAGCAGGCTTTACCGGTCCAATCTTGTAAACCTTCAGGCGAACTGGTTGTTTTAGAAAAGGAAAAGGCCAAACAGGCTTTGATTTGAATTAAAATTAGGATTTAGTTACCGATAAAATAAACAAAATAATACCACCCCTTCGGGGTTTTTAAATGTGGGGGTTTTCTTGTTTTCTAGAATCCTGTCAGCCCTTTGGGCTTTTAAGGCGATTTTGAAAGGAAGTTCTGTGATTTAATTTTTTTGTTTTTAATGGCATTCTTTAACTTTTAAGACTAAACCTACTGTCGGCTTGCGGGATGAAATCGTTGTGGATTACGGGCTACTATCCTGTCCCGTTATAACGAACTTGATGCGAGGCAGAACGCTCGAATAACTACTTAAACCTCAATGTTTTATGCCACTTGTTTAGGGAACAGTTGTTTATTTTTCTAGCTCTACTCTGATGTGATTTAATAGTCCTTTAAGCCATTTGGATACTTGGTTTGAACTTTTAATGGAATGAATATGGGTCTGGTCGTATTGCCAATTTCCATTCATCGCAAAATGAATTTTTTTGATATCGGATAGCTTTGATTTTTGGTCTTCTAAGAGTGAAATAAAATCACCATTATCAAAATGAATTGAATATTCTTCAATTGTTTTCTCAATCGCTTGACTTGATGTAATATGCCAATGTGGTTGGGAGTGATTATGTTCAGGGTCATTCCAATCGTCCCATTCAGCTCTAAAGAGTTGAATTTTCACTTCATCTGAATCATCACCTTCAAAAACTGAAATTGAAATATTAGTATGAATTGTTTTAATTCGCTTTTGCCCATGTTTTGATTCTTGACCAGTAAATTTAACTTCTATATACAACCAATATTTGTCAAACCATCTTTGAACTTTGACCGGCTCTGAATTATATCTGTTTATTGCAAATGAATTACCTACAATTTTGAATAATGTAATGTTATAATACCCAGGAACTTCAATTAATTTAAAATTTTCAACATAATTCCTACAATCCTTGTTTATTGCTTCAACGATACCAAGATAATCACTCATAATTCTATCTATTTGGATAAAAGTAGGATTTTAGAATATCATCTATAACAGGCTTAACAAATGAATTTCCACTTTCTAATTCTTTACCTAATTCAACCAATTTTAAATATACACCACTCAATTTCAAATTATCTTTATGAATATTTGGAATTGGAATATTTTTAATTTGAATATTACCCAAATCAAAACCCGACATTATTGGTTTTGAATATACAGAGAGTAGTAAGTCAAAAATATTACTGCTAAAGCAAGCCAAATAAAAGTAATAATCGTTGATGGTAAATTCCTTTTTAGGAATAAAAGCATTTCCTTCTTCGATAATGCAATTTCCTTCTTTATCAAATGCAAAGGAATTGGAGTTGCCAAATCTATTTGAATATAGTCTTGATTCTTTAGGGAATTGCCAATTCCTTGGTCTAGTTAATGACCACCATTGATTTACACCTTTTCTTTTCTCAAGTATATCTTTGTTTGGTAACAATCTTGTGTGGTAAAAATCCAAGCATAACAATTCATGCTCATTTTTGAATATCAAGCCTTCATTTCTATAAGGAAACCAACTATATTCGGTTATTAGTATTTTTCCTAACTTTATTGAGTTGTTCGTTAGTATTGGTCTGAATAATTTTCTATCTGGTTCTGATAATAATTCATATTCTGCTGACGTTATTTTAAAAACGTTTTTTACTCCTAATAAAGCTCCCTGCCAAATATCGAAAATATCACCAATGGTTGATAATTTTCCTGCTATATGATAAATACTTACTTCTTTAATGAATTCATTTTCATCAAATGAAATTAACTTCCAACTATTGTTAACAATTGGGAAATAATGTGGTGTGTAAATACTAAAGTTTTTACTGTTTATTGAAAGCTCATTATTGGCATTCATTTTTCTAAACTCTCTCAAAGCGTCTTGAACAACTCCTTTTTCATTTTTTGTCCATAAAACTTTTGGAAGTTGAACTGAATGATTCTTTATTGCAATAAATAAACTTACATCTGTTAATGCGTCTTCAAATACATAATTTCCTAGTTTAGCCAAAATCTTAAAATTCAAATCTTCCCCTATTTTATTTCTAAGGTCAGAGTAAATTTCAGAATAAAAAATTGAGGTAGGTAAAACACAACCAATAATACCATTATTTGATAATGATTGGCTTGCCTTATAAAAGAATGCCGTTGCTTGATTTGGTCTACTTCTTCTAACAACTTCATTCAAAATATTTAATACATTATCTCGACTACTTTTCTCCTTTAATAATTCCCAAGAGAGGAAGGGTGGATTCATTAATATTAAATCATTTTCCCCCCAATCTTCTACTAATGAATCTTCTACTCGTTTTACTTCAATTGTCAATTCATTTTTCCATTGTTTACGGTTTTCATATGATAAAAGGAAACTAGACGTTCTTATGGCACTATCAGAAGAATCAAAACCTTTTATGGAAATTTTTCCTTTGTAATCTTTATTTTTTAGCTGTTTTAAAACTTCTATTAAAAACTCAGATGAGCCACATGAAGGGTCAAGAATTGTAATATTAGGCTTAGTTAAATCCAAGTTCTTTATTGTATTTTCAACTATACTCCTAGCAATATATTGAGGAGTGTAATGAATGCTAGAATAAGCATCTAATCTAGTTTCTAATTTACTTGAAACACCGCCAAATAAGTCTCTTTGTGGATTAAAGTAAATTACTTCGCGATGAGCTTCTTGAAATAGTATGCCTGCTGTATGACGAAGAATTAAATCAAGATTAGGCTTAATGTTTCTTACTCCTTGATTTAAACGCTCAACAAAGTAGTCAAACCTATCAGGAATTTTGGATTCTGATATGTTCCATTTTTTATAATCTATATTTGAAATGTCTTCATCAAGGCTTATTAGCAATGTAAAGAGTAGATTGATAGCTTCTGATGAATCTTGTTTTTCAAAAGTTATGTTTCTAAGTTGTCTGAAAATATCAAGAATGAAGGGGACTACATCATTTTGTGTTTTATGAGACTTAGAAGAAAGGTACTTGTAAAATTGTCCTAAGTTAAATTCTATCTTTTTGTTTGGAATGTTTTCTGTTTTACCTTCAAACCAATTAACCACTTCAACAGAATCTACATCAATAAATAAAAAATTTTTTGTGTTTGTCGACCAAGATTCCCCAAATATTGTGCTGTGATTTTCGTCTCCTTTCGCAGATGTTTTCAAACAGAAATCGCCTTGCCCACCATTGAGCATAAGAAACTTGTCTACTTGGTTAAGCGGATTTAACTTAATTGGGAGTAAACCAAAGTTTGATTCCCATATATCTATGTCTTTTAAATTATTCACAATGCAAAGATAAAAATTTATTCTCTGTTATTTGATTTTATTTTTTCAAAAAATAAGCTTATTCGGGGATTCATACAATTGGGCGTACCTACTACTTTCCCTTAAAAATGGTATCGAATCCCGAGCCCAGCATCAATATCGGCAGTACTGGATGGAATAATGAAAAAAATTGGTGACAGTTCAAGTGAAAGATCAATCGGTAGAGAAGAAAAGAAATAAGCTGCTCCGGCTACTCCTCTTACTCCTAAAGCAACATCCAGAGTTGTTAATACTTTCCCCCCAACTCCATAATAAAGGGCAAGCGGACTATCCTGAATATCCAGATAGTTAAAAGTGTGAATCAGGTACATGACATTCAGATTGAAACTGTAATCCCTGTTTATTTTTTCAAGGGCTACAGTTCCTTCGAGAGCGTTGGATGCAGTTAACCAGTATTTCACAGTAAGTCCGGTTGGGTTCCCGATCACTGCACCCGCATGAATCTTAGATTTCTGAGCAAATGAGACGGAACAAATAAATCCCTGAAACAGGATCAGAATCAAAACCACTCTCACTATTTTCATCATTTATAAGGCTCTTTTAGAAAGATTAAAGTGATCTTTTATCAATGGTTTCCAAAATCATTGGTTTTATAGCTGGTTTTACTGAATCAACCGCTACTGAAGATCTGAGTCGTTTTTCTGCTTCGGCAACCGGTTGTTCTGAATCTGCATGAAGAGTAAAAAGAATGTCTCCCGGATGAATTTTATCTCCAATTTTTTTGCGGATGGTAATTCCGGTCAGGGGAGAAATAACATCATCTTTTGCCATTCTTCCTGCTTTCAGTAAAATACCAACCATTCCGATTTCCCTGGAATCAAAGGCGGCAACATAACCAGTGGTTTCCGATTTGATGTCGAGCTGAACCGGTGCTTTTCCCCGGCTTTCAGGTTCATGAATAACACGGGTATCACCGCCCTGAGCTTTCACAATTTCAAGCCATTTCGCCATGGCCTTTCCAGTTGAAATCATATCTTTTGAAATTGCAATCCCATCCTCGATTGAACTGGATTTTTTTCCCATGTAAATCATGGTTCCGCACAAATGGTGAGTCAGTTCCATCAAATCAGGTACATCAGCACCATTCAGGCAATCAATACATTCTTTTACTTCAAGCCAATTCCCGACTTCATGACCGATCGGTTCACGCATATTGGTAATGTATGCAATTGTTTCCTTTCCGAAACCAAGTCCGATTCCAACCAGAGATTTTGCCAGTGCACGGGAATCTTCGAGTGTTTTCATGAAAGCGCCTGATCCGGTTTTTACATCAAGCACGAGGCCATCAATGCCTTCTGCAAGTTTTTTTGACATGATGGATCCGGATATCAGCGGAATAGACTCTACTGTTCCTGTAACGTCTCTCAACCCATACATTTCTTTATCAACTGGAGCAAGTTCTTTGGTTTGTCCGATTAATACGGCACCGATTTCTGCAAGCTGTTTTCTGTATGCCGTGAGATCAAGATCGGTTCTGAAACCAGGGATCGATTCCAGCTTATCAAGGGTTCCGCCGGTATGACCCAAACCACGACCACTGATCATGGGAACTGGAACGCCAGCAGCCGCCACAATTGGCGCCAGAATCAAAGATACTTTATCACCAACGCCGCCGGTTGAATGTTTATCAACTTTGAAACCCGGGATATCAGAAAGATCCAGAATGACACCCGACTCCATCATACAACGTGTGAGGGTTAGCGTTTCTTCCCGGGTCATTCCGTTAAAATAAACGGCCATGAGAAAAGCAGACATCTGATATTCTCTCACAAGTCCGTCACGGTAGCCGTTGATAAGCCATTTCAATTCTTCGGGGGTTAATGTTCCCTTGTTGCGTTTTTTTAAAATCAGTTCAACTGGATTCATTTAAAAAAGTCCTTGATTTCCACCCGCCAATGTGTAAATAAAGGATGCGTTCAAGAGCAACATATCTGCATTTACAAGCGGATTAAGCGTTATTTTTTCCCCGTTCTGAATTTGGTTTGTAAAACGGGTAAAGCGGTACTGAAGATTGATAGAAAGTGATAATTCTCTGGTGAGGAACCGATCTACGCCGACAGCAAATGAATATCCCCTGCCGGTAAATCCGTCCGATTTCTGATCGACCAGTTCATAAAAACCAAGACCAGATTCAATAAAAAACTGATCTTTGCTGTTCGGATTAAATTTCACTCTGAATTCGGTATGAAATCCGTCAAACCCGACTTGCTTGCTTTTGATATTGCGATTTTCATCGTTAACATGGCTCAGGGATATAAACCCCACGTAGCCTGACAAAAATTCGTTCAGACCATATCCCAAACTAAGGTTAAAGCCAAAACCAGGCAAAATTTTTGTTTTCTCAATCCGGATATCCTGACTGATCGGAACTTCAAGAGCGGTGTCAAACCGGATTTTCAAACCGGTGTGCTGATTTTCAGGTTTCAATCTGTTCATCAATTCTTCAACTTTAATCCGAAGACTGTCACTTGCCGTTTGTGCGTTTAGCGGTACGGAAAAAAAGAATCCGGAAACGACGATAACAACAAAAACTCGAAAACCGGTCATAACCAGATCCTCAGGATTTGAATACCCTTGATCCCGGCTTGATTACCGGAACACCCTCTTTACAAAGCGGACAGTTATCAGGTTCCCATGCATTGACTTCAAGCTGAATAATTGAAAAATAGGGCACATCAAAAGCAGCTTTCCCATTTGACCGGTCAACTATGGATGCAACTCCTGCAATTTGGTGACCTTCATTTTTCAGCAAATCGTAAACTTCACGAACTGATCCGCCGGTTGTAATCACATCTTCGCAAATCAGAATTTTATCATCCGGGAAAATCTCAAATCCACGGCGGATTTTCATTTCGCCATTATCTCTTTCAGCAAAGATGGTTCTTACGCCAAGTAATCTTCCAACTTCCTGACCAACAACAATTCCACCAATTGCAGGTGAAATCACAAGCGTAATGCCAGTCGACTGATAATGTTCAGCAATGGCAGAACAAAGCACCTCTGCGTTTTTTGGATATTGAAGCACTCTGGCACACTGAAAATACTGATTCGAGTGTTTACCGCTGGTGAGTCTGAAATGTCCGTCAAGAAGGGCTGAAGACGATTTGAAAAGTGCGAGAAAGTGTTCGGTTTGTGTCATAGTTGAATAGAAACGGGTTTAATAATCATTAGTTGATCGGGTTGAACGTTGCAGCTCCAGGCCATCAGTTCAACTCCATTTTTTACAGCAACCCTGAGTTCACGTCCGTAAGCCGGATCGAGGTCATCCGCAGGGCGCCAGACAGGGCAATCTTCCCGGTTGACAAGATAAAACATTACTGCTCTATTTCCCAACCGAACCTGTTCCTGAAGCTCTACCAGATGCTTCAGGCCACGGTCTGTAACTGAATCGGGAAAGGCTGCTATCCCGGTTTCTGCTGAGTAAGTTGTATTTTTCACTTCAATAAAACAAGTGGGTTTCCCGGGTTCAGAAAGGAGCAAATCAATCCGGCTGTTTGTGCCGTATTTTACTTCCCGTTTCATCGTTCCGTAACCGGTTAATTCAGGAATAAGTCCTGACGAAATGGCTTCTTCAACGAGGAAATTGGGCCGGGAAGTATTCACACCAATCCAGGATGAACCTGAATGAATCAGTTCAAGCGTAAATTTGAGTTTTCTTTCCGGATCGTCATTGGGAAGCAAGGCAGCCCGTCGTCCCGATTCGAAAACCGTTTTCATTGATCCGGTATTCACACAATGGGCAGTCACTTCCCTACCATCATCAAGCAGAACATCGGCAAAAAACCGTTTATATCTTTTAAGAAGTGTTCCAGTAACGAGCTGACGGGGAAAAATCATAACGGGTTTGATTTTCCTGAAATGAAGAAATGTAAAACGTCATTATCATCGGGAATGAGGGTGAAGCAGGATTTGAAAGAATCTGGAATTGGAGTAGGCTTTCCGGTTTTTGCATTCAGATAAACCCAGTTTGTTTCTGCTTTGGCGACAACTTTTTTATCTGATTCCCGGAGAAAAAAATATTTCCGTTTTGAAGCATTTACGCCAAAATCATGAATCCAGGTGGCGTGGATGAGCATTTCACCTTCATAAGATGGCCGGATGTATTCAATAAAATGTGACCGGATCACCCAGGTGGTTTGGGTTTCAAGATACTTTTCAAACGACCAGCCCTGAGTGGTGGAATGCATTGTGGCGATATCCTGCATCCATTTCAGATAAACCAGATTATTGACGTGCTTATTGGCATCAATCGTATCTGGTGTGATCAGTTTGGAGTAAAAAAAGAGTCCGTCCATTGGTCAGTGGTAAGTTACAAGTGATACGTGGCAAGATTTGCATTAAAAGTCCCCCTTTGAAGGGGGTACGGCGAAGCCGGGGGGATGTTTTTATCTTTTAAGTTGTTGGTTGAAAGCGATTAGTTGTGTGTCAACCAATCTTTCCAAAACAGATTTTCCAATTTTATATAAATGTTCTAAATTTGGCGATTCAATTTCCTTCTACCTTCTGTTCCCGAAAGCGTTCGGGATCTTCGCTTCGCTCGACTTCTGACTTCTTCCCCTCAGTTCAACTTCAGAATCAAATCCTGAATCCGGCGGATTTGCTGTTCTTTTCTTGTTTTCAGCCGTTCGTAATGAATACTCTGGGCAATAGTTTCTGAGTAGGAAAGATGAAGATAAATGGCACCAAGTGTTTTATTATTTTCCAAAAGCATGTTCACGAGGTGGGTTCTGAGGTGATATTCTGAAGGAAGATCTGCTTCAACTTTAAAAGGTTTGTAGGTCGGTTTATCAACCTGATTGCTTGCCAGTTCAATATCAAGCTGCAATCCGTCTGCTTCCTGTTCCTTCAAGAGTTCCCGGGTTACATCCTGAAGAAAATTATACTTGATAATGGGGATGAGGAGTTTGTAAATATCCGTGTTTTCATGTTCCATCTGCCATGCATTGCGGAAATAATCTTTCGTACGGTTTTTTTCCAGCAAACCTGGCAACCAGGATTTAAGCGTATCGAGGAATCCCGACATAAGTTCTCCTTTTAAAGATGCAAAGTTACTAAAATTTACGCCAATTAAGCATTAAGCTACGGTTAAAGGAAAGGCAACTTTTGAATGGTTAATTGTTAATGATCAATGGTTAATGAATGCAAAACAAAATTTCCGGATAATTTTCAGGTACCTTTTTCCCCGTGACCCGTAATCTGTGACCCGTAACCAGAATTAAGTCCCTTGTCACCCGTCACATGTCCCCGGCCTTTAAGCTGGTTCAACATCAATGATCAACCTGGAAGATTTCGGCCAGGATCTTGCCGTAACCTGAAGCTGATGAAGAAACGGAGTGAGATCCCGCGTTACCGGGAATTCTCTGGGGATAAATAACAAAACCTGTTGCCGGTACCAACCACCCACTTTATCAACTGCCGGTGCTGCCGGACCTCTGACCCAATCCCTGTTAAATCTGGAAGAAAGTGCAATTGCAACTTCACCGACTTTTGCAAAGGCTTCAGATTCGGTTTTTGCTTTCACTTCAAATTGAACCATTCTCTGAAACGGAGGATAACTGAGTTCCTTCCGGCTGTCAATTTCCTGACGGTAGTACCCTGCAAAATCATGGTTGATCACATGCTGAAACAAAGGAAATTCCGGGTGGTACGTTTGAATAATCACTTCACCAGTGAGTTTTCCACGACCAGAACGGCCGGCAACCTGTGCCATGAGCTGAAATGTTCTTTCGGATGCACGGAAGTCCGGCATGAGCATCCCCATGTCGGCATTCACAACTCCAACCAGCGTCACGTGATGGAAATCGAGTCCTTTTGCAATCATTTGCGTTCCGAGCAGAATCGAAGCCGGATGTTTTTTAAATTCCTTCAGTAGATTATCGTGTGCTGATTTTGTTGACGTTGTATCCTGATCCATTCTGATTACAGGCGTTCCGGGGAAATTTTCCTTCAGAAAATCCTCAACCTGCTGCGTACCATAACCCACGGGCTTCAAACTAAACGATCTGCATTTCGGACAGGTATCCACCGGTCGGGCGGTAAATCCGCAATAATGACACCTCATATTCCGGGTGCGCTGATGCCAGGTCAGCGAAATCGAACAATCAGGGCATTCGTGAAGCCATCCGCAATCCCCGCATTCCACATAATTGGAATATCCACGGCGGTTCTGAAGCAAAATCACGCCTTGTCCGTCCTCCAGGCGTTTTCTGATGGCATCCATCAACGTGGGTGCCACCGGACCATTAAACGGCCGGTTTTTCCGTTCTTCACGCATATTCAGGATTTTTACTTTCGGAAGGGTGGCATCATCTGCCCGTTCTTTGAGCGTGATGAGCTGATATTTTCCTTCCTCCGCCAGGTAAAAAGATTCAAAAGACGGTGTTGCGCTTCCCAGAATAACCGGACATTTATTCATCCATGCCCGGTAAATGGCAGCATCTTTTGCAGAATATCGGGGAGCCGGTTCAAATTGTTTGTAGGAAGATTCATGTTCCTCGTCCACAATAATGATCCCAAGATTTTTCAGCGGAGCAAAAAGCGCAGACCGGGGTCCGATGACAATTTTAAATTCACCGCTGAGAATCCGTTTCCACGTCAGAAACCGTTCGGAATCATTTTTTCTTGAATGGATGACGCCGATTTTGGTTCCGAAATGGCGTTCAAAACGGGAGACCGTTTGGGGTGTCAGTGCAATTTCTGGAACGAGGATAAGTCCGGTTTTCCCGGTTTGAAGAACTTCACGTAATGCTTCGATGTAAAGATGGGTTTTCCCTGACCCGGTCACACCAAAAAGCAGCATCGGGCGGAATCCACCTGCCTTGATATTCACCTGAATTTGTCGCCAGGCTACATTTTGCTCTTCGGTGAAGGTAATGGAATCAGTTGGTGGTAAAAACGGAATGTCAGTTGTTGAAACCAGATGAAATTCTCTGATCAAAACACCTGAATCCATAAATTTTTTCAAAAATCCAGGATTTAAACCAAACTCTGCACTAACCGGAGACGCCAAAACTCCTTTTTGAAGCTGACTCTGATGGTCGTTCAGCCAGGTTTTAAATTGCTTTTGCTTGGGTGACCGAAGCTGAATCTGGTCAAGCTTTTCAAAATCTCCGGCTTTCCAGTATTCAGCCTTCACTTTTTTCTGATGACTCTCGGTGATAAGCTCTTCTTCCTTCAGAAATCCTTGAGAAGTAAGATCTTTCAACCCTTTATAAAAAAGCTGTTTATCCTTAATCAGCCGGGTCAGTTTGGCCTTATCCCACTCTTTTTCATCCCGGAAATGGCGAAGAATCGCATGCGACCAGTCCAGTTCACTCTCCGGTTCTCTGATCAGGGTGATTTTGGTGCGGGATTTCGAAACGAGTTCGGCAGGGAAAAAAGCCTGAAGCACTTCTCCTAATGTGGCCTGATAGTACTCAGAAATCCACCGGGCAAAAGTGAGTTGTTCATCCGTAAAAATGGGTTCTTCATCCAAAACGGATTGAATCATTTTTAACGGCGTTGCCGGTTCTTCCAAACGGATTCCCGTAACGTAGCCGACCAGTGTCTGACGACCAAACGGAACCACAACCCGCTGACCGGGATGCAAATGTCCGGCATGGGTTCCGGGGAGGAAATCATAGTCAGACTGAACCGGAATGGGAATGGAAACCTGAATGATCATGAATTAACCAAGAAAACGATCTGAGTGAATGGAATCCGGCAGGATGCAGGATTCATATTTCCCGAACCAGCGATACCGGTTCCGGGCAACAAAGTTATAAATTCCGTCAGTTATAAACCCGGGCAAAAGTTGAAAAATCAGAAAAATCAGCCAGAATCCACCCAGATAACGAAGGATTCTGAAAACGGCTTTTGAACGGATAAGAATTTCGGAGCCTTCAGCCCAGACCACCGAATCGGCTTTAAAAACGTCGGGATTATGACCTTTTATTTTTTCTGCGGTTTGTCCCTGAAGCGGGGCAAAAACCAGTTTTCTCTTCCTGTCAAACCGCAGAACAAACCTGACGAAGAAATGGCAGGTCGGACATTCACCGTCATAGAATAGAATCATTGGGAAGAAGGTAGAAGTTAGGAGATAGAAGTTAGAATAAACTGGTGTCATCCCGGACTTGATCCGGGATCCATCCGAAGTATTTTTATGGTGTTTTAGGGATATATTTAAGGTTGTCATTCCCGCGAAGGCGGGTCATGAAATGTGTGAAGCAAATCCAATATGGGTCATTTTTACTGAACTTAAATATCCACAAAATATTATAGGTACTTGATTCCCGGCACCATAGTTCAAATTGGAAAAATATCTCTGAATAAAATTCTGGATGAGCTTCGCAGAACTTCGTTAACCCGCCTTCGCGGGAATGACACCCCAAAAAACCAATTTCAACCCCTACTTTTTCTTGCTGTAAGTAAACAGAAAATCTTTTTCTTCAGCAGTCAGACCAGCATAACCTTTATCGGCAATTTTGTCGAGAATTTCATCAAGACGCTGAGACTCAGTCTGTGGTTTTGCGGTTTTGGTTTCTTCGTAAAAATCGTAAACCTTGGCACCACCCGGGGGTGCTTTTGCTGCCGGAGGTGAATTGAGTGAACTCGTAAACTTTTTCCACAACCGGCCAAAGTCACCACCTTTTTGCCAGTATTTGATCATGATAAACCCAAAAATCATCCCGCCAAGATGGGCAAAGTGAGCAATTCCCGAGTTTGCACGGGTTAATCCGCTGAAGAGTTCAATTCCGCCATAAATCAGGACGAAATATTTTGCCGGCATCGGAATCAGCAAAGAAACAAAAATGATCCGGTTCGGGAACATCATTCCGAAAGCAAGAAGAATTCCATATACTGAACCTGAAGCACCAACAGTTGGGGCACCCGATCCTTCAAGCATCTGAACACCGAGATGTAGAACCCCGGCACCGATGCCAGTTACCATGTAATAAGTGAGAAACCGTTTGCTTCCCCAGTAATTTTCGAGTTCAACACCAAACATCCAGAGACCAAACATGTTAAACAGAATGTGCATGAATCCGCCATGCATAAACATGTAGGTCACCAATTGCCAGGGCATGAAAAGTCCTGAATCCAGGGGCCAGAGGGCAAAGTATACCGTCAGGAAGTTATTGCTGTTTCCGCCAAAAAGAATAAAAGTCAGCAGAAAGACGATGACGTTTATAATCAGCAGATTTTTGATCATTGGAGGCATGTAGGTAAATCCGCCGCCAAACGGACTATAGGGGTCTTTGAAACTCATAAATTCAACACTATAAAATTGGTTTGCTAATCTGCAGAACAACAGATTGGGGTAAAAAGATTCAATTTGTTAAAAATGCCGGTTTTTGTTGAGAAAAGAAAGGGGGGAAACAAGTGATAAGTTACAAGTGGTCAGTGATAAGTAAAAAAACGGTGAAATAGCAATTGTTAATCATTCTTATTGAGAAAACTTTATGACAAACAAACTTTCAATATAGGGACTCAAATTCCCCTCCTTTTCAAGGAGGGGTGGCGAAGCCGGGGTGGTTTATAGTTGGTAATAAAACGGCTACAACAACATTGACTCTCATTCCTTTTCTGGAAATTTTAGCAAATAAAAAAGGATCGTCTCCCCGGCAAAAAGCCATGAAAACGATCCTTTGAAATTCAGAAACCACCCCGTCCCGTTGGGACACCCCTCCTTTAGAAAAGGAGGGGAACCAGGTTCAAAACACTTGTAACTTTTAACTTATAACTTGTAACTTGTCACTTATCCGTTAGGGCAGCAACACCCGGAAGTACTTTTCCTTCGAGGAATTCGAGGGAAGCTCCACCACCGGTTGAAACGTGCGAAACCTGATCATCAAGTCCGGCCTGAGCAATAGCTGCAGCACTATCCCCACCACCGATAATGGTAGTTGCACCGGTTTTGGTGATATCAGCAAGCGCCTGAGCAATTGCAAACGTTCCTTTTGCAAAATTCGGCATTTCGAAAACGCCTGCAGGTCCGTTCCAGACCACTGTTTTGGCTTTTGCCAGCACATCCTGGATTTGTTTGATCGTATCAGGTCCGATATCCAATCCCATCCAGCCATCAGGAATTTCAGTGGCTTTTACCACTTTAAAGTTTGCATCATTTTTAAATTCATCGGCAACAACCACATCCACCGGAAGCATGATCGTTTTGCCTTTGGCTTTTGCTTCAGCAAGAAGAGATTTTGCAAGTTCAATTTTATCTTCTTCAACGAGAGATTTACCAACGTTCAGTCCCATTGCCTTGTAAAAAGTGAAAATCATTCCGCCACCGACGAAAATGGTTTCAACTTTATCAAACAGGTTCTGAATCACATCAATTTTACCGGAGATTTTCGATCCGCCCAGAATCGCAACAAACGGACGAACCGGTTTTTCAACAGCTTCACCCAGATATTTTAATTCTTTGGCAATCAGATATCCAGAAGCACTTTGTTTGAAATAATGAGTTACGCCTTCTGTTGAAGCATGCGCACGGTGGGCAGTTCCGAATGCATCGTTCACATACACATCACCATAGGAAGCGAGGGTTTTTGCAAATTCTGCATCGTTTCCTTCTTCCATTTTGTAGAAACGAAGGTTTTCGAGCAGCAGAACTTCACCGGGTTTCAGAGCAGCAGCCTGAGCTTTTGCATCGTCACCAATACAGTCTTCAGCAAATTTGACGGTCAGACCCAGTAATTTGGAAAGGTGAACCTGAACTGGTTTCAGGCTGTATTTCAGATCTTTCTTTTCTTTCGGACGGCCAAGGTGGCTCATCAGAATGGCAGATCCGCCTTCTTTCAGGATTTTTTTAATAGTCGGAAGGGATTCAACGATACGACGGTCATCGGTAATGGCAAGGTTTTCATCGAGGGGAACGTTATAATCCACCCGGACCAGCACTTTTTTACCTTTGAGTTGCAGATCATCAATGGTTAGTTTCATCAGATTTCTCCTGTTTCAGATTAAAATTGTGGCGTGAAGGTACGGAAATTCAGTGTAAAAGATAAATACAACGACATCTGAAAAAGGGGATTAACTGAAGTCTAATTTTTTAATGGTTACGGGTCACGGATGACAGCCTGCCCCGAAAGCTTTCGGGGGGTTACGGGAGAATTCAAAATTCAAAATTTCAAATTTGCTTCGCAGAACTTCGTTTCAAAATTCTGTCGCCTTGCATCATCCTTGTCTAATTTGCGAACTTAGTAAAAAGCAGGAGTGAAACATGACCGTAAAAGAAGTCCTTTCTGAACTTGAGGCAATGGGAAGTCCGGCCATTAAAAAAGTTCTGATGAATCACGGAGCCCGTGAACCGTTTTTCGGAACCAAGGTGGAGGATCAGAAAAAAATCCAGAAAAAAATCAAAAAGGATTATCAGCTGAGTCTGGATTTGTACAAAACCGGAATCTCCGACGCCATGTACCTGGCCGGACTCATCGCTGATGAGAAAAAAATGACAAAGGACGATTTGCGGACCTGGGCAGATGGAGCTTACTGGTATATGCTGAGTGAATATACGGTTCCCTGGGTTGCAGCAGAATCCACGTTTGGCTGGGAATTGGGTCTGGAATGGATTGAATCAAAAGATGAAAAAATTGCCTCGGCAGGCTGGTCAACGCTTTCAAACTGGGTTGCCCTGAAACCGGATTCTGAACTTGATCTTGACGTTTTATCTGCGCTCCTGGATTTGATTCAGGAGAAAATTCATTCCTCACCAAACCGGGTAAAATACACCATGAACGGATTTGTGATTTCAGTTGGGGCTTATGTGACTCCGCTTTCAAAGCGGGCCATCGAAACCGGACTTCATATCGGGAAAGTTCAGGTTGATCTTGGCGGAACGGCTTGTAAAGTCCCGTTGGCTCCTGAGTATATAGAGAAGTGCATTGCCCGCGGAACGCTGACGAAAAAGAAGAAAACGGTGAGATGCTGATGGATACTCATTTCTCAAGTCTGGGGATTTGATCCCGACGATCCACCCAAAATGGATAAAACCCATTTCGAAATTGTGCATAGAAAATGAATAAAGGCTGCCGGGCGTTCAAAGGATATTGATGATATCGAGAATTTGAGGTAATATTTCTTCTTTTCCAAAACACATCCAAATAATAACTCATTTCCCTGTTGTTTGAAAAATTTCCAACCAGTATGTCTTTGGGCACTCAATGCATTGGGACCCAGGAACCCTTGTTTTAAATACCAAAATTAAATATTTGGCACAAAGATAAATTGGATTTTCCGCATTAGATTGATAAATATAAATATATATTGTGATTCCACTATTTTATGATTACCTTATCTTTATCTCTTTAATTAGGCAACTGATTTGTCAGCTTTTTTGCCAAAGAACTTAAAGTTAAAGTCCAACTGATTCCGGAGTAAATATGTTACGAATTCAAAATGATCACTTTCGTTTTGCAAAAAAAACACTCTTTTTGTTCGCTTTTTTAGTTTTTACCAACTCATTGTCTGTTCTCGGTCAAAACCAAGAATGGCTTTCCTGGTCAAATGGAAACAATATTTCTTCACTTGGCATTGACGGAAACACAATTTGGGCTGGCACAACTATCGGACTCGTAAAACTGGCTCTTTGTGAAAATGAGTGGGTAGGGTTAAATTAGGGGAAAAAGGAAAGTGTCTTACAATGTTAACAGAAACAGAACTATTTGCCCTAGCCCTAGGTGTAAAATCTCCATGGAATATTGAAGGA
>JAFLBE010000033.1 GCA_017303995.1 Bacteroidota bacterium | reverse complement strand
TCGTCGCGACGGTGTGACGGTCCTGCTCATCGAGCATGATGTCAAACTGGTGATGGGGCTGTGCGACCGGGTTGCCAGGACATTGACTCGCAAGAGTATTGAAACATGATGTTAACCATCATCGTCTTTTCAGTGATCTCGAGTGTGTCGAATTTACTCAGGATATTGACTCGCAAGAGTATTGAAACGCTGACATCGACGCCAACAGTGGACAGATACTCTATGAAGCTGGATTTACTCAGGACATTGACTCGCAAGAGTATTGAAACTTCTGTGGGGGAGCATTTTCAATTTTCGCACGTTCGTTGTTCACGAGCAATTTACTCAGGATATTGACTCGTAAGAGTATTGAAACGACTTGCATACGACCATCAGCTAACATGTAGTTGATATGATCAAATTTACTCAGGATATTGACTCGTAAGAGTATTGAAACACCTTTTCTCATTGTCTTTAAATATGTTTATAAGTTTATTATCCTATTTACTCAGGATATTGACTCGTAAGAGTATTGAAACAAACCTTTATCAGTTTCAACTTCAACAAGTACAAGTTCACCATTTACTCAGGATATTGACTCGTAAGAGTATTGAAACAAGTGTTGGAACTTGGTTATACTGTTCATTGCGTTTTAATATTTACTCAGGACATTGACTCGAAAGAGTATTGAAACCCGTCTTTGTAGAAAAGTACTTCAGCCTGTTGAATCAATGAATTATTTACTCAGGACTTTGACTCGCAAGAGTATTGAAACTTTCACACCGACCGAACGGCCGATGAAGAAGGCAGCTGTAGCTACATTTACTCAGGACATTGACTCGTAAGAGTATTGAAACTGTTCCAGTAGTCAACGAGCTGTTTGATTTTTTCGGCATAAGTGGGATATTTACTCAGGATATTGACTCGTAAGAGTATTGAAACGACTACTTGTCCATCAGCTAAATCAGTTTCAATGATCTGTGATTTACTCAGGATATTGACTCGTAAGAGTATTTGAAACGGTTCCGCCCACTCTTCGGTTGATCAACCATTTGTCCCGACATTTACTCAGGATATTGACTCGTAAGAGTATTGAAACGTTTGCAATCCTGCATTAATAAGAATATTAAATTCTTTTAGATTTACTCAGGATTTTGACTCGTAAGAGTATTGAAACTTTTAAAATGGTAGTGGTTCTGGTTCTGGTTCATATCTCAATTATTTACTCAGGACTTTGACTCGCAAGAGTATTGAAACCTTTTCTCTGGTAGTATGGGTATGAGGTTGAATGTTGAAATTTACTCAGGACATTGACTCGAAAGAGTATTGAAACCCATTGTCTCTCTTTTCGTACTTGTACCAAATTTCATATATTTACTAAGGACTTTGACTCGCAAGAGTATTGAAACATAATCCAACATACGGCTACTGCCGTCCAGGAAAGTTCGTTCCCTGCATTTACTCAGGACTTTGACTCGCAAGAGTATTGAAATTTGAAACGGGTTTTACAGCATTCCATCGTTATATTTTCAGAAATCACAAAAACTCAATTTTTCACACTGGCAAATCCTTCAGGTTGTTTGTCAGTAAAATTGCTCCCTCTGTGGATCCCGAAACTTTTCATTCCGATATTCATACGTCATTAAAAAATACTTTCATTCAAATATTAATTCAATAACATTATGACAAACGAAACAAAAATAGCTTGTCCGAATTGCGGACAGGAAATTGATGTGAACAATGTAATTGCTCACCAGCTTGATGAAGAATACAAGAAAAAATTTAATGCTCAACTTTCCGAAGAAAAGAAAAAATATCAAGAGGAGTTAGGCAAACTTGAACAGCAAAAACAAAACTTAGAAAAGCTGAAAAGTGAACAAGATATTTTAGTTGCTGAGAAAGTAAGTACCCAAATTAAAAATGAGAAAGTAACGCTTGAAAGAGAACTTAAACAAAAAATTCAAAATGAACAGTCTGAAAGAATTGAACTGATTGAGAAAGAGCTTCAGGAAAAGTCTGAACAGGTGAAGGAACTGCATAGAACCAAAGCTGAAGTTGAGAAAATAAAAAGGGAAAAAGAAGAACTTAAAGAAACCCTTGAAGCTGAAAACGCAAAAAAGTTGAATCAACAAATCTCAGAGGAAAAAGATCGCATTCGCAAAATTGAGCAGGACAAAAACGAACTCGTCATCAAAGAACTCCAAAAACAGCTGGATGACCAGAAAAAGCTAACCGAGGAAATGAAGCGAAAGCAGGAACAAGGGTCGATGCAATTGCAGGGTGAAGTTCAGGAATTGGGCATTGAGGAATGGTTATCAGACAATTTTCCATTGGATACCATTACTGAAATCAAAAAGGGTGAACGGGGTGCTGATTGTCTGCAGATTGTCCATACCCGGTCAAGGCAAAATTGCGGAACAATTTATTACGAAAGTAAACGGACAAAAGATTTCAAAACCAACTGGCTGGAAAAGTTAAGAGACGATATCCGGGAAAAAAGTGCCCACATCGGTGTTCTGGTTACAGATGTACTACCCAAAGGGATGGAAAGGATGGGGCTTGTTGACGGAATTTGGGTATGTACTTATGATGAATTCAAAGGTCTATGTGTTGTTTTGCGTGAGAGTATAATTCAATTAAATTCGGTTGTTTCTGCACAAGAAAATAAAGGCGAAAAAATGGTCATGCTCTATGATTTTCTGACGAGCAATGAATTCAGGCTCCAGGTGGAAGCAATTGTTGAAGGATTTACCCAAATGCAAAGCGACCTTAATGCAGAAAAGCGTTCAATAATGGGACATTGGAAAAAGAGAGAAAAACAAATTCAGAAAGTGCTGCTAAATACAAATCACATGTACAACTCGATTAAAGGAATTGCAGGTTCAGCTATTCAGTCAATTCAAATATTGGAATTACCAGAACCAACGATGGATGAGCTTGAGGATTGAGGATTTTCATAATCGGGCAATTGTTATTGGCCATTTGGTAAGCAATCGAGGCGTTTTACTCAGCAAAAATGTAATTTGCAAATTGAAACTTAATTAATCACGGGATGACTCGAAAGAGTGGTTGAAAACCAGAAGTCTGAAAACAGAAGACAGAAGTCGAATTTTTTCGAATTCCTTTCCCAAGCTTTTTTTGACAAATCAATTGAAATATCAGTAACTTTATTTGTGAAATTTCATGTATTTAACCCGTTACCCGTCATATGTGACCCGTAACTTTACAAACAGGACTTTAAATCGAAAAAGTATTGAAACTGTATTACACAATGCGTACATATTTTAATTACAGGCAACCATTAGCAAGACACTGCAACAAAAAGAAAAATACAAAAACATATGAGTAAAGGTCGATTAATTAAACCAAGAAATCCCAATTTTCCAGAAAATCCTTTGGAAAAAAATGTTTATGACATTATACATCGTGTAGTACCAACTTTTGAAATTGAAGTTGAAAATGAAGAATGGGAAAAAGCTGACGAAGAACTTAAAGAAGAGCTGACTGAAATTGACAATCAGATTATAGAAAATATTGAATCAATCGAGGTGAAAGTTTCATCAATTGAAAAACGGCTTGGAAGTAATGAAGGAAACTTGACCGATGAACTTAAAAAAATAAAACAAGAAATTGAAAATATTAAAAAAAGAAAACCATTAGATGTAATTGTAAAAGTTGACAATAAAAAAACAAATGACATAGGAACACAACATTTTCAATTCCCAACATTGCTTCAAATCTTATCTTCAAAATTAAATGTGTATTTAGTTGGTCCTGCTGGCTCTGGCAAGACTACAGCAGCAATTAATTGTGCAATGGCCCTTGAAATTCCATTTCATTTTACGGGCGCAATTGCAAGTGAGTTTAAGTTGACTGGTTTTATGAACGCACAGGGCCAAATAGTATTAACTGAATTTCGGCAAGCATACGAGAAAGGTGGACTTTTTCTTTTTGATGAAATTGATGCAAGTTATCCTCAGGCCGTTTTAGCTTTTAATGCTGCACTTGCAAATGATTACATGGATTTTCCAGACAAGCGAATTCCAAGGCACAAAGATTTTTATTGCATTGCAGCTGCCAATACCTTTGGCCAAGGTGCCGACAGACAATACGTAGGAAGAAATCAACTTGATGCAGCTTCACTTGACAGGTTCGTTTTCATTGACTGGAAATTTGATGAGAATTTGGAAAGAGAATTAGCAGGCAATGATGAATGGGTTGACTTTGTTCAAGAGGTTAGAAAAGCAATTTCAAATTTAAAAATCCGGCATGTTGTAAGTCCAAGAGCATCGATATTTGGTTCTAAGCTTTTAGCCAAAGGAATAGACAGAAAAACAATTGAAAAATCTGTGATTTGGAAAGGTTTGGACACTTCTACGATTAGTACGATTTTAGAAAATTTAGAAAACTACGAATACAACCCAGAAGAGGACGAAGATTACAATTAACAAACATATTATTTTTGAAGACTTGCACCGCTTTTGGAAGTATGCAATGAAAGAAAGCAAAGCATATGTAAAAAGTTCAAGGGAAACAGCCGACCGTTGGTCAGGCGGCTTGACTTGGAATGAAGCAAAAAGTTTAGCTTTAAAAGGATGGAAAGAAGGATTAAAAGAAGTTGAAAAATATCAAGCTAAAATAAGTCCATTTATTGCAGAAAAAGTTTTAAGACACCAGCAAGTTTTTGGAGTTTCCGGTTACAATGTTGATGTTGGTTGCTTTTTAGCAAATGACCCTGAATGTTTTATTTCAAGAGTCTACGAAGAGCAAAATTACCCCGGAAAAATATTTACAATAGTTTGCTCAATATCATTCTCATCAGCAATAACACCTGAAACAATAATTCAACGAGGAGCAATGATTTGTGCACTTATTGATGCAATTGAATATGCTGGACATAGAGCAGAAGTGATTTGCAATTGGGCGGTTTCGAGAGAAGAGCCAAGATATTACAGAGACGGAAATGATAAAGAATATGGTTGGTTTGAAGTTGATGTTACAATTAAAAAAGCTGACCAGCCATTAGAAATGATTGAACTTGCATTTTGTTTAGCGCATCCATCAATGCTAAGAAAAATTATGTTTTCTATCGCAGAAGTTGAAGGGTGGTCTGATTTTGCTCGTCAATACGGCTATCCTGCAACCGCAACAAATAAAGGAGACATTTACATTCAAGAAGTATTTAGCGGCGAAGTTACAGATGATAAGGCAATAACTTGGGTTCTTACAGAACTTAAAAAACTTGGAGTAGATTTATCAACAAGTTAAATTCAACAATTAAGACAAAGAAAATTTCACCACAACTGAATCAATCTAACCAATAAAACTCTAACAAACGGACAAGTGGAACGAATAAATTAAATTCACAAAATAAAGGGAATTGTGGCAAACAATTGAATCCAAATCAGACAGTAAAAAAGAAATAACGAAGTGCAGCAATAACAAGAGGTAAAGTTAATTGCTGGTTCAGTGCGTATTAGAGTGGCACAACTCGTATCAAAAGTTGTTGTAACGTGATAAAAAAGTGCTTAGGAATCGGTAACTAAAAATACTCCCAAAACGTTAACAGTCAGCATTATATAACAACGAAACAGACAAACAAAGAATTAAAATGGCAGTATTAAACCAGTTTCAACATTACTCCCAAGGCGAGAATACGGTGACAAATAACGTATTGTTGATGTTATCAAATTTGTATGAAATAAATCCAAAGTATTACGAAGAATATATTAAGGGGTTAACAGAAGAGTCTGACCAATACGAAGTGATTCCGACCTTTAGACAGCAAATTGGAAATCGTAGAAACGGAATAATAGATGGACATATTCAAATCAAAGCATCAAAAATCATTATTGAAACAAAACTTCACGGATTGGAGTGGATAACAAAGCTCGTTAAGTATTCACAAAGTTTTGACCCAAATGAATATAAATTGCTAATCCATCTTAGTTCGACAAGATACCCAGAGAGTGAAATAGAAAAAATTGATACTATACTAAGTGAGAATGAAGAACTTGGAAAAGTAAATTTTCACTCAATAACATACCAAGACTTAGTTGACCAGTTAAAAGAACTTGCAAACAATTATCAATACGAACATTACTTGCAAAGACTTAATGAACATTTTGAGAGCTATTGCTTAGGTATGGGACTAATGCCAAGAAACAACAACGTATTAAGAGCTATGGCGTGCGGACAATCCTACGATTTAAATGTTAAGCATCAGTTCTACTTTGACTTGGCTTCACGTGGATATAGTGATTTTAAATATTTAGGTATTTACAAATGGAAATCTGTTAGGCACATCGGACTTGTTGAGAATATGATAGAAGCAGATTTGGACGAGAAAACCGGTTTAAAAATAAAGAACTCAAAACATCCAGTAACAAAAGAACAAGAACAAAAATTATTAGAAGCAATAAAGGAATCCGTTAACGAAAATTGGGAAATTGAAACTGGCCACCGATTTTTTTTACTTTCAAATTTCACCGACACGGACTTTAAAAAGACAAGTCCAGGAGGAATTTTTAGAGTAAGATTTTTTAATCTTGAAAATGAAATAGGTAAAGTTCCTGACGACATAAAAATGATTGCTGAACAATTAAAAACAAAGACGTGGGAATAAAAAGACGAACCACAAAACGGGTTTTGCATTAGACGGGATGACGTGCAAATTGGGATCATTTTGCTCCCAATAAAGTTCACCGCAGGTTTATAACTCTCCACCTTAGCCAAGTCAGAAACCGTAAGCCGCCAGTTATTTACCCATAACTTTGAATCGGAAGAATATCGAAACAATACTCGACTTTGCCTTCATTTAACTTATAAGCCAATAAAAACAAAAGGAGAATATGATACCAGGACCTGTTTTTGTTTACAGTTGTCCAACTTGTGGAAACGTTATTACAAGGGGAAGTTTAATGAGTGGGAATAATTTTGGTTCAAAAATATTTTCAGATGGAAAGAGTATTTCCCCAATGCTTCCTGAGTTTCCAAAACTAACCAAATGTAAAAAATGCAATTCACTATTTTGGCTCAGTAATTTAAAACCAATTGGAACGTTTTATTGGAGTGAGATTAAAAATATTGAGTGGGTTTTTGCAGACAAAGCACAGTTTTTAGAGATTGACGATTATTTTAACGCAATTGATAAAGGAATAGCTAAAAATAAAAAGGAAGAACTTTATATTAGGCAACAAATTTGGTGGGGCTATAATGACAACCTGCGAAGTGGTAAGAAACTTTTTAAGGATGAAAGTGATGAACAACGTTGGGCAGAGAATATTTCAAAATTAAAACCCTTATTTGATCAATCAGATAGTAACCAAAGAATAATGCTGGCGGAAATAAATAGAAATTTAGGGGACTTTGAGACCTGTATTGGTATTATCGAAAGCATTGATGATGAAGAACTGAATTGGGTAAAAGAAATAATAATTGATGAATGTAAGAAAAAGAACAAATGGTTGATTGAATTAAAAGATAAAACTTCCCCAAGGGGTAATTTACTCAAGTGATGGCATCCAACCCTTTATTTTGGTTCTTCGAAAGGAAATCAAATGAATTTCCGGGAATTGTAACCAGAAATATTGACGATGATCTTTGACCCGAAATCGTTTGAGCAATGTCGTTCCCCTTTTTCTTTGGGTTGAGTTATCATCTATTTTAAAATGAAATCCTACTTTACAACGAGTTTATATTAAATGAACAACTCTACTGATAAAATCCCAAGTTGGTTAGAAAGAGCCAATCATCACCTCAAATTCGGACAACTTGAGCATTTTACAATGGATATGGTTCAAATCCGGATCAAAGATATACTTACAGATAGTTGTTTTTACTTGTCTGCGGGGGCAGATATTACACCAATTGTTGCATTCAAGGATATTATATACTCCTACATACTGTGCGACTTATATCTTTATACTTCAATTGAAGGTATTGAAAATAAATTTAATGGCATTCTTGTAAAAATGAAGGACAGATTAAATCAACAAGGGTTAGTAGAAATTCAAAAATTTAACTTGAGTAAACGGTTCCTTGGAATAAAGGATAGTCGTTGGTCAATTGATTACAACTCAGAATTTCAAAATTGTGAAATTAGTTTTTGGAATATGGAAGATAAATTATATAGTGTTTTGTATATAAATCATGACAACACTCGAACATACAGAGACCTCTATATAAGAAATGGCATGATGCCCAAGGCAATTTGCGAGCTTTTATCAGAAGATGGTGGTTTAAGGTTAACGGTTAAAGAAAAGAAAGACACACTACCTGAATATGTACTTGGCCATCTGTATAGCATTGGGGATATTGAGCAGTACGAAAGAATATCAGAAAATGTAGAATACTTTGGTGACTTTTTATATCGATCAGGAGAAAAAGGAAAGCATTCAAAAGTAGAAAAAAGCAAATTTGAATTCTTGCAAATTCACAGAAGAAAGAATAAAACTGACTCCTTACCTTGAAGGAAACCAGACAATAGCAAACTGTTGACATTGGTTTGCAGGAAAGAAGACCGATGACATTGACTCGCAAGAGTATTTGAAATACAGAAGTAAGAAGTTGGAAGACAGAAGTCGAATTATTTCGAATTCCCTTCCCAAGCGTATTTTAACAAAGCAATTGAGATATAAGTAACTTTACTTGTGATATTCCATGTATTTAACCCGTTACCTGTCATATGTGACCAGTAACCATACACAAACAGGACTTTGAATCGAAAGAGTATTGAAACTAAAGTAGGCTATGAGTAAATATTTGAGTTACCGGTAATGTTAAAACACGATACAACAACCAAAAACAGAAATAAAAAGAGTAGATGAAGGAAAAAATTGAGGATATAGCGAAAAGCATAAAACGACACAGAGACTTGGAAATTTCTGTGGGAGCGACAAACAATGCAGTTGGCCGTTCAATGACAATGTACCACAAAGAAGAACACCAGTTTTGGCTTATTAACAAGCAAGCGACAGTCGTTCAATTTCAAAGAGACCTGCACGGTAACATTATTCCTGAAACAGGCTTTACAGAAGCCACAACATACAAAGGTGACGGCTTCCCAGTTCCAAGAGACTCTAAATTGGGTGGGCTATTGATTCAATTCCACGAAGGCAAACACAAGTATCAAACGCCCCGGGGAGAAATTACAATTGAAATATTTAACCGAGTAGGCTACAATCCGAGTAATTATGATGGAGAATATGCCACCGACATACTAATCAAACTTTCGGGAGACAGCAGAACTCATTCATTTAAGAACATCTCAAAAATTCTATCTTTACAAGTTGAGATAGAAAAAGAAAAAGAAAAATTAGAGCATGCGACTGACCAAGAAGCTCAACAATTGATTCGGCGCATTGCCGACAAAGAAGCAGAAATGAAAACATATCTTGATAAAGCCCAAGGTTTCATCAGGAAATATGCAGAATTACGTTATCAGCCAATTCTTGACCCTATTCAGGATTCCATAAAACGTTCTAAAATATTTGACGGCTCACTAATTATAAACGGTGGACCAGGAACTGGAAAAACCACTTCTCTTATACAAAGAATTAAGTTTCTTATTTCTCCGTCAATTGAAGAATACACAACCCTAAATCAAAGCCAGAAAGACATTCTATTTAATCAAAAAACAAGTTGGATTTTTTATTCTCCAAATGAATTGCTTGCACTTTTCCTTCGTAACAGTATGAAAATGGAAGAACTGAATGCCGACACGGAAAGAGTTAAGGTGTGGGGTTCACATAAAAATGAACTTGTAAAAGCTTACAAACTTGTTGATACAACTACAAAAAGACCTTTCTTGATTTATACTAAGTCACACGGAAAAAGCCTTTTTGTAAATAAACCCAAGAACATTCAAGAAATTGTTTCAGGGCTAAATAAATTTTATATCGACTTTCAAAAGGACAAGCTAAATAAGGTTGCCGAAATAGATGTATCATCATTCAAATGGAAGAATACCGGCCTATCAATCCAAAAATATCTCATTGATAAGAAAAACGTCAAAAATATTGATGAATTAATCCGACTATTTTTAAATCTTAACGAAACATACAAAGTTAAATCGGACACAATCGCAGAAGAATATTCTACACTTATCAAACAAGTTGCTGGCAGGATTCAAGTAATAATTACAAAGGATTCAGAAAGAGCTACCGCCCTTTCTGATATTTTGAATCAGTGGAAGAATACCAACCAAGATATAGAAGAAGATGATGATGATGATGATACAGAAATTGAGTTGGAAGATTTTGAAGAAAAAGAAGAAAAAACAGCGTTTGATTTTGAAAGAGAACTTTTTACTAAGTTGAAATCACTTTGCCGTAAGCAAGCATTGAAAATATTTGATAAAAACACTAAATACAGTAAACGTGACCGTGAACTATTAAAGCTAATTCCGGAAGTTGAAATACAAAACGAATACGAACAAATTGGTCAAACGGCATTCTTCAAAAAATTCTTTGAAAGAGTAATCAAAGGTGTTTTAGCTAATGTTTTGAGAGAAATACCGATGATTTACAAAAAACACAGACGAGACCAATTAGCTTCTAAGAACAAGAATTGGGATTTGGAGATTTTGAATGAATTGTTAATAAAAGACAAGAATAGCAGAATCCATTCGGATGAACAGGCTCTTCTTCTCCATTTTACAAATAGTGTTTGTTTCTGCTTATCAAAAGGTTTTCAAAGACAATTCAACAGCTTAAATCATCCATATTTAACAGCCTTTAAAAATAATTGTAAACCAGTTATTGGAATTGATGAAGCAACTGACTTTTCGATAATTGACCTTTTGGCAATAAACAGTTTTAGGCATCCACAATTATCATCTGTAACACTATCGGGTGATATTATGCAAAGAATGACCAATGACGGTTTGACTTCTTGGGAAGATTTTTCAAGTGTTGTTTCGGGAACAGAGAGAAAAGATTTGGAAGTATCATATCGTCAAAGTCCTACTTTACTTTCATTAGCACAATCCATTTATGAAAAATCAACAGGAAACAAGGCTAATTATAAATCCTACATTGAAAAAGACGAAGATGAACCTAAACCGTTAATTCTTGTCTCTGACGATGAAGATGAAAAACTTAATTGGATAGCAGAAAGAATAATTGAAATTTATAAAGCTTATGGTGATTCAATTCCTTCAATCGCAATTTTTTTACCTAACGAAAGTCAGCTTGAAGGGTTTGCCATTCAACTTGGCAATCTTGACACATTAGCAGACGTTGGTATCCTTGTTAAAGCTTGCAGAAATGGTGAAGTTTTGGGTGTTAAAAACACAGTTAGAATATTTTCAATTGACAAAATAAAAGGGTTGGAATTTGAAGCTGTTTTCTTCCACAATCTTGACGAACTTCAAAACCAAAACTTATCGAGTGACTTGCTTCTAAAATATCTATATGTCGGTTTATCACGGGCAACATTTTACTTGGGACTGACTGTTAAAGAAGAACTAAACAGCGACCTAAATTTTATCTCGGACAATTTCGATCGAACAGGAAAAACATGGAGAAAATGACGACAGAAAAGAAGCCAAAACCGGTAACAGCGGTTTTGCCCAATGGAGAGTTCAATGCTTCGTATGACAGTTATGTGCAAAGTTCAAGTGCAGTTTTTCGATTGAAGTTTAGATCTAAAAATCCTCCACTACGCCAAGCCTTAAACCTTTAGCTGCTATTTTCTTACTCGGAATCATAACTCGAAAAATTATTTACAATACAGAAGGCAGCGGTTGTAATGAAACCAAGGTCCCCTCCAGGATCCTACTAACCATAGAAACACTTTCATGGCCAAAAATATGATTCAAATATTTTCTGGCCATCACAATTTTTGATAGTAATTTGAGAGAACAATCTGTGATTTTAGCTTTTGTTTTCAAGTTCCAAACGATGGTATTTGCCAAAACAACAATTAAGGTTGAAAATTAACAATAGTGACCATTACATTCCAGATTATTAATCAATTGCTTTAAGGGCTGAAATATTATTTTTTCAAAAGGTCAAAATATGTTAAAACGAATAAAGGATTTTTTTACCAAGGTATGGGATAAGACCTGGGAATATTTCCTTGTTGTTTTTGTGCTCACTGCACTTTGGGTTGTTTCCAGATTGTAACTAAACACTCAGGATTAATCTCCTTTTTGGGGCATTTCTAAAAACATTATTTATCACTTTATAATTGATGAGCTTCGCAAAACTTCGTTAGCCCAAACACGTTTCCAATTTTCACCGGATCCGCAGTTTGTAAACGAACCTTGAAGAGGATGACATTTGTTGAGGTTTTTAGAGAAGCCCAATAGAATAAACTCAAATGACTTTGAAAAATAAGTGACCAGATCAGATCGAACCCAAAATTTCAAGTTAACTAATGACAACTGACTTGATTTACAAACATAGAATACGGTATCCCCGATTGTGTTCGGGACTGACTAAGTTCAGTCTAACATTCTAAATGTTTTCAACAATTCTCCTTCACAAACACAAAAACTACCATGACAAAAGAAATCCACTTCAAAGAAGATACAGCCAAACCTGAGAACAGAGTCAATATCAGTTTATTTCATCTGTTGATGGTTAAGGAAATAAGAGATTTTGTTTTTTCAAAACTGAATATCCCTACAGACTGTGTCATTTATCCATCTCCCAACCTGACTACTGAAGAATTTGATGCCGTAGGCCGGCCTGACTTTGTTATTAAAAAAGGAACGGAGAAATGGGGGTATATTGAAGTTGAATTGGGCCATGAGGATGAAAAACAACTCAGAAACTACAGGACAGGTCAGCCTTTGCCAGTTTATTCCATCATTGGAAAACGGGGTTTTGGTTCTTGCGATCTTTCACTTGAAGAGATTTTCCATCATTTGGAAAAAGTTGGATCCGATTTCGAGGGAACTCAGACGTCTCAAAGTATAAAACTGCTGACTTCCCTTTTGGATTATTATGTGATCCAAGGAAAAGGAAATAACCAGAAATCGGTTTCACTTTCTGATAAAATGAAAAAGAGCCGGTTAGTCAGCCATTTTTATACGTTTTTCGGTGAAACACGAATTCTCGAGAATACTTCGGTTAAAAGAAACAAAATCATGTTCAATACAATGGGAGAAAATGGGTTTTCATTGAGAATATTTTCTCCGGAAACGGGTTCGAATGGACTCAGTCTGATGAACAGAACAGGAGGAAGTCTGGACGTTTATTTTCCGTCACAAATTAAGCTTCAAAAATACCTGCCCGACAGAAAAAAGGAAGTTGATGACTATGTTGCCTTAATAGCAGAATTAGGGGCAAGAGAAATTTACCGCAAGAAAGAAAATGAAAAGTGCCGGTTATCTCTCACTACAGTTGAGGAAAATGCAAACCGGTTCTGCGAAGTCATAGGCAGATTAATTTCAATTTGAAAACTACCGTCAATTGACTTAAAAATAATATTGTTCCCCTGTTTCAGATTTCCTTGCAGGTTGTTCCAATTTCAAAATCAGTATCGTCGGAGCCAATTATAGTAATGTTTTTTTGAACATCATTATAGGTTCCAATAATCCCATGATTAAAAAGCGGCATACTTAGACTTGCAACCAACCAGGCAGGTCTAAAGTTATCGAACACGATTGACGGAGGTGTTGGTTTTGGCAAATCAATTGTAATATCATTAAGTAACAGAGGGTTATACTGATCGCGTACTTTATATTTGGGTGCATCATTGAATTTATATTTGAGGGAGTTAACTGGTTTTTTTCTACCAAATTCACTTTCAATTTTCACCCAGACTGATTCAATACTACCAAGATAATCCTGTTGAGAAATCAGGTAATCAATTATTTCAATTAGTGATTGCCCAAAAACTTCTTTTAAAACCTCATTTACATCAGAAACCGGAATGACAGAGATACCTTCTCTTTTTTCCGGTGCCGGGCAATCAACTGGTATAAAACAGCGGGTTATTCCAGGAATTTCATATCCGAGGGAATCGATTTTGTAATCAACTCCATTCACCCATTTTACACCAATTTGCCTGCCTTCAATTTTAAGACTACCGGTTGCTGCTATATTTTTTGGAATTGATTTTCCAATCAGGAGAGATATCCACGATAGAAAAAGAGGAAGTTCAAGGGATCGTCCGTATATGTTTTTTCCATCTGATATTTTATTTCCCAATAGTGTGGTTATCTCGGGGGAATTTTTAGTCTGGTAAAAATCATAGTAAAAAAATTGTTTATTTGGCCAAAGTTTTTCCTTTAATTCCCCTCTTAGAAATTGATGGAGTTTAAATAAAAAGTTGTCCATTTCAGCAATCCGGGTTGCGCCATCGATATTCCCTTTTTCCTGTTTAATTTTTAGTATTACGCCCTTATTAGATTGGTCAACAGTGAGAAGGTAGGCTTCCCCGATTTCAGGAGATGGTAAATTATAATTTCCCCTGCTAATCGAACTTCTTATATCTGATTTCTCAATTAAATTCCGTGATGCAGGGTTAAGAAGATAATAACGGTCTTCACCTATTTTTGAAACAAGGAAATCTTCAAATCGTTGTTTATAATCCTTTTTTGTTTTATTGTTTTCAACAAAATCTAAAACGGCAAGATTAACGTTATCAGCGAGTAAATGCCAGTTATCCATTATTTACTTCCTGGTCTAAATTCGATCAGGAAGTCTTGTTCGAAAAGATACCCATCCGATTCATCCCTGATTGAAAGTGTAAATTCACTTTTCAGTATTGCTTCTAAATTGCTATCTGCAGGAATTTTAAAAATTGCACGGTTCAGGTTCTGGTCACTGTCAGCATGAAATGGAAGCAATGAAAGACCAGAAAGTTCGAGATATAATTTCAACGGCAGTTTATCATCATTTAACTGAAAAACACCGATGTACAAAAACTCAGAATCGAAAACCAGTTTAATTTCAAGATCATCAGACGTATAAAGTAAACTAACGCCTTCATCATAAAATGAAGGAACCGCACTTGAAGTTGAGGCAGCAAGACGGTGCTGATAGGCAAAATCTGGTCGACTTAAAATTAAAATTACTGGTTTCTGTTCTTCTTCAACCGGAGTGAATAATAATTCCGCAGGGTATTTTAAAAATACTTCCCACCAATGACGGTATTTATTCATCATAAATTCACGATGATCGGCATCATCTTCATCGGCCTGTTCACTTCCGTGAAGTAATCCTTCAGGAAGTAAAACCTCTATGCCTGAACCTGTTTCAAATTTTGAGTCAGACAGCCAGGTGATATGATTCCATTCTGCATGAAATAAAACAGAAGACCATGTAGCTGGTGTCCGGTCTACCAATCGTTTCAGTTTGCTATTTTCACAGATAATGGTTTCCCTGAAGTCGATGATCCAGGTTTTCTCAGGAAAAAATTCTGTACCCTTTCCAACAAAACATGAGTCACTTACCATATCTGAATCTGAAAAAACAGGGAGCCCTCTCCAAATGGAGGTATCATCATTAATTTGAATTTGGGTCGTTAATAGAATCTGGAACGCTTTAACATTTTCCAAATTCCAGATTTCACCTGCTTTGGGTGGTTTACCCGAAAAGATTTCCATAGCAATGGAACCAAAATCAGGACTATGGGTTATAAAGGGTTCTTCACTAAGTGTCATGTCCTGTAAAACACTAAAATCAGGGTTCTCAGCTTTAAAAAGCTCTAAAACTCGTTTTCTTTCTTCAAGGGGAAGCTCTATATTAAGAATTGAAATAAGTCGATCGGGATTTTTGATTATCATAATAATTCCATTTCACTTCAGGTTAGTTCTTCAACCCGGTATTTTTATTAATTTTATTCTGGATGACGGCACAAATTGTGTCCGGCAATTTCAAACCCAATTCCCTTGCGGTTTCGATTTTAATTGATTCGGATAAATTAAATGCAGCCGAAGCAAGCTGAACATTTGATCCGATAACCATCATGATAGCTTCATTGATATTTTTATCTGCATCATCCAGATTTAGTCTGCCAGACAACCATTGTGTTAAGGTTGCACTACTGATAACTGAGGAACCAAAATAAAGGTTTATTGCTTCAACAACATGAATTCCCTTCCAGTCTTCCCCTATTTTGTGATAAAGCACATATCTCCAAATATCAACTTTAGACCCTGATTGTTTTAAAAAAATTGAAAAGCGCTTAAAGTAGACGTCCTTTGCAAAAGCAGATAGTGTTGCAATCTGTCCAGTATCCAGTTCTCCTGAACCAATCCATTTTTCATGTTCTGTTTTTTCAGAATGAAAGTCATCTGAATCGGCATCAGTTTCATCGTCCTTGATTTCAATTTCCGGGTCGAGGTTTAACGCTTCAATTAGAGCTACCCTAAGGTCTCCAATCCAGACAGGAGATTGACTTTCTTTCAATACTTCAATGACAAGTATTTTTAGATGTTCTTTATAGTTATCATTAAAAGGTTCTTTTTTGAAATTGAAACTAATTTCAGAAAGGCTGTTTAGTGCTATATGTGAAATTTCTTCAAAAGAAACAGCAGGTAGAACGGTTTTCGTTTTGTCAAATACAATTTTCGACTTTACTATATCAAGCTCAATGCTTACAGAGTATATAATTCCGTTTATTTTTAAATCCTTGATCAATTCATTAAAAACTTTACGAAAACCCTTAATGGTCGGTTTTATTTTATTGTCCTTGTTGAATAATTCATTTTTAGAAATGGTAAGGAGATAAGCACCATATTCATCGATTGAATTCCTTTTTAATCTCTCACTAAATTTCTCATAAATTTTAAGACAAAAATCATATTCCGTATTAATCCAATCCGGGTCTTTCCTGATTAATTCGCGCCATTGAGGAAATGAATTCAACATTTTTGAAATCGTGCCAAAAATATCATTCCATGCTTTCTCAACAGTCTTATTTGGGATCCCACTTGGATTTCCAAGAATTTCAAAGTTCCGGCGAAGATCCAGTTCCTGTTGTATTCCTTTATCAGTCATAATTTCGCCTGTGAATTGAGTTTTGGCTCTTGTTCAATCATCCATTTGTTATAAACATCAAGAAATTTTTGGTAAGTAGCTTCAGGCAACTTTAACCCGGGTCCATTTAGCCTTCCAGGTTTTACCCATTGAGAAAATAAAACATATATCCAACCAAATTCAGCGTCATCAGAGGGGCATCCATAAATAATAACCTTTGTGTTTTCACCATGAAGCTGATGGGACATTGGACACCATAGGGTTTTTGGATTTTTCCCCTTGAAAGGTTCTAAAACTACTACCCCCGGGCGATTCGAGGATTTAATATTGCGTGACGCAGGGGCTTCATGCAGCTCACTGAATTTGACGAGCCGATCCGGTAAATACCATTTTGTTCCGAACTTTTGTTTGTCCCACTGAGGGTCAAATTCATCCTGTCTGGGTTTCTCATGAATTTTTGATGTCATTTTGACAAAAGAGTCAAAATAGGCTTCGGGATCAAATATTCTTGGCATAAGTGCCTTTCACTATTTGATTGTTAAAATATCAGAATTCCAAAGTAAAGGCAAATTCATAAATCAGGTTGTCTTGTGAAAAGATCTTCTAACCCTGGTCAATTAACTCATGTTGGATTTCCGAACACAAAGTATTAAATCTTGTCCTGTGGAAAGTTTTTTTTGTTATATTTTAAATTTCCCCGACAAAAACACTCTGTTGTGGTATAGACTCCCGAATCCCAAAATACAAAACCAAACAGAGGCTCCCATGACACCCGAAAAAACACAAACAATGAATGGCAATCATCAGTCAGAAAAGAGTTCACGTCCGGTTCCCCACGAACTTCCCGGCATCGTGCAGACCCATCCGAATACAGAACCAACTCCAATGGGAAATCAAAATCACAGGTGGTATGAGCTTGGAATGGAACTTGCGATCCGGCATCAATGCAATCCGAACAGCATCACCGATTGCCTTTCTATTGTTTACAGTGAATTTAAAAAGTCATGCAAGTCAGTTGCGGATTCTGCCCTTCAGGTGCTGTCGAGACTTCGTCCTGAAAAACAGCAACTGGGTCAGGATATTCTCAATTTAACTGAATTAAAAATTGAGCCTGTGAAAAGCAAAATCAGTTTACTTTCCCGTGAGATGGATGAGATCAATACAGATCCTCAGAAATTTAAAATTGAATCACCGTTCAACCGTCTGAATTATATTTTTCTTGCGGTCACCCTTGCTGCCATTACCCTCTATCTCATTCTGTTTTATAGTTCTGCCTTGTACATGGCAATGTTTAAAACCATTGATTTCAGTACGATTACTTCATCAAACCAGCATAACCTGCTAAACTCCGTTTTTGATCCCAATTCATTCAAACTGGCATGGCGTGCCGGCGCCCCAATTTTGGTAATCATTTTGGGTGGGTTTTTCATCCTTGGACTTGGTTACCTGGCCCATCCTTTCAGAAAAGGGTTAAAAACAGAAAGTGCAAACACAGAACCATACATTAGCCCGGTATACATCATTTTAGGGTTAATCGTTGATTTCGTTCTTGCCTTCATGATTACCTATCAAGGCTATAACATGGAATTTGTGATGGGTATTAAAACAGAACCCTGGACTTTTGGTGCGTTGTTTATCGATCCTCGATTTTATCTGGTCTTTATCCTCGGTTTCGTCGCCTACTTTGCCTGGGGAAAATTACTTTCAGAATTCATGATGGAAGAAAAAAACCGGGAGTTTGCCAAGAACCTCTGGAATAACCGTAAAAACCTTCGTGATGAACTGGAAAAAGAGCTGGAAGGACTAAACCGGACAAAAGCTGAACTTGAAACCCGGATGAAGGGGTTGGAAGAAACCATCGACAGCTATGAGAAATCACTGACCGGCGTTTTCATTCGCAGAGATGAACTGTTCTCTGTTCTGAATACCTTTTTGGCAGGATGGCAGGAATGGGTTAACCGCCACTTTTCAAGCCTTGGTCAGCCTGATAAAGCCCGTGAAATCAGTCTTCAGTCCAATATCGAACTCGACCGGTTTAAGGCTATGTATCTGGGTTCTGTTGACAATTCCCCTCTCTCAAATACAATTATGGAGTAACTCATGTCAAAAACACTTCTCATCACTTTAGGGTTTTTATTTGCTGCAGGTGTTCTGATCACCATCTCGGTATCTGGTGGCGAAGAAACTGAGCCTGCACCGGTAGTCCGGGAAGCCATTAATCTGACCCTCTTGCTGGATCTTTCTGACCGGATTAGTCCGGCAGAACACCCTGATCAGTGGACACGGGATACAGCAATGATTTCAGTGATCGGGAAGTATTTCAGGGAAAAGGTAAAATCAGAACTTTACCTGAATTCCGCTGATCAGTTCCGGATATTGGTTGCTCCACAACCTACCGGCAATGAGAATGCGCTTTCCGCTAATCTTGATCAGTTGGATCTGGATCTTTCATCTGTACCGGCAGTTCAGAAAAAGCGGGAAACTGATCGTTTTTTTGCCGGTTTCAGGCCTTCAACCAATAGTTTATACCAAAGTGCGGTTTCTGAACCCACTTTTGCAGGCGCAGATATCTGGAGGTTTATGGCTTTTGACTTAACCCGATATTTTGTGCCCTCCTCTCCAACTGTTAAGGTTAGAAATATTCTGATTATACTAACAGATGGCTATATCCAGTTTGAATCCAGATTTCTGGCTGGCAGGCCTGCAGATGAACATTTTCAATCCTGGATGTCGGCTGAAAAGGTAATTCGGGATCCCCGGTTGAAAGCTCAAATCGCAAATGGCGAATCCGGGCTTATTCCAGTTAATCTGAAGGATCAGAAATGGGAGGTTATCGTTGCTGAATTCCGGCAGAAAAACCAATTAAATCCATCAGAGCGCCAAATTCTGGAGGACTACTGGACGAACTGGATGAAAAGTAGTAAAGTTCAACGATTTGAGATGATTCCCGGTGAGGGGTCAATACAATCAGCGAGCCGTCAGGTTACAAACTTTTTAAACAAAAAGGGTGATAGCTTTGCCCAGGAAAGACAATAAATGAAATTGCCTGGCATTATTCAAAAAAGCCAGAATCCGCCAGGTTTTAATTCTGAAGTAGAGTATCTGACTTTTCTGCTCAAAGGATTCAAGACCGTAGTTTCCGATTCTGAAAAACTCATTCCGAGTTTGCTTTCTGATTCCTTATGGATTCAGAAAACTGAATTTTATGTCCAGCTTTATTCAGGAAAACAGTTTATTTTTACTCAAGGTTTTTCGACAGCAAAAGTTTGTTTTCCTGCCTATTCAAGGGGGTTAAATCCGGATTTATTATTGGCTATGCTTTTTCAACATTACGGGGTTTGGATTATGACCCGTACCCGGTTGATTGAGATTGCTGACGACCTGCGTTTGTGGATTGCTGATAAAATATCTCAAACCGGGTTTATGGATCAGAATACAAAACAAAAACTTTTTCTTCAGATTGCCGGGGATATCTGGATGTTTTTACTGGCAAACCAAAAATCCATTTTTCTGTTCAGGCAAAATTTAGTTAACTGCAACATCACAATATTGAGTAATGAGGCCGGTATCAACCAACCAGATACCAATCAGCTCAGATGTAAATTGATGGCTGATTATGACCGGAATTGGCTAAACAGGTTGGTAAAATCAGCAGAACAGCAACACAACTTACTAAGGAAAAGCTCATGACTGTGTTTCTGGTTTTTTCTCATAAACTTACAGAAGATCAAATTCATTCTCTTGAAGAGGAATTCGGGATAACCCAATTTCAATATCTTCCCAAGCCACTTCAATTGAGATGGTCAGCTATTCCGCCTGACTTTATACTTCCACAGATTTTAACATTGTGTGAAGATATTTTTCAGACCATTTCAGAGGGTACCAATGGCAATCCTTCGGGACACTATCTTCTTGCAGTAGGTGATCAGACTGCTACCATTCACATGAACTTAATGGGACGTGATTCCGGCATGATCTGCCTGCAATCGACCACAGAACGAATTAATGAAGAAACAAAACTACCCGATGGATCGGTTAAAAAAACAGTCCAGTTTAAGCATGTGAAATGGCGTAAAATTTTCGGGTAAAAACAAAACATAAAGGGCACCTCTAAAAACCTAAACAATGTCATCCTCAACTTGATTGGGCTAACGAAGTTCTGCGAAGCTCATCCATTATAAGGAAAATAAGAAGGTTTTTAGTGGTGACCATTACTAAATAAAACAAAAATTGGAACAACTATGATCTATATCCTTGTAGCCCTCGCAGTCCTGTTAATTCTCAGGTCAGTGACAAAAAACCCGTCAGAAAATAAAAGAGAAACCAGCTCGCCGGTTTTATTGACAGGGATATTCTTTGTGATTGGCTACCTGTTCGGAAAATCAAAGAAGTAAGAATTCACCAATTCCCCTGATTCCCTACTTTACCAATTCACATTGATCCTGAATTAAACTTTCCAATTTCCCTGTATTCTGAATCCAGATATCATCCGAATACGAATATCTGCCATAGAGTACAGGTGTAGTTTCATGTGTGGATTTTCCATTACTTTTAATCAAATTAAATCCTGCCGGAGAATTTAAAATCCATTGGTCGGTAATCAGCCAACGGTCATGAAATGAAAATTCTGCTGTTGGTCTCGGCTTATAAATCCTGACCTCATTTATCCATTTGGAAAGTTTTTCCTGGATTTCTGAGAGTGGAATCGAAAGGTTCTTTGTAATAATCCGAAGGGATATTTTATGATTGAACGGAAGACAGGCAAAAAGAGAAACTATTTGAACCAGATTGGCAAAAGACTCGGGGTTTTTGAGTATATAGGAATCTACAATTGTTATTTCATTTGTGAATACAACGAAATCCCGAAGGTAGGACTGCCATGAAAAATCTGTTCCCTGAGAAATAGTTGGCAGTGTGTGTGATGAAAACAAACCAGAAAGCAAGTGTAACGGTAAATTTAACTCGGTAAACAGGTGGCATCCAAGAAGTTTAATCAGATCATTGACGGGATCCTTTTGGGTTAACCTTGTTTCAATAACAAGTGACGTCCCCGTTGCATAATTGATATCTTCCAAAATGGATTTTCTAATTGTCAGCTTTGCTTTTAGTGGCTTTGGGTTCAGTACAACCTGAATTCTGCCTGATTGCAAATGATTGAGGAACCCTTCAAGTATTGCTTTTTGAATCTGATCTGTGGTATTCTTTCTTTTTTTTTCCAAATAAGGAATCAACCGTTGCGGAAATGAAACGGTCACTTTATTTTTTCTGACTGATTCGTTTAAAGCATAAATCGTCGGATTTCCGTTGAACGGATTCAACCCGGCAATAAATTCATCGACCAATCCGTTAGAAGAATAAATCCGTTCCATCAGTTACTTTGGGATCCGGAAAGGATTTTAAGGCGTTCCATGGTTAAATCGGTTGCAGAATCAAAAAAGTCATCCGGCCAGGGTTCAGTAAAATCACCATTTTCATTCAGTTCCATCTTTTTGATGATTGAATTGCCGTCAGCATCCTTCGTAACGTAATAAATGGCAAGGAAATCCGGATTAATACCTTTCATTTTATTTGAAACCTTGAATTTGGCAACTTCCAACTGAAAGGATCTGATAATATGTTCACTATGGGTTTCTATAATATAGGTATTCTCATTTTTCATAAACGAATCGATAAATATACCTGGAACCCGTGCCTGAAGTGACGGGTGAAGATGAAGCTCCGGCTGTTCGACAATATGAAGTTGGTACTGATTTGTAACTGCGGAACTGATGATCGGCATCAACTGACTGATCCCAATCCCGATTGATTTTGGATGAACATTTACTCCGGTTTTTCGATCAATGATTTCATACTCCCCTGTTTCGCCATTGATTCTGAACAGATAGGAAATATCAGGGAAATGTTCCTCTAAATACTGATTGATTTCTTTAATAAACCTGGGTTCAAACACCCGTTTCCATGATCGGTTTACAGGGCTTTCATATTCAATTCGTAGTTGATTCAAATCTGGCACACTTCTGAAATAACCCAGATATTCAATATTATCCAGTTGAAAGTTCAGGTTTTTGTAGGCTAAATTATCATCAAAACCCAAGGCGGGGCTACCCCACGGTTCATTGGTAATCTGAACTTTATTTGCCAGGACCTTATCCTGATGAAAGAAGGATTTCAGATTAAAGTTACAGTCCTGAGTCAGATGAAACAATGACCCAAAATAATTCTGCAGATCATCTATTTGTTCATCAGAATAATTATATTTTGTTTTTACCAGTTCAATAAATTCCTCAGGAAGTTCCATTGACAAAACATCCAAATACTGTCCGTTAAAAATAGGATCATTCATCATCCATTTTGCTGTTTCAGGATCCATTTCCTTAAAGGGAATTGTGTAATTTTCAAGGGTCACTTTCGACACAAAATTGCCGCAATTCTTTTTCATGCCTTTCAATAGCTTATCTGGGTTATAGTTGTTCTTTTTATCCTGTTTTAAACCAAATAGAAGATCCATCAGATAGGCATCAAAGTAGGCGAGATACGGGATGCCACAATCACTGATTTTTACCAATGGTACCCGGATTGCATATTCATCAGTTTTAGAGCCAATAAAATATCTTTGAAGTTTGGGATCAAAACTCCAATCAATGAGAGGATTATTTGGAATATTCTCAGGATGCCTTACATCAACTACTAACCATTCCATAATTGGGTAGGCAAATCCAATAAAAGTTATTTCTAAATGAATTACCTTATTATTTATTGTATCAAATTTTAAATTAACTTCAAGATTAAAAGAAGGTAAAGTACACTTTTTCTCAATAATATAATGCCATGCGCCACTAACGTAGCGCTTTGATATAATTTTATATGGATAAGTAGTGGGACCATTGATAAAATGCTCAGTCACAAAACTAAGATCGATGATATGATCTGTGGAATTTCGATTCAAAATGGATTTAAGGCCATTAAAATTGATAAAACCAAATGTTTTTGCAGTTTGATAAACATCCGGATTCTGAGAACGCAAAAATCCTTCCAGATAAACAATACTTTGCCAAATGGAGCTTTTCCCTGCGCTGTTCGGCCCAAAAAGCAGGGTTATCGGTTTCAGTTCTATCTCTTGTTTTTTCCCAAAGGATTTGAAATTTTTCAGAGCAATTTTTTTAATCATTGGAGTAGACCACGACCTGAATTGAAAATACTTTCTGTTTTATAGCTTTTTAGTTTTTTAGACTGAACCGATTGATGTCTCTGATTGTAAATGAGTAATAAGTCTCTGAATGAATTCTTTTTCCCGGTTCACTAAATTTTCCTGTTCAACATTTTCATGGACTTCAATTCCATTTGAAAGGAACAGTTTTTCAATTTGTTCATCCAAGTCCCATCGCCTTAAATGCAGCTTCTACAGGATCTGAATAAATGATCAAACTGAATTTTGAAATGAGATCAGGCGGTACTTTTGCAAGTTGTGCCATATCAGCTGCTGGTATTAAAACCTTCTTTGCCCCACTATCTGCGGAAACCTGAAGAAATTCGGCTAAGTTGTCTGACCCGATTATTGCACCGCCAATACTCATTGAACCTAAAATAACCATTTGGGATTGTAAGGGTCGCTCTGTGATTGATGAAACAACTGAGAGGAACATTGCAAGTTCAAGACCTTTAGAATTTCCGATGCCATTCAAATCTGTGGCTTTAAGATGAAATTCATATTCACCGAATTTTGCCGATTGGGTAATCCTGTTCAGATTGGAACGGACAAAATTTACGGCTTCCTTTAATTCCTCCCGAATTGCAGTACCACCACCAAAACCGGTATCACTTATTTTGCCGTTACCCGGCATTTTCTGGATATCTAACCGGAATAGACCTTTATGTCCTGACTCAGAATTTTTTCCTACCGCATAAACGGTTCCTGCAGGCAAATCACCCTCAGGTATAAGTGTATTTCCTCCACTTTCAGGAACACCTACGAAATGTTCTTCATTATCTTCAAGATCGATATAGCTAAAATGGACATCGTAAAACTCCATTCCACCTATTTTTTTCAATTGCTCTTTTACTCTCCGCCTACCCACTAAAGCATATTCAATACATTTACGAATATCATTTTTAGTGAACTTACCATCCGGAAATAATAGTTTTACCAACCCGCTCACAGTTCGTTTTACTGCAATTGTATCCCGTTGGTTTAAATCTTTTCCTAACCTGAAAAACTGCCCGATTGTATCAGAAAAATTATATTTTCGCATTTCTCTCAAACATTCAGAATAATAATCTGAAATGAATCCGTACCCATTTGTAAAAAACTCAGGACGCATTTTTGGTATTTCCCATCCCGGAAGGTAATGATGGAAACGATCGAAAAATGCGGTGTCAATCATTTCTTTTGGGAATGGTGAAAGTAAGTGGCTGGTTTTTACAAGATTCTCAATAGACCCATTAATGTTCCCAACAAAGACCATTGAGGCATCAGCATTTACGCTTTCTTTACCTCTGCTGAAAGACCCATTGGCCATGAATCCTTTCATGATCTGAATGCCATCTTTATCCTTCATGTTTATTCCGGCAACTTCATCAAATGCCACAACATCCCACATTCCGACTAAACCAACAGTCCGGGTGCTCATGTTGTAAAATAGATTAGGAACCGTTGTTTGTCCGCCAGAAATCAAAATTGAATAAGGTGATATTTCATCATAAACATAAGACTTGCCGGTTCCTCTCGGACCTAATTCACAGATATTGAAGTTTTTTTCAACAAATGGAATCATTCTTGCAACCAGGTGCCACTTTGTTCTTTCATCAAGATTAATTGGCTCCATCCCCACACTTCGGCAAATGATATCAATCCATTCTTCCAGTGAAAAATCCTGTCTGTGTTTAATAAAATCAGAAATGTCAGTCTCAGGCATCTGTATGGGTTTCAAGTCAACAATCTTGAATGGCGAATCATTCGAATTTTCATCAAACCAATATTCAAGTGTCAAAATTGACCAAATTCCGCCAGCCAATAACTTTTCGTACTTTCTGATGTAACTATCATCAACAATTACGTTTCTGATGTTGATATTTGAAAGCTGACCTTCATATCGGTCTTCTTTTTCATTCAATTTTGCGGTAACACGGTCAATGATTTTAAACCGGCCTTTTTCCTTGATCTTTGCTTTTATTTTTTCAGATTCATCAGGTCTGACGTAGTTTTCAGACAAAATCTGTTTAACTTTTAAAACCCCATCCCGAATAGTTGCTTCATCATCAGTTGCACAATACATGCCCAGTAAGTATTCCAATACATACACAGGCACATTTGCACCTTCTTTAATCTGCTTGGTTAAATCCTTACGGACAACCTTACCGGCAAAGGATTGATTAAGTTTTGTATCTAATGCATCCATGTTTAGTTGTTTGTTGTTAGTTGTTTGTTGTTAGTTGTTTGTTGATGGAGGTTAGCTTTTGGTTTTTTAGTTGACTGTTTAAAGATTTTATTTGTTAGTTGCTGACTTTTAGAGGTTAGCTTTGGGCTTACTCTTAATGAGCAACCAACAACGACCAACCACCAACTAAAAACTATTAAGTTAAAATTCGTCAAATTCACTACTAAATGCGATAAGCATTCTGTAAGTGATCATTTTATATAATTTGTACTGATTGGTGCCTTCAATTTGTTCTTCAAGTTTCAAATGGACGTCCTCCCCATTTTGCTTTGATGCTTCTGAAGTAAAAAGAAAAACCTGTCTTTTCTCTCTTGCCATTGAATCTTTTTCAGTGCTGTTAAACAACAAGGTATTAACATCTGAAATTAATGAACCCGAACGGGTATAAAATGATGCTTTTAATTGGCGTGGCTGAATTTTATCAGTAATCGGCTGTTTTTGATAGAAACTTACTGCAAATGCATTGCTCGTAATATTTGAAGATCCGCTGATGATATCAATTTCTACCTGTTCGACATCACTTTTTCTGGCTTTATTTATTTCTAAAACGGGAACAACTATTTCCTGCAAGCTTGCTCCCCCGTGTACAAAACGACTGCCTGCGCCCTGAATTCTGATGCGGTTAATTGATTTTGGAATCTGAGCTTCGGTTTGATCTGCGAATCCCAACGCCTTTCCTTCCCATTTTTGAGCAGATGAGCTCGACACTAAATTTTTCCCCAACACAAATCTTCTGCTGGTTTTAAAAACCGAACCTGAAGGTGTAAATTCTGTGAAATCAGATTCATCTAACCGGTTATGCTGGTACAGGTAACCATGATCGGCTGTAATAATCATATTGTAACCGTTCATATTGTTGATGTGTTTCAGCATCCGTAATAGATATTCAAACTCGGTTTCAGTTGCTTCAAACACTTTTCCTTCTGAGGTTTTATCATCGCCGATTTTATCAATATGATTGCTGTAAATGTAAATGACATTGTAAGGCTTGATAAACTCTCTGCCTTCGGTGGTTGATTTCATTTTCAGAAAATCTTCAGCACCAATGGCTATGCTGCCAGGATAGCTCTTTTGCAAAACCTTGGTGCGATTAGGTGTGCCTTGTGTACTTATTCCATCAGCATACACAATGTCATTTTGTTCATCGAAGGTTAATGAAGAATGGGGTAATAAAGATGCCATTCCCAGTTGCGTGTACGATGGAAGCGATCCAAGAACAGCAGTTAATGTTGCCGTGTATTTGTCTTCCTTTACAATCAAATCTTTTAATTCAGTTGCTGACTCATATCGCAAGGCATCAGAAATAATTACAAAAACCCGATTTTCTGTTCTCAGATAAGGAGAAACCCAATTCTGATAAAAGCTTTTCTGGTTAATGATGTGGTCAATATGCCAAACTTTCATGTCATCGATTGCATGTTGCCAGTTATCACTTAATTTGAGCAGAAACGAATTTCCGTATGCTTTTTCAATCTGTAAGGTTAGATCCTTTAAAATATTTTGATGCTCAGCCTGTTCACTTGAAAAAATGTATTTTCTGTACAACCGGTCAATTTTATACCACTGTTTTTCATACTTTTTAAACCCATCGTCCGGACTTTGTATGCTTAAATTCACCTTCCTGATTTCATCCAGTAAAGTAGCTGCATTGCTCAATGCTTCATAAATCTGTGAAAAGTCAGCAAAGAAGAATTTCACCCGTCTCTTTTCAATCCATTCCTGCAGAATGTAATTGGATGATGTGTTGTTTACAATGTGATCTCTGATGCCAATGATGATTTTCTTGTCAATCACAGCATAAGTATCAGAATCCAATAAGTGTTCAGTTTGCATATTCTGAATGGAACCTTCAACACCCAGGTCGCTTTCTAACTGCAGGCTCCAGTCGCAATAAATTTGCCTGGCTTTACTATTTTCCTTCCAGCGATTTACAAATAGATAGGCTTCCTTGTTCAGCTTTGGTTTGCCCGCTGAAAGGCTTCTTTCGAAATTATCCTGAACCAGATGCAATAACAGGTCTTTCAGCGTTGATGCCGATGATTTGTATCCATACTTCTTCTCTATAGTTTCCCAGAGAAAGGTTGAGAGCCCAAACTTTTCGATAGCCTTGTATTTATCCTGTTTGTTCTTTTGTATCTCGGCAAACAAGGCATACAAAACTTTCTCCCATTCTGGTTCAACCGAACAAAGAATGGACAGCATTTTTAATCTGATTCTGGTTTCCCGGTCACCAGGCTCAAGTAAAGTTTTTAAATCATTGATTCGTTTTTCATTGGCAAAAAACTCTTCATGCTGCTGAACCAACGACTTGAATTCAGGGGGCAGCTCAAGGTCTTGAAGGTAGAGTGAAGAAGCCTCTGTATGAAATTCATAGTTGGAGAGTAATAAATCCAACAACCAATTTTCATGATCAAGTGGCTTTGGTTTTGCCTGATACAGTAAAAAGCGCTGTACCGGCTGTTCAATCAACAGTTTATGCTTTAATGTAAACTCATTATTTTCAATAGTTATTTTTTCTGCGTCCGGAAAATGAAGACTATCGAATAAATCTGTCATTTCCGCTTTTTCATCATACCAAAAAACAAGCCGGTGCTGTTTGAATAGTTTTTCCAATGCAGCTTGTACTTTTTGATTTATTGTCGATAAATTATTCATCAATTCAAGTTTCTTTTTTTAGGATTTTCCAATATCCGCCTTTATCAGCGCCAACACGTTCGATTAAATCACTCTCTTTTAATTTCTTGATTTGCTTTTCGATCGCACTTGGTGATAATCCAATCTTTTCTGCCAGCTCTTTTGTTGTAATATTCTTATTCGACTTGATCATTTCAAGGATCTTCTCCGCACTTTTCTCCTTACCTTTCTCCACACTTTTCTCCTTACCTTTCTCCGCACTTTTGGAGGGACGGTTAAGGATAACTGCGAAAATTCCCTCTTTCCGGAATTCGGGATCAGGCAGGCCAGCTTCCTTCATCAAATCCTTTATACGACCAATACCTGAACCAACTTGTTCAACAAGGTGCATCCGGGCAAAAAGACCAAAAACCAATGGGTTTCTCGAATGGCTTCTTTTGCCAAACTCCGCTTCAGGGATGGCGCTTACCAAACCACCCGGGTTAGAAATTTCAACCCGGTCATCAAATACTTCAATATGAATGACGCCGCCTTTGTCATAATAATCGCGGTGAGAAAGTGAATTAATGATGGTTTCTTTAAAAATGGTTTCAGGTATTTCCCAAATTTCTTTTCTGGGACCTGAACCCTGACCTTCAATATCATAACGGATGTTGAGTTTACCCTTCAGCCATTGCATAGCCTGCTGGTATTGGTGGTAAAGATTTCCACCGAACGATTTATCGTCACTAATATATCGTTTGTCTGTTCCCTGAAAAGCAAGACACCTTACTATGGCCTTATCGAATACCTGTTCAGGATTTTTCCCGAAAAACAAAACAGCACCATTTTTGAAGGTTCGTCTTGAACCGAATAGTTTTAAATTATCAAACAGTTGTTCACGGGGAACACCAGAACTGATATGTGCTTCTGAATTAAAAATTGGAAGGAAATCTTGATCTACCATGGTGACCCAGGAAAATCCCTCACAAGGCGCTTCATCAAAATAAATCCGATCAGACTGCTGAAAAAAATCACGCATTTGCTCAGCAGTGGTGAGTTTTTGGGTATTCGGACCAATACGAACAAATATTGCCCCAGATAAAACATAGGGCTTTTGCTGACCGGAAGGCACCTCAATCACACCAACCGTAAAACCATCGACCTCTAATAAGGAAAGAGAACAGGGTAAATGAGGGGTGATTTCACCCAAACTGTTTTGAATAGCAGAGCGCTTTGCGTTATCAATGCTTACCCCAACGATTTGGTTCGAATCATTCACACCAAGTAACAAAACCCCGCCTGCTGCATTGGCAAAGGCACATATTTCTTCTGACAATTCTCTGACTTTGGCCGGAACGGACACCTTGAATTCGGCATTATATCCTTCGCCACTGGCAATTAATAATTTAATATCGTCGGAAGTAATCATGATTGAGTTGTAAGTTGATCGTTGATGGTTGATCGTTGATGGTTGTTCGTTTATAGGGTTTGGTAATAATTGATGAAACCGTTGAGTAACTTTTTACATTCGGTGATTTTTTCAAGGACTGATTTAAGCTGATCGTCTGAAATGTATCTCAAATCGAAGGAAACATAAAACTGAGTTTCCAATTCATAAGCAGAACCTCTGGCTATAAAAAGAAACTGAATGGTATCTTTTGAAGTACTTCTTCCGCATCCCTCAGCAATGTTTGAAGGAATGGAAACTGCAGACCGCCTCAATTGAGAAGTTAATCCATACAACTCTTCTTTAGGAAATGATTTAGTTAAATCATAGCAAAGCGAAGCAAGTTCTCTTGCCTTTATCCAAACATCCAAATCAGTGTAATTTTTCATTTTTAGTTTTCTCTTGCTGTATTTCCTACCGACCAACAACCAACAACCATCAACCACCAACTATTCTTCCTCGTCTTTTTCCAAACCTTTAATAGGCACTACCACTTCTTTAAATTTCTGGTAGTTCACTTTTACCCCATCATCCAGATCAATAGTAATTTTTTGAGTGGCAATAGTGAACAATGTTTTTTCATATTCACGGCAATCCTTGATCATGGCTTCAAACTTATCGATCTCTTTAATAGCCAACGTTTTTTCACGGACAGAAATATCTTCCCGCAAACTCAGCATGGTTTGGGTTTGCTTTGCAGCTTCGAGTTTACTGATGAATGCTTGCAGGTAATCATTGAGCAGTTTGCTGCACAAATCAGGTTGGTAACGGTGCATGTATATGAGCGCTTTGAAATGACCTTTGGGACTGCTGAACATCCAGTAAATAGGGCGCTTTTTATACCGCTTGATGTGGTCATAATAAAAGTCTTTTACAAAGTACCTTCTAATGTCTTTGCCAATTGTATCTTCGATGTAGTTGAGGTTTTCTTCAAAATGCTCCTCACTAAAAGCTGCCTTTAAGAATACTTTGAATCTCCCTACAATATCATCGGTAAACCATTCTCCCTCCAATACCGGGATAATATTGTCATCATCGGGCATGAAAGAGGGGTTAGGAACTTGCTTTAGGAATTCTTGTAAAGTTTCGCCTTGGTTGGCTAAGATTAGACCGGGTTTGTCAAGGCTGTAGCGACCAAATAAACAGCCGACAGAATAGCTCAACAGTTGCAATAATACAGGGATAGGGTCTATAAATAATTCACCTTTGACAATCTTTGATTCTTCCTGAAGAATCGTTATTTCTTCTAATGGGACATTTGGTGTTAATTCATTCTCTAAACCGTATATTTCGATAAATTGTTTGTTGAGTTCTTCTTCCTTTATATGTAGAATAATAAATTTTTCGGACCAATCATTTGAATACTTTTTAAATGCTGATGCTATTTCTTCCTCTTTTTGCTTAATAATCTCATTTTTTGTGAAATCCCATGATGTTTCTCTACTGAACCAGTCCTCTTTTGAAATTGCCAAGGCAATTTCAACAATTCCATCTATTACATTCATCTCATTTATTGAAATAACTGGAAATAGTTTTAAAACTCCAGGACTATAATTCATTGTCGGATTTAATAGTTTTAATATTTCATCCGCAGGTTTAGTATTTAGTAAGCCCAGTACATACAAATAGTCAGAAGTTTTGGGGTAACAAGTTGGTCCTGCATCACCAATTACAAAACCATCATCTAATTTCCGACAAGTGAATTTACCAGAACAAATAAGAGACCATGTTAAGCCGCCTCTAAAAAAATAGGGTATATTTTTGACTGTTCTTGAAAATGATTTATAAAGGTAAGCTGCATATTCTTTGACCTCTTTGCCGTCATTTTCATAATTGATAACATTTTCAAAATTCCCATACCACTTTTTAAACCCTCCACCTTTATTATAAGGAAACCATTTACAGTTTGAGTTTTTAGCAGCTTCTAATGAAATTGAATTGTATGAAATATTATTTTTATTGACCTCATGCCAAAAACGTAGAAATCTACCATTATCGTTGGTGGACATTCCCAATCTTGGATCAGCTATTTCTCCTAAGCTTTTACCTGTTGTAAAATTGTTTATTGTTGTTTTGCTAATCCAATAACCAAAAGGACTCCCTGGAATTTTTCCAAAATCATATTGATTTGCAGTAAAAAACCAACTACAATTATTATCTTGAATCGCGAGTTTCGTTTTATCGTCCTTAATCTGTGAATTCCCAAAATCAGTCAATCGTATGAATTTACAATTCATATGAGGCATACATTTGCAAAAAGTAAATGCCGTATTTTGAACAACTTCACCTCCAATTTCTGGAAATGTTCTTGATCCCAGGTGGAGCATGTTTTCAAATTGAACATTCCGAATAAATTGCAGTCTTAATTCGTCATAACTACTTAAAAACATCCAGCTATGCTGGTTTATAAGAGCCGACTTACCATTTATAGAATTAAATTCAAGGCATCTTTCCATAAAACAGGCCATCAAATCATACTTGCTTTTCAAATATTCTTTTTCAATAAAAACCTTCAGCAAAGAATTCATTCCTTTTTGCCCCAAGTATGGAGGATTCGTCACCACACAATGATATTGTCTGCTCAGATATTCAGATTGGTCTTTCAATTTCTGTTGTTGCTCCTGCCAGATGCTGCCTTCCTGTATTTGAATAACTTTCGCTTCATCCGGTTCAATCTGAATCAGGGATCCAAAATTGTCTGCCTGTGTAAGCAAATTCAGACTTAAATCCTCATATCTGAATTTCACCTTACCCTTTACCGTAACCGGTAATTTCACCGTTTGTTTAATGGTTTCTTCATTTACGTTTTCCAGGGCAATAACATGTGGTTGCACTGGTTTTCGTAAAAAGCGGGGGTAATAGCTGCGGGCTTTCATGGTCAGAGCAAAGGCAGCTAACTGTGCTGCCCGTTCATCAATATCGATACCAAAAAGATTGTGCGTCAGAATAAGTGCCGGTATTTCATTAGTATTGTAGCCTTCTTCTTCATAGATCTTAGTGTAAAGGTCAAATGCATATACCAAGACGTGTCCGCTGCCCTGGCAAGGGTCAAGAAAAGTAAGTTTAGTTGCCAGTTGGTTGTTGTTCGTTGTCAGAAGATCTTCAGGTACCGGGGCTGGCGTGTTGCCTTCAGGTGCTTCTATATAATAAGGCATGTGGTCGCGCAATTTGCTGTTGGGTTTTAAAGTAAGCCAGAGTTTTCCCAATGTATTTTCAACCATATAGCGTACAATCCAGCGTGGCGTGAAAAGCTGGGTAGCTGCAGGTATGTTTTCAGCTGTAATTTTAATATTCTTTTTCAGCTTATCGAAAACGTCATCTTTTTTATCAGAGATGTAAAACTGGTATAGCCAGCCAATTAACTCTTCCTGCTGGCAGTCTTCATCGCTCATCCCATTTCGAATATCGGCTACAATACTATAATCACTAAGCAGATCATCTGGTAATAACAATTCTGAATAATCACTGATCCGTTCAAACATAAACGGCATTGCAGTGTGCCATTGGTTACAGGAAGCAACCAACAACATTTTGTAGGCTTGGGTATGGGCATCTGTGGCAGCAGTTTTACCGTCAAGTAAATCATTGAGCCGTTGGCGGTCGAGTTTCAATTCGGGCTCTATGTTACCAGCCAAAGCATTTTGTAAAACCTCAGGGTTGGTCATCCCGGGTAATGGGGTAACAACTTTGGGTATCGTGTACCCATTTGCATCCATAAAACGCAACGCCATCAAGCGGTTAAACCAGGTGTAAGCCACCATTTCAACCACTTGTTCTTTGGTGTGCTCCGTTATTTTCTTTTTGAGTTGCTCTACTTCTTTCTGTTTACCCCGCAACTCTGCTGTATCGTGAGTTAAAACAAACTCCAGCTTACGACCCACCTGATCGAGTAATTTAATTCGGGCTTCTTTAGCAAATCGTTTTAAGTTGTTGGTGTTCATGCTACTCTTAATTATTTTTCAAGGTACCAAATGATGATTCCACAGAACTGATAATACTTTCCTTCTGTATTCCGTTGTCTCCACAGATTCAATTTAGTATTAATTGTATGTTTGGACCATCCAACAGCGTTCAGAATTTCTATTATGCCCGATAGCGCTTCTTTTCTATTCGCCTTTAACAGCTCATGATTAAGATTGAGCAAATCGTTCATCTCATTGTTCCAGGTTGTATTGGTGGAACTAATAGAGCCATCAAAAGATGTATAGGTAATAGATTGTTGTAAAGCAGCCGTATGCAAATTGAAGCTAACATTATTGCCACCTTTTGATTTATCGCAATGCGCCTCATCGTTCAGGTTACCCGGACAGCAAATAGCCATATTAGCATAGCTTAATTGTAAATCTGGCCTGCTTTCCTGCGATTTTATATGTTCAATCTTAGATGTCGCATCTACTTTCACATCCTTCGCAGGGATTCTTCTCATGCAATAAGCACAGATATATCCTTGTTCTTCCAGTAAGGCTTCTCGAAGTTCAGTTATTGCTTCATATTCGGTAAAACCAGGTGTTGCCTTTTTAGCTGTCCACTCAACCGGTTCCAATCTTTTTTTAATTTGAATCATTGGGCTTATCAGTTAAAAAGTTCAACATTGCTTCAGCTTTTGCTAACTCAGGCAGGTAGTTACCAAATTCGGAACGCATTTCTTTCAACTTTACAATTGCGTTTTCATATTGTTCATTATCGATAAATGCAAAAAGTGTCTTTAACCTGTTTTCCACATCCTGAGAACGAGGCGTAACTCCCAAAACAGCCTGTATGATTGTTGAAGCATCCAGACCATATGTTTCAATTTCTTTGGCAGAATAGCCCTTTTCTTTATTATATCCGAGTTTAATAATTTTATTGTTATCATCCATTGGAATACCCGTCATAATCATTGGTGCATGAGAGGTAATAATGAATTGGAGTTTAGGAAATGCATGTTGAAGCCCTTTCATTACAACTGCTTGAAGAGTCGGGTGTAAGTGAAGATCTATTTCATCAATTAAAACGGTACCCTCTGTTTTTGCACAAGCCTCCAAACCATAAATACCCTTGTTCAAAAGCATACAACGGAATGCGAGGTCAAGTACTATATTAATGAGCCTTCTGTATCCATCTGATAAATTATCGGTATCCGTTTCCCTGTTATCTGATAATATGTAATAAATCTTTCCTTGAATAGGTCGGATCGCTACATCTGTAACAATGTTACAACCTTCAGGTCCAAGCGCTTTCTTCAGGGAATTCAATACACCTTCAACCTCCAGTTCACCGGTTCTGCCTTCACGTAAAACCAATAAACGGAGAGTCCAATACTTCATAAAACCATCCCCTTGAAAACATTCGAAGTAGCCAAAAGATGGCTTATGTTCGTACTTCTTGAAAATTTCGCTTCCAAATCTTCTGGGTTTGTGAATATCAGCAGTTGAAAAGCTTGTAAACATAGGAAGAGCTTTAATTTGCTTGCCTTCTTGAAACATGCCTTTATACAATTCTGAACCGAGCTTTTTTAGTTCTTTTAAAGGATCTTGTAATGTTCTTCCTTTTGCCGAGTTGAGAACTAATTCACCCTTTTTGCCAAGCCATTCAAAATTCACATGAATGGGTGATTCGTTAGCCAATGATTCTTCAGCACGTACTATTCTGAAATCTTCCTTTTCGAGGCCAGTGAAACGTGTGTTTTCATCACTGAACCCTGCAAAAAAAGAGCTTAGTGCAGTACTTATGGCTCTGATTATGGTTGTTTTACCACTGGCATTATCCCCAATCAAAAGGTTAACTTTATTTGAAAATTCCAGAGGAAGATTTTCAAAACAGCGGTAATTTCTGAGTATTATCTTTTTCATATTATAATGATATTCGTTTGTTTTCATTGATTATTTTCAAATATTCTTTTTTCAACAAATCAAGGTAGTCTTCAACATCTTTTTGGTTTTCAAGAGCCGGTTTTTTAAAATATATTTTTACCGTATCCTTCCTTACAAAAAGCACTTTGGGTTTTGGAAGATCATGTTTCCCTGGCTCTTCAGGTTTTTGGGGATTTGCCCATTGGCTCATCACCTCAATTTGTTTCTGGTATAAATCTGTTATGACAAAATTGACCTTGGTTTTTATATTGCCAATATATCGTTCCAGCTCAATTTCCTTTATTACCCTTGTGAAAGGGAGAACGATTTCTTCTTTTTGCCTGGCATCAAGTCTATCAAAGTCTTCAAACGATTTTAATTTCGATATGAATTCAACTATCGTTTCGGTGGCTTGCTCACGTTCAACTTTTTGTTGATCCGTTATTTCTTTCTGGATGCTATCCAGGGCAGTTTTGGCATCCTGCATAATTGACCCCTGATAGGGTACTGTACTTTGGGCAACCAGGTACAAAGTTTCGAGACTTTCTGTACCTATATATTCAAAGTTGGCTTTATTACTTTCAAGGTAGTATAACACATTTTCAAAAATAGATTTTTGATTTCCGTTCATGAACTTTTTTACGGCTTCCAGGATTCCCTCTTTGTCATCCAGCAAATCATCACTGTACTGATCAAATGCAGTAAAGAAGTACGGATGTTCTTTTTCTGCGACAAGTCGTAACCTGTTTAGGGGTTCACCAAGATTCTCAAGAAACTTAAACCGGCTTCGTTGCATATACATTTCTGTAACATCTTTAACCTCCCTTTCCAGACGCATTTTAAATAGCCGGGATATTTCTTTTGGCTCATTGCCAAGATTGGGTTCGTTAAAATAATCCTGATAGAAGTTTTTCAGTTTCTGAATCTGAGTATTCTGTATTTCCTCTTCAAGTTCAACAATGGTATTGCCATACTGGTTATTTTTTTGGAGAGCTTCCAAAACAGCCCTGTCATCAAGATTGTTGCCATCTTGTTTTAAACTTATTTTATTTCGTTTGTAAAGTTTAGCAACAATGCATAATACCGCAGTTTGATACCATCCGTAGGGTCTTGAATAGAAGTTATCAATCAAATTTTTAATGGTCGTTCTTTCATGGCCGGCTTTGTTTCGCTGGATCCGGTTCAAAACCTCCACTTCAATTTCATGAAGAGTATCTTTAAACAATACATCGTCCTGGGTTTGAACAATTTTCTGCAAATGAGTTTCAGTAAAATCAATCGTAAGCATTTTCAGGTTGGTATAAATGGTTTTGATTAACTGCTGAACACCCTGAGTAATTTTTGTTTTTGGATCTTTACTGCCAATATCTGTTAGTTCAGAGCCATTCAGGTACATTTTGGCATCACCAATACTTTCCTTCAGTTGGTTGAGAACTGCTCTTTTCCGATCAAGATTCTGCTGAGCCCTTTCTGAAAGGATGCGTTGCCTTGTGGCATCCAAAGAAGGTGAATTGGTTGTTTGAATATATTTTTCAGTTTTCTTTATCAATCGCAATTCATCGAAAAGTCTTTTGTCTTCAGTTAAAAAAATAATCAGGTCGGTCGGTCTTCCTGCAGACCACATATTGATGTTTGCTGTAGAAATTGAATTGGCATTTAATGGAGTAATAAAATTGACATAAAAATCTTTGTCGCGACCAATCAAATTATCATCCAGTTTTTTCCCAAACTCGTAAGGTTGATTGTTTGTTTCCAACCTAACCTTTGAATCACGGATTATTTCATCAAACAAATAGCCTGAGAGTAATTCTCCAGGAGCAGTTGGGTCGATATCAGTACTTTTGATTTCATTTTCGACATCTTTTTCCTGATTGGTAAGGTATTCATACAGGTCACCGGCTGAGCGCTGAATGTAAGTTTGGCTTTCCAATAAGTTTAAAGCTTCCTGAATCTGCTTGTGAAAAACTGCCAGATCAACATCAAATTTTGGTAACAGAAGAATTGATATATTTCCGGAACTGGCGTGAAAACCTTTAACATATTTAACTAAAAAAAGAGCCTTTAATACATCTTTGGCAAGCTCTGAATCTATACTTTTGTCTGCCTGCAGAATATCACTTTGAATGTTGCTCTGCAATACATCCCGGATTCCTTCATACATCCGTGAAAATGAAACAATGCTGTAAATGTCCTTTTCTGCATACGTTTTCGCAACCTGTTGAAATACGCCCAGCATTGAACGTTCACCCACAGATTGCTGGCTTCCAATAAATGCATTGTGATCAGAAAGAGCCTTTATAGCAGCCTGGAATAAATCAAACTGATAAGGAATAAACGGATAGGTATTTACAAAATGTTCTTTATCTCTGTAGGTTTGATAATCTCTTGAACCATCACTGAACCTTAACAGGGTTTTTACATTATTCTTTTCTTTCAAATAAAAGTCTGAAAGCAGCTGATTTGAATCGTCATTTTTAAGCAGCAACCGTTTTTGAATGACTTCATCAGCATTTGCGCTTGTAAGTGGAAGTTTAATAGCAAAACGGCCCTGAATTCGTGAAAAATCATGAGCCTGTCTCGCATTCAGATCACCAATGGTTGCATTTAAGTCATTCTGTGAAGTTACTATCAGGAACGATTGTCCCTGTGTTTTAAAAGAGAGTGTTTCAGCAATGGTTTGGAGGCTTAACATTAACCGAACATTTTCTGCAATGAATTGACCTACTTCATCAACACAAAACACAAGACGGAATCCCGGTTGATTTGACCGGATGTACTTGGTAACCAATTCTCCAAAACCTTCAATGTCCAGCTTGTAGTTGTTTATCACATTATCAATAAATCTATTGGCTTCTTCAGTACTTATTGATTTTATCTCAGCATAAATCTCAGAAAGTTCATGCTGGTTTAAGAAAATGGCTTCTCTTCCCTTTTCCCAGCTTTTATTGAATCGTTTCTGATATTCACTTTTAAAGAAATCATATTTTTGAATACTTGCAAGGTGTCTTTCAACTTCAGCTATTTCCGGATTCAGCGGATCGTAACCTAACAATTCATTAAACACCTTTAGAAAAATACTCAGCACAGGATCAATTGAAGAGCCAAGGCTTGTTATACCATCCGATTTTGCTGCAATATTAAATAGGATCGATTGGGTCGGAATTGTGGCTACCTTCCTGATGTTCCTTTCAAGCTCAAAATCGTCCGAAGCTTTTTTAGCGAAAATATCAGCACACTTCACTCCGTTGATTTCTTTGTTCTCCAACACTAAAGAAAGCATTTTGAGTAAGTGGGACTTACCGGAACCGAAATAGCCAGAAATCCAAATACTGCTGTTGAAATTGTTTTTGGTCAACTCCTCAAACAAACCAGGCAACATCTTATTTCTGTTTGAAATGCCTAACAGTTCATTGGTAAGAACATATTCTTCCAACTCCTGTAAAAGATGTCTTTCATCATTGGCTTTTATTACACCTTCGATGGGTCGGTAAATATCTTTGAGATAGAGTTCTTTTTGTTTCATTTCAGGTTCTGTAATCATTGAGGTTGTGGGCACGATAATAGTTTTCGTCTTTAAGCAGGTCAAAAAGCGTTAATGATTTATTGTTGTAGGTTCCGGGAAAAAACATAACCACTGGTATATCCCCAACGAGGGTTTGCAGGTTGTTCAAAATAGTATGTGAACGAATAACAGGAAATACCGAACCAATTCCGGTAAGAAAAAGTATTTTGGCCGGATTTTCAGCAAGTCTTTTATGGATTTCTGGAATGATAACATTGTCTATATTCAATGGACCATTTAGTACACGCAACAGTCGTTGTTTAGGTAATCTGGTTTCCTGTTGAAGAATCTGATCAAACAGATTTTCCTTTTTTAAAAGGTCAATGCATAATTGATAAAGTTGAATTTCTAAAATTTCAATACCTTCATTTTCAAGGCGCTTGACCAATGAATGAACATTTGTCTCAACTTCTGCATGTTTGTTAACCGGATAGGAGTGTATAAAAAACGGAAGTTCTCCACCCAAACCCTCCTTATTTAAAAACCTGGAGCTTGAAAGTATTTTAAACAAACTCTCAAAATGATTTGGCACATTATAGGTTTGCTGGTTAGACATAATTATACTTTTTAAGAATCATTTTTATTTCTTCGTTTGAGTAAAGAAAAACAGTTAGGAGTGTTGGATCATCTTTTATAATCAATTCAACCACACTATCACTTAACATGAGTCTGATTATAGTGCCGTCCTTCACTTGAGAAAGCAATCTAACCTGTTCAAGTAACTTGAAAATCAGTTGCTTTACCTTTTTGGCCGTTACGTCAGCAAGTGCAGTTAATTCAGGATGGGTAAGACATTTTGAATTAAAAAACCTATTGTAATCGGCATCAGTTAATACAGTTTCAAATAATAAGTACTTACTCCTGATAACATCAACTATAAAGTCTCTTAAATAGGAATAGCTTTTTACCAATGCCAAAAGAATAATAGCCCTTGTATCGTCTGAACTGCTAAGGTTCAAAAAATACAATTGATCATCGGTAAGTAAAACCAATCTCCGCTTGATTTCCCTGAATTCTCTTTTAAAGGTTGCATGTTTTACCTTATTTAACAGATTCTTGTCTATCAGTGAGGTTTCAACAGCATCCCAGTCTTTTAGCCTAATAAATTCTTCCACAACAATTAAAGATTCAGGAATCAGGGCAGAGGCACCAGTAAAGGAAAAAATATATTTAGTTGTTTGTACCATTTTCCATTATTAATGTGAGTTTTCAGATAGCATTTTCATTTTCCTTAACTCGTTCTCTGTTACAGATAAAGCCTTCAAAGCCACATCTTCATTTTTTATGACCTCAAAAACTTTGTCAGCCAGCCAAAGTGAAAGCAATTCATCTTCAGGGAAATTAAAGATCTTACTGAATGTTGTTACTTGTTCTCTTTTGGCGTTTCGTTCACCACGCTCAATTTTACTTAGCATGGGTATATCCATTTCAACCTGGGATGCTACCTGTCTCTGTAACAATCCACATTGCTCTCTGAGCAGTCTGATTTGTTCACCGAATTGATTCATACTCACCTAAATAGAGTTGCCAGATATTGACAAATATAGGTAATTTTATAACAATCCTCTCTGCAATAGATGAGATTGAGATTGTTTTATCGGAAGAAGATAAAGGATTGGGTCAGATTCAAAAAAGAGTGGTGGCCTACCCGTTGATTGCTAATCCTGGAAAGAAGCTGACCAGGATTGATCCAAATTTTATTTAAGCTTTTAAGAATGGATTATCTAATAAATGTTGGACGAAAGTACCAAACAACTTGAAGTTACAAGTCTTCAGGCTACTCATGCCATAAAACCCGTATGCGGAATCTAATAATAAATGATGTATATCATTGTTTATTATATACTTAACTAATTTACTCACATACTCAACTAAATACTGCATCAGAACTATTTGTATTCAGGGATACAAATAGGAGCAACACGGCAAGTATCGTCATATACTATTATTTATATTACACTTATGATATTAACTATTGAGTCATTTCCCCAAATGAACAACCACAATAGGCAACTTTTGTGTGATAATAATTAATTACTGAGAATCGGCTGACCCATCCAAAGAAATTTACAAGTGGGTTCCAAAAGTAGCGAAGACCTGATTTTTTTTGATAAGAACTTCAAGCAGGACAGAAACTGAAAGAAAAATCTGCAAGAAGCGGGAAAGAAATGGGTTGTAAGTAGTTGCAACCTGATTGGAAATTGAGGGAAAACGGAGGGCTGGATGCACCTGCCACGTGGCAGGTGAAAGGAGGCAAAACGAAAATGTTGTTACCTATGTTGTTACCTAAAAAACAAAAAAGGCCTTCCCAGTATTGGAAAAGCCTTTTCTTGTGGGCAGAGAGGGAATTGAACCCCCGACACGAGGATTTTCAGTCCTCTGCTCTACCGACTGAGCTATCTGCCCGGCACTCAATCAAAAAATCGAGACACGAAGATACGGCAGAATATCATCCCTGTCAAGACCCACCTTCATTATTTTCAACAAGTTGGACCATTTTTTCTTCAACCCACCACTGTCCGGATCCACTCTTCCCTGCTTCCATATCCGGCCGGAAAATAAAATTCCAGGTTTTTCCGGTTTTTATACGTCCAGTTCAGAACGATTCTGATTTCATCAACGGCATCCGTCCTGATCCACGGCATTTTATTTCCGGAGCTGCTCATTTCAAAGAATGAAGTCACATCTTCTATGAACGTTGTCCTGTTTCCATCATTTGGAATAACGCCATGAGTTACCAGCATCCCAAACCTGACCAGATAATAATCGGTTTCAGTTTCCTTCCGCCGAACCATCAAAAACGTGTTTTCATTCAGACTTCCACCCGAGGTAACATGTTTAAACGTTAATTTCTCAATTTCCCTGAGCTTGTCTCTCAATTTTGCAGCTTGCTCAAATTGTTCATGCTCGGCAAATTGAGCCATTTTGCCTTCCATGAAGCTGAGTAATTCTTTTCCTCTGCCAGAAAGCAATCGCCTGATCAGTTCAATCCCCTGCTGATACTCTTCTTTCGAAATTTCACCGGCACAGGGTCCCGAACATTTCTTCATACTATAAAAGCTGCACAACTTTCCGCGTGAAAACGTTACATCATCACACGGCCTTATTAAACCGGATTCCTCTGCAACTTCAACCAAAAGTGACGATACTGCTTTTCCGTTAAACGGACCAAAATAATCAGCCCCATCTTCTTTTATTTCTTTAAGTGTGGATAGGGTTGGATACGGATGGTTCAGGTTCATTCTAATGAATGGAAATTGTCTGAGCCGGAGTTGCATCGTGTTAAACTCTGGTTTGAACCTTTTGATCAGTCGGGATTCAATGACAAGCGCATGAAGTTCATCTCCGGTTTCGAGAAATCGGATTTCTGAGGTTTGTTGAAGCATTTTTTGCCATTTTTTACCTTTGGCGTGAAATCCTGAGAAATAAGTCAGCACCCTTTCCTTCAGATTTGATGACTTCCCGACATACAAGACCAATTCATTTTTTCCGATAAATTGATATATTCCTGGCCGTTCCGGAAAGGATTCAACTACCAGCTCCCGCAGCTTTTTCACTCTGGCAAGGTTCATTTTCGCTGATTTAACCGGTGAATATTGAAATGCCATTATTTCTTCTGCGGATGTGCGGCTTTCGTCTGCTTCAAGCTGTGCCAGCATCCTGATCAGCAAAAGAGCCGTAGCCTCTGCATCTCCGGCTGCCCGGTGAGCGTTTACAAGCCTGATTCCCAAGGCTTTAACCAGATTCCCAAGTGAATGTGACTTTAATGATCTGTTCAGTCTTCTCGACAACCTGACGGTACACAAAGCCTGGCCTTCGAGTCCGGCTTTCCCAAGGCGTGCAAGTTCCTGATTCAGCATGGATACATCAAAATGAGCATTATGTGCAACCACAATCGTCCCCGACATAAACGCCAGGAATTCAGGGATTACCTGTTCAAAGGAGGGAGCATCCCAAACCATACGGTCAGTTATTCCGGTTAAATCAGTGATAAATCCCGGAATATGAATCCCCGGATTAATCAGCGAATTTTTTCGTTCAGTGATTCTGCCATCTTCAACCCTGACGCAGGCAATTTCAATGATTCTGGCTGACGGCCCCATTCCCGTCGTTTCAAGATCGACGACAGTGAAAATTGGCTTACTCATGTAAAATCCAACGGACTTCTAACCCCGCCTGCACCTTTGTTTAGAACGTGAGTGTAAATCATGGTTGTTCTCACATCAGCATGACCCAACAATTCCTGAACGGTTCTGATGTCGTAACCGTTTGCGAGCAGATGGGTTGCGAACGAGTGTCTGAAAGTGTGACAACTCGCTTTTTTCATAATTCCGGCAGCCAGGATCGCTTTATGGGTTTCCATTTGCATTTTTGACGGAAGGAGGTGATGCCGGTGAATTTTTCCGGTTTTGGGATCCTCTGACCGGCTTCTCATGGGGAAAATATACTGCCAACGCCATTCTTTGAGGTTTGAACCTAGCGCAAGGTGTTGTGCTGAATTCAGATTGGCTTCTCCAAATCCTTCAGCCAGATCCATTTCATGAATTTTTTTCACCCTTTCCATCTGTTCTTTCAGCGGTTGGATGAGTGCCTGTGGAAGCATCGTCCTCCGGTCTTTATTTCCTTTTCCGGCATGGACGGTGATTTGCTGATATCCAAAATCGAGATCCATCACTCTAAGTCTGAGTGCTTCAAGCAATCTCAAGCCTGAACCATATAATATAGAAGCAATTAGAAAATAATCGCCCTGCAAAAACTGCAGCACCTTTTTTACTTCTTCCGGGGTAAACACAACGGGAATCCGGTATGACCTTTTCGCCCATACAAACTCTTCCAGCGGACTGATTTCCCTCTTCAACACATTACGGTACAGAAACAGAAGTGCGCTCAATGCCTGGTTTTGCGTTGACGCAGCCACATCCCTGTCAACTGCAAGGTGATTTAGGAACTGTGTTATCTCATTCGGACCCATATCATTTGGGTGCGTTTTTTGGTGGTACTTGATATAATCCATTATCCAATGGACATAAGCTTCTTCAGTTCTTAGACTTAAGTGTCTGATTCTGATTGCTTCGATTACCTGATTCATAAATGGGGATGACGATTTCGCCACGGGATACTCCTGTCATTATGTGCAGTAAAGATACACAATAATCCAGAAAACGTAACATTAGATTCAACATTTTTCTGATATTACAATATTTTTTATTTAATAATCGAGGCAACTCAGGCATCAATCAATCGAGAAGAAAGAAAAACACCAAACACTCTCCATAACCAATAAAAACAGGTGTTGCGTGATAATTTCGAAGTCAGCGATTGACAATTAGGATAACTTTATCGTAATTACATCAGAATTAGATGAAAGTTGATAATTTTATATGAACCGAGTTATTATAAATAATCCATTTTTTATGGATTGCAGTTACAGAATCAAATCTAAGTCTAGTTAGGCAGTTAGGATAGTCAGTTAATTGTTCACAATATATATATGTGGTAAATTATGAAAAGGGTTGTTATGATTTTATCATTGCTTTCATCTCTGAGCATTTTTGGATTTGGTCAATCTAAATCTCCTTATAAAGTTGAACAGGTTTTCACAGATTTAAGGGAAATGGCTTTTTCAGTTTCACCTCAAGATTTACAATTGCAAATTGAGGATAAAAAAATAGTTTTTGCGGTATTTATGGAAACAGGCTATCCAGAAGCTGCATTTAGTTTACGATGTTTGGGTGAGGGAACAATTAGTATTTATTTTACAAATGGTGGCGGATTTATTGGCATTGGTGAACACGCTTTAGCCCGTAAAGCTGGAATGAAGTTAATCGAAATGTCCAATTCATTTCTCACAAAGGCGAGACTGACAAAAACATATGAATTGCCGAAAGTTGGCTATACGAAATTCTACTTTAGAACAAACTCAGGCGTTTTCACTTTTGAAGAAAAGGAAGAAACTCTTGGCAATGGAAAATCTGAATTTTCAGAACTATTTTATCAGGCACAAGAAGTAATAACATTGGTCAGGCAAATCGAAGAAGAAAAGAAGATAATTGAAAAATGAGTCCATTTTGAATTTCAGTTTCACTACTTTGACATTTTTCAATACAATCTTAGTTTGAAATATAATGAAAAGCTGCCTAACTATCGCTTCCTGCGGATTTGCACGCGACTGGGTTTCCGATAGTTTTAACAAATTTTGAAAAGTCTTTGGCTTCGGCGAGTTCACGTGCAAACCACAGAAGCTAGGCGTTAGGTATAATTTCATGAGACATTTTTCACGGCCTTTCATTATTTAACTTGAGCATAACAACAGTGTACAAGCGAACAGCAATATTTGGTCTTCTTGTCTCAATTGTTTTCATTCTAGGATGCGAAAAGCCTGAAGTTCCAAACTGGAATTTCCTTGTTGCTGAAGCATTACATGAATCTATTGAACTTGCAAAACATTCCAAATCAAATATTTTGGTTAAAAGTGACACAATCTATGTTAGAATTAAACCATTCATGGAATTGAACGATTTTGAAAACAAACAGTTATTACCTTCTATTATTCCAACTCATTTAGGTAAATATGAAATTAAACCATTCACTCCCAATATCTTAAAAGATTCTGCAAATTTATTTATTGATATTAGCATTAGACAAGAAAAGAATATTTGTGTTATTGACGTTGGGTTGCCACAAGCAATTATAGACTCTTCAAGAATACTCATTGATCAGGAAATAATTTCTACAAGATTTGAGTATATTGGTATGAATTGGAACAAAGTCTCTACTGAAAAGTATTGGGGTGGAATAGGTTTATCCTCAAGTTCCTTACAAAGGAAAACTACCAAATGAAAAATAACGAAATTCAAAATACAACTTGAAATAATTATACCTAACTATCGCTTCCTGCGGATTTGCACGCGGCTGGGTTTCCGATAGTTTTACACATTTTGAAAGGTTTTTGGCTTCGGGAAGTTCACGTGCAAACCACAGAAGCTAGGCGTTAGATTTTATGAAGACTATGGCATATATTTTTACTTTTGTTTTTATGTCATTTTTCAATTCTGATCATTTGAGGATTGATGCTATTTATTTACTTCGTGACATGGAAACAAAGGATTCAGTTTGGATTGCAAGTTCAATCTTTTCTGACAAAAGTAACAAAGAAGGTTATGTATACTTTGATGAAATTGGCAATTTGAAATTTGCCAATGGTTCAATTCAGGCAAACTCATTTGATTACGAGCCTAAGAATGGGGCGCTTGAATGGACAACCTTGAAAATTGATAGTATTGGGTACAATGACTCTACTTCGTACCAACATTTTTATTTTCGTCAATTCAACAAAAGTAAAAATCAATATCTGCTGGAAGGTTATTTCGAAGGATATTCAAAATATTATTTGATAAATGATTTATATGATTTAGTAGAATATCATGAAACAGACAAAACAGGTTTATTAAATCGCAGAAAATATTTTAGCGTTCATAAATATGAGAAAAATGCCTTAGATGAAAAAACATGGAATAATGTATTTTCCTTATATGAATTGTATCAGAACAAAAGACATCCTTTCCCAGTTATGAAGTTTCCTGTCATGTTTCCAGATTCAATTAACACAAAATGAAAGAGCAGAAATTTCCGACAACAATAAAATCTAACTATCGCTTCCTGGCTGACCGGCACGCGGCTGGGTTCTTCAAGTTTTCAAACATTTTGAAAGTTTTTTCGCTTCGGGTTGTTTCATGTGCCGGCACCAGAAGCTAGGCGTTAGATTTGGTTTGCTCAGTTTCTTTTAGATTTCTAGTTCTTTGAAATTTTGCACGTTCCAAGCGCTCTTCGTTTTAGATCAAATCCTAGAGGTCAACTTTGTTTCTTCCGGTTTTGCAAAATGAAAGAGCGGGCGTTTTTCCTTTTTATGTTTTTTGGGTTTTAAGATTTCAGGTTTCTTGCCAGTTTTTCTCAGTTACAAAAATTAAATTTCTTCCCATAAGTCAGAATGCTCTTTTGTTGCCCTTTTGCTTTTGGTTTAAAAATCTCAATTCCCTACTTTGTCCTCGTTTTAAAGCGTTTTATGTTAGAAACCGCGTTTTTGTCCGAGATCGTGCAAATCTAACTATCGCTTCCTGGCTGACGAACTCGCGGCTTGGTTTCTTTAGTTTTCAACACATTTTGAAAGGTTTTCGGCTTCGGAAAGTTCACGAGTTCGCACCAGAAGCTAGGCGTTAGATTAAATTAAAAGAGGACCAAATGAAAATTGTAATTGCCTTTTTCGTCACTTTATCATTTTTTATTCTACAATCATGTGAAAAGGATAAAAATGAACTTGATTCCAT
>JAFLBE010000032.1 GCA_017303995.1 Bacteroidota bacterium | reverse complement strand
AACAAAGGGGCAGAAATGTTTGATTCAGTATATAGTTTTTCAACTAGAGTGTCCATAAACTGTTTTCTGCTTTTTCTTAATTTTCAATATTTTCAATGAACATGCAAATCTAATAGAGTGATCCCGAAAGCGTTCGGGATTTTATCGAAGAATGAATTGGAAACCGAAGGGTTAGCCCGTCAAAAGCCGGGTTGTAAACTTTTTGACAAAAGACAACAACTAGGCAAGTGACTTTATTGCAAGATCATAAACAGTATCAAGTTCTTCGGCAGTTTTAATGTTGATGTTCAGATCTTTGATCAGGCCGTCATTCAACCCGTAAATCCAGCCGTGAACAGTTAAATCCTGTCCGCGTTCCCATGCTTGCTGAACAATGGTTGTCTGGCAGACATTTTGAACCTGTTCGATAACATTCAATTCACAAAGTAATTCAATCGCCTGGGTTTGGTCTGTTTTTTTTGCCAGAAGCAGTTTGTGTTTTTGTGCGACATCCTGAGTGTGCCTAAGCCAGTTATCAATAAGACCCAGCCGGGAGTTTTTAAACGCTTCCTTTACCCCACCACAACTGTAATGTCCGCAGACGATAATGTGTTTTACCTTCAGAAAATCAACTGCATACTGAATAACTGAGAGGCAATTCAGATCTGTATGAACCACAATATTAGCCACATTCCGGTGAACAAAAAGTTCACCCGGCAGTAAATCTACAATTTCATTGGCCGGAACGCGGCTGTCTGAGCAACCAATCCAGAGATATTCAGGATTTTGTTGGCGGGATAACTTCTTAAAAAAACCGGGATCATTTTCTTCAATTTTCTTTGCCCAGTTCCGGTTGTTATCGAAAAGATGTTTTAGATTAGACATAGGTACCTTTTAAAATCACAGGTGACTAGGGACAGAAAATTACAATTTCTTCTAAAACCTTACAAAGGAAAATAAAATTCCTTGTCTAAAATGAAATTGAAATTCTTTTCAAACGGAGACGGGATAAACGGCATATTTTCATACAGAGACGCGATGAATCGCGTCTTTACAATACGGAGACGGGTCTAAGACCCGTCTCTACGCGGTTCATCTATTTTAACAGGATGACTTTAACTGATTCGGTTTTGTTGCCTGATTCCATTCTCACCAAATAAATTCCTGATGCCAGATCATCACCACGAAACGGAATCAGATGAGTACCGGCAGGTTTTATTTCTTCTGTTAGAATGCCAACCTGTCTGCCCAGTAAATCAAAAACCTTCAGACTCACTTTCCCGGATTGTGGAATCGAATACGAAATCAAGGTTGCCGGATTGAACGGGTTCGGGTAGGCAGAAATAGTCATTTTACCTGGAACCTCATTATAGGGACTCTCATTTATTGAAGTCATTACCCCCTTTCCTGCATTGAAATCCCAGAAACCTTTATCGTTCCGGTAACGAAGGGGATCAGTTTCGCCGAATTGAACCCTGATTTTGTTTTCCTCCCGATCAATCAAATTAACCACGTGATAAAATAATTTGCTTTCATTATTTCCGCTACCAATCATGAATACAAATTCCTGAGCACTTGGGGAGTTTGGTGAATAAATGAACTTGATTGTATAAATATTGTCCCCGGCAACCTGATCGCCATAAAGTCCGTTATCAAATAATTCGGGCGGATAATCCCACCATGGACACCAGCAGTCCCACCAGATTTGAGTTCCTCTGATGTAAAGTCCCAGAGTATCAATATTTGATGCTGTTACCTTTAAAGATCCGCCAAGAAGGTCAACAAGTGTGTCGCCCAATTCTTTCGTAAAAAAATGCGCCGGTCGCAGATCCGCTTCGATGACCAGAATCGTACTGTCGCTGATTTTATTTAGATTTTTAAAAAAGGGCTGACGGTGGGTGGATTCAACAGTTTTATCAATATCCCAGCCGGTAACCGATTCACCTGATGAAGGCATTACAATTTTCCGGAAAATAGGTGCTGACGGTTGCAGTTGGTCATTGTAAAAATCAAAATAGGTTTCAACAATCTGGTTTGACTGACTCTTTTTAAAAAACCGGTAAAAAACGGTACGGTTGAAGGCTGATAAAATTGAATCAGAGCCGGTGTATATCGTACCTGAAGTGGGGTGAAGTTCGAACTCAACAATTTTAGCAGCACTTCCCAGTGACCCAGCAACAGCAACCAAAGTATCCGTTTGCGGATTAAATCCGTTTGATTGAATAGCTTTTTCCATATCAACATTTAAAGTTAGTGGAAAGAGTATTTCACAATCACAATAAACAGGTTGTTTATTATCAAACCATTTCCAATTAAGTGTTGTATCTCCAGAAAACATGAAAGATCTATCAGAAATCGATTCCCAACTAACGTCTTCCCCCATACTAACTACAAACTTGTATTTGATTTCTCCCACATAAGTTTTAGGAATCAAAATCGTTTTACTGAAGAAAAACTGATCAGCTTCATAAGGTCCAAATCCGCTGGTGAGATCATCATGACGAACCTCAGCTTTTAAGGTATCTGCTGCTGACCAGCTGTTGAAGGAGCCACGAACAGTGACAACATGTTTAGAAGCCTTGAAAGCCTCAACCCCCTGCATATTCACCCTGAAGTGAACCGCATAAACACTGGTTTCTCCGTTTTTGGCAAGTTCAAGCGGATTCCAATTATCGTCACGGGTAATTTCAGTTCCGGTTACCGGGTCTGTATAGGTTTCTTTCAGTCCGGTTGCGAAAAGTTCAAGGGTCGTGTCATTTTTTATTTCAAACGGATCGACCTGATGGCGATCCCAGCCGGTTCCTGTCCCTGTCAGTGTTACCATTTTGAAGGGTCCACCAGATGACCCGACTGGAACTTTTTTTTCTGCTTCCCAATAGTCACCATCCGCATTTTTTAATTTAATTCCTTTTTCCAGAGACCAGTCACCGCCAAAAGCAGTTCCCCTGATTGAAACTGAGGAACCCGATGTGAGGGTATCCTGAACAAAGGCGGTGTTGACCCTGAAGGTAACGGTTGCTGAATCTGGATTCTGGATTTGTGAAAAACCGATGGTTTGAAAAGCAAATAGACTTAGTGCTGATGCAAACCAATATCGAACATTTTGCTTTTTCATTTTGCAATCCTTGAAATTGTTGCTGTACAAATTCAAAACGGAAATGCGATAAATTACTCATTTTCTTTGTGGAGACGGGTCTCAGACCCGTCTCTACGCGGTTCACCTATTTTAACAAAATCACCTTGATCGATTCGGTCTTGTTGCCAGATTCCATTCTGACGATATAAATTCCTGATGACAAATCATCGCCACGGAATGCAATCTGATATGTTCCTGCAGGTTTTATTTCTTCTGCAAGGATGGCAACTTGTCTTCCCAGCAAATCAAAAACCTTCAGACTCACCTTTCCGGTTTGGGGTAAGGAATACGAAATCAACGTTGCCGGATTAAATGGGTTGGGGTAGGCGGAGACAGCGATTTTGTTTGGTTTTTCACTGTTTGAATTCACCTCAATTGAAGTTATAACGCCTTTACCGGCATTGAAATCCCAGTATCCTTTTTCATTCCGGAATCGAAACGGATCGGTTTCACCGAACACCAAACTGATATTATTTTCCGGTTGGGGATATAAATTGACCAGATGATCATTCGCATTTGATTCGAGTCCTAGACCAGCAATAAATACGGTACAATTGAATCCATAATTCCATTCCTGTGTTGCCGTTAGTGAACCCGAATAAATTCTATCACCGGCCACCCGATCCAAACCTGTTCCATCATCTTTGAGACTGATAGGCGAAATGGGTAAGCCAATACAAACATCACAATATTGCCTTATTACCAATTCAAAAGGGAGACTCGAAATATTTTTACCGGAAACATAGAGTGGATCACCCGTTGACCATCCCCCAGTTAAAGAATCACCCAATTCATTCACAAAGTAGAAAAGAGGGGAAAAATCAACTTCAAAATTAATCCGGGTTGAATCTGCCATCGGCGTATAATTTTTAAATACGGGTTGCCGATGCATTGAAAATTTATCGGTTTCAAGGTCTTCAATAAAAACAGTCGTCCCGCTATTTGGCATAAAAACTTTTCTGTATTTAGTAGCAGTTAAATTGGGTTTAGTGTTAAAATAATCAAAGTAAAATTCTTCATATTCACCGGTCACATTTTTCTTAAAATATTGATAAAAAACGACGTTACTGTAAAGCGAACGCAGACTATCAAGGCCAGAATCACCAATATAAACTGTACCCAAGGGCGGGGGAACCAATTTTACATCAACCGTTTTCCAGGCTGTGCCCAGAAAGCCAACTCTGGCAATCAGTGTGTCGGTTTGTGGGTTAAAACCATTGGTATTGATTGCTTTTTCAAGATTAACTTTAACGGAAACATTAAATAGCGATCCATATGGCGGACATTCACAAATGTAATAATTATCAAACCACTTCCAGTAAAGGGTTGTGTCTCCTGAAAGGTTAAAAACCCGATCTTGAATGGATTCCCATTGAGTAGAAGGATCGGTATAAGTGAACTTGTATTTCAATTCACTACCAATGCTGGCTGCATCAATAAGTACAGTTCTGCTGAAGAAGTATTTAGGTGCATCATATATGGTTGTGGCATCCATATCATCATATCGAACCTCAGGATAAAGTTTGGTATTACCACCCCAATCATTGAATCCGCCACGAACTTGTACTTCATGCTGAGCAGGATTAAATCCGTCCCTAGGTTGCATATTTACACGGAAGTGAACAGCAACTTTACCAGTTGTACCTTCTTTTGCGATTTCAAGAGGATCCCAGTCATCGCCACGTGTAATTTCAGCGCCGGTAACAGGATCAGGATAGGTATTGGTTAAACCAGTTGTGAAATAGGTAATTGTTGTATCGTCCTTAATTTCAAACTGAGCGATCTCATGACGGTCCCAACCGGTTCCACTTTGGGTGGCAGTTACAATTTTGAAAATGCCACCCGATTGACCGGGAAAGACGGTTTTTTTAGCCTCCCAATAATCTCCGCCCACGTTTTTAAATTTGATCCCTTTTGCTAGTGACCAATCACCACCAAAAGCGCTGCCACGAATAGAAACTGAAGATCCGGCAGACAACGTATCCTGAACAAAGGCTGTATTGACTTTAAAGGTAACAGTTGCAGAATCGTTCAAATTATAATAGTCCGGCAAGTCAATGTTAGGTCCGGCATAATATAAATTTGCAGCAGCAAGTCCTGAAACTGGGGTGCCGCCAAATTCAACCCAGGACGAGTGGATCTGGAATTTTTTCGTTCCGGCAGCATCACCAGCACCTAAGGCAGTGACACGGGGAGCAGCCTGTGTGAAAAACTGATTTGCAAAGTCATTGTCGTTCACAGCAATCGGGTCAGAATAAGTTTCACGGGAAATCGCACGGCCGGTAACAAACATTTCTGTCGAGGTTTCAGGAGAGTCAGCTGGATCCCAATCCAAATATTTTACAAAGACATACTTGCCTTCTGCATCCCGTGCGGCATGAATATCTGCAGCTCCATACAGGTTGTTCAAAGCATCAATTTCACACTCAACCAAGGTAATATCTGCAACTTTCTTTGCACTGACCGAAGTCAAACCAGGTGAGGTGGAAAAGATTTCATAAATACCAACATGGGTGTCTTCTGTTCCACCAGCCAAATATCCATGAATGAACATGTGCCAGTTACCGTCTTTATCAGTAACCACATCCCACTCATAGGTCCAGCTGTCAATTCCGAGAGAAGTAAAAATGTCGCTCAGGTCAAGAAATCCTTCATCTGCAATGGAACCGTTTTGAAACTGAACCAGATAGGGAACCAAAACATTTGGAGTTAATCCGTTTTCAACAGCCCAGGCTGAATCAGGTAAGACCTGAGCAATGAAATAGCCAATATCACCAAAAAAGTCACCATGAGTTGTGCTGACGTCTGCAATTTGCCCGCTGTCATACACATTTTTCCAAAGTTTTACCAGTTGATGTGATTGACCTTTATCGGTAGATTTGAAAAGAAACAAGGTATTTGGATAGTTAACTGCGTTGCCACCAAAATAAAATGTGTTATTTTTTTCATCAACAAAAATTTCATCCTGAACGCCGTAAATCGCTTCATCACTACCAGGATTTTCATCAATTTCGGCAGAAAGTGTACTATCAAGATAAGCCGAAATCAAAGTTCCATCAGACAAATTGGTGGAAGCAATTCCCAAAATCCCAAACATGGTTCCGTTATAAATATCATTCCACAGGGTGATTATTTCTCCTGAGGGAAGAATAGCAACATTCGGGTGTCTTCCATTTTGATGTGGAAGTGTTGCATTTACATGGTTTCCCAAACTCCAGACAGAACCCTGATCGGCTGACTGATGGGTTACGATTTGCCCAGCCCCAACGGGAATTGCAGTATCCAATGATCCCCTTCTTTTTACCACTGCGATGGTTCCGCTGGCAACATCATAATAAATTTGATTTGTCCCGGAACCCTGCCAGGCATATGAATTGACCGAATTCCCGATCAAAACTGATTCGTTGATCTTTGACCGGATTGGTGCTGAACCTGCATCTGAGGATTCGCCTTTATCCAGTTTTGCTGGCATTTTTTTGGGCGGATTTCCAGCAAATAACAATCCGGAAATTACGGTTAGAACGAACAGAGATAACATCTTTTTCATTGGGGTTGCCCTTTTTGGATTTAAATATTCAATTTCAATTACGGAGACGCGATTAATCGCAAATATTTATTGTAGAGGTACTGCGATCAAAGTCAAACGGATTTGGATAAATAGTTGGGATTCCAGGTTTCACCAGTTTTCCAAAGGGTAAAAATAAGGATCAGTAATTTTCGCATAACGGCAATTAAAGCGGCTTGTTTTGTACTTGTTCTTTGAGAGAGTCTTTCGTAAAAATCTTTCAATGGGTCGTTATATTGGATGGCTGACATTGCTGGAAAATAGAGTGCATGCCGGATGTTCGAGTTTCCCGCTTTGCTGATTCTTGTCTTGCCTTTGAATTTGCCACTTTCATTGAGTTTAACATCAAGACCGGCATAACTGGTCAGTTGTCTAGCATTTTCAATGAGAGCAAAACCATTGGTTTCAGCAACAATAGAGAGAACGGTTATCAGTCCGACGCCTTTAATGGTGATCACTTTCTGAATTTTATCTTTGAGTTCAGAATTTTGATTGACCAGATCGGTGAGTTCTTTTTCAATGATGTCGATCTGGTCGTCATAATGCCGGATCGTGTTTTCATGCCTCAAAATAACCGATGCCGGAGGCTGATAGCTATACTTTAAAGCATGAAGCTGATTGGAATGACTGGTTTTTTGTTTCTTGATCTGCTGAAGTTCTCTGCACCGGATTTTGATTTCATGGAGAAGAGGTTCAGGAACAACAAACGTATCTAGAGTGCGCTCCAGGCCCATTTGAGCAAGCATGAGCGCATCGATTGAGTCTGTTTTTGATTTTTGAGACAGACTGGCGCTGAAGGCTTTTGACCTTGTTGGAAGTACAACTGCAACCTGTTTCTGGTTCACCGCAAGAAAGTGAGCCAGTGACTCGTAGTAAACACCGGTTGCTTCCATAACAAACCAAACCGAGGTGGCAGAATCCGGAGTCTGAGCGTTAGCCCAGGAGAGAAACTTAGCAAATCCGGACAGATTATTATCAAAGGTAGGAACCTTCGGAAAAGTTTTCTGTTCGAAGTCACTGGACAAACTCATCAAGGCGGCATCAAATTTGTCTTTGGAGATGTCGATACCAAAGGAAGTTTTAATCAGGTTGTCTTTGGCTTTCATTGTGTCCTTTTTGTTGGATTAACAACCAATAGTTAAAGCTTCTTCTTCGTTTTTTCTCATGGATTTATGCGATCTGGTATCTAAGAGTTCTGTACCGATCTAAGTACTGCTCAAATTCGAAAGAAGCTAAAAACCGGGTGCAATTTCTCTACGAGAATATCGTTGTCGTATTTAGACGCGCACGGTGCTATCCCAGTTTTTAACTAAGTGGCATTGTTAAGTTTAAGTCTTTTCTGGTTCATTTCCAGATTTATACAAACATATGAGATGCGATTAATCGCATATTTCAATTACAGAGACGGGTCTGAGACCCGTCTCTACACGGTTCACCTATTTTAACAAAATCACCTTGAGGGATTCGGTTTTGCTGCCTGATTCCATTCTCACCATATAAATTCCCGATGCCAGATCATCACCACGAAACGGAATCAGATGCGTTCCGGCAGGTTTTATTTCTTCTGAAAGGGTGGCGACCTGTCTTCCCAGCAAATCAAAAACTTTCAGACTGACTTTCCCTGATTGGGGAATGGAAAAGGAGATCAAGGTAGCCGGATTGAAGGGGTTCGGGTAGGCAGAAAGTGAGATTTTATTTGGATTTTCACTGTTTGAATTCACTTCAATTGAAGTTATAACGCCTTTACCAGCATTGAAATCCCAGAAGCCTTTTTCATTCTTGTAACGAAGGGGTTGAGTATCACCAAATTGAATACTTTGACTATTTGTTGAAATCGGGTTCAAATTGGTAATATGACGATTTCCATAGTTCGCTTCATTATCAGCACCACCGATACTCAGTTTAAATTCCTGACTGACTATTGCATTGGCATCAAACAATAAATCAATTGACCATTTTCCTAAACCCATGTAATTCATCCTTCTGGATTCTCCAAGGCTGTCTGCATTCCATTGTTTCCATCCACCAATACCAGGGCCGTTAATATAAACCGCCAAATTACTGATATTTGTTGAATCAACCACTAATGGTCCACCCTGAATATCTTTCAAAGAACCGCCAAGAATCGTTGTAAAGAAAATCGCCGGGTTTAGGTTTGCTTCAAGAGTTAAGGTAGTTTCAGTTCCTATTGGATTCATATTTTTAAAAAACGGAACCCGGTGTGTTGAACTGTTATCATTGATCAGATCTTCAGCAAAGATATCCTTTCCGCCTGCAGCAACAATCATTTTCCGGAATTTTGGTCCGTTTGCTTTGCCTGTTGAATCATAAATGTCAAAATAGAATTCTTCAAATTCCCCGTTAGTATTCCGTCTGTAATATCCATAAAACACGATTTCATTTTGAAGTTCTTTTCCCTTCATTGGCAGGATCCCAATATACAGACTATCAGCGCCTGAATCTCCTGAAAAGATGGTTCCCGATTCCGGATTCAGCTTAATCTCAACAACCTGAGTTCCTGTGCCAGCAAGGCCGGCTTTAACATAAAGCGTATCGGTTTGGGGATCGAATCCGGTTGCTTTTATTGCTTTATCCAAATCAACTTTGAAATGAACTTTATAGGCATCACGGTCATAAATAACATGGCCACCACCACAATCTTCATCAGATCCTTTATAATAAAGACCACCGTTGAACCATTTCCAGAATAGAGTAGTATCCTGATTTAAAGTAAAGGTCCTGTCTTGGAATGATTCCCATTGAGTGGCCGGATTTGTATAAGTAAATTTGTACTTAACTTCCGAATGCAGATCAGTTACATTCAGGAGTACAATTCGTGAAAAGAAATATTTTTCTGCCTGATAAACTGAAGACCCAAGATCATCATGGCGAACTTCCGGATATAACTCCGTTGAACCACTCCACTCATTAAAAGAACCCCGAACCTGAACTTTGTGAGTGGCAGGATTAAAGCTCCATTCACTCTGCATATTTACCCGAAAAAGAACGGCAATTTTACCTGCTTCTTTTGCTTTTTCAAAGGTTAACGGATTCCAGTCATCGCCACGGGTAATCAGAGAGCCTGTAACCGGATCGGTGTATTTCTCTTTAAGTCCGGTGGCAAAAATGGTAATAGTGGTATCCTGATGAACCGTAAAACCTGAATATTCATGCCGATCCCACCCAATTCCGCTCATTGTCTGGGTTACCGGTTTAAAGGTTCCGATTGTTGATCCGGTTTTGAAGGTTTTTGATCCTTCCCAATAATCACCACCTACACTTTTTAATTTTATTCCGTTCGGCAGACTCCAGTCCCCCAATTGATTCCCGCCGGTTATAAAAACTCCGGAACAATGGGTTACTGTATCCTGAACAAAAGCGGTGTTGACTTTGAAGGTGACGGTGGCAGAATCTGGGTTCTGATTTTGTGAAAAACCGATGGTTTGAAAAGCAATCAGACTTAAGGCTGATGCAAACCAATATTTGGCAATCTGTTTTTTCATTTTGCAATCTTTATGATTGATGTAATACAAATTCAATATGGAGACGCGATTAATCGCAAATTTCAATTACGGAGACGGGTCCGAGACCCGTCTCTACACGGTTCACCTATTTTAATAAAATCACCTTGACCGATTCGGCTTTGGTGCCCGATTCCATTCTCACTATATAAATTCCGGATGACAGTTCATCGCCACGGAATGGGATCTGATGCGTTCCGGCAGGTTTTATTTCTTCTGCAAGGATGGCAACTTGTCTTCCCAGCAAATCAAAGACTTTCAAACTCACTTTCCCTGATTGAGGAATTGAATACGAAATCAAGGTTGCCGGATTGAAGGGGTTCGGGTAAGCGGAAAGTGAGATTTTATTTGGATGAAACTGATTTTCAACATGGGGCGTTATATAGCAATTCTTAATGTACCCAAATATTGTAAAATCCCAATATAAGCAGTCTTCAAAGAAATAACGGTAAGGGTCAATATCACCAAACTGTACCTTATAAATATTTTGTGCATCGGCAATCAGGTTATAAATGTGATTAAATCCCGTTCCCCCTTCATTATCAGCCCCTTTTATTCCAAACCTGAATTCCTGACTGACAAAAGCTTCTGCAGGATACAAATATTGAATGGTCCAGATATGATCACCCTTTATTGCATCGCCATTGATTCCCTCATCATTAAGTTGCCGGGTTAAGCCGAGATCAGTCTCATTCCATGATAACCAGCTATTTGTTGTATTGGTGGCAGGTCCGTTTATATATACTGTAAAGGAATCAATATTTTCACCAGTGATAACTACTGGTCCGCCTTGAAAATCATTCAGAGTGCCACCTATAACTTTTGTAAAAAACCGTGCGGGATTAATGTTTACTTCAAAAGTAGCTAAAACTGCTTTTCCCACTTTGTTGTAATTTTTCCAGAATGGCTGACGGTGGGTGGAAACAGGGTCAGTCAATTTATCTTCTACCTGATAGGTTTTGTTAAGTTCATTAATTAGAACTTTTCGGTATTTTGGTCCGGCAACAACTCCGGTTGAATCGAAATGATCCATATAGAATTCTTCAAATTCCCCATCAGCATTTCTCTTGAAATAAGAATAGAATAAAGGGTTGTGAGCTTTAACAAAAATTGAATCTGATATGCCCGAAAAAACATTACCCGCCAAGGGATGTGCCAGCCTGGTTACCATAATATATTCGGCAGTATTTCCCATTCCCGCTTTTACATAAAGGGTGTCGGTGAGTCTGTTAAATCCGTTTGTTAAAATTGCTTTGTTAAGGTCTACAGAATAGTTGAGGACAACTTTATCATCTGGTATACCACAGAAGGTGTATGGTAAATTATCCCAGTATTTCCATTGGATAGTTGTATCCGTATTTAGAATAAACGTCCTGTCTGGTAACGATTCCCACTGTGTGGCCGGATCTGTATAGGTAAACTTGTACACAATTTGTTTCCCGGATAAAGAATCTGGAACTAAAACCGTTCTGCTGAAAAAATACCGGTCAGCATCATAAGGGGATGTTTGAAAATCATCATGACGGACCTCGGGATACAACGTTGTGGATCCATCCCAATTATTAAAATTGCCCCGGACCTGAACCGGGTTGTTAAAACTGTTAAATGACTCCCGCACTAGCATATTAACCCTAAAGTGAATGGCAATTTTTCCGGTTGTTCCTGCTTTTGAAATTTCAAGCGGATTCCAGTTATCGCTTCGGGTAATTTCAGTTCCGGTTACCGGGTCTGTGTACATTTCCTTAAGGCCGGTTGTAAAATATGTAATGGTTGTGTCGCCGGTTATTTCAAATTCATTAACCACATGCCGATCCCAGCCGGTACCTGTTTGAGTGACAGTTGCAATTTTAAAAGTTCCTCCTGAAGGTCCAACCGGTACTCTTTTCTGGGCTTCCCAGTAATCACCACCTGCACTTTTTAATTTAATTCCATTATTTAGAGATCCATCACCGCCAAAAGCTGTTCCTCTGATTGAAACTGTGGACCTCGCAGATAAAGTATCCTGAACAAAGGCTGTGTTGACCTTGAAGGTGACAGTTGCAGAATCTGGATTCTGGATATGTGCAAAACCGATGGTTTGGAGCGAAATCAGACTTAGTGCTGATGCAAACCAATATTTGGCAATCTGTTTTTTCATTTTGCAATCTTTTTGATTGATGTAATACAAATTCAATATGGAGACGCGATTAATCGCAAATTTCAATTACGGAGACGGGTCTGAGACCCGTCTCTACACGGTTCACCTATTTTAATAAAATCACCTTAATCGATTCGGTTTTGGTGCCTGATTCCATTCTCATTATATAAATTCCGGATGCCAGATCATCGCCACGAAATGGGATCTGATGCGTTCCGGCAGGTTTTATTTCTTCTGCAAGGATGGCAACTTGTCTGCCAAGTAAATCAAAAACTTTCAGACTCACCTTTCCGGATTGGGGAATGGAATAGGAGATCAAGGTTGCCGGATTGAACGGGTTGGGGTAGGCAGAAATTGCAAATTCAAACGGTTTCTCTGAATCATGAACAGTATTAGGAAAACAATAATAATAGTAAGGTACAATAGCACTACCTGTCCCATCATTATAGGCAAAATCCCAATACCTGTCACTGTCAACATGATAACGCAAAGGCTGAATCTCCCCAAATTGAACTCTGAAAGAATTGCTTAAATTAGGAACTAAATTTACCAGGTGGTTATTTACACTTCCCGCTTCATTATCTGCACCCCCAATACTTAATTTGAATTCCTGACTAATTGTGGCATCAGCAGGATAATCAATAGTTATTGACCATATTCCCAGACCATTATTCGTTAGCTTATATTCGTTCAGGGCTATTGAAGTCCAGGGATGCCACCCTCCAACTGCGGGTCCGTTGATATACAAATCCAGCGAGTCGAAATTTTCTTTTGAAACTACCAGTGGCCCCCCTTGAGTATCTTCCAGAGTTTTCCCCAAGCATTTTGTTATAAAACTTGCAGGCTTCAAATTGACTTCCAGATTTAAAGTGGTTGGAACTCCAACTTTGCTGTAATTTTTCCAGAATGGCTGACGATGGGTAGAAACAGCGTCTTTAAATTTATCGGATACCTGATAGGTTCTGCCTAGTTCATCAATTAAAACTTTTCTGTATTTGGGTCCTGCTTCAAGGCCAGTTGAATCGAAATGATCAAAATAGAATTCTGAAAATTCTCCATCGGCATTTCGTTTGAAATAGGAATAGAATAAAGGTTTGTGGGCTTTAACAAAAATTGAATCTGATTGGCCCGAAAAAACATTACCCAGTAAGGGGGTTGGCAGCCTGGTTACTATAATTTCATCGTAAGTATTTTCCATTCCGGCTTTTACATAAAGGGTGTCGGTGAGTCTGTTAAATCCGTTTGTTAAAATTGCTTTGTTAAGGTCTACAGAATAGTTAATTACAACGGGGGGAGTCAGCGGTGGGTCTACATAAATTATATAGGGTAAGTTATCCCAATATTTCCAATGGATAGTTGTATCCGTATTTAGAATAAACGTCCTGTCTGGTAACGATTCCCACTGTGTGGCCGGATCTGTATAGGTAAACTTGTACACAATTTGTTTCCCGGATAAAGAATCTGGAACTAAAACCGTTCTGCTGAAAAAATACCGGTCAGCCCAATAAGGCGATGTTTCCAAATCATCATGCCGCACTTCAGGATACAACGTTGTGGATCCATCCCAGTCATTAAAATTGCCCCGGACCTGAACGGGGTTGTTAAAACTGTTAAATGACTCCCGCACTAGCATATTAACCCTAAAGTGAATGGCAATTTTTCCGGTTGTCCCTGCTTTGGCTATTTCAAGCGGATTCCAGTTATCGCCTCGGGTAATTTCAGTTCCGGTTACCGGGTCTGTGTAAGTTTCTTTCAGTCCGGTTGTGAAATACGTCAGGGTTGTATCGCCGGTTATTTCAAATTCATTAACCACATGCCGGTCCCAGCCGGTACCTGTTTGAGTGACAGTTGCAATTTTAAAAGTTCCTCCTGAAGGTCCAACCGGTACTTTTTTCTGTGCTTCCCAGTAATCACCACCTGCACTTTTTAATTTGATTCCAGTGTTAAGAGATCCGTCACCGCCAAAAGCATTCCCTACAATTAAAATTGAAGACCTTTCTGATAGTGTATCCTGTACAAAAGCCGTGTTCACCTTGAAAGTGACAGTTGCAGAATCACCATCAGCTAAATAGATGCCGTTTGATGGGTTGCCAAATCCAGTATTCACGCTTAGAATGAAAAACAAAACCTGTACGCTGGTTTGCATAAAAACTCCGGGATAACTTTTAACCTAAATTAAACGGTTTTAAGGAGATTGTCAATACTTTTTTTGTGGATAAATCGGTCTTTTTTAAAGTTGATTATTGGTTGAGATGTCATCAATACTACTCACTGCAAAAATGAGGGCACTTCGACTTGGTTCCTGAGCGAAGTCGAAGTGCCGCTCAGTGTCCTCATTTTCATAACGGCCCCATGGTTTACCCCTGGTCACTTCGAGAGCCTCAGTGACCAGTTTCCCGTACTACGTACAGCGTACAACTTACCCCGGTCAGCGCATTTCCCCCTTATTTATTTAATATTTCGCCCATAATTACTATATTAACTTAATTGCAAGCAGGAAAACCATGACAATTCTACATCAACTCGGACAACAGATCTATAATCCGTCAGAAACCGGATTTCTGATGGTGCGCCATCTGGCCAATCAGTTCGGCAAAGATCTCATCAGGCAATTCCGTGAATTGCCTGAATTGAAAGACACAGCCATTATTGCGCTTGGTGGATTTGGCCGGCGTGAAATGTGTCCAAACTCAGATGTGGACATTCTGATTCTTGTTCCGGATAATATGGATAAGGAAAAACTCGAAACCGGTGTTAAAAATCTACTTTATCCCATGTGGCAGAACGGACTCAAAATCGGTCATGCCGTCAGAACACTTGAAGAAGCCCGTGAAGCGCTGGTTTCTGATGTAGAAACGCTCATGACCTGCCTTGACAGCCGGTTTCTTGACGGGAATCCGGCTCTGGCTGCCAAATTTGATAAACTCATCGACGACTTTCTTCAATCCAATAAAAACCAGAAATTCCTGTATGAACTGGTCGTTAATTACAACACCAATGTTGCCAATTACGGCGGATCGGTAAATCTTCTCGAGCCTAACGTCAAAAAGTCACCGGGAACGCTTCGTGACGTTCATTTTCTCGGATGGGCATACCTCTTAATTTCAGAAGGACAGCGGTTATTCACCCGCCGGTCATCAGATGATGAAACCCAGACTGAACGGGTTTTTCTGCGGTTATTTAAACAGGGTCTCATCGATGAAACCCAATACCGGCACGTTTTCGAAGCTACTGATTTCATGCTGAAAACCCGCTTTGCTCTTCACCTTGTTGATGAAAGAAGTACCGATCAGCTTGGGTTTCCCCAACAACCCAAAGTTGCAGAAATGCTGGGCTACAAAGGTGAACTCAGCCAGGAAATCTGTGAAGCGCTGATGAAAAAATTCTATCTGCACGCCCGGAAAATTTTCAGGTTATCGAAAACCTTCGTCCAGCAGATTGAAGAGTTGTGCCGGCCACCGGTTTCAGATCTTGATGAGCAGCTCGACAGTGGATTTGCCATCCGCAATAACCGGATCCATTGGGGACGGGGTTCTTATGAGTCTACCATCACTGAAGAATTTGTGAATGCACCTTACCTGCAAATGACTGCTTTTTATTTTCAGGCGGAATATGGATTCCGGTTTTCTGACGTCCTTCGTGGTGCCATCATTCAATCCTATGAGCTCATCACCGAAGAATTTCAGGCAAATCCCAGAGTGGTTCACCTGTTCAGGAAAATTTTGCTTGCGCCTCACGCTTCCTTCGCACTTAAAAATATGCTCGAACTTGGCGTTCTGAACCGGTTTATTCCCGAGTATGGGAATCTGGTCGGCTTATATCAGCGTAACGCTTACCACTCATACACGGCAGATTATCACACACTTGTCGCCATTGAACGGCTCGAAATGAGCCGAACCCGGTTTCAGCCGGTTTACCGGGTCTGGCGTGAAGTTCTCGAACGGCCTGAATTGCTTTCGCTCAGTATCCTTTTTCATGATATTGGAAAAGGATTTGATATTGCCAATCACTCGATTGTCGGGATGGATGTAACCCAGCAGGTGATGTCGAGATGGGGATTTAATCAGGAAGAAATTGATCTGGTTTGCTTTATGGTCGAGCAGCATCTGACCATGGAACAAATGGCCTTCCGGCGGAATTATCATGACCCAGATACGTTGCAATCGTTCATTGATCTTTTCCCGGATGTGGAATATCTCGACATTCTTTTCTGTCTCACTTATTCCGACTTAAGTGCCGTCAACCCGAATGTCTGGACGGAGTGGAAGGGCATGATGCTGGATGAATTGTACCGCATCACCCGCCGTACGATCACTTCTTCAACGGTGACCACATCAGCAAAAATTCTTCAGGAATCGAAACACGCCAAAGTTGCTGAACTGACCCGGCATCAAACCGATCCGCAGGTACTGGCTCACATTAAAGAATTCGATATTCATACCGATTACTGGCTCACGTTTAAACCGGAAGAAATTGCCAAACACGCAGGCTTCCGCCAGAATACCAATGAATTTGAAGTGGAAGTCACGCCGTTCGACGGTTATCTCGAAATCACCATTATCTGCGACGACCGTGACGGTTTGCTTTATAAACTGTGCGGCATTATTTCCAGTTTGGATACCTCCATTTTCGATGCCCGGGTCTTCACCTCACCTGCCGGACTTTGTATTGACCGTTTCAGGGTTTTCCCGGTTACTGACAGCATGCCGGATACCGAAGTTCTGAAGCAACAAGCCATGGAAAGGCTTCAGGCAGTTTTGGTGCAAAATCAGCCGATAGAACCTCTTGTTGACCGCTTCAGGAAAAAATGGAAACGGAAATTTAAACCATCAACGGTTTTTGTGCCCGAAATTACCTGGGAGTTTTCTGGCGATGTGGTCATTCTGGATATTTATGCCCCTGACACCCTCGGGCTGATGTACAAAATTACCCGCACGTTCTCTGAACTGAAGTTGCCGATTCACCATGCCAAAATCGCCACCCGGGTGGATGGTGTAAACGATACATTTTACATCAACCGGATGGTTGTTGGTGAAGAAGGCTCAGTAGTTGAAGCCACAGCCAAACTGAAGGGAGCTATTCAGTCTTTCGTTGAAGCGGGAATCTAGTGATAATGGTTAATGGTGAATGATTAATGGTTAATGGGAATCACTGGTCACTTAGCATGTCACCCTGAGTGATTTTTTGCAAAGCAAAAAATTTTATCGAAGGGCGCCATACTCCAGGACTTCGGGCGAAGTGCACGGTGATTGATTGTTGCGAAGCCGGGGTGGTTTTCCCGGCTTTTAATTTTCAGAAAAACAATCTTTTTTCTTCAATATGACATTCGTAATTCGTTATTCGTTATCCGTTATCCGCTATTCGCAATTCGTAATTCGTAATTTGCTATCCGCAATTTGTTATTCGTAATTTTTGCCTACTTTTGCATCCATGACTTTATCACATCTCAATCCAGATCTGCCAATCGGAGTTTTTGATTCCGGAATTGGCGGACTCACCGTCGTTAAGGAAATAAAACGCCTTCTTCCCAATGAAGGCATTGTTTATTTTGGCGATACCGGCCGGGTTCCATACGGCAATAAATCAAAATCCACCATTATTGATTATTCCCTTCAAATCACCAAGTTCCTCGAATCTCAGGGCGTCAAACTCATTGTCATTGCCTGTAATACAGCTACAGCTCATGCCCTTGATGCAGTAAAAAAAGCAACTCATCTGCCGGTGATAGGGGTTGTGGATCCCGGGGCAAAAGCTGCCGTTCACTACACCAAAAGCAAAAGAATCGGCGTGATCGGGACGGTTGGAACTGTTAACTCAAAAGCCTATGAAAAAGCCATCCACAAATTGAATTCCGACATGTTGGTTTTCAGTCAGGCTGCACCGTTGTTCGTTCCTCTGGTTGAAGAAGGTTGGTTTACCCATCCGGCAACAAGTCTGATAATCAGGGAATATCTGAAACCACTCGAAAATGAACGGATTGATACACTTGTTTTGGGATGCACGCATTATCCGCTTTTAAAATCGGCCATAGACCGGGAAGTGTTTTCTTCGATTACGCTGGTTGACTCGGGTGAAGAAGTGGCAAAAGATGTGAAATCAGTCCTTGAAAAACATAAACTGCTCAGGGTTTCAAAACGGACAGAACCGTTTCAGTATTTTGTATCCGACCTCAATTTCAGGTTTAAAGAACTCGGAAAAATGTTCATGGATGAACCGTTCGACAAAGTAACTCTGGTAGAATGGCAGTAGGGAAATTTGCACGCAAAGACGCGAAGACACAAAGAAAGCCCTAAGCGGAGGGTCGATTTTTTTAATTTAAAATCGAAATTTCAACTGTTTGGTTTTAATCACTCAAATTCCCCTCCTTTTCTAGGAGAGTCACGGTCACTGAGCGGAGTCGAAGTGCCCATGATGGGGCTGTTTTCAAAAACAGTAGCCAATACAAACCACCCCGGCTTCGCCACCCCTCCTTGAAAAGGAGGGGAATCCACACCATCATCCCCGTCAGAGGCCGGGTTGTAAACATTAATCCCTTGATTACTGGGCACTTCGACTCCGCTCAGGGACCAGTAATTTCCATTAACCATTAATCATTGTTTTAAGCCCCACGCCGTATCTCGACAAATCTTTTCTCAGCCACCACAAACTCAAAACTCCCGTCAGAAAAACGGTAATCAGTAAAACCGGCAGTTTTTCAAATCCAAGAAACAGCAACATCCATCCCGAAAAACCGATGACAAATCCGGAGATCATAAACCGGAAACCCAGTCTACCCCAATTCAAAATTTCGCTGAATTTCATTTCTGCCTTTTTTGATCCTTTAACAAGAATGTAAATTCCCTGAGCTGTTCCGCCGATTAAGATCGACAGAGCAAGTCCGGCCGGACCGAAGAGAAGATACAACGGGTACATGGGAAGCAACACAAAAACATTGTCAATGATGGCGCCGGTAACGAGTTCTTTGCTTTGTCCGTTCACCTGGAGCAACGTATTGAATGCCCCGATTCTGAATACCATCATCCAGACAGAAATGCCAAAAAGCAGAACTGAAGCTTCATACTGTGAACTGAACAGAGTCACAACCAGCCACTCCCGGTTGGTGAACAAAAGCCAGACGCCGGGGAAAATGAGTCCTGACATCAAAGCCGTAGAAGCCCGGAAAATGATGGCCGGTGCCTGAAAATTGGCTTTAATTTTTTCAGCCATAACCGAAGTAAGCACTGCTGCAACTGCATTCATTACCAAACCCACAAATGGGATTTCAAAGGTTCCATTGTAATAAACGGCAAAATCAGCCGGGACGGCAATCGCCAGAATAACGAGTTTATCAAGCCAGCGGGAAAGAATCTGGAAGGAATCATTCAAGCCAAACATCAACCAATGCTGATAAATGGGAATGTCTTCTGTAATTACCTCCTCCTGTTTTTTTCGGGCAGAAAATAAAATGGCATTCCGGGTGATCGACAGAACGGTGAGCGCAGCAATCAGGTTAAACAGATCGAATCCTGTTTGAAGTACAACCCAATGGATACCGAAAAATAAAACAGCATAACCTGTATTCAACCACTGAAGAAACGTTTCCCCTTTCCGGCTGATCATCCAGGATTCCTGAATGTAAAACAACGATTGAGAGAAAAAGAAAATGGCAAGAAGCGCCAGCATGGAAACCTGCCAGGATGGATCAAGAAAACCCATCATTCCGGCAAAAACCGGTGACAACACGGCTGTAAGCAAAATGGCGTGAAGTGAAATCCGCCGGCTAACCGATTCAGAAAGACGGGTACCGAAGGCAAGAATGATGGATGGAAATCCCCAGACGCTGATCAGGGTTCCAACCCCGGCCGTTACCCAGATGGTGAGATAATGTCCGTAAACCGAAGGATCCAGCTGATGGGAAAAAAGTATACCGGTAAAAAGAACCGCCAGCGTGGGAAATGTTTTCGACAACGTCAGCCGGAAGGTTCTGATGAGAAGAGGATAAACCACCGTCAATCCTTATTCTGGATCATTTAAACCCGGAAAGACAGGATGCTGCCCTGATTCAACAAGTTTCTGATGAGCAAGGCAGGCTTCTTTATCGAGAGATTTGATAAATTTTGCAGGATTTCCGCCGATGACACAATATCCGTCAGGAAATGATTTGGTTACAATGGCACCGGCAGCCACCAAAGTAAAATCACCCAGTTCCACTTCAGGAAGAATGATTGCACCCATCCCAACCCAGCAGAATTTGCCGATTTTGATCGGTTTTCCCTTCAGATGAATCGTCAGATCAATAGAATCATGATTGGCAGAAATCAGTCCGGCATTCGGACCCAGATTGGAATAATCTCCAATTTCAATACCGTTCTTCGAATTGATGTACATACCGGGTGAATCGCCGGGGAAGACATGTTTTCCACGTTTGATGTTTTCAGGATTCCCGACTGTGGATGTATAATGAACGGCCCAGGGCACATTTTTATTATAACGAAGAAAAAATTTAAAAAAAGTGGAAATCAAAGAAAAACGAAGTCCGACCGTTTCGTGGTAACCGAAAAGCCGTTTGATAAAGGCAAGTTTTCTTGAATACAGCATAGAATTGAAATTTGATTTTAATCTGCGGGAAAAATAAGAAAAAGGCAGGGGTAAGTAAAGGAGGTAAAAGGTTAAAGGTTTAAGGATTAAGGTTAAATGGGAAATAGCTGTTGGCTATTAGCTACGGTCCCTGAGCGGAGTCGAAGGGTTAGCTGTTGGGAAATACAGGTTTACGGTTAAATTCAGAAATGGTCTTATAGTCCCACACGTTTCAAATGAAAATAGCTTGGTCTAATCCTATCAAGATCACTGAATGGTCAAGCCCGCCACAAGAAGCGGGGTATCTATTTCAAACGGAGATAAGGTTGTCATCCCGGACTTGATCCGGGATCCATGCCTTCTATATTTGATGAGCTTCGCAGAACTTCGTTAGCCCGCCTTCGCGGGTATTACATCGGGCGGCGCAAGCAGAGCGGAATTTACACCCACTGATTAAAAAACAATGAAATACGTTATTACAAGCGAATCCTTATTTCAATGACTTGCTTATTTTTTGAATATCCAGCTTCAGTTCATCAATTTTACTTTCCAGTTCCTTCAGTAAAGCCTGACCATCTGAATCTGGCTTTTGGTTTTTCATCAGCATTTTTTTAAGATCTTCCTGACTTTCCTGCATGCTGTTCATGATCACACCGATGAACAGGTTCATAATAATCATTGCACCAAATACAATAAATGATACAAAATAAGCCATTGATGCAAATGAACCGGGTTTCATTACAAATTCAGCAGTCGGATTCGCAGTACCAAAAAGCTGGATGTTCATGATATCCGTCCAACCCTCAAGAGTTAAAACCTTGAAAAGTGTAATCATGGAAGCATGAAGTGATCCGAAATGAATCGGGTCATTCTTTCCAAAAATAAAGCTGCCAATGACGGCATAGATATAAAAAACAAGGAATAACAAAACAAAAACATAACCCATTGACGGAATACTTTTCAGGAGTGCATTGACCAGCAACTGAAGTTTGGGTAAAATTGAAATAATTCTGAAAACCCTTAGAATCCGGGCCAGCCGCAGAACGGTTACAAAATGGGTATCAATATTGGGAATAAAGCAAACTGCAATAACTATGAAATCAAAAACATTCCAGGGATCCTGGAAATAAACCCATGGTTTCGATCCATGTGAAAGTAACTTCAAAATGAGTTCACCCAGAAAAATGTAAATAATGATCTGATCGACCACAAAAAAGATATGAGCAAACTGGTTATAAACTGTCGGATAGGTTTCAAGACCAACTATAATGCCTGAAATGATGATCAGCGTCAGGATAAAATACCTGAACTGACCTGAGTTCACGATCTGAGTTGTTTTATTTTGGATAAAAGACATCTGATTATACTTTACAAAGTGGTTGACAAAATTCAAAGAAGTTTAAGGGGTTGATTCCAACTCACCTCAATGCAAAATCCTGCAATAAAGTTTCATTGAATCGCATTTGAGTGGGAAATGACAGGAGATGGGAGGAAAAAGGTTAAAGATCGGGATCGGGACGGATGAGGTTACTGAGTCACGATTTCATTGGGTAGTGCCTGGACTGGGATCGTTTTTCTTCCTTCAGTTTTCAGAAAACAGCCAAACCACCCCTCCTTCGGCACCCCTCCTTGAGAAGGAGGGGAATTTTTTCTTGTAACTTATAACTTTTAACTTATAACTTACCACCTGTCACCAATCCCCTATAAAGCGAAAAAGCCGGGGGAACCCGGACCCGGCTTTTTCTATTCAGAATACTATTCCGTTTCCAGAATAGTGGGTTCTGCTTTCACTATTTTTTAGACGATTTCTCAGGCGTCGCCTTTGCTCTGGTAACCAATTTTTTCCCGACTTTCGGGATTTGTTTATCCAACCTGGCTTCTGGCTTACTTACCTTTTGAGCTGGAATTTCAGCTTTCTTCATTTCAACTTTTTTGGGTTCTACCTTTTTCTTGCCAGCCGGTTGGGTTTGGCTGTAGGTCAATGGCGTTGAAACCAAAAGTAAAACCACAAGACTAAGAAAATTTTTCATCCGTTTTCACCCTAATGTCAGTTCTACAAAGTCAGGGTTCGACTGTCAGCTACCATGAAAAAGGTGTGCCACAATAAGACGGAAAAAAACAGCCAGCTCAATTCACATTCTATGCTATTGTAATTATTAGATTTATATCTATTTTATTTTCCAGAAAGGATCATAATGCGAAGATTGGTAAGCATCTGAATCGTCAGAAATGACGATTTAGAGACCTGGACAAGGCAGATATGACGAGGAAATGAAAGAGTCAGTTACTTCTGATCTTTTCTGAGATTGTATTTTTCAAGTTTAAACCGAAGGTTTCTTTCAGAGAGCCCGAGCAGTTTTGACGCCTGAAGTTGATTACCTTTTGTTTTTTCCAAAGCCCGGGAAATCAGAGACATCTCAAGAAGCTGAACCTGCCGGTTCAGGGAAAAATCATCCTGAGTAAAAACCGGTTCATTGAATTTTGCAGAACCGGTAACCGGAAGATCAGAGGGTTGAATCTGATCGCCTTCAGAAAGTAAAACTGCCCGCTGAATCAGGTTTTCAAGTTCTCTTATGTTTCCCGGAAATTCATAGGTCTGTAATATCCCAAGTGCAGCAGAAGACAAAACCGGCACAGGCTTCCGGTATTCAGCAGCAAATTTTTTCAGAAAACTTCCGGCAAGCAGCTCAAGATCTTCCTGACGTTCTCTCAGCGGTGGCAAAGCTAAACTGATGACATTCAGACGGTAGTAAAGATCCTCTCTGAACTTACCGGTTTGAATAAGCTGCTCCAGATTCTGATGAGTTGCAGCAATGATTCTAACATCAACGGGGATCTGTTGATTTCCACCAACGCGCTCAATAACTTTTTCCTGAAGGACCCGCAACAACTTCACCTGAGCAAGCGCAGGTAAATCTCCGATCTCATCGAGAAACAAGGTTCCGCCATCTGCAAATTCAAATTTCCCGGTTCGCATACGGTCAGCACTGGTAAAAGCACCTTTTTCGTGTCCGAAAAGTTCAGATTCGATCAGGTTTTCGGGTAAAGCACCACAATTTACGGCTACAAAACGACCTATTTTTCGTTGGGAATGAGTGTGAATCCAGTTGGCAAGTTGCCCCTTTCCGGTTCCGGTTTCGCCTCTGATTAAAAGTGAAGTTGCAGTCGGCGCAACTTTTCCGGCCATTTCCATTACCTTTTTCATGGATGGTGAGTTACCGATGATTCCTTCAGAAAATTCAGCGACCTGAAGATGATCTTTGAAAATCTGAATTTCATGATCAGTCTGGCGCTTTGACTGAATCTGCCTGATCAGGTGAACAAGTTCATCCAGATTGACTGGCTTACTCACATAATGATAGGCTCCCGCCCTGATGCAGGCAACTGCATCCTCAATATTGCCGAAAGCTGTAATAACCAGAACATCGGTTTCAGGCCAGGATTGTTTGATTTTTTTCAGCAGGTCGAATCCGTTCATCCCCCGCATGCGGTAATCGGTACAAACCAGGTGCGGACGAAAACCGGGAATAGCAGCAAGTGCTTCTTCACCAGAACTGCACTCAACTATTTCGAGTTGTTGTTTTCGCAAAAATCCGGCCAGAATTTGCCTTTGGGCAACTTCATCATCCACCAAAAGAAGTTTCATTTCAATGCTCTTGCTTTCGTAAAATCAGTGTAAAAATCGTTCCTTTTCCCAGAATTGAAGTCAGGCTGACTTTTATTCCGGTCTGATTGGCATATTGGTTGACGAGAAACAAGCCTAGCCCGGTGCCATCTTGACGGGTTGTAAAAAAAGGATAAAAAATCTGATCCCGGTTTTCTTTGGGGATACCGGGGCCGGAGTCACAAATGTAAAACTTCACCATTTTTTCATCTGATCTGACTCTTAACGCAACCAAACTTCCGGGCGAAGAAACCGTGACGGCATTCAGAATCAGGTTTTCAAGAATCTGAAGCAATTTAAGCGGATCTGTAAAAACAGTTAAACCGGATTGCGGCAGATCAGTTTCAAAAATTACGCCGGTTTCCTGTATCTGTACCTCCAGCCGGTTCTTCAGACGGGAAATCAGGTCATCCAGTCCAAGTTGAACTTTTGCTGACGCCCGTGAACGGGCAAAAGTCAGAATTTCCTCGATCAGACGGTTGATCCGGTTAATTTCTGACAGTCCGGCACTGAGCATGGGTTGTACATCCGGATTCAGATTATCGTTTTCGGCTCTGATCCGCTGCAAAATAAGACCAAGTGTATTGATTGGATTCCTGATTTCATGGGCAAGACCTGCAGAAAGGGTACCCAGTTCAGAAAGCCGTTTCCGGTTATCCATTTCAGTTTGCAGTTTCTGGAAATCAGTCACATCAGTAAAAAAAAAAACGTAAAAGGCGGGGTTCCCCGGATAGAAAGTTCGTGAAACCACAAGTTCCCGGTCAAGTCCAGGTGAATCGGGAATCTGGAAATTGGTCAGATTATTGACTTCCATTGAACTGATTACTTTCCCGAGGTGGTCAGGAAAGTCGGAAACTGATTTTCCGAAAATATCTTTACGTTTGACCGAAAACCACAATTCAATTTTTCTGTTGACAACGAGAACCTTTCCGGCATCCGACAAAACAAGAAGCCCTTCTGGCAACCCTTCAATCATAGATTCAGATTGATGCCGGAGGAATTCCTTTTCATCTATGGAGGAAAAATATTTTTTTCTGGATTCCAAATAAAGCAAACCCAGCCCCATAATTAACCATGCACCTAAAAGAGTAGAAATACCTTTAATTAAAACCAGGCTAGGCAGATCTCCCAGTTCATCTGCAACAATTCCTGTAAAAATGGTAAGCGTTTTATCACCAATATTGACCTGTTCCTGGCTTTTAATCAACCAGTTACCGTTGGAATCATTACTTAGCCAAAGCGAATAACCCGCTGGAGAATAAGCAGATAGATTTTTTATTAGAACGCCCTGAGTTTCAGTTCCAAAACCAGCAAGTTCACGGGTGCCGTCGCTAACCCGGATAAAGGAAACAGCCTGATCATTTGAAAAATTTTCAATCAATCTCTGAAACCCCAGATTCCTGAGTAAATTTTCTCTGTAACGGGCATCAGACAAAATCAGTATCCGCTGAAAACCACCCAGAACCCCTGTGTAACCAAGAAAAACAAGGTTTGTGTCAACCACATTAAACAATTCAATGAATCCCGGATTATTTTTTTCAATCAGGTCGTTGGCCTGCGACAGGATGGTGGAATTGAGGGAATCAGGAAATTCATAATCAGACGACTGATGATAATGAATCAGCTTTTTGTTCTGGTTCCAAATGAAAATGTGGGAAAAATGGTTTATCTCGGAAATCCGGTCCAGTGCCTTATCTGAAAGTCTGCCATTTAAAACCATTTGGCTAATTATATCTGCCGACCCTTCAATTCTAGTGCGCCGTTCATCCATAAACTCTTCACGGATTTTTGCAGAGAATTCGAGTTCAGGTCCGATCAGACGGTGAATGCTGAGTGATTTTTCAACCAAAGCAGCCGTTAGATGCTGTTTGGAATTTGCATAATCGAATAACCAGTAGAACACAATCAGGATACTGAAAAAGCCTATAAACCATAGAAACGAACGATTTGTCATTTGAAAAAGACCAGGGTTGATTTCATTTCGAAAATTCTGTTCATTTCAGGAGTTTTATTTTCCATTTTGGGGTTTTGAATCAAGCGTAAGGAAAAAGATGCTATCTTCGGTCCCTGAGCGGAGTCGAAGGGTTAGCTGATAGCTGTTAGGTAATATAAAAACAGGTTTAAGGCATAAGGAGTAAGCTATTAGACAATTCAATGCTTACAGCTTACAACGTACAGCGTACTATCAGTCCCTGGTCACTTGTCCCCTGTCCCTGGCAATTTAAAAAATTAACCATAAGTTCTATGAAATTCAATTCCCTGCTGATCTTAATACTTTTCACTTTCCTGCCGGCATTTTCCCAAACTTACCAGGTGGCTTCACCTGACTATCAACTCAGTTTTCCGAAAGATCATTTTCCTCATGCCGGTTTCCGGACGGAGTGGTGGTATTATACCGGGCATGTTGAAGCTCAATCGGGGAACCAGTACGGATTTCAGTTCACCATTTTCAAAGTTGAACCTGCCCCGCCAGGTGTCGTGAACCGTCCTCCGGTTTTGTATTTGCTCCATTCAGCGATAACCGACCAAACTGGCAAAACTTTTCAGTATACTGAAATCCTTCAGCGGGAATTTCCGGGAAGTGCAGGAATCAATCCGGCAGATTCGTCTCTGAACGTTGAAGGAAGTCATCTTAAAATTTCAAATAACCGGCACCAACTTTCCTTCCATGGAACTGACTTTTCTTTTTCGTTTGGTCTGGAATCAGCCCTTTCGCCGGTTTTACATGGAGTAAACGGGTACAGTCCGAAAAGTAAAGAGCCAGGAAATGCTTCCCATTACTATTCGGTCGTCAATCTTTTGGGAAGTGGCTCACTTGAAGTTAAAGGAAAACCGGTTCCGGTAAAATCGGTTTCAGCGTGGATGGATCATGAATTCAGCTCAAACGCTTTGTCCCCTTTTCAGTCCGGTTGGGATTGGGTGACTTTATCATTGGACAACGGATGGAAAGTGATGGCTTTTCAGGTTCGCGGGAATCCGCATTTTGTCTCTGGAAGTTTAATTTCTCCGGACGGAAAAGTTTCTGCACTTGATCCAAAAACAATATCATTTCTTCCTCGCAAAACCTGGACATCCAAAGCAAGCAAAGGTGTTTATCCGGTCGAGTGGGAAATTAAATCCGGCGACAACCGGTTTCAGATTTCTCCGTGGATGGACAATCAGGAATTGGTGATGAAAGAAACCGGAGTGACGTATTGGGAAGGCGCCATTTCAGTAAAAGGTGAACTGAACGGAAAATCCGTCACAGGAAAAGGGTATCTTGAAATGACGGGCTATGCTGGGAAAATGAACGGGAAACTGTGAAAGACCGCTGTACGAGGTACGTTGTACGGGGTAAGGGATACAGAGGATAAAACACATTCCCCGCTCTGAAAGAGCGGAATATGAATAGCCCCGGGTCGCAACCCGGAGGGAACAAACAACATACAAAAACCGGCCGGCCACCAAACTCATTTAAATCATTGCCCCCATTCCGGACGGAACGGCTTAAATTTCGGTGACGAGGGACAAGTGACCGGAAAATACAGGCTACGGTTTACGCCGTACGCTACAAGCAAACGAAAACCCAATTCACCATTCTGAGGTGTATCTTGAATCAGACCTTAAATTCAGGTAACTTGAAGGAATTACAAACTTTCATCTGATTCAGCAGAAAAAACCCACGATCACCTTGAGCAACGAAAAATCCACAAGAAAAGAAATAATTGACCATCGGCTTGATAAAGCCGGTTGGAAAGTCAGTGACCGTACCCAGGTTATTGAAGAGTTTGATATTGTGGTTGATCCAGCCGTTGCTAAAGATCCGGCAAATCCTTATTCCGGACATCAGTTCAGTGATTATGTTCTGCTTGGAAAAGACGGAAAACCTCTTGCCGTTGTTGAAGCCAAAAAGACTTCCCGTGATGCAGCAATTGGCCGGGAACAGGCAAAACAATACTGCACCAATATTCAGAAAGTCACCGGCGGTGATCTTCCCTTCTGTTTTTACACCAACGGACATGATATTTTCTTCTGGGATCTTGATCACTATCCACCAAAAAAGGTGTACGGATTCCCTACCCGTGACGATCTGGAACGGTTTAGCTACCTCAGAAAAGCACGAAAAAATCTTTCCGCCGAACTTATCAATTCCAAAATTGCAGGTCGTGATTACCAGATCAGAGCCATTCGTGCCGTGATGGAATCCATCGAAAGACGGAACCAGAAATTTTTGCTGGTTATGGCTACCGGAACGGGAAAAACCCGGACTTGCATTGCCCTCGTTGATGCTTTGATGCGGGCAGGATGGGCAGAACGGATTTTATTTTTAGCAGACCGGATTGAACTTCAGAATCAGGCGCTTGATGCTTTTAAAGAATTTCTCCCGAATGAACCCCGCTGGCCAAAATCCCACGAAAAGGAACTTGCAACAGACCGCAGAATTTACATTTCAACCTATCAGACCATGATCGGGGTTATCCGGAATGAAAATAATCCGCTTTCTGCACACTTTTTTGATCTGATAATTGTAGATGAAAGTCACCGTTCGATTTACAATACCTACCAGGAAATTCTTGATTATTTCAATACCATTACACTGGGACTAACCGCCACCCCAACTGATGTGATTGATCACAACACATTTCAGATTTTCAATTGTGAAGACGGCGTTCCCACTTTTGCCTATTCTTACGAAGAAGCTGTAGACCACATTCCGCCTTACCTGAGTGATTTTCAGGTATTGAAACTCAGAACCCGGTTTCAGGAAGAAGGAATCAACAAACGAACAATTTCCCTCGATGATCAGAAAGCCATGCTGGCGCAGGGTCAGGATATTGATGAGGTTGACTATGAAGGTTCAGAAATTGAAAAAACGGTAATTAACCGGGGAACCAATGCCCTCATCGTCAGAGAATTTATGGAAGAAGCGATTAAGGATGAGAACGGCGTTCTTCCCGGAAAAACCATTTTTTTCTGCATCAGCAAAGCCCATGCCCGACGGATGGAACAGATTTTTGATTCCCTTTATCCGGAATATAAAGGTGAACTGGCTAAAGTTATCGTCAGTGAAGACCCCAGAGTTTATGGCAAAGGCGGACTGATGGATCAGTTTAAAAATAGCAACATGCCACGGGTTGCGCTCAGTGTGGATATGCTGGATACCGGAATTGACGTGCGGGAAATTGTAAATCTGGTTTTTGCCAAGCCGGTTTACAGTTACACCAAATTCTGGCAGATGATCGGCCGTGGAACACGTCTGCTCGAAGCAGAAAAAATGAAGCCCTGGTGTACGAAAAAAGACTCGTTTCTTATTTTGGATTGCTGGGATAATTTCGACTACTTCAAACTGAATCCGAAGGGAAAAAAGGAAACCCAGCAGATTCCGCTTCCGGTCAGACTGTTCGGACTCCGGCTGGACAAAATTGAAAAAGCCATCGAAAAGCACCTTCCTGAAATTGTCAACAGTGAAACTGAGAAACTGAAACTCCAGATTGCAGTGCTTCCGGAAAGTTCGGTCGTTATTCTGGATGCCCGTCATGACCTTCAGCGGTTGGACGACCCCAACTTTTTCACCCTGCTTTCTCCCGATAAAATAGATTTTCTGCGCAGTTTCGTCAAACCGCTTCTCCGCACTATTTCTTCCGCCGATTTCAAGGCTATGCGGTTTGAAAAGGATATTGTGGAAGTTTCGTTGGCTCTGTTAGCCGGTGAAAAAGAAAAATATGACACGTTAAAAGACAGTATCATCGAAGAAATTGGTGAATTGCCATTAACCGTGAATGTGGTGGCTGCCGAAGAAATTCTCATCAGAAAGGCACAAACTGCGTTTTTCTGGACGGAAGTGACGGAAACAGATTTCGATGAACTGATCAGCAAACTTTCGCCGTTGATGAAATATCTCGATTCGGTGGTTCCGCTCGGTCCGGCACGGTTTAATTTCAAAGATTCGGTTTATTTGAAAGAATATGTAGAATTCGGACCCCGGCAGGAATCGGTTAGCATTGCCCGGTATAAAGAGCTGGTTGAAGAACGGATCAAAGCGCTGGTTTCTTCGAGTTCATTATTGCAGAAACTGCGTGACGGGAATTCACTTTCTGCTGCGGAAGCAGAACAATTGGCCGAAGATCTGCACAACGAACATCCGCACATTACCGTTGATTTGCTCAGAAAAGTTTACCGGCATCAGCGTGCAGCTCTGATTCAGTTTGTGAAACACATTCTGGGCATTGAACGGCTGGAATCGTTCCCTGAAACCGTCTCAAAATCGTTTGAACATTTTATTGCCCTGCATTCCAATCTCAACTCACGTCAGCTCGAATTTCTGAATCTGCTTCAGTCGTTCCTCCTTGAAAAAGGGGATCTCGAAAAACGGGATCTGATCAATGCGCCGTTTACCCGTTTTCATCCGGATGGAATCAGAGGCGTCTTCAGTCCGGCAGAAATTGAAGAAATCCTGACGATGACGAAGAAGGTGCTGGCGGCTTAAATGCAGGTGACAAGTGACGGGGGACAAGTGACTGGGAAATGCTGGGGACGCGGGGTACATTTTACGGGGTACGCTGTACGGTAAAGGGTGCGCTTCTTTTCCCTCGCTCCGGAAGAGCGAAATATTGGTAGCCGGGGATAACCCGGGAAAAACGAACAGGAAACAACACCCGCCGTCAGCCGGTCGACGCAGCGGCAAGCAAAGTGCCCTGATAAAAAATGTCAGTGTCTGCACTTTTAAATTTGCAAGATACTTTATCGTCTATGTTCTGACATTTTTCAGGGCCGGCGTGCCAGCCGCAAGTCAAAGAGCGGCTGGGCGGTAAGGGATTTTGGGTACTTTTGTCCCGTCAAAAGTACCTTCCTAAAAAGACAATTCACATTTTAACAAAAAGAAAACCATGCTCACTCCGTCCTTGAAAAACAAAGTCGCTGCCCTCTGGGATAAATTCTGGAGCGGTGGCATTTCGAATCCGCTCAACGCCATCGAACAGATCACTTACCTGCTGTTCATGAAACAGCTCGACGAAAATGACAAACGAAAAATCAGCAACGCTGATTTCCTGAATGAAACGTACACCTCCACCTTTACCGGACTCTTTTTCCCGCCGGGAACTGACAGCAAGGATCCGAAAAACGCTGTTGACAAAGAAACTCTCCGCTGGACGTTCTTTTCCCGGATGCCCGGTGATGAAATGCTTCTTCACGTGCAAAGCCGGGTTTTCCCGTTCATCAAACAGCTCGACGGTACCAGTTTTTACTTCACCAAACACATGGCAAACGCGGCCTTTCTCATTCCCAGTGGCCGGATGCTCACCGAAGCGGTAAAAACCATTGACGAAATTTACGCCGAACTGGAACGGGAAAACCGCTTCATTGATACCCAGGGCGATTTTTACGAATATCTGCTCGATGAACTCCGCTCTTCCGGCAAAAACGGACAGTTCAGAACGCCAACCCACATAATTGAACTGATCGTGGAATTGGTCGAACCGAAACTGGGTAACCGGATAGCAGATCCGGCCTGCGGAACGGCGGGATTTTTACTCGGCGCCTACAAATATCTGCTCACCCAGTTTACCAGCGATGCCCACAAACAGCCGGATGAAAACGGATTTACCCGCGGAACGATGGCGGATAAACTGGTTGATGACAGTGCCAAAAAAATTGTGAATGAGGCAACCTTTTTTGGTTTTGATATCGACCCGACCATGATCAGAATCGGACTCATGAACCTAATGATGCACGGCATCACCCAACCCCGCATTGATTACAAAGACACGCTCAGTAAAAATTACAACGAAGACAACCAATATGACATCGTGATTGCCAATCCGCCCTTTACCGGCAGCATTGACAAAGGCGATCTGAACGAAAGCTTCACCCTTTCGACCACCAAATCGGAATTGCTGTTCGTGGAACGGATTTACAAAATGCTCAGAACCGGCGGAACGGCTGGAGTGATTGTGCCGCAGGGTGTTTTGTTCGGCAGCGGAACGGCTTTTAAGGATGCCAGAAAAATCCTGATCGAAAAATGTGAACTGAAAGCCGTGATCAGTATGCCCAGCGGTGTCTTCCGGCCGTATGCGGGAGTGGCGACGGCTATTTTAATTTTCACCAAAGGCGGTGATACCCGTGATGTCTGGTTTTATGACATGAAAGGTGACGGATACAGTCTGGATGACAAACGGAGTGCCTTAACCAACCCAGACGGAAGCCGGGATTTTGGCGATTTACACTGGATTCTGGATGCCTGGAAACGAAGAAGCCCGAAACAGGAAAGTGACCGCACGAAACCGCATTTCTTTGTGCCGAAAGCCGAACTGGCAGAAAATGACTACGACCTGAGTCTGAGTAAGTACAAAACGGACGTTTATGAAGAAACGGTGTACGAAAAATCGGAGGTGATTCTGGGGAAATTGAAAACCATTGAAAAGGAGATTTTTTCCGGGATTGAAGAGATCGAAGGGCTTCTTTGATGAAATTCGAGAGGCTTGGAAATATTTGCACAATACGAAATGGTTTTGCATTTAATAGTGACGAGTTTTCAGACAAAGGAATTCCTGTTGTTAGAATTTCCGATCTTTCTAATGGTATTGCGACTGCTGATAAAGCCCAAAGAATATCATTTGACGCAAAATATGATCGGTTTAAAATTATTGATGGTGATATTTTAGTTGCAATGTCAGGGGCGACAACTGGTAAATTTGCAAGATTTAAATCCATTGAATTTGCTTTCCAAAACCAACGCGTTGGTTGCTTTATTATCAAGGATAGAAGCGTTTTAAATGATGGCTACTTATTTTTTTGCCTTGAAAATTTAAAAAAGGAAATTAAAAAAAAGGCTTACGGTGGAGCACAGCCAAATATTTCTTCCGGAGATATTGAAAACCTTAAAATCCCCCTTCCTTCCCTCCCCGAGCAATTCCGCATAGCCAATATTCTGAGCAAAGCCGAAAATCTGATTGCCCAAAGGAAAGAAAGCCTCAGGCTGCTGGATGAGTTTTTAAAAAGTACATTTCTGGAAATGTTTGGGGATCCAGTGAGAAATGAGAAAGGTTGGGAAATAGTTAAACTTAAAGAATTAGTAAAATGTTTAGACACCGGTAAAAGCATTCAATCTGTTGAAATTGAAGCAGCTGGGGAATTCAAAGTTCTTAAAACAAGTGCTGTTTCCTGGGGCAATTTCATAAAGGAAGAATCAAAATGGTTACCATTAAATTATTTTCCTCCAAAAAATCATTTGATCAAAAAAGGTGACATTTTAATGTCCCGAATGAACACCTGTGAATTGGTTGGTGCATCTGTTTTTGTGTTTGATGAAATTAAAAATTTAGCTCTTCCTGATAGAATTTGGAAATTCATACTAAATGAAAATAATGATATAAATTCATACTTTTTATGGTACAGTATTAATTGGTCTTCTTTTCGAAAAATTATCAGTTCTATTTCATCAGGGACAAGTGGTTCAATGAAAAATATTACTAAAATTGGGGTTTTAAATTTACAAGTTATTCACCCCCCTCTTTCCCTCCAGACCCAATTTGCAGACATTGTCAAAAAAACAGAAATATTAAAGGAACGGTATCAGGCAAGTTTGGCAGAACTGGAGAACTTGTATCAGTCCCTCAGTCAGCGGGCGTTCAGAGGTGAACTTGGTGTGAAAGAGGATCCGGTTTTACTTGCTGCTGAACCCGGGGTTGGGTACTTCCCTTAATTTGCGGGGTGTGCTGGTTTCGGTTCAGTCTGCAATCCCCTATCTTTGTTTTAACATTACCTATTAACGTCAAATTTTATAAGCCTTGCTTTTTTGTAGATACCTGGCAAAGAAGAAGGGATAGTTGGTTATGGCAATTAAAAAAATCTCGATCGAAAATTATAAATCCATCAAAAAACTTGACGGTTTTGAACTTGGGAAAATCAATATCCTGATTGGTTCAAACGGTGTTGGGAAAAGTAATTTCATTTCCTTTCTGGTTTTATTAAAACAGATTGTAAATAAAAATCTTCAGTCTTTTGTTGCAGAAAAATCCGGAGCAAACAATTTGCTTCATTTCGGAAGGAAACAATCAGGTTTCCTAAGAGGCAGGATCGAATTTAAAAGTGACAATGCCTACGAATTTATTTTGAAGCCAAACAGTGAAGATTCTTTTTTCTTTTTTCAGGAAATTGCTGCTTTCTATTCTGCCTACTGGCACAATGACAAATATTCTGAATCTGGTTATTTTGAATCCAAATTGGATAAAATGGTCAAAGATAACAAGGATTTTCAGGGTTATGAAGGCATTCCCGGCTATGTAAAAAAAGCACTTGCCGAATTCGAAATTTACCATTTTCACGATACGGGAGTTAATTCTCCGATCAAGATGACAGGTGATGTGAATGACAACCGTTTCCTCAGAAAAGATGCCAGCAATCTGGCTGCCTTTTTATTGGTTTTAAAGGAACGCCATCCAAAAAATTTAAAACAGATTGAGAGTGTTGTCAGGCAGATTGCTCCATTTTTTGATGGATTTAATCTGGCTCCTCTCCTTCGTAACCCAGAAAAAATAAAGCTGGAGTGGCGGGAAAAAGGAAACGACGAGTATTTCAATGCAGATCAGTTATCTGATGGTACCCTCAGGATGATTGCATTATCTACCCTCATTTTGCAACCTAATCCGCCTGCAACCATTATTATAGACGAACCTGAACTTGGGTTACATCCTGCCGCAATCCAACTACTTGCCGGGTTGATCCAAAAGGCATCGGTTAAATCTCAAATTATTATTTCAACCCAGTCAGTCACGCTCGTGAATCAATTTGGTCCTGAAGATTTAATTATTGTTGAGCGGTTAAAAGGTGCCACCTCATTTAAACGGCTTTCAACTTTTGAAATGGAATCCTGGCTCGAAAATTACAGTCTCGGTGATGCCTGGGAGAAAAATGTTATCGGGGGAAGGCCCTGATGGTTCATGTAAATATTCTGGTTGAAGGTCAGACTGAAGAACAGTTCGTCAAGTTAGTGCTTTATCCTTATTTACTTTCAAAGCATATCACCCTTGTTCCCATCATTATTTCAACGAAACGACTTCGTGAAGGTGGCAAATTCAAGGGAGGTTTAACCAACTCCAATTTTGACAACTTTATTGACGATTTAACCCAATTACTTCGGTCTACACCCCATGGTTATGTCACCACGTTTGTCGATTTTTATGCGTTGCCATCCCGATTTCCAGGTTACCAGGAACGGTTAGGAAAAAGAACCCAACTGGAAAAGGTTGAATTTCTGGAGCAAAAACTTGCAGAACACTTAGGTTCACCAACGAATTTTATCCCCTACATTCAGCTTCATGAATTTGAAGCCTTACTTTTTTCTGATAAAAGCGGATTTGAAAATTTGGTATCTCCATCTGACGCCAAACTGGAAAAATTGAAAGCAATAATAGATAGCTACCCAAATCCGGAAGACATCAATGAGGGAGCAGAAACAGCACCTTCAAAAAGAATCTTGGCAAATTATCCTGGCTACAATAAGGTAGTTGAGGGGAATATGCTTGCAATTGAAATCGGGATGGATAAATTGATGGAAAAATGCGGTCATTTCCGGGCGTTCATCGAAAAATTAATATCATTGCCGAAACGTTGAAGGGTTGTTATTTCTAAAATATGTGAAACTCTTATCCCGTGTAAAATGAAATTTAGTCAGGAATTTTTACTAAATTTGAATTATGACACGAACCGAAGTTGAAATAAAACCGGATATGCTTACCTGGGCTATTACAAGAGCCGGGTTTACGATGGGTGACTTTATTGAAAAAGAGCCCAGAATAAAACGTTGGATTGAGGGAGAAAAAAAGCCAACCGTAAAACAACTGGAAAGCTTTTCCAAAAAAGTTTATCTCCCTTTCGGTTATTTGTTTTTGCCCGAACCTCCGGTTGAAACCCTACCGATTCCCTTTTTCCGCACCAATCAAAAAGGCGCCCGAACCGTTAACATCAATGTTTTCGACACCATCATGCTTATCAGACAACGGCAGGATTGGCTCATAGATTATTTGAAAGAAAATGAATTTCAACCCCTCGATTTTGTTGGCAAATTCAAAAATCAGGGTCAGGTTGTTGAAATTGTTTCTCATATTAGGGAAACGCTTGGTCTTGAAAAAGGCTGGGCAAGTCAGTTTTCTACTTGGGAAGAAGCACTTACCTTCTTAATTCAAAAAGTTGAAAACAGTGGCATTATCGCAGTATTTAATGGTGTCGTTGAGAACAATACCCACAGACCCATCGAAGTTGAAGAATGCAGGGGTTTTGTTCTTGTTGATGAAATTGCTCCCTTCATCTTTATCAATAACAGTGACAGCAAGGCGGCTCAACTTTTCACCATCGTTCATGAACTTGCTCATATCTGGACCGGACACAGTGCAGGGTTTGATTTCAGAAACCTTCAGCCGGCAGATGATCCTGTTGAAATTTTGTGCGATAAAGTTGCGGCTGAGTTTTTGGTTCCGTCAGATGAGTTTACCCGGTTTTGGAAAGGAACGCCAAACATCAAGGCTGCGACCCGGCATTTTAAAGTAAGTGAAATTGTAATTGCCAGAAGGGCCCTTGATACCGGAAGCTTCACAAAAAAGGACTTCTTTGATTTTTATAATGACTATATAAACCGTGAGTTTAAAAAGAAGGAAAACCAAAGCAGTGGCGGTGATTTTTATGCTACTGCTAAAAAACGGATAAGTTTGACGTTTGCCGGTCATGTGATTAATGCTGTCAAATCGGGCAAACTACTTTACCGGGATGCCTACCGGTTAACCGGTTTAAAAGGTGATACTTTCCAAACTTTTTTCAATAGTCAATTCTGATTCCGATGAGCATATTTGTTGTAGACAGCAATTTTTTTATTGAAGCCCACCGGGCAACTTATCCGCTTGATGTTGCACCCAGCTTTTGGAATAAAGTAAAATATTTGGCCGATTCTTCTAAAATCTGCAGTATTGATAAAGTTAAAAGTGAATTGTCCGTCCATCAGGATGATTTAGAACGCTGGTGTGCCGCAAACCTTTCCGATGATTTTTTTAAAGAGTCTTCAACCTGCCTAAGCCAGTATTCACAAATAGCAAAATGGGCACAATCAAGAAGTGGTCATTATTTGCCTCAGGCAATTTCCGATTTTCTTCATGCAGATGAGGCGGATGCTTTCCTCATTGCTTTTACTTTAGCAGATCCGTCAAACCGGATTTTAGTCACTCAGGAAGTTGCCAATCCGTTGCAAAAAAACAGGATTAAAATTCCCGATGTTTGCAAAGCATTGGGAGTCACCTGCTGTAACACTGTAGAAATGTTCAGAAAACTGGGAGAAACCTTCTAGGGTTTGTTTCGACAGGAGTTTTGTTTTAAATATTGGATCCCGGATCAAGTCCGGGATGACACCCAGGAAAAACCCTCCGACCGGGAGGGCGGAGTTACAAAACCCTACTATCCCGAAAGCATTCGGGATCTTCGCTTCGCTCGACCTACTACTCACTCCACATCCATCAGATAGGCACTTTGACTGGTGATTTTTACTGGCATAATTTCCCTGATAATTTTTGTGTGACCTTTTAGGCCAAAATACCGGTAAGTCGGGAAAGCCTGCCTCAGCAGATTCCTGAAAAGTCTGACTTTCAGGTCATGAAACCAGGAACTCTGATCAGCTACAATTTCATGATCACCAACCAATATATTTCCTCTGATTCCCTGTTCCTCAAGAATTTCACCCAGCCTGATGTCTTCCATATAACCGTATTTTATGACAAGTGAAACCATATTTTCCGGCAAATCATACCGGATGACCCGTTCACCGTTCCAGATGGGTTTATGGCTGATTTTCACTGTGATAAAAGCCATTGCCGCCGGCAAAGAGTGATACCGGGTCATAAAGGTTTGAAGCGTCAGGGAAACAAAACTATTTTCATCGGTTACGGCAGTCGGAGTAAAAAAACTGATTTTTGATGGAATCCGGTCTTTCCATTCAATTCCTTTCAGCGACAGCAAATCACCCAGAGTCAGGGTTGTTTGCCGGTAAACTTCTCCCAACTTTCCTTTTCCCCAGTTCCAGATCCACATGACCGAATAAATGGTGAGTCCGATAATAACCGGAACGTAACCACCTTCCAGAAACTTGAGTGTGTTGGCAGTAAAAAATCCCATATCAAGAACGAGGAAACCACCGCACAACGGTGCCAGCCAAAGCGGATTCCAGTTCCAGACTTTGGTTCCAACCATATAAAATCCGATAGTCGTAATTCCCATCGTTGCGGTTACAGTTAACCCGTAGGCGGCAGCAAGATTTGAGGATGATTTAAACCCGAGAACCAAACCAATACATCCGATCATGAGCAGCCAGTTAATTGCAGGCATATAAATCTGCCCATGAACATCATGACTGGTGTGGGTGATTTGCATCCGAGGGAAGTAGCCAAGTCCGATAGCCTGTTGAGTGAGACTGTAGGCACCTGAAATCAAAGCCTGGGAAGCAATAACGGTTGCCATGGTTGCAAGAATCACGAGCGGAATGAGAAGAAAATCAGGAGCCAGCGAATAAAACATATTATTCGCCTGAATCGGATCGCCGGAAAGTAATAATGCACCTTGTCCGAAATAATTCAGAACCAACGCCGGATAAACCAAACCTGACCACGCCAACCGGATCGGCGCACGCCCGAAATGTCCCATATCCGCATACAAAGCCTCTCCGCCGGTAATACACAACGTCACTGCACCCAGAACAAAAAGAGAATGCCATCCATGATGAAAAAGAAATTGAACGGCATAAGCCGGATTTAAAGCCGCAAGAACCTCGGGAACTTTGATGAGGTAAACCAGACCCAGCCCGGCAATAGTTAAAAACCAAACGGTCATGATCAGTCCGAAATACCGGCTGATGGCACCCGTCCCAAACTTTTGGGCAGAAAAAAGGGTAATCAGAATCAAAATCGTAATGGGTACGATGAATTTCGACATGCCGGGAGCCACAATCTGAATTCCTTCAACAGCAGATAAAACTGAAATTGCAGGAGTTATGAGCCCATCTGCGTAAAGAAGGCAAGCACCAAAAACCAGAAGTCCGGTTACAATTTTAATTGATTTTGATTTTTTACCGGTTTGTTGTAAAAGTGCAAGTTCAGAAAAAACGCCACCTTCGCCCTGATTATCAGCACGTAGAATAAAAACCAGATATTTGATGGTGACGATGAGAGTCAGTGCCCAGAAAAAGAGGGAAAGTACACCCAAAACTTCAGGTGAACCTTTTGCCAGCGGATAATGGCCAAAAAAAGCTTCATTAAAAGCGTAAAGCGGACTTGTACCGATATCACCGTAAACCACACCCAATGCACCAAAGGCAAGCAGCAGATTTCTCCTGAAAGATGGAGATTCGGTCTCAGAAACTGAACTCATTTTTGAATAACTCACTTCCTGTAAACGGGAAAGGAAAAGTAAAAAGTTGATCCTTCGCCGGGTTTTGAATCCACCCAGATTTTTCCGCCCTGAGCCAGAATAAATTCTTTTGCAATGGCAAGACCGAGACCAGTGCTTTCTTTTTTGTTGGCGGATTCTGGATTCAGTCTGACGAATTTTTCGAAAATCTTATCTTTCATTGACGGATCAATGCCGGGACCGGTATCCTTCACACTAAAGATGACATCATTTCCTGATCCATCTGCATCGACACGAATCCGCCCACCAGCAGGAGTGTACCTGATTGCATTGGTAATAATATTGATGGCAACCCAAAGTGTTTTTTCCAGATCGGCCATGACTGATGGCAGATGATCGGGAATGACGACGTCGAGATCGATGGCTTTGCTTTCTATCTGAACCATAAGTGAACTGACGGCATAAAGAATCAGATCGCCGGGATGGATTTCTGTCTGAACAAGTTTGATATGACCGCTTTCAACCTGCGACAAATCGAGCAGTTCACCGACAATTTTTGAAAGACGCTGGCTATCCTGACGAAGAGAATCGAGTAACTGGGTCTGATCGGATGTTAACTGACCAACCCGGCTATCTTTTAATAACTTCAGGGTAAGATTGATGGATGCAAGCGGGGTCTTCATTTCATGCGAAATGGTTGCGATCAGATTGGTTTTTGCAAGATTCAGTTCATGGTAAACCGTGATATTCCTAAGAATGATCACATATCCAGACCGGCTTGCTTCCGGCCCATGGGTGGTAACTTCAATGATTTCACGGGAAAAGAATTGTTCTTTCCCTTTTATTTTCCCCATGATGTGCTCAAACGGTTTTTCAGGTTTTTCTGATCCACCGGTAAATCCCTGAAGAATAACCTGCATCCATTCATTCGATTTTACCAGCTCAGTAGCATTTTGTCCGATAATTGCAGATTCCTGAATTCCGGTTAGTTCACAAGCTATTGCATTCACAAAAATGACGTTCAAGTCAGTATCAAACCCGATCAACGCATCAGAAAACCGGTTGATGACGGCTTCGATTCTGCTTTTTTCAGCAAGGACTTTCGCAATATTACTCGATTCCATGGCCTTGAGTCGTTCTGCCATCCTGTTAAAGGCAGTTCCTGCTTCGTACAAATCACTGGTTTCCGGGTAATCTAACCGGACTTCATAACGGCTTTCTGCAACTGATTCAATGCCTTTTACCAACTTATTAACAGGCCGGGCTATGTACCCGGGAAATTTCAAAACGAGAATCAAGCTGACCGATAGGAAAACCAAAAGGAAGGTAACCATCATGAAAATGGCCCGGTCGGCACTGGATTGTGAAATGTCATTTTTCCGAAGAATTGCACTTAGATTGAGTTGGATAATCTGGGATGCCAGATCGTTAAGTTTAGCATTTTCGGGTTTTAGTTTGGTGATGTAAATTTCTGGTGAAACCTTTTTTTCGAGTTTCAGCGTTTTGAATAGACTCGTGTAAACCTGATAATGGGAATGAAAATCTCTGACCAGTTCATGTTCGCCGGGTTCAGTCAGGTTTTGTTCTTCGAGAGTAAAATTTGAAATCAGTGTTGAATCGATTTGGGCTGATTCAGTTCCAGATTGATCGTAATTGGAATGGAGTGCTGTTTGTGACTGAAGGTTATCCCATTCCAGAAGGGATTTCTGAATATGGGTTAAATATTCGATTGACCGGTGGTTGTCCTTGATAATTTCACCGGCATTTTCTGCCAGATGGAGAATGTGAAATAACCCGATTGCCCCGGTTAAAACCAGGATTGAAAAAAGTCCGCCAAAGCCGAAATAAAGTTTTGTTCTGATTGTCATGGCTGTTCACCTGTTGGTTGCCTGATGAAAATATAAACAAGTCCCGTGCCGGAAGCTGTTCAGGAAAGTAAAAGTGGTAAAAAGCGGGATAAATAACAGGTTTGAAGGGTTTTACGGGGAAATTTTAATCGGAAAGGGAAAACAAATCAGTCGAATTTTTCTAAAATGGAAAAAATCTTTTTCATTATGGAAAAAACAACTTGTTTGGTTTTATGTATTACCGACCTCCCGGTCGGTATCCTGGGTTTGGAACACCGACGGATTCTGGTTTCCTATAACACCGACCTCCCGGTCGGTATTATAGAATTTGATAAATACAGCAGGAGGGAACCGACCGGGAGGTCGGTGTTACAAAACCACTTTAAGACATCTGACTTAAAGGTCAGGGTTACATGATCACCCTAAGAAGGAACCGACCCGGAGGTCGGCGTACCAAATTCAAATCTCTAATTTCCTATTCCTTCAGCCCATATTCTTTAATTTTGCGGTAGAGGGTTGTCAATCCGATTCCCAGGGCTTTTGCTGCGGCGGGTTTATCCCAGTTGAACCGGGTCAGGATGGTTTCTATCTGATGTTTTTCAGAATCGGAAAGCTGTAAGCCGGTTCCGGATGTGCTGATCGGATGAACCGGTAACAGATCAGGTGTCAGTTCATTTCCATCGCACAAAATAATGGCCCGTTCAAGCACATTTTTTAATTCCCTGATGTTACCCGGCCAGGGAAGGGTTACAAGATTCTCTGCAAACTCCGTTGACATTTTTTTTAACGGGCGGTTCATTTTCAGGGAAAGGGATTTAAGGCATTCTTCAGCAAGAAACTGAATATCTTCCTTTCTTTCACGAAGTGGCGGTAAAGTGATGGTAAAAGCAGAAAGCCGGTAATACAAATCTGATCTGAAACTGCCGGTTTCACTATCGGTCTTCAAATCACGGTTCGTGGCCGCAATAATGCGCACATTTACCTGCGTCAATTTGGTATCACCAGGTTTAATAAATGTACCGGTTTCAAGAACCCTGAGCAGTTTCGCCTGCACATCCAGACTCAAATCACCTGCTTCATCCAGTAAAAGGGTACCGTTCTGTGCTTCCTCAAAAAGTCCCTTTTTATCCTTCATTGCACCCGTAAATGCACCGGCCTTATACCCGAACATTTCACTTTCGAGCAAGTCACGTGCAATGGCACTGCAATTCACAGCTAAAAACGGACCGTCTTTTCGCAGACTTTCCTGATGGATGGCGGAAGCAAAAACTTCCTTCCCCGTCCCGGTTTCACCCAAAAGCAACACCGGGGTTTCAGTTGGGGCAACTTTCCTGGCAAGGTGAATTGCAGCCTGAATCGCTGTCGACTTTCCGTGGATGGATTCAAATCCGGTTGGAAGTTCTGCACGTTTTTCAAGAAATAGGATCCGTTGTGTGAGCTTCACTTTTTCAAGCGCACGTTCTACTCTCGGAACGATCAGATCTTCCTGATCACCTTTTGTCAAATAATCAAAAGCACCCGCTTTTATGGCTGTTACCGTATCAGTTATATTCCCGAAGGCCGTCAAAATGATAATTTCAGGAACCGGATTCACTTTTTTCAGTTTTGAAACCAGATCAAGCCCTGAAATATCAGGAAGACGAACGTCTGTGATAATGACTTGAACATCAAACTCACCAGCCATTTGCAAACCGGATTCGCCTGTACCGGCCTCAAAAACTTTAAAGCCTTCAAGTCTCAGAATACGGGAAAGTAAACTCCGCAATTTTTCTTCATCATCAATGATGAGAATGGATGCTTTGGTCATGGATGAGTAGTTTTTTTAATCCTTCTTATCTTCAATCAGGGACATTCCGCATTTCGGACAGTCACTTGCAATCGAGTCTTTCACTTCCGGGTGCATCGGGCAATGGTAGCCTGTTACTTTTGCGGTGGAATCCATTACAGCGGTTGAGTCAGTCATGGATGCAGGTCCGTTTGAGTTCGCCTTATCACATCCGAAAGAAAAAACGAAAAGCAGAGAAACAAGGGTTAACGTAATTTTCATGGGAAATCCTTCTAAATTTGATTTTTGGTTTAATTGGATCCTTAAAAATACAATAAATTTTAATTACAGAGTAATTCAGGAGTTTTTAGTATGAAAATGAGTTGATCGGGAAGACTGGCCTTCGATACAGCGGTTTCAAGTTTACCTGAAACCGCCACTCAGGCTGACAACCATTTTTCGTTGGAAGAAATGCAATTCTACCAACTACTACCTACTGGCTACTACCTACTAACTACTTGCCTTTTTGCCTTCCTCTTCCATTATTAAGAAAAAGTTCCTATTATAGCTTAGAAATCAAATCACACCAGACCATCAGAAGGATATTCTCTTGCTCAAAGATCTTTTCCGCAAAAAAAACCTCGCCCAGCATCTGGCTTCCATCGATAGACAGGATCATAAACTTGTCAGAAAACTGAACTGGCTCGATTTAACTGCACTTGGTATCGGTGCGATTATCGGAACCGGGATTTTCGTTCTGACGGGAACGGCTGCTGCCGGCGGTGCCAATCACATTGGAGCCGGACCTGCACTTTCGCTCAGTTTTCTCATTACCGGATTCGCCTGCGCTTTGGCTGCCTTTTGTTATGCGGAATTTGCATCCATGATGCCCATTTCTGGATCGGCCTATACCTATTCTTATGCTGCTTTTGGTGAAATTATTGCCTGGATTATGGGCTGGTGTCTGGTTCTGGAATATGCAATCGGGAATATTGCCGTTGCAATCGGCTGGAGTGGTTATTTTGTTGATTTACTTCGTGGATTCAACATCCACCTTCCCGGTTGGATGGTTACCGATTATGTGACTGCTTTTACCCGACTGGAATACGGTTCAACAACCACAACTATTATTCAGGCAGCTCCGCATTTGTTCGGAATTCCGGTTGTGATCAACTTTCCTGCCGTTCTGATCAATCTGCTGGTGACTGTGGTTCTGGTTTACGGAATTAAAGAATCTAGCCGGGTGAATATTTTCTTCGTCGCCCTGAAACTGCTTATGGTTTTTCTTTTCATTTTCGTCGGAATCGCTTACGTGAAACCTGAACATTGGGGACATGATTGGAACACCTTTGCTCCGAACGGATTCAACGGCGTCATGACTGGTGCCGCTCTCATCTTTTTTGCCTATATCGGTTTCGATGCCATTTCTACGGCTTCTGAAGAAACCATCAATCCCGAAAAGGAAATTCCGCGCGGAATTATCACCTCCCTGATCGCCGTTACGATTTTATATGTGGTGGTGACTGTGATTTTGACGGGAATGGTCGATTACCGGACGTTGAATGTACCTGAACCGGTTTCTTTTGCACTTCGATCAGTCGGTGCTGATACGGTTGCGGGACTGATTTCTGCCGGCGCCGTTATTTCAATGACATCCGTCTTAATCGTTTTCGGGCTTGGTCAACCACGGATTTTCTATGCCATGAGCCGGGACGGACTGCTCCCGAAATTTATGGGAAAAATCCATCCAAGACACAAAACTCCCTACGTAGCAACGATTGTAACCGGTGTTTTTGTGGCTTTTTTCTCAGGATTTGTTGACATCGGGCAGGCGGCTGAACTGACCAACATCGGTACACTCATTGCCTTCATTCTGGTAAGTATTGGTGTTTTGGTGAAACGATACACTGACCCAAATCTTCCCCGGCCATTTCGTGTGAAAGGAATTCACTTTGTTGCAATTTCTTCTGCGTTGTGCTCGGGATATATTGCCTACAGCCTTCCTTCGATCACCTGGAAAATGTTCTGGATCTGGCTGATTATCGGACTGGCGTTGTACTTTTCTTACGGTTACCGGAAAAGCCGGTTAAAAGCAGAGAATGAAGGGAAATAGAGAATTAACCTCATCCTGTCCGTAAAACGGACATCCTTCTCCCATCGGGAGAAGGTGGCACAAGGAAACCGGTGGGGGTTGAGGTTGCTTATTTATCGTAATGATATTTACAACTGTAAATCAATAACTCTTTTCCCTCAACCTGATAAACAAGCCGATGTTCCCGGTCGATTCGTCTGGACCAATATCCTGCAAGGTCATATTTCAGGGGTTCAGGTTTCCCTATTCCGTCAAAAGGATGAAGCTGAATATCCCTGATCAGTTCATTGATCTTTTTCAGCATCTTTTTATCCTCAGTTTGCCAGGAAATATAATCTTCCCAGGCATTCAGCGAAAAAGTAATCAGCATTATTCTTCAATCAGATTTTGGCGGACAACTTTTCCTGCTTTCATTTGCTGAATCGATTCATACAACCTGTCGGCATTTGCTTTTGAACTCAGCAAATGCAAAGTTTCCATGATTGAATTATACTCATCAAGAGACATCAAGACGGTTCCTTTTCCGGCACCTCTTTTAATAATTAGTGTTTCATTGTTGTTTTCAACGGAATCCAAATACCGTTTTAAATCCGTTCTGAATTCTGTAAAATTCGCCGCCAGCATGGTTATCTCCAGAAAAGTAATTATATGAGTCCAAATATAAGTACTTATTTCATCAATATCACTCTTGTCGTTACCGAACTGGTCCTGCCCATGACTTTGATCAGATAAGTACCGGATGACGCCTGAACACCTGAAGCGGTTTTTCCATCCCACGACACAATCTGATTTTCTTTTCCGGATGGAAGTTCAACCTGACGAACAATCTGCCCCAAAACATTGAAAACCACCAAAGTCAGCATTTCTTTATTTCCGTTCCGGATCTGAACAGAAACATCCGGATTAAACGGATTTGGCCAGATATTGACAATTTGAATTCCGGTTGGAACCTGAATTGGCTCGGCAACTGAAACCCCGGTTCCATTTGTGATTTTGATGTCATCCAGGTATATAGTTTGTCCGGTCAAAGCCTGATTTTCAGCAACAAACTCCAGCCGTTCAACATCTTTCCAGTCGAAAAGTCCTTTCGGATCAAACCAGGAACCATCCCATGACCCAGATTCAACAAAGGAGGAAAGCGGGAATTTCACCGTTTGCCACGTGTCATTCCAGGTCACTTTGGTAGAATTCAGTGTGACCCGGCTTCTCCACGGATGATCTGCTGCACCGGTTTTTGAATCGAGAAAACGAACTTCTATCTGGTTGACACCAGACGTTCCCCGAACTTTAAATTCCAGCCAGTAACCAGACGTTCTCAGTTTGCTCAGATCACGCCTGTCGGGTGATTTAAAAACAACCTGAGAGTATTGCTCTCCATTTGAAAATTTGATTGCATAATCCGATTCACCGGCCGGATCGGGTTCATGAATCGTGATCGTACCGGCGTTGGTGTAACTGGCATTCATAAACCCTTTATTAATCCAGTCAGAATAGATTGAAATGCCGGCGCTGTCAGGTTTTCTTACCCACGGAAGTTGGGGCGGAGCAGTAAACCTAAGCGCTGCAACAACCGGTAAATTCAGGTCTGAGAAAAACCGTTCCGGTGACTTTGGAACGAAAAGTCCGAACTCACCCTGATAGTCCCAGATCGTCCAGGCAATACTATCCACTTCAAGCTTTTTACTCACGGTTTCATACCATCTGGCACGGTCTTCAGTCGGACTGTGGCGGGCATAAACACCAAATTCACCGCAAAATAAAGGCATTTTTCTCGATTTCCTGAAATTTGCCGGTGCATTGAGAACATTCCGGACCCAGGTATCATTTCCTTCATTTTTATAATTGTTAAAAGTATTTTCAATCCAGGTGCCTTTATAAACCGCGGGCAGAACGGGCATTCTTGCCGCTTCATAGGGATACGGAATTCCCTGCAAACTTTCCAGTGACGGATCTGTCCAGCTTGCACCCTGATGCGTGAGCAGAAACGGATCATAAAAGTGGAAGGTGTAAATGATTTTCTTATCAGAAACGATCGGTAAACTGGCGAGTTGACTGGCACTGTTGTAATCCACTGGACCAGCAATAATCCACCTGTCTTTATCAATAGCCCTGATGGCAGTGATCGTCGCAGTTTGGATCGGATTCCAGGTTGTCGCAGTAATGGCATGCGGCTCATTCAGGATTTCGAAGGATAAGTTCGGATATTTCCCCAGATAATAGGTGGCAATCTGTTTCCAGGCGGGAATTAACCAGGTTGCAACGGTTGGGGCAGTTGGAATTGACGGATCAAAATTGTGATTGTCAAGAATCAGGTGAAGTCCGTTTTTTTCTGCCCAGGCGACCGTCTGATCCATGAAAAGAAAAAAGACCGGATTGACCGTATAATCGGGAGCGGGCCCGATCATTCCCTTCAGATCAACCGGCAGCCTGACAACATCCGCACCCAGAGATTTAATATTTGCAAAGTCAGTTTCGTCATATTTCCCGAAGGTCATGTGCTGTATATCTGAAACCTGAAACCAGCTGGTGAGGTTGACACCTCGGGAAAACGGCGGATAATTCTGTGCGGAAACAAGAGTTGCAGCCAGCATCAAAAGGAAGAAAAGGAAATTTTTCATGGATGAAATCCGGATTTATGATGAATAAATGTAGGAATTTAAGACAACTCTTTCCTTTTTTCCGGAAGAAAAACTAATTTAAAAACCATCAGAACAGACGGATTACCCGGATTTCTAATTCAATCATAACCTGTAAATTTCAGTCGGAAATGAAAACCCAAAAAGAACTTAAAGACGAATACAAACTGAAAAAATTCAAAATCGGAGTTTTCCAGATCAGGAATAAGGTTAACGGTAAGATTTTCATTGGAAGTAATGTCAATCTGGATGCCATCTGGAACCGGCATCAGCTTCAGTTGAATGTTGGCAGCCACCCAAGTCCGGATCTTCAGTCAGACTGGAAAACCTACGGGGAACAGGCATTTAAATTTGAAATTCTGGCTGAAGTCCAGCAAAAAGAGGGTGAAACAGGCGATTATTCAGGAGAAATGAAAGATCTTGAACAAATGTACCTGGAAGAATTGAAACCGTACGGGGACAAAGGTTACAATAAACCGCCGAAAAAGGCCTAAGGTTTTAAAATAAAAAAAATCCCGCCGGTTTGTGTCATTTCCTTTGTCCCACGCTTTAGCTTGGGCGGTTTTTCTTTGTCCCAATGTAACACCGACCTCCGGTCGGTTCTTTTTTTTTAATACCCGACCGGAGGTCGGTGTTACAAAAATCCCGAAATGCATTTAACCAAAAAAAATCCCCCCGCTCTGCGTTCTCTCCTTAGACCCGCGCAACGAAGTTGCTTGGGAGCGTCTCAGCGGTCGAATCACTTCCCGGCCAAGGCTCTGATATCTTTCACTTCAAGCACCTTTTTGGGGTATCCTTTGGTCACCGAATGAATCATCGCAAGACCGATTTCCTCAAGTGTACCCATTATCCCCGGCATCAGAAACTTCAGGACAGGAATCAGAGGAGCAAGAACTTTATAGGTTGTGTAGGTGTGCTTCATGCCTGGCAACGGCTGAATTCCGCCCGGACGAAAAGCATAAACCTGACGAAAAGGCAATTTCATCAGATCATTTTCAGTTTTACCCTTAACCCGTGCCCACATCATTTTCCCTTTTTCGGTGCTGTCGGTTCCTGAGCCTGAAATATAGCAAAACGTCATGTCCGGATTGACTTCAGCCAAAGTGCCTGCAAATCCCAGCGTCAGATCGTAGGTCAGTTTCCGGTATTGCTCTTCTTTCATCCCGGCAGAAGAAACGCCTGAACAGAAATAACAGGCATTGTAACCCGTCACTTCTTTTTTCAGGGAAGAAATATCCTGAAAATTGGCGTGAATGATTTCTTTCAGTTTTGGATGCTGAACGCCACATGGCTTTCGACTGATCACCAGAACCGATTCCACATCAGGGTGATTCAGACAAATGTGAAGAACTCCTTCACCTACCATTCCGGTAACCCCGGTAATAATTGCTTTAATTTTCATTTATTTCTCCAACATTTGGTGTAGCACCGACCTCCGGTCGGTTATTCAAATTCAATACCGACCGGAGGTCGGTGTTACAAAACATCTAAATTTCAAAAAATACAGAGACACGATAAATCGTGTCTCTACGAAATTCAAATTTCCTGCATTTCAATGATTTCAAGGGCGACCAGCCGGTCGCCCCTACAAATTTCCATTTGAATTTTTTAAAAAAAATCCTCCCTCCGCTCTGCGTTCCCTGCGACTCCGCGGTGGAATTAATCAGTTTCAACGCGGGAAATTCTCTTTCTCATCATAATACGACTTCAGAACATAAAACGCTTTTTTCTTTTCTCCGGCTTCAGAAAATAATCCTTTCCGGTTCCAGCCATCCTGAATTCCGGGAAGTAACCGTCGGGGTGAACGGAAGTCCGATAATATCCAGGGGGACATGCCACGAAGTGACGGAATTTTTTCCAGCATGGCCAGATTCCTCACATATAATTCTTCCTGATATTCTTCTGTCCAGCGGGCATCTTTACTGCCATGAAGTCCGAACTGGGCATCACCGCCAAATTCACTGATGATCAGCGGTTT
>JAFLBE010000031.1 GCA_017303995.1 Bacteroidota bacterium | reverse complement strand
AAGACAAGGGTTAGAGGCCGGATCAGAGTACTTTGCGCGGATGATTCAGTTTCTATCCGGAAATATGTTGAATCGTTGCTTAAACGTGAAGAATATGAAGTTGTAACCGCACAGGATGGTGCCGAAGCGTACGATCTTGCAGAAAAAAGTAAATATGATCTGATTATGACCGATCTTGAGATGCCAAAAATGCACGGTTATGAGCTTATCAGTGCTTTACGGTCAAAATCACAGTTTAATTCAATACCAATTGTTATTCTGACTGCCCGTTCAGGTGAAAAACACCGTCGTCGTGGGTTGGAACTTGGAGCCAATGCGTTTTTAAATAAACCGTTCGATGTTGATGAATTGTTGAATACTATTCATAGTCTGCTTGGAAAATGATAAAAATTGGGGTGATTTCTGTTTCGGGCAGGTTTGATTCCTGGATCAGAAATACATTAAATGATTCACCCGACCTTGTAATTGCTGGTTTCTGGACAAATCTGGATTCAATTGTTCAGGATGATTTGGTTAATTCTGTTCATGTTATTCTTGCGTTCTTTGAAAATATTGATGCTGATAAGCACATGTTTCAGGTTTTAAAAAACTGTTTCGTCGTGTTTAGAAAACCAGTCATTCTCGTAACCGAAGAATATCTTTATTCAGACACAGAAAATTGGCATACGTCCTTTCCTGTTATTGGCCTGCTTACAACCAGCGAACTTTTTTTGCCTGAAGGAAAAGAAATCCTTCGTGAAAATATCAGAATTGGCAGTTATGTAAGTAAGGAAATTCTGGATTCCTATGTCACCGGAAATGATACAGTCTTAACTCAGGACTCAATTGAAATAATCCCGGAAAATTTACAGAAGGAAGCGGAAGTAACTTCAGTTAGCGAATCATATCCTGTTCTATTGATTGGTGCTTCAACTGGCGGACCTAAGGTCATTCTAGAAATTATGAAAATCATTGGGCCACAGATTAAATCGTATGCAGTTGTCATCGCTCAGCATATCTCGCACATTTTTCTTGAGCGGTTTCTTCTGGAACTCGAAGTTTATAGTCCGGTAAAAATTGAAATTATTCATGACCGGTTAGCCTTTTTGCCCGGACATATTTATCTGGCACCTGTAAGAAGACAGTTTATTCTTGGATCAGATTCATTTTTTCAGCCCGATCCGGCACGGCACCTTTATCCGTTTATGCCAAATATTGATGTCTTATTTAAAAGTGTTGCACTTTGTTACCGGAAAAATGTTACGGCTGTCATTTTATCAGGATTGGGAAGAGACGGAACCGAAGGTGCCAAAATTGTAAGACAAACAGGTGGATTGGTAATCGTTCAGGATCCAACCTCTACCAATGTGAGTTCAATGCCAGATTCAGTTATTGCAGGCGGCTATCAGCATTACATATTTCAACCCAGGGAAATCGCCCGTTTTCTTAAACATTATGCGGTAAAATCCGAATTATGAGTTCATTTAAATCAACACCGACCCAAATTAAGGGTTTTCATCGTTTGCTCGTCTTTGAAGTCGGATCGAAACGTCTTGCGACTCCTGTAGATATTGTGCGTACCATTGCAGATCTTGAAGAAAGTATGCTGGTGCTCAGTGATTCAGAGAGTCAGGATACCAGCGATACCCGTGCAAAAATCAACCTGGTTGATCTTTTAAGTCTTTATTTTCCTGAAGAAATCGGGAACCAGTCAGATGAGAAGAAACTTATTGTTTTGAAATCAGACGGAACGCGCCTTAACGGGATTATTGTTGACCGTGTTTATGGAGTAGGTTCTTTCTCTGATCTTTTCCCGGTTCCGGATGGAATTTTTAAACTTCCTGACGGTGTGATAACGCACATTATCACAACTGAGGAACCCTGGTTTGAAGTTGTTAATATCCAAAAAATTATCGAGATTAATAGTTTACAGGAACAAAGACAGCTTCATGGATGAAATTCAACTGCTCATTTTCAGGATCAGTGATCAAAGTTTCACGATCCCCATTTCCCGTGTTGCACGAGTCGTGGATACGCTTCAATCCAGATCATTTCCTTTGTTAAAAGATAAATTTGAAGGATTATTCATTTTTGAAAACAAACTGATTCCCATTATTAAACTTGCAGACTCACTTGGATTTCAAGGTAGTAACATTTACTACACGAATCTGGATGAATCTGTTGTCATCATTAATTACGATGGTTATTATTTTGGGTTCAGAGTTGATGCAATTGAAGGTATTAAAAAAGTCAAAGACGAAGATATTAAGCCAGTAGACCCTGATGTTCAATTTCTGAACGGAATTGACCCTGCGTTTATAAGTGGATTTACTGAAAGTGACGGACAAACTATTTTTTCTGTGAATACAGAAAAACTGCTTGTCTACACACTTGCAAATTAAAGGAACCAGACAATGGAAGCCAAGAAAAAAATTCTCATTGTTGATGATGAAGAAACCATTGCGTGGGGAATAAGCAAGACCCTTGCCCAAAGTACAGACCTTGGTGTAGAAACAGCCTATACCGTAAAGGCAAGCCAGGCGCTGACGATGTTGAGTACTGAAAAGTATGACCTTGTCATTACCGACATCCGTATGCCGGAAATGTCTGGTATAGATCTGCTTAAGGAAGTAAAAGAAAGATATCCGGAAACGGGTGTTATCATTATGACTGCCTACGGATCAACCGAGGTACAACAGGAAGCAAGTAAACGGGGAAGTATTTATTATATTGAAAAACCGTTTGACATTAAAGTACTGAAAAAAGCAATATCAGATTTCTTTTCAAAAAAGCAGGAAATTAAACCAAATTCTCAAAAAGAAGAATTTACCGGTAACGAAGACAGTTTTAAAGGAAATATAGGGTCACTTCAGTTGATGGATGTGGTTCAGATGAATTGTCTTGGCCGTATTACCTGTACATTGAAAGTTGCCGACGGACAAAAAGATGGTATCATCGTATTTAAGAAGGGTGATATTGTACACGCTGAAACCAGTGGCATGGTCGGGAAAGAGGCCTTTTTTAACATTGCCGGCTGGAAGGGTGGCAGTTTTGATATGATCAATGAGATTTCGACTCAGGTTACTATTCTTGATCATTGGGAACAACTTCTGATTGAGGCCCTTCAGGTTCTGGATGATGGAAGCCAGGATAATGTATCGGGTGACGATTTCGACTTTGATTTTGGCCAACCTCCCTCTGGAACCACCGTAAAAGCCAGTGCTGCTGAAGAAGGACCGTTAACGCCGGTTAGTCCTGTTGAAACTGGTATGGATATGACTCCAAATATGGAGCCGGCCAATGACACCTCAAATTTACTTGAGCGAATGCTGAAAAAGACGAATGCTGATGCAGCATTTATAATGACTCCCGATGGCTTTGTTATCGACAGAAGATTAACAGATGAGTCTTTGCAGATTGACCAGTCAGGTGAAAATATTTCACGAACCCTTTCTGCAATGATTGCACTGGGTGAGAATATGTATTCAGGGGCACTTGATCACGTGGTTTTATCCTTTAAAAATAAGTATATTATTGTAAAAGCTATTCCAAACAGTGATCTTCTTTTTGTAATTTCTGCACCCTCCAGTCATAAACTCGACAATATTTTGCCGACAGTTGAAGCTGAAGCGCAAAATCTAACCAATTTAATTTAAAGGTTTGAAGATATTATGACTGCACAACTGAAAGACATACTTGCACCACTAACCGAAATGCAATCAGTTATTGGAGTTATGATTATTGATCAGGATGGACTGGTAATGGAGAATACCTTTCCGGAAGATCAGGATACTGATTTGCTTGGATCAATCTATGCTATTCTTGAATTAAACGTTCAGGGACAACTTGTCAAACTTGGAGAATCAGCTAATCAAATTTTCTTTTCAACAGATGAAAAGTTGATTCTTGTGCAAAAAATTGAAGATGTGATTTTGGTATTGTATACTCAAAAAAATAATCTGGACGAACTGCAAAGCCGTCTTCTTTCAGTCGCCCGGCAAATTGTACAGTTTTTACACATGTCGAGTCAGGGTGCTTGATAAAATCAAGCAAAGTGTGAATATTTGGTAAAGAATAGATCAAGGGGTTGAGATGGCATCAATTAACTATGCAAACAGAGAAATTGTAATAAAGATTGTTTATTACGGGCCAGGGTTGAGCGGTAAAACGACCAATCTTCAGGTTATTCACCAGAACGTACCTGATAATACCCGCGGAAATATGATTTCCCTTGCCACAGAGGCAGACCGGACACTTTTCTTTGACCTTCTTCCCCTGAATTTGGGAAGTGTAAAGGGTTTTAATACCAAGTTCCAGTTGTACACTGTACCTGGTCAGGTTTATTACAATGCAACCCGTAAGCTCGTGTTAAAAGGAGTTGATGGTGTTGTTTTTGTTGCTGACTCAGGTGTAGGCAAAATGAATGAGAATATTGAATCTCTTCAAAACCTTCGAGATAACCTTGCAGAATACGGCATAGATCTGAATAATTTCCCTATTGTTCTTCAGTACAATAAGCGTGATCTTCAGAATGTTTACAGTGTTGAAGAATTGAACAAAAATCTGAATCCGAATAACGTACCTGCTGTTGAAGCTTCCGTTATCAAAAATATTGGGGTTTTTGAAGTTCTTAAAGCAATCAGCCGTGAAACATTGGCGCGTATCAACAAGCCTGCAGGTCCTGCACCACAACCTGGTGCTCAGCCTTCATCTGCACCTGCTCCAACACCGCAGGCGGCTCCAGCTCCAGCGCCAGTTCCGCAACCAGCGCCGGCACCTATACCGCAGGCCGCACCACCTGCACCGATGGCAGCTCCAGCACCAGTTCCGCAACCAGCACCGGCACCTATGCCACAGGCCGCACCACCTGCACCGATGCCAGCTCCAGCACCAGTTCCGCAACCTGCACCGGCACCTGTGCCACAGGCCGCGCCACCTGCACCAATGCCAGCACCGGCTCCAGCACCGGCTCCACAGCCAAATCCTGCTCCTGCGCCCCAACAAGGTGGAACGTTCTTTAAAAATCTGATCAATAGGATGGATAACAGATAAGTATCAGGTTTCTTTTTGCAAGGGGATTGGCTTCCGGCTAATCCCCTTTTTTATTTTATGACCGTATGGATTCTCAAATTGTTTTCACTCATTTCAAGACTTACTGAATCTGCGTTTTCTTTTCAAATCCCTTCTTTCTATTTTTGAAGACTAAAACTGAAAATATTATATGATAAAAACGATTTGGTCAGGTCTGATTTTATTACCCTGGACTGTTTTTTGTGCTTTTGTTTCCATAATTGCAGCTTTTTTTGTTCCTCAGGGTCGGGGTTACCATTTTATTGGGCGCCTTTGGAGCTGGCTGATTTTAAAAGTAATTGGTGTAAAGGTTGTTGTTAAAGGTCTCGACCTTCTCGATCCGAACGCTAATTATGTTTTCGTTTCAAACCATGCCAGTGCAATGGATATCCCGGTTGTGATCAATGCTATTCCTTATCAGATCAGGCTTGTTGCAAAAAAGGAACTTGAAAAAGTATTTATGCTGGGTTGGTCTTTGAAGTTTGGTGACTACATCCTGATTGACAGAGACAACAAATCAAAATCCAGAAGTTCACTTGATGAAGCCGCAGATAAATTAAAAAACGGACGTAGTATTCTCATGTTTGCTGAAGGAACCAGAAGCGTTGACGGTAACGTGGGTCCTTTTAAAGTTGGTCCGTTTTTACTTGCAATAAATGCTCAGGCACAGATTGTTCCGGTAACGTTAAACTTTACGCACACCATTATGGAAAAAGACCGTCTTCGTGTTCATTCCGGAACGGTTGAAGTCATCTTTTCCTCACCAATTGATACGGCCGGAAAAACAGACGCAGACAGAAAACAAATTGTAGAAGTTACTCATTCTGCCGTGGTAAAAAACCACAGGCTTTCCTGAGGTAGATTATGGTTATTACGCAAAAAGATGTCGAATACATTGCAGCACTTGCTAATCTTCAGTTTTCAGATTCTGAAAAAACTGAAATGGTCACCGATATGAATAATATCCTGACCTACATGGAAAAACTGAATGAGTTAAATACAGATCAGGTTGAACCACTGACAGCCGTAACTGATGCTGAAAATGTACTTCGTGCTGATCAGCCCCATCAGATGTTGACAAATGAAGAAGCATTGTCAAATGCACCATCGAAAATTGGTCCGTTTTTCAGAGTTCCAAAAGTAATTGATCAACTATGACCATTTCGGTAATCATTCCTGCCCGATATGCTTCCTCCCGCCTTCCTGGTAAACCATTGGCTCTGATTGGTGACAAACCGATGATCCTGCATGTGGTGAATCAGGCTTTGCAGGTTCGGGGAGTTAGTTCTGTGTGGGTTGCTACCGATCATGCAGCGGTTTTTTCGGTGGTTCAAAAGGCTGGTTTTAATGTAATCATGACCCGTGAAGATCACCAAAGCGGAACCGATAGGCTATCAGAAGCAAATGATATAATCGGTGCAGATATTGTTGTTAATATTCAGGGAGATGAACCTTTTATTGATCCTGTCACAATTGAAAATGCAATTGCCCCGTTGCTTGCAAATTCAGATCTTGATATGTCTACCTTAGCTACCAACTTCCGTTCGAATGAAGAAATTGAAAATCCAAACTTTCCTAAAGTTATAATTGATTCCCGGTCACGGGCTCTTTATTTCTCCCGTTCTGTTGTCCCTTTTCACCGTGACAAACCTTCAGAATGGCTGGGAGCCTACCCATACCTCAGGCACATCGGACTTTATGTTTACCGGGCTGAGATTTTAAAGAAACTATCTGCTCTTGAACCTGTCCCACTTGAATTAACGGAAAAACTTGAGCAGCTCAGAGCCTTGTATCATGGGATTTCTATTGGAGTTGTACAAACTGACGGCGTTGCTCTCTCAGTAGATACACCTGACGATCTCGAACTTGCACGAACCTATTATCAATCTAAACAAAAGAGTCAGTGATGATCAAACGCCAAGCTGTCAAATTAATTTTTGTAACCGGCGGAGTTGTGTCGAGTTTGGGGAAGGGAATTCTGGTTTCATCTCTCGGATTACTTCTGAAATGCCGTGGACTTAGAGTCACAATTCAGAAGTTTGATCCGTATATCAATGTAGATGCCGGAACCATGTCACCTTACCAACACGGTGAGGTTTTTGTTACCGATGACGGTGCAGAAACTGATTTGGATTTGGGACATTATGAACGGTATCTGGATGTGAGTACCTCACAAATGAACAACGTAACTACCGGACGGATTTACAATTCGGTCATCCAAAAAGAGCGTCGTGGTGATTATCTTGGAGCTACCGTTCAGGTTGTGCCGCATATTACTGATGAAATAAAAGCCAGAATGCTTGATCTTGCCCACACCGGTGAATATGATGTGGTCATGATAGAAATCGGCGGAACGGTTGGGGATATTGAATCGCTTCCGTTTATGGAAGCCATGCGTCAGATTATCATTGAAAGAGGACGAAAGAATGCGATCAACATTCACCTGACTCTCCTTCCTTACATTAAGTCTGCCGGAGAAATGAAAACCAAGCCAACTCAATATTCGGTTAAAACCATGTTGAGCATTGGTATTCAACCAGATATTCTGGCCTGCCGGACTGAACGCCGGATGACCAAAGATTTGAAGAAGAAAATCAGTCTGTTCTGTAATGTTGAAGTAGATTCAGTAATAGAAAGCAGGGATGCTGAGACTATTTACGAAGTTCCACTTCTGCTTTCTAAAGAAAGACTCGATGAAATCGTTCTTGAAAAATTATTCCTTCATGCCAAAGACCCTTATCTGAATCATTGGGTTGATATTGTTGACCGGATTAAAAACCCGGCAGAAGGAAAAGTAAAAATCGGGATTTGTGGCAAATATACTGAATATCAGGATGCTTACAAGTCAATTATTGAGGCTTTTGTTCATGCAGGTGCCGGCAATAAAGTTAAAGTTGAACTGGAATGGATTAATGCAGAACATGTTGAACGAGACGGTGCTGAAAAATATCTAAAATCGCTTCACGGACTTCTTGTTGCCCCTGGTTTTGGCGACCGTGGTGTTGAAGGTAAAATTATGGCAGCGGAATATGCCCGGACCAAAAATGTTCCATTCTTTGGGATTTGTCTTGGGATGCAGGTAGCAGTTATTGAATTTGCAAGAAATGTTTGTGACATCAAAAATGCAGATTCAACAGAATTTCGTCCAAAAACAAAAGCACCAGTGGTTCACTTTCTTCCCGGTCAACGTGAAAAAACGGAAAAAGGCGGAACAATGAGACTGGGCGCCTACCCATGCCGGTTAAAACCGGGAAGTCTGGCGCATAAAATATATGGATCTGAATTTATTCATGAGCGCCATCGTCACCGGTATGAAATCAACAACAGTTTTGTTGAAGATCTTGAACTTAACGGCATGCTGTTTTCCGGGAAAAGTCCAGATAATCATCTGATGGAAATTGTTGAAATTCCGAATCATCGCTTTTTTATCGGTTGTCAGTTTCACCCTGAATACAGAAGCCGGGTGACAACCCCACATCCTTTGTTTCAGGCCTTTGTTAAGGCGGCACGGAATTTCAGGAATGAAAATCAGGTTCATATTCCTGCAGAGCAAGCTGTTTTGAAGCAGGAGAACAAATGACCGTTGTACAAATTGGTGATATTTTTATCGGAAAAGGGCATAAACCCGTCATTTTTGCTGGCCCTTGTGTAGTTGAGTCACGTGATCTTGCAATGGCAACCGCTGAGTTCATCAAGAAAACGGCTGAAAAGCACGGACTACCGGTTGTTTACAAATCATCTTACAAAAAAGCCAATCGCAGCAGTCTGGATTCCTTTTCCTCATTGGGTGATGAAAAATCACTTGCCATTCTTCAGGAAGTGAAGACTCAATTCGGACTTCCGATTATTACTGACATCCATTCAGAGAAAGAAGCTGCATTTGCTGCCCAGGTTGCCGATATTCTTCAGATTCCTGCTTTTCTTTGCAGGCAAACTGAACTTTTAGTTGCAGCCGGAGAGACTGGAAAAGTTGTCAATATCAAAAAAGGACAATTTCTTGCTCCGACTGAAATGAAATATGCTGCTGAAAAAGTAGAATCAACCGGTAACAAACGGGTTCTTCTTTGCGAGCGTGGAACAACCTTTGGTTACGGAAATCTGGTTGTTGATATGCGCGGACTCGAAATTATGCGCAATGCCGGCTATCCGGTAGTTATGGATTGTACCCATTCTGTTCAACTTCCGGGTACTGCCGGTGGAAAATCAGGCGGCCAGCCAGAATTTATTTTTGCAATTGCCCGTGCCGCAGCAGCCGTGGGTGTTGATGCCTTTTTTATGGAAGTACACCCTGATCCTGCAAAAGCACTTTCTGATGCAACCACACAACTTGAGATGTCAAAATTTGATAATCTCCTGCTTCAGATAAAAACCATTTCTGAGGCGGTAAGAGCAATTGGTGCAGTTGAATAACCAGCTCATGAAAGAAAACCATGTCTGATCCGATTATCGAAAGCGGATTGAAAACCATCCGGATTGAAGAGCAGGCCATTTCTGCACTTAAAGACCGGATTGATGAAAATTTCAAAAAAGCGGTGGAGCAAATCCTTGCAATCAAAGGCCGTTTGGTTGTCACCGGTGTCGGGAAATCTGGTATTATCGCCCAAAAGATGGTGGCGACATTGAATTCAACCGGAACCCCTTCTATGTATCTGCATCCAACCGATGCCATTCATGGTGATATGGGAATGGTGAGAAAAGAAGATGCCGTTATTGCCATTTCAAAAAGCGGAAGTTCAGAGGAAATGGTTTATCTTCTTCCGTTACTGAAAAGAATTCCGGTTCCGATCATTTGCATGGTTGGAAATTTAAAGTCCAAAATGGCTGAAGTTGCAGATATTGTTTTGAATATTCATGTTCAGGAAGAAGCTTGTCCGCATGATCTTGCACCAACTTCTTCGACAACTGCAACACTTGTAATGGGAGATGCTCTTGCCGTTGCCTTACTTGAAGCACGCAAATTCACCAAAGAAGATTTTGCATTTTTCCATCCGGGTGGCGCGCTTGGCCGAAGGTTGTTGTTAACCGTTAAAGAATTTATGGCATCAGGTGATGAATTGCCAATCGGCACGCCCGACATGCCCATCAAAGAAATCATGTTCATTATTACCAGTAAACGCCTGGGATCGTGTTTGATTGTTGATGAAAAAGGTGGACTTTCAGGAATCATTACAGATGGAGACATTCGGCGTTCTATAGAAAAATCATCTGATTTTTTCAGTCTGAAGGCAGCTGAAGTTATGGGGAAAAACCCCAAAACCATCAACTCTGAAACGCTTGCCAGTGTTGCTCTTGGTAAAATGGAAGCATTTAACATCACCCAGCTTGCTGTTGTTGACAGTGAAAGCCGGCCTGTTGGTATTGTTCATATTCACGAACTGATAAAAGCAGGTCTCGACGGATGAAATCAGAACTAGAACCCTCTTTTTTTGCAAAATGTAAGTATTGGATTTCCGGATTTGCTCTTTTAATATTCATTTCCTTTTCATCCTGTGCGGATTCTGACCAGAAAATTGTAACTGAACTTCTACCGTCAGGTGCACCAACTAATCAGCTTTGGAATATGACCACCACACTTACCGATTCCGGATTGGTGAAGTCGATCATTAAAGCCGGTTACACTGCCAAATTTGGCCGAGCAGAAGAAAGTAAAACCCACATGGACAGTTCAGTTTATGTGCAAATGTTTGATGAAGAGGGCAATCTGACTTCTACACTGACATGTGGTCGTGGCATTATTGACGACATTACCAAAGACATGGAAGCCTTCGACCGGGTTAAGCTGGTTACCCAGGATGGCACCATTCTGGAAAGTGAATATTTAAAATTTTTGCAAACTACCGGTAAAATTTCCTCAGATCGATTTGTTACCATTACCAAACCAACCCAGATTTTGCGTGGTACCGGATTTGAATCCGACCGCAATGTTATCAATTTCAAAATATTCAAAGCCAGTGGTGAAGCAGCGGTGGAATCCAAATGAAATTGAAATCACTTCTTTCTTTACTTATTCTGGGTATTTCCTTTTCCGTTTTGGGTCAGGGCAGGGACCTTGTCAGGCTAATCTATGCAGATTCCTTTACCGGATCAATGCTGAACGGGGAAGCTATCCGGGAATTCATTGGCAGTGTGCATGTTGAACGTGACGGAATCAATCTTTATTGTGACCGGATGATTGAGTTTGTTAACCGGAGAGTCATTGAAGCAACCGGCCATGTTAAAATTGTTCAGAATGCCGACATCCTGACCTCAGATTTTGCCCGTTACTTTCCTGATTCTAAATTCATTTATGTGGAAAGAAACGTTAAACTCAATTCAGAAGGCAATCTGCTGACTTCCGATTTTGGAAATTTCAATTTCGGGACCAATCTGGCGGGATTCTGGAGCCGGGTAAAACTTTTCGATTCGCAGAGTAATGAAATCCGTGCTGATTCACTCGATTACAACCGGAATCTCGGTCATAGCAAAATGTTCAGAAATATCCGGATCTTTTCTCCTAAGGATAATACAATCATCAGGGGCCGTTATGCTGAGAATTTCAATATTCAGCAAACGGCATTTGTAGAACAGGACGCTTTTTTATATCAGTTACCGGCTAAAGCAGGTGATGATACCCTGATGATTCAAAGTCTGCGGCTTGATTCAGACCGGCGGGATTCTGTGAATCAGTATATGGCTACCGGTAAAGTAAGAATGATTCAGGGTGAGATGTCTGCAATCTCAGATACGATGATTTTCTTTAAGAATACAGGTGTTATTAAACTTCGGGAGAAACCCATTGTCTGGTATGATGTGAATCAGGTTGTGGGAGACTCAATTGATATTATTACCGAGAATAACCAGTTTCGGCAAATGGACTGTTTCAGTAATGCCTTTTCTGTTTCATTAAAAGATGAATCTACTAAAAAATACAATCAGCTCAGAGGGAAAACTATCCGGTATTTTTTTCAGAACAGACAAATCAATCAGGTTTCGGTTGAACAAACTGCTGAAAGTTTATATTACCTTGATCAGGATGGCAAGCCATCGGGTGCAAACTTCATCACCGGTGACAACATTCTCATCAATTTCCTGAACAATGAAGTTGATCACATCAGAGTTTTAAGTGGGGTTGAAGGTAAATTTTATCCGGAACGGATGATGATTGCAGAACCCATTTTACTAAAAAATTTCAAATGGGTTGGAAAAGAACGCCCAACACCAGCGGAGTTAAGAGTTTATGTCAGATAATCAAGTTTCAGAAAATCAGGCAACTGAACCAAAACCAGCCAGGAAAATGGTTCTTCGTGGTGAAAATCTCGTCAAGCAATATAAAAAACGCCGGGTTGTAAAAGGTGTTTCAGTTGAAGTTGAACAGGGCGAAATTGTTGGGTTGTTAGGACCAAACGGCGCCGGCAAGACCACAACTTTTTACATGATTACCGGAATGGTAAAACCAACATCCGGGAAAATCTTTATCAATGATATTGAAGTTACTGATGATCCTATGTTTGTTCGGGCACAAAAGGGAATTGGTTATCTGCCACAGGAAGCCAGTGTGTTCAGAAAACTTTCGGTTGAAGATAACATTATGGCTATTCTTGAATTTATGCCATTAAACAAGGCAGAGAGAAAAGCCCGTGTTGAAGAACTTCTTGAAGATTTCAATATTGGGCACATCAGAAAATCACTTGGATATATGCTTTCAGGCGGTGAACGCCGGCGGTGTGAGATTGCCCGTTCTTTGGCGAGTAACCCCAAGTTTATTCTTTTGGATGAACCTTTTGCCGGAGTTGACCCGATTGCAGTTGAAGACATTCAGTCGATTGTTTCAAAATTGAAAGATCGTGGCATTGGTGTTCTGATTACTGACCATAACGTTCACGAAACTTTGAGTATTACCGACCGGGCATATTTGCTTTTTGATGGTTCAATCCTGCTTCAGGGGACCGCCGAACACCTTGCCCAGGACGAAAATGCCAGAAAATTGTATCTTGGTGAGAATTTTACCCTTGAAAGATATAAGGCATAGTTGCTTTATCAGGTTTTATTTCCTTATTTTTGCTACGTCATTAACGACGCAGTCATGAAAAACTTACAAATTCCTCAAAATTACCGCCCTTCTTTTTCTACCTGGTATTTTTATTGGGCATAAGCCCATATCTTTTTTTCCCACTGAGACAACTGTTCCCATTATTTCTATTCGCAGGCAAAATTATTGCCCCGGCAAGGTGGAAAACTTTTACACCCTCATATTTTGTTATAACTTTATAGAATTGAAAAAGGTAATATACTATGGTAGTCGTCATTGAAAAAAGTGCATCCGAAGAACAGATCCAGCAGGTGATCGGGTTTCTAAACGGATTTGGGTTTGATGTTCACCGGTCGTCGGGTGTGAATCAGACTGTTTTAGGTGCAATCGGGGTAAAACCTGATTTTGATCAGCGGGAAGTTCAGCTGCTCCCGGGTGTTCAAAAAGTATTCAGGGTTACTGAACCCTACAAACTCAGCTCAAGGTCATTCAATACAGATGGCACTGTCATCAATGTGAATGGGGTAAAAATTGGCGGACCGGAAGTCGTTCTGATGGCGGGTCCATGCAGTGTTGAATCAGAAGAACAGATTCATCTGATTGCCAAACATGTTGCTGAACAAGGTGCTGTTGTGCTTCGTGGAGGTGCTTTTAAGCCTCGTTCATCACCTTATGCTTTTCAGGGATTGGGTGAGCCGGCTCTGAAGTGGATGCGTGAAGCAGCTGATGCCAACGGACTTCAGGTTATTACCGAAGTGATGGACAGCAGTCAGATTGATTTGATTGGAAAATATACGGATATTTTCCAGCTGGGGGCACGAAATATGCAGAATTTTGCATTACTGAAGGATATCGGGAAAACCCGGGTTCCGGTGATGCTGAAACGCGGTCTTTCTGCCACTATTGAAGAATGGTTGATGTCAGCAGAGTATATTCTGGCGGCTGGAAATCACGATGTCATTCTCTGCGAAAGAGGAATCAGAACATTTGAAACAGCAACCCGGAATACGATGGATATTTCAGCCATTCCGGTTATTCATAAAAAATCGCATCTGCCAATTATTGCAGATCCATCTCATGGTGTTGGCATCAGAGATAAAGTCATTCCGATGGGACGGGCTGCAGTTGCTGCTGGTGCCGACGGACTGATGATAGAAGTGCACAATTGCCCCGAAAAGGCAAAATCAGATGGTGCACAGTCTTTATACTTAGAACAATTTACCGAACTGGCCAAACAGGTACGGGCTATTGCCATGGCTATTGACCGGGACGTTCATGTGAACCCCAATAGTTTTATTGAAACAAAACGATTCTGAAAGGTTTTATAAATGTGCGGAATTATCGGATATATCGGTAAGAAAAACGCGATTGATATCATTCTCACCGGACTGAAACGAATGGAATACCGTGGATATGATTCTACAGGTATTGCTGTTTTACAAAACGGAGAGTTTACTGTCAGGAAGCGCCGGGGTAAGGTTGCGGAGTTGGAAGAAATTATCAACCTGGATCATCTGGTGTCTACCTGCGGACTTGGTCATACCCGCTGGGCAACCCACGGTCAGCCAAATGATATCAATGCGCATCCGCATATTGATACTAACGGTGAAGTTGTGGTCATTCACAACGGAATCATCGAAAATTATGATTCACTGAAACGTGATCTGAAATCAAAAGGACATGTTTTCAGGTCGGAAACCGATACTGAAGTTGTTGCTCACCTGATTGAATCCATCCATAAAGACCATCCTGACAGAAATTTGGATGAAGTGGTTGCGATCATGCTCGAAGAAATTGTGGGAACCTATGGTCTTGTGATCATGGCAACCTGGGATGCCGACAAAATTGTTGTGGCCCGAAAGGGAAGTCCGATGATTCTGGGTATTGGAGAAGGTGAATATTTTGCCGTTTCTGATGCCTCTGCCATCATCGAACACACCCGTGATGTTGTTTATCTGAACGATGGCGAAATGGCGGTTCTTACCCGAACCGGCTATTCGGTTCGAGATATGAAAAATAAGGCACTTGATGCTGAAATTGACCGGATTACCTACGATCTCGATCAGATCGAGAAAGGCGGCTATCCGCATTTCATGCTGAAGGAAATTTTTGAACAGCCGGAATCGATCTTTAACTCGATGCGTGGCCGGATTGATTATGAAACGCTTTCTGTTCGTTTAGGCGGAATTTCAACCCATCTTGGCCGGTTGTTACGTGCAAGGCGGATTATTATTGCGGCCTGCGGAACGTCGTGGCATGCGGGTCTGGTTGGCGAGTATCTGCTTGAGGAATATGCAAAAATTCCGGTAGAAGTTGAATATGCCTCTGAATTCCGTTACCGCCAGCCGATTATTTACCCGGATGATGTTGTTATTGTGATTTCCCAATCTGGTGAAACAGCAGATACACTTGCTGCAGCCCGGGAAGCCAAATCTAAAGGCGCATTGGTTGTTGGGATTGTGAATGTGGTGGGTTCGACGATTGCACGGGAAACCGATTGCGGCGTTTACATCCACGCCGGTCCTGAAATTGGTGTGGCTTCAACCAAAGCATTTACTGCTCAGGTTACGGTTTTGGCTCAGTTGGCATTGATGTTGGGTGTTTACACCGGTTTAGATATCAATAAACGCCGGGCTTTTGTTGATGCACTCAAAACTATTCCGGATCTGGTTCGCAAAACGCTGGAACTTAACCCTGAAATTGAAGCAGTTGCCAGAACTTTTTATCAATCTACGAATTTCCTATATCTGGGTCGTGGGTACAATTTCCCTGTTGCGCTTGAAGGTGCATTAAAGCTGAAGGAAATTAGTTACATCCATGCTGAAGGATACCCGGCAGCTGAGATGAAACACGGTCCGATTGCACTGATTGATGAGAATATGCCTGTGGTTTTTGTTGCTATTCAGGATAGCACTTATCACAAAGTCATTTCAAATATTGAGGAAGTTCGGGCGCGGAAGGGACGAGTCATTGTTATCGCAAATGAAGGTGATGAGTATATTGACAAATTGGCTGAGTTTGTGATCAAAATTCCGGTTACCATTGAACCGCTGACTCCGCTTCTGACCTCAATTCCGTTGCAGTTATTGTCCTATCATATTGCAGTTTTGAGAAATTGCAATGTTGATCAGCCAAGAAATCTGGCAAAATCAGTAACAGTGGAGTAGGTTACGGGTTACAGATCACGGGTCACAGGGAAAATGGCAATAAATTTGTAAAGACGGGTCTCATACCCGTTTCTACAAATTTTGCCGGGCTTTTTCGTCTTCGATATATTCTCTGACTGCAGGTTTAATAAAAACTGAATTTATATCCATATCAGAGAAGATTCTGGCGAGAGTCGCCATCCTGATTTCTGGTGGTAGTCTTTTGTTGATGAGAATCAGTTTTTCACTGTTCAATAAACAACTTCCGCCAGAAAAATCACCGAGTTCATATCTGATTTTATAACCCAGTTCTTTTGCAAGTGTTTCAAGTTCTGCAAGAATTTCCTGTTTTTTCATTACCAGCACACTCCCGCAGTCAATTGATGGGCTATCAGATTTAATTCCCCGTTTTTGCCGCCAAGACTCCAGCGTTGAAATTCAGACTGGATGGAAACTGATATTCCCATTCCACTCCAGAGTTCAGGAAAAAAGGTTCGAAAACTCCCGGATCCCCGCAATTCAGATCCGGTTTCATATCCAACTGAAGAGATTCCAAACCCCGCCCCAACCAAAATGGTGGCAAAAATCTGGGCTGCTTTCCAGTTTTGGTTAAAACTTAAACCGGATTGCAATCCGATTGATGACGCTTCAAATTTATCACTGTTGTTTTCACCTTTTCGTTTCCAACTTGTAAAATCGGTAAGCACAGAAAGGGGAATTTTTAGTGGTTTGTAAGATGTTACCAAAGGAAAGTCGTGTATCAGGTATCCGGCGGTACCAAGAAAATAATTTCCGCTGCCAGAATTTTCCTGAGTTTTACCAAAGCTGATTCTGATTTCTGTAGTTGGACTAAAATACACCAGAGCCCAGTTGCTTATCGTTGCCCTGTTATCAAGAATTAGTGGTGACAGATTTTTTGATTTGGAATCAAAAACTGAGTTCACTACGCCACCTTCAACAGATTGGAAGGCAAATTCAGAAAATTTGGTTGATGAAAATACCTGAGCTTCTGATTTTTCCTGAAAAAGGGGAAGGAAAACCAGAAAATTCAAGATTGTAATTAAACCATAATTGCAATACAGTTGACTTTTCATTTTTTTTGAATTGTAAATACTTAATAAATTTCGTATCTTAATTTACTTATTTTATTTCTAAAACTCTAATTTCAGGTAACTGACAAGTTAAACTGTATGGCTTTAAAAATCTCACAGGACTATCTGGAAAAGCTGCGCGACCAAAGTTTCCGGCGGACCAAAGCACTTTCCATAAAAACCGAACAAGATGCCGTTGATTTCATCAACAGTGTGGGATTCTGTTTTGCCTTTAAATCTGAACTTTCTGAATTACCTTCTATCTGGAATGCAGTAAAGGGCGAGCGCCGTCCTGAAATTCCAACGAGTATCAATCAGGATCCTGATGTGACCTTTACCTGGTCCTTGAAGGATAAACTTCCGCAGAATAAAAAGTCATTTTATGGCAAATTTCTGAAAAAACAACCCACTTTTATTTCTGTAGAATACGTTCCTTACTTCTTTGTTTTAAATGCAAATGTTGGCAGTGCCGACAGTTCATGGGAAAATTTTGTTCACAAGCATATTTCAGAAGCTGAAAAGCGTGTTTTGGATACGATTCTCGAAGAACATCCGATAACCACCATCGAGCTGAGAAGAAAGATGGAATCAACCGGAAAGTATATTCGTCCTGTTTTTGATAAATCTCTTCAGGAACTTGAACGGAAAATGTACATCATGGAAGTAGGCCGTCAGGAGCACCCATACACCCCAATCTGGGATATGGTTGTGTCTCATTTTGCCGGATTGAATGACAAAATCAACCCGTTAACCGAAGATCTTGCCCGTGAACGGATTCTGGAAAAATATTTTCAGGTTCAGGTTATTTCAAACGAAAAACGAATACAAGCCTTGTTCAACTGGCAGCCCAAGGACATTGACAATGCCCTTGAAAACCTCCGTGCTCAGGGGCATCTTGTTCCGATTTCACTTGTTGCTTCCAGAGGCAGGTGGTTAGCTCATCATACTGTTCAGGATCTTTTGAAGTGAGTTCGCTTCCGTCAGCAGTTTTACCCGAAATTGCTGACTATCTCGATTGTCTTTATTCCCTTTCCCCCATCCAACCGGAAACTCCTGAAACACAGGAGTTCTATCAACGGGATATCATCCGGTTTCTCCAATTTGTTTCTTCTTCACTTTCCATTCAGCATGTTTTGGTTTCGACAGAAACTGATCAGTCCTTAACAGATGTTTTAAATCTGCTCTTTGACGGGAAAATGGTTCAACAATTAAATCCTGAATCTTTTGATCTCGTCATTTCCTTTTCCGAAGAAACCCTTCCTGCTGAACAGTTTACCAAAATTCTCGGTGCCGGGAAAAAGGGAAGTGTTTTTGTCATCGGACATCTTCCCGATAGTAAAGAAATGGTTCAGCAATGGGTGGACACTTTTACGGCATCCGGATTAAAAGGCTCCTTTTTGCCGGTCGGAAAAGGACTTTGGTTTGGAACAAAGCTTTAATAAAAAATAAAAGGTTACTTCAATGAAAAAACTCCTCTTATTCTCACTTTTTGTATTCATTTCCGGACTCACATTCGGACAGGGACGACCGCTTACTATAGAGGATATGCTCAAAATGAAACGTCTGAGCAGTTTCACCGTTTCCCCCGATGGGAAATCAGTCGTTTATACCCTTGGGGAAGTCCGGTTTGAAGAGAACAAAATTGTCAATGATCTTTTTATGCTGAATCTGGCAGACAAAACTGTAAAACGGCTGACAGAAAATGCAAAAAGTAATTTCAGTCCGGCTTTCAGCAAGGATGGCAAATCGGTTTGGTTTTTGTCAAGCAGGGATGGGTCCCCACAGGTTTTCAAAATGAATCCGGCAGATGGAAAAGTTGAAAAGATCACCGATTTTTCGATGGGCGTCGGTGGATTTACCTTTTCAGCCGATGAAACAAAACTGGCTTTTGAATCTGAAGTCTATCCGGATGAATCGACCAGTGAAGGAAATCAGATCAAGGCGGATGCCGTTGATGCGAATAAAGTCAAGGCACAACTGATTACGAAGCACCCGTTCAGAGTTTGGGCATCCTGGAAAAATGGCATGAGAAATCACGTCTGGATTTACGATCTGACAGCCAAAACCTACACCGATGCCACGCCTGGCGATTTTGATACACCACCGATTGATCTTGGTGGATCGCTGGATTACCGGTTTTCTGTGGATGGAAAGTTGTTGTACTTCGTCCGGAATGCAGAGAAAAACGTTGCATGGACGACCAATAATGATGTTTTTGTGAATGATCTGACTTCAGGTACACTTACCAACCTGACAGTCGACAATAAAGGAAATGACAACAACCCATTGCCATCTGCAGACGGAAATTTTCTGATCTGGATGTCGATGAAACGTCCTGGATTTGAAGCCGATAAAACGGATATCATTTTAAAAGACTTGAAATCAGGAAAAATATCCAACCTGACTTCCTCGCTGGATCGGTCTGCAAGTGATCCGAAATGGTCACCCGATGGAAAAACCCTTTATTTTACTGCCGGAAATCTGGGTTACAATTCTTTTTATAAAGTTGATCCGGCAACGTCAAAGCCGGTTATCGTTCTTGATAAAGTGAACATGGGAAGTTATGAATTTGCAGGGAGCGGATCGGTCATTTATTCCGCCAATAAAAGCAATTTACCAACCGAACTTTTCAAACTGGACCTGAAGTCAGGGAAAACTGAGCAGCTGACATCCGTAAACAAAGAATTAATTTCTCAGCTTGATATGCCAACTCCGAAAGAGATCTGGTATGAAGGTGCAAACGGAATCCAAAATCATGCATTCGTTTTTCTTCCGCCGGCTTACGATCCGAATAAAAAATATCCGCTTGTTTATTACGTTCACGGCGGACCACAAGGCGCCTGGGGCGATAGCTGGAGTTACCGCTGGAATCCGCAGGCCTGGGCAGCACAGGGCTACATACTGGTTGCACCCAATCCGACCGGCTCAACCGGTTACGGACAGAAATTTACCGACGGGATTTCTGGCGATTGGGGTGGAGCAGTTTACACCGATCTGATCAAAGGACTCGACTATTCCATTAAAAATTTCCCGATTGACACCACCCGCATGGCTGCTGCCGGTGCCTCGTACGGCGGATACATGATGAACTGGTTTCAGGGACACACGACACGGTTTAAAACTCTGGTGAGCCATGCCGGCGTTTACAATCTTGCCACGATGTTCGGCACAACCGAAGAAGTCTGGTTTCCTTTATGGGAATTCAGGGGAACACCGTGGGATAATCCTGACCAGTACAAAAAATGGTCACCTTCCGAATATGTGAAGAATTTCAAAACGCCAACTTTGGTTGTTCATGGGGCTCTTGATTTTCGTGTTCCTGAAGCACAGGCTTTTGAATATTTTACAGCTTTGCAATACATGAATGTCGATTCAAAATTGCTTTATTTCCCTGACGAAGGACACTGGATTTTGAAACCACAAAACTCAAAGTTCTGGCATGACAATGTGTTTCAGTGGCTGAAGGAAAAACTTTGAGTTCAAAATATGAATGGGGAATTCTCGGGTATATTACCTTCGGACGACTCTGGAATGCGATAAAAATCCTGACATCTTACCAGATTTCGAGAGTTTTAAAACGACCCATCGTCTGGGGCGGACCGTGGTCATTTTCGATTGAACCTACGAATCACTGCAATCTGAAATGTCCGGAATGTCCTTCAGGACTTGGAGCACTTACTCGTCCGCTCGGGATTTTAAGGCCGGAACAGTTTGAAACTTATGCCAAATCCATCAAAAAACACGCTTTTTACGTTCAGTTGTTTTTTCAGGGCGAACCTTTCGTCAACAAGTTCATGCCCGAACTGATCAGAATCGCCCACAAGAATAACCTTTACGTTGCCATTTCAACCAACGGAATTCTGCTCGATGATGACCGGATTGATGCCATTTTGCAGGATCCGCCGGATAAACTCATTTTCTCAATTGATGGTCTTGACGAGGAAACGTATCAGAATTACCGGATCGGCGGAACCTTTTCTGAAGCTTTTTCAGGACTTGAACGGCTGATGAAAAAGAAACGGGCAATGAAACTCACCCGTCCGTTTGTGGAATTTCAGTTTATCGTCATGAAGCAGAACGAACATCAGCTTGATGCAGTTTTTGCGTTGGGAAAACAACATGGCGTGAATAAGGTAACGCTGAAAACCATGCAGGTTTATTCCAAGGAATCGGCTGACCATTTTCTTCCGACGGACGAAAAATTCCGCCGTTATCTGGTGGATGCAAATGGACTCAGAATCAAGGGAACGTTCAGGAATGAGTGTTTTGCCCTTTGGCGTACAAGTGTAATTACCTGGGACGGAAAAGTTGTACCCTGCTGTTTTGATAAAGATGCCCATTTTGTCCTTGGGTCGATGAACTCGAATTCCTTCCGGGAAATCTGGACGAGTAAACCCTATCAGGATTTTCGTCAATCGCTTTTGGATGACCGGAGTCAGCATGAAATGTGCAGAAACTGTACCGAAGGCGTGAAGATTAATGTAGTTTGAGTAAGGTTACGGGTCACGGATTACGGGTTACCGGAGGGACAAAATGCCGGGGGACAAGTGACAAAATGCAAAACCCCAAAACCTGGTAAGACCTTTTGAAGCACCAGAGGTGCGGCCTGTTTGTAGAAACCACAACACTCAACCCGAAAAAAGCTCCGTAGGAGCGACCTGTTTCATCCTCCCCAAATGACCCGACTTTACATCAATAGTTTTTATTTTTGTGATAATCGGTTATCGAAAAAATAACATCCCAACTTCTCAATTTCCATCATCTCACATACCATAATTCAAACAAAAACAACACCTTATCCCCGGTTTAACCATACCTGAATAAAAAAGTCAGATTTGTCAGAATCCGGCACGATTCCTGCTTTTAAGTGAAGATTGATTGTCCTTTTTTCAATTTAAAATCAGGGGCTCTATGTTATCTTCCTCCACCCGCATCATTTCACTTCTTTTTGTTTTTTCACTTTTCTTATTTCCGGCTGACAAGGCCAACTCCCAAACTCCATACAAAGGGAAACGGCTCGCCAATTTTATAACCCGTGACGGCGATAAACTCATGGACGGGAAAAAAGTCTTCCGGTTTTTTGGATTGGCGGCACCCAACATCCAGCAGAATGAATCCCAGATCCGGGCAGACCGCACCAACCGTTTCCCTGACGAGTATGAAATCCGGGATATTTACAGCGGAATTCAGCGTACCGGCGGACTTGCAACCCGGACTTTTTCCCTTTCTGTTTATTCCCCTGATGATAACGGCATGCCGGCTTATATCACGGCACGACGCACCTATAATGAAGAAGCCTTTCAGTGTCTTGACCGGGTCATTGCCTACGCTCACGATTATGAGATCAGAATCATTCTTCCATTCATCGCCTCCCAAACTTTTGGCGGCATCCGGGGTGTTGATGAATTTTCGACTTTATCCGGCAAACCCAAAGGTTCTTTCTGGACCGATGAAGAGGTCAAAGCTGATTTCCGGCATTTTCTCGATTATCTGCTGAACCGGAAAAATACCGTAAACGGATTACTCTACAAGGACGATCCTGCCATTTTATGCTGGCAGCTTGGAAATGAATTTGCCAGTTACATTGGCGACCGTGGATTGAATTGGGACGAATGGAGTCCGAAGATTCTGGCCTGGAGTCTTGAAATGGCAGCTTACATCAAAAAAGTGGATCCGAACCACCTGATTATGGAAGCAAACGGCGGCGACCGGAAAGCCTTGCTTGCAGATCCGAACATTGATCTGATCAGTGATCACCTGTATGAATATTGGAACCGCATGGGCGGAAAACCCTGGGAACTGGCTCCGATTGCAAAAGCTTCCTGGGAAGAATGCAAAGGAATCAAACCCCTTCTTGTTGATGAATTCGGACTTGCATCTGTTGAAAATCAGCGTGAACTCATGAAAGTGATCAGAGAAACCGGAATTTCTGGCGGACTCATGTGGAGTATCAGAAGTCACCGCCGAGATGGTGGCTGGTATTATCACAACGAAGGCGGCACCCCCGTCAATTCATTTCACGTTCCCGGATTTGCTGACGGAACGTCCTTCGAAGCAACCCGAATTCTCGACTTGCTCAGAAAAGAATCCTTCCTGATCAGAGGCATTGAACCTGAACCCATTGCAAAACCTGCACCTGCACCGGTTCTGTTTAAAAAGGACACCGGTTTTACTTGGAGAGGATCAGCCGGCGCTTCATCCTACACCATTGAACGTGCCGAAAAACCCAAAGGTCCCTGGAAAGTTCTTCGTTCCGGTTTGCATGATTCTGTGATCTGGGATGTAGCAAAATTTGAACCGTCGCCCGAAGCTTCTGAACCTTTGATTCTTTACACAGATGAATCTGCAGATAAAGGAAAACCTTACTGGTACCGCATCAAAGCAGTGAATGAAGCCGGTGAAACCGATTATTCTCCCGTTCTGGAGGTTAAGTAAGTGATGGCTTATTTACCCGAAGAAAACCGTTACGATAAAATCAGTTACAACCGGACCGGAAAAAGCGGACTTAAACTTCCGGCTCTTTCACTGGGACTCTGGCACAATTTCGGCGGAGTTGATGTCTTTGAAAATGCCAGAAAAATGGTTCACCGGTCGTTTGATCTGGGCATCACCCATTTTGACCTCGCAAATAATTATGGTCCGCCTCCCGGTTCTGCAGAAGAAACTTTCGGCCGGATTCTGAAGCAGGATTTGTTGGCCTACCGGGATGAATTCATCATTTCAACCAAAGCCGGATACGACATGTGGCCGGGTCCTTACGGAAACTTCGGATCGCGCAAATATCTGATTGCCAGTTTGGATCAGAGTCTGGTGAGGATGGGCTTGGATTATGTGGATATTTTTTATTCTCACCGGCCTGATCCTGAAACTCCGCTCGAAGAAACCATGATGGCCCTTGATCATGCAGTCCGGTCGGGGAAAGCACTTTATGCGGGAATTTCGAACTATCCGGCTGAGCAATCAAAAAAAGCAATTGCCATTCTGAAAGAACTGGGGACGCCCTGTCTGATTCACCAGGCCAAATATTCGATGTTTGAACGGTGGGTCGAAGGTGGACTTCTTGATGTTCTTGAAGAAACCGGCACCGGATGCATTGCATTTTCTCCTCTTGCACAGGGCATGCTCACCAATAAATATCTGTCCGGCATCCCGGAAGATTCCCGTGCGGCAAAAAGTCACGGGGCGCTTCAGGCGGATCAGGTTTCTGCGGATAAAATCAGTAAAATCCGCCGGCTCAACGATCTGGCAATCCAGAGAAATCAAACTCTGGCACAAATGGCAATTGCCTGGCTGCTGAAAGATCACCGGATCACCTCTGTTTTAATCGGCGCCAGTAAAGTTTCCCAGATTGATGATTGTTTTGAGGCTTTGAAAAATCTGCAGTTTTCTCCGGAAGAACTGAAAGCGATTGAACAAATTCTGTCGTGAACCAAACCCAACTTTTATGAAAACTTCTACCGGTTTCAAAATTCTGCTGATCTCTCTTTTGGCCGGCTACTCAACCTGCGTTTCTGCTTTTACAAATGAGTACGTGAATTCTGCACTGAACCGGGCTGTTTATCAGTCGGGGGCAGCCGATTATGATCACACGGCTCATTTGACGGCAGACGGTTATCAGTCAACTTACTGGAAAGGAAAGGGTGAACCTGCCGATTGGATTTATACCGATCTGGGGACTGAACCAAAAATTGCTTCCGTAATTATTTACTGGAAATCCGTTTTTTCATCTGCTTACCAGATTGAAATTTCAACTTCTGGTCCGGCGGTAAAACCCGAAAACTGGCAGGTCATTTTCGAAACTCAAACGGGTAACGGCGGAGTGGATTCCATTTCCTTCAAACCGGTTTCGGCAAGATACGTTCGGCTGGTGTGCCTGAACGGAGAAAAAGGAAACGGACCTGAAATTGCCGAATTTGAAGTTTATGGAACCGACAGGGCTCAGCCTGTAATCATTCCACAGAAACCGGTTCAACCGGATGGAAAACTTGTTTTATCGGGTGGCAACTGGGTTTTGAAACGGCAGTCATTTATTAATGAATCCGGTGATGAGCTTTCACGGTCAGATTTTAAAGCCAAAGACTGGATTCCGGCAACAGTTCCCGGAACGGTGCTGGTGAGTTATCTGAACAACGGGTCTTTACCAGATCCGAATTACGGCGATCAGCAGCTCATGATTTCAGAGGAATTTTTCACGGCGCCATTCTGGTACCGGAATACGTTTACGATTCCTGAATCATACTCCGGGAAGAAAATCTGGCTCAATTTTGACGGCATCAACCGGAAAGCACAGATTTTCGTGAACGGAAAAAGAGTTGGCGATATCACCGGTGCTTTCATCCGGGGAAAATTTGATCTGACCGGACTTGCCGAACCCGGAAAACCCTGCGGACTTGCCGTTTTAATTCTGCCGAATGAAAATCCCGGTGCCGTTACCGAGCAACATCTGAACGACCCGGATGGAAACGGCGGCATCATCGGACTTGACGGTCCATCAATTGTCGCCAGTATTGGCTGGAACTGGATGCCAACCATCCGTGGGCGAAATGCCGGTATCTGGCAATCGGTTTTTCTTGAAGCAACCGGATCTGTGACCCTTGAAGATCCTTATCTGATCACTGATCTGAATCTGCCTGATACCACCCGAAGTGACATTTCCCTTGAAGTTACCCTCGTTAATCAGTCTGCAGGTTCAATTTCCGGCAATCTCGTCGGAAGCTCCAAAACTTTTTCCTTCCAAAAAGCCGTCAGTTTATCAGCCGGAGAACGGAAAACCATCCGCCTGAACAAAACTGACTTTCCACAACTTTCGGTGAAAAATCCAAAACTTTGGTGGCCTGCCGGTTACGGATCCCAGCATCTCGACACCCTTCAGCTTCAGTTTACAACAGATTCCCATCCATCCGACAAAAAAGAAATCGTCTTTGGAATCCGGAAGTTCACCTACACTTATGATCAGAATCATTTGAAAATATCAATAAACGGATTCCCGATTGTAATCCGGGGTGGAAACTGGGGAATGGCAGAATCCATGCTGAGAACCGATGCCGGGAAATATGATCTCTGGGTCAGACTGCACCGTGACATGAATCTGAATATGATCAGAAACTGGGTCGGGATGGTGGGCGATGACGCCTTTTATCAGGCCTGTGACCGGTACGGACTTTTAATCTGGGATGATTTCTGGCTGGCGAATCCGGTTGACGGACCCCATCCGAAAGACAATACCCTTTTCATGTCAAATGCAGCCGACAAAGTAAAACGGTTCAGAAATCATGCTTCTGTGGCACTTTGGGTCGGACGGAATGAAGGATATCCGCCTGCGGTTCTGGATTCCAGTCTCCGGGTGATGTTGTCTTCGCTCGATAATTCACGCCATTATCTGTCAAGTTCAGCCGACCGGCCGGTGACGGGATTGGGTCCGTACGAGAACAAATCGCCGGAATGGTATTTCACCAACCGGGGAACCACTTTTCACAGTGAGCAGGGTATTGTTGCCGTTCCGGTTGCAGAAAGTATGCGTGACATGATGCCGGCGGATAAACTCTGGCCGGTGAATGACATGTGGGGGGTGCACGACTGGACTCAACCGAGGGTGAGAATTTACACCGAAACCATGGATTCTGCCTACGGAAAAGCAACCAGTCTGGATGATTTTTGCCGGAAGGCTCAGATGCTGAACATGGAAGCACCCAAAGCCATGATGGAAACGTGGCAAAGTCAACGTGGCGGCGGGGTTTTGCTCTGGATGTCACATCCTGCGTGGCCGTCTCTGATCTGCCAGACTTACGATTATTTTTTGGAACCGACGGCGGCTTTTTTCGCCATCAAAAGGGGAAGTGAACCTGTTCATGTGTTCTGGAATCCGGTGACGAATCAGATTCAGGTGGCCAACAACACGCTGAAAAATCTGAAAAAGGTTACGGTTTCAGCAGAATTGTTTGATTTAAACGGAAAGAAAATTTTCGCAAAAAGTCAGGTTGTTTCCGTTTTATCCAATTCTGCTTTGGTATTGTCTGAACTGAACCTTCCGGCGGCAAACGGCATTCAATTCCTCAACCTGAAACTCACCGGAGCAAACAGACAGTTGCTTTCCGGGAATTTTTACTGGCGGGGACGTCAGTCACAACGGTACAGGGAGCTCAATGATCTGAAGGAAGTCCGACTAACAGCCCTTTCGAAAGTTCTCAAGCAAAACGGAAAAACCAAGTACCAGGTTACCCTCACCAATTCCACATCAGGCATTGCGTTAATGACCCGGTTAAGTCTGGTAAAAACCACAGATGGAAAACGAATTCTTCCCGTTCATTATTCTGAAAATTACGTGTCGTTCATTCCCGGCGAAACCAAAGTGATTACCCTTGAACCGGAAACCGGCCCAGTTGAGCCAGTTCAGATTAAGCTCGAAGGATGGAATGTACCGGTTCAATTCAGTCAGCCGGTCAATTAAAAAAGGAAAAACGATGAAGCCACTTTTTCTGCTCAGTTTCCTGTTCCTATCAGCAACCGGTTTTGCCCAGCTTCCGGCAGATTACAAAGGAAAACCGTTTCAGGATACCGTTTATACCCGTGGTGCGCAGGCCATTCCGGGCCGGGTTGAACTGGCATACTTCGATCTGGGCGGGGAAGGAATCGCCTATCATGACACCACTCCCGAAAATGAAGGTGCAAAACTGAATCACGAAGTTCACGACTACGGTAGTCATCACCGCCCGGGAATTTCTGCTTATTTGGCTTTTTTTCGTGAAAATGAAGGTGTTGATATTTCTTTCACCAAAGACTGGGCCGACTTCAACCATCCGAATAAAGTCGATCCGGCTGTCAATCAGCTGTACATCGGCTGGGAATCTGACGGGGAATGGACGAATTATACGGTGGATGTGAAGGCACCGGGAAAATACAAAATCATCACGGTTTACGGCTATAAAGACAACAAATCGTCACTCTGGCTAAATAACAAAAGAGCGGTGGATCTGGTTTTACCAGAAGATACCGGGAACTGGCATTACTGGACACAGGCGACGGTCGGCGAAATAATTTTTCCCAAATCGGGACTCAATCTGTTAACGTTAAAATACAATGCCGGATCCAATCTGGCCTACTTCGATTTTGTCCTGATTGAAGAACTGAAAAAGTAAATCACCTAAGAAAGATGACCATGAACCGACCACCTTTCCGCCAAATTCTGATACTATGCCTTTCGTTGCTTCCTCTGGTTACCACTGCACAATCTGGCTTCAAACTCATTGCTCCCCGTGATGGAATGACTTTGCCCAACAACATGCCCGTTCTGTCATGGCAGAAAGTTGACGCTTCAGAAACTGAAATCTGGATTGACGGCATCAAAATGGGAAGCGTTCCTTCCGGACAGCATTCCTATGTTCCTTTTCCGCTTTCTTTCGGGAAACATATCTGGCACGTGATTGCGGTAACCCAAACCGGCAGATTAGAATCGGACACCCGTTCATTTACAGTTGAAGATAAACCCCTTTCTGATGTTCCGGAAGGTGCTTTACTGATCCGTTCCGGATGGAAAGTAAAGTCGTCGGTTGAAACCGGACTGGACGGAAAAAAACTTTCTGAGTCCGGAGTTGATACGAAAAACTGGGCAGCAACCAGTCTTCCGGCAACTGTTTTAACGGCTCTGGTCAGAAACGGCGTATATCCGAATCCGTACATCGGGATGAATAATTTGCAGATTCCCGATATGAACGAGGAGTTCAACGCAGAAAATGGGTTGCTGAAGTACAGTCACCTTCCCGGGAAAAATCCGTGGCTGCAGCCATACTGGTACCGGAATGAAGTTGAAATTCCTGCAACACTGACAGGCAAACATATCTGGCTGAATGTTGGTGAACTCAATTATAAAGCCCAGATCTGGCTGAACGGAACTCTTATTGCGGATACAGCTGAAGTCATCGGGATGGAACGTCATTTCCGGTTTGATGTCACATCAGTTGTGAAAAAAGGCAGCAAAAATGTTCTGGCGGTCGCCATTTATCCGCCTAACAACCCGGGAAAACCTGCTCCTGACCCAGTAACCCCGCTTGCCGACCCTGGAACCAACATGGCTGACGGTGTGATTGGCCGGGATTATACCAAATGGGATGTCATGGGCTGGGACTGGCAGCCTTCCATCCGGGACCGGGATATGGGAATTACTGAGGACGTCTGGCTTTCGGTTACCGATGACGTTGAGCTTCAGAATTTATACGTGACCTCAAAACTGTTTTTACCTGACACCTCACGGGCTGAATTCACCGTTTCTGCAGATCTGGTGAATCATTCCGCAAAAGAACAAACCGGAATTTTACAACTTTCCATCCAGAATGAAGACGGACTGATAACGGTTGAAGAACCTTACCAGATTGCAGCAAATTCAACCCGGGAAGTTATCTGGGATGCGAAAAAAGTTGCTAAACTGGCCATATTCAATGCAAAATTGTGGTGGCCGGCCGGTTATGGGAAACAAAATCTGTACGACGTTTCAGTTTCAGCAAGAACCGGATCGGTGGTGACGGCATCGGTGAAAACCATGGCCGGAATCCGTCAGGTGGAAACTTACATCGGCGCCAAAGAACGGGTTTACAAAATCAACGGCAGGGAAATTTATCTGAAAGGCGGCAACTGGGTCATCGATATGCTGCTGAACTGGACGGCTTCCCGGTACGAAAAAGAAATTCTGCTGACGAAAAATGCCAACCTGAATATCCTCAGAGTCTGGGGTCCGACCGGAGTTGCGCCAAAACCGTTTTATGAGGCGGCAGACAAGCACGGCGTTCTGATCTGGCAGGATTTTCTGAATGATTTCTGGGGGACGTTTAAAAATACACCCGGTTACCAGCCTGAAATTTCACTTTTCGAAAAAGCCACTACCGGAATTGTGAAAAAATACCGGAGTCATCCGTCGCTGATTATCTGGTGTGGCGGGAATGAAGGTCCGAACCCGAGAGAAGAGCTGATTGTCAATTCCATCCTGAAAAAACACGACAGCCGGCAATTCCGCCATTACCTGAAACAGTCGGATGGTGACGGACTTCATGGCGGCGGACCTTATCACACGCTGGAACCCAAAGACTATTTTTCTCACCGGAAACTTTCAGGTTTCAGCAGTGAGATCGGACCCAGCGGCATTCCCGTTTTTGAAAGTATTGAAAAGTTTATTCCTGACTATGGCAAAACCTGGATGCCGGGACGTTTTCCGCTGGATGGCGTTTGGGCGTATCATGACGCCAATGACTGGCCGGGATCGGATACCCGGAAGTTTTCTTCTTACGATAATATCGTGCGGGGTTATTACGGTGCACCAGATTCAACAAATGTAAAAGCCGGATTTCAAGATTATATCGCCAAAAGTCAGCTTGTGAATTATGACGTTTACCGGTCGTCCATCGAATCGATCAACCGGCAGCTTTGGACGAATTCAAGCGGAATTCTGCTCTGGAAGGGTAACTCAAGCTGGCCAAGCATCACCTGGCAGGTTTACGACTGGTATCTGCAATCCCACGCCGGTTATTACGGCACCAAAAAGGCTGCTGGACTTCTCAACGTTCAGCTCAACCGGGATGATCAAACCGTTTCTTTCCTCAATTTGCTGAACCGGAATCTTGACGGCGTAACCCTTTCCGCCACGTTATATAATCAGGAACTGAAACCAATCTGGTCTGATAAAAAGGAAGTGACATCCGCATCCAATACCGTCATGGTTTCCGGGATAACGGTGCCCAAAAGTAAATCGGTCGAATTTCTGAAACTGACGGCAACTGATAAAACCGGACAATTGCTTGCCGATAATTTCTACTGGCTGAATGAAACGAATGAGTTCAGTGATCTGAATAAACTGACCGATCCAAAACTTGCAGTGACTGCAAAAATTCTGTCTGAAGCCGGAAAGCTGAAAGTCACGGTGAAAGTCAGCAATACAGGATCCACTCTTGCTTTTATGACTGCTTTGAAAGTTGTTGGAAAGGCATCCGGGGAAGAACTGCTTCCTTCACTCTGGTCGGATAATTATCTGAATCTGCTTCCGGGTGAAAGTAAAACCTTGACCGTTGAAATTGCTGCGGAAGATGTGACAGAGACCCCGGTTTTGACAGTGAAGCCGTTTGGTTCAGTGAAAGCGCTGACTGTGGAGTTGGGATCAAAATGATCAGTGCAGATTCACATGCCAATTTTTTAAACTAAACTGAGGAACCCCATGAAACTCATGAAACCGGCAATTTTGCTGATTTTATCTGCCGTTTGCCTGACATTTTCTGTTCAGGCCCAGGCACCAATCAACCCGAATGCGACTCCGGCTGCTCTCAAACTGAAATCACTGCTGGATTCCCTTTACGGTAAAAAACTAATTTCGGGTCAGATGGATGAAGCTTATCTTCAGTATATCATTACGAATTCCGGCGGGAAATCTCCGGCCATTATGGGGTATGATTTCAACGGCATCTGTCCGTCTCAGGGTGGAAATAATGATGCATCAAAAGCCATCAAATGGGTGAAGGAAAAAGGCGGAATTGCCCAGTTTCAGTGGCACTGGATTTCTCCGGATGCCAACGGTGATTACTACACCAAAAATTACAAACTGAATCTGGCGTTGGCTGATAAAAACAGTTCATCCTACAAAAATCTCATCCGGGATATTGATCTGGTTGCCGGCGAAATGAAAAAAATGCAGGATGCTGGAATTGCAATTCTCTGGCGGCCGCTGCACGAAGCAGAAGGTGCCTGGTTCTGGTGGGGAATGGCTGGCGGTGATGCCTGCAAAGAACTCTGGAACATCATGTATGAACGCCTGGTTACGCATCATGGCATCAACAACCTGCTCTGGATCTGGAACAGTTATGGCACAACGAAACAAAACTGGTATCCGGGAGATAATACTGTCGACATTATTGCGTGGGATTATCCCGATTATTCTGCAACCGGATCCTGGTATCAGTACAACAAACTGTTCGGCTCCAAAGGGAAATTATTCGGCATCGCAGAAGACGGAAAGTTAACTGATCCGGCCACTTTTACCAGTCAGCCCTGGTTGTTTTTCATGACCTGGGCATACATGATTCAGGATCCGAAAGATCACAAAGACGGCAAAAATCCCAAAGACTGGATTTACAAAGTTTACAATGACCCGAGAGTGTTAACGTTGGATGATCTGACGCCCGGACCTAAAGCTTATGCCGGAACCAGTCAGCTTATTTTTGATCTGGATGGAAACGGGACGGAATCGGTTCAGCTTGACGCCAGCAACAGTTACACTGATAATGGCACGATCACGTCCTATATCTGGACGGAAAACGGATCCCAGATTGCCGAAGGACCCAAACCCGTCGTTTCCTTTGGCATTGGAGTCCACAACATCACGTTAACCATTACCACCAGTACCGGCGCCAGCAAAACTGCCGGCGTTATCATCACGATTAAATCGCCAAGTTTGTCCTACAAAAAACCGATCAGAGTCTCCTCAACAGAAGCCGGACTCGGAAATCTTGCAGTGAATGCCGTTGACGGAAACAGTGCAACCCGTTGGTCCAGTCTGTACGCCGATCCGCAATGGTTTTCGATCAATCTGAAAAAACGGTGTGATATCGAAAAAGTGGTCATTGCCTGGGAAGTAGCTTCCGCAAAATCTTACCGGATTGAAGAATCGAATGACAGTCTCAACTGGACAACGGTAAAATCATTCACCAATCTGCCAGCCGGAGCCAGAACCGATGTTATTGACCAGCTAAAAGGCGGCGCACAATGGATCAGAATGTACGGACTCCAGCGCCACACGACTTATGGGTATTCCATCTGGGAATTTGAAGTGTGGGGAAAAGAAAATGCATCGGCAGAACCGGTTCCTGAAGCGCAGCAAACCGGATTGGGAACCGTTGAAATACCCAATGAATTCTCACTCGGAAAGGCCTATCCGAATCCGTTCAACCCAGAAACCCGGATTCCGTTTTTCACTCCTGAATCGGGAAAAGTTGATCTGAGAGTTTATAATGTGCTCGGTCAGATGGTTTACACCGGAAGTCAGTTTCAAAGTACATCAGGCAACGGTTTGTTTACTTTCTCCGGTGAAAATCTGGCGAGCGGCTTGTACACCTTTTCGCTTCAGTTCGGGAATCAGCAGAAATCGGGAACAGTGGTATTGGTGCGGTAGAAGGAAGAAGTTAGAAGATAGAAGTAAGAAGATAGAAGAAATCCGGACACTGAGCGGTACTTCGACGACGCTCAGTAACCAAGTCGAAGTGCCCGGATTTCTTGAGTCCGATTCATAGGTTAGGGGTGGTTTATAAAGAAAATCAAAACACAAAAACCCCTACCCACAACAGTCATCAAACAGGAGCAGATATGAAACCAGCATCAACCATGACCATCGAACAGCTCATCACTGCAATCGAAAAATTGATTCCGGTTTATCTGGCTAATCCGCTGGATGCAAACGGGGGCGGGAACTGTGCAGTTTGTGTTGTGGATGAAGCCGGGACCTTTCACGGAAAAATCTGGGGAACGGATAAAATTCGTGGACGGCGGTATTTTAATCTGGCCTGCACAAAAGCTTCTCAGGTTTGGATTACCGGAATGAAAACGGGCGATTACGAAAAACGGCTATTCAATGGGGAATTTGAGGAGGGGGATTTTGGTATTTCAAAACCGGATCTGATTGGCTGGGAAGGTGGACAACCCCTCACGCTGAAGGATGGAACCAAACTTTTTGTCGGTTTCAGCGGATTCAGAGGTACCAGTGATCTTGAAATTGCCGTCAAAGCTGCTGCCGGATTATAACCTAGGATAAAATCCATGAAAATACTTATTACTTTTCTTTCCGTTCTTTTTCTGTCTGTTGCTGGATACGCCCAGAATCCGCCACTTTCTGTGATGGTTTTTGATTTTGAAACGCAGCCTGATTTTAATGGCTGGTTTAAGGATAATGATCAGATTCAGTTTTCAATTTCTTCCAAACCGGAAGATCAGGCAACATCTCAATCAAAAGGGTGTCTGGTGATTTCCTGGAATCCGGTTCCGGACAGTAAACCTATGAGCTGGATGACGGATATCAAAGCGGACGGGATTTTACTTCCTGATTCAGGCGATTCAATCCGGAAGGCATTTCTGGCGTCTCCGTGGATTTCCTTTCTTTGTACTGCAGGTGAAGGCGATACAGTCTGGATTCAGCCGTTATTCCTGACGAAAGATCATGCCGGAAAATGGGGATCCAAAACCTTATTTCCGGTTGTTCCGGGTGGGTGGAAACGGATTAAAATCAATCTGGCCGCGCTGTACTATGACAACTGGGGAAAAATTCCGGGTTCCATCGACTTTAAAGCTGGTTTGATCCGGACGGTAGAACTTGGTGTGAGAAACGGAAACACCAATCCGAAAAAGAGAATTGAAGTTCGGTTTGATGATATCAAAATAAGTAATTTTGAACCGGATTGATTTTTAGGAAAACTTTTCATGTCATCCACGTGAAGACGGGGGTCCATCTCACCGGCTTTTTAACGGCTGTCATCCCCGACCTGATCCGGTTAACTTAGTTCTGCGAAGCTCATCCATCCCCCGTTTCCCAAAACTTCATTTCCCTTCGGAGAGGTACTTTTCACGGGCGAAAAGTACCCAAAAGCCCTTTCCGCCGCTTTCCATCTTTGGCTTATGACTACGTTTCATATCGGAACCCGGCGAACTCATCAGGCTTCGCCTGACTCAAACACGCCGGCTTCTGACCGATATTGCACTTGTCATTGGCGCCGATGGAAAGAATGGCGGTAAAATGAGGAATGGCCTTTTTAGCTCAGACCCCCATTTATTGTCATTCCCGCGTCGAAGATCCGGCAACCGACGGAAAGGCGGGCTAACGAAGTTCTGCGAAGCTCATCCATCCCCCCGTTTCCCAAAACTTCATTTCCCTTCGGGGACCGACTTTTGACGGCACAAAAGTCGGCAAAATGCCTTTCCGCCGCTTTCCATCTTTGGCTTATGACAGCGTTTCATATCGGAACCCGGCGAACTCATCAGGCTTCGCCTGACTCAAACACGCCGGCTTCTGACCGATATTGCACTTGTCATTGGCGCCGATGGAAAGAATGGCGGTAAAAGGCGGAATGGCTTTTTTACTCAGGTTTTGTTGTATTGTTACCCCCGTGTTGAAAATCAGTCACCCGACTGGAAGACGGGGGTCCATCCCACCGTTTCCGAAACATCTTTTCCCTTCGGGGACCGACTTTTGACGGCACAAAAGTCGGCAAAATGCCTTTCCGCCGCTTTCCATCTATGGCTTATGACTGCGTTTCATATCGGAACCCGGCGAACTCATCAGGCTTCGCCTGACTCAAACACGCCGGCTTCTGATCGATATTGCACTTGTCATTGGCGCCGATGGAAAGAATGGCGGTAAAAGACGGAATCTCCTTTTACACCACAACCGTTTATTTTTGTCTTTCTGCCAGAATCAGGGCAAGTGCAAATAATCAAGAAAACCTTGAAGGTTTTGGTTTCCAACCGCCGTCAGCCACTCGACGTAGCAACCATGCTTCGGCAGGCTCAGCAACCTACTCCGTGCCTGATTAAATCGAATCTGTGTTTGAAGGAGGCTACTGCCGACTGAGTTCAGATTCGATCAGGGCCGGAGTGCCAGTTGCAAGTCACAGAGCGGCTGGGCGGTAACGGACCCTGAGCGGAGTCGAAGGGTTGCCCCTTTTGGCCAGTCAAAAGGGGGTCGTCGAAGAAAAACGAAATCGGTTTGGTAGTTTAATAGAAAGTTAGGATGAAAAGAATGACCCACCCCCTTACCCTCCCGCAATAGCGGGACAGGCTCTCCGTTGGAGGGGGAATTTAAAATCAAAATCCCAATACCAACTTCTCTAACCGGTTCAGATTCTGCTCATTGGCCGTCTCTATAAACGATCTCATCGGATTAATCGTCTCGGGTGAGTCAAACTCCTGATTCCAGGTTAAAAGGGTGTTTTCCCCGGATGCAGCAAAAGTTACAGTTAACCGGAACCACGGTTTTACCACATGTTCCAGAATGACAAGTTTCTCCGGTACAATTTCAATAAATTTGCTCGCATTCTGATAATTGGTTCCATCCGGACCGTGCATGACGAAAACCCACTCTCCGCCGGGCTTAAACTCAAACTTTTCAAACGTATTGGTAAATCCATCCGGACCCCACCAGGTTGCCAGCAGTTCCGGCTGCCGAAAAGCGTTAAATACCTGTGCCGGTGTAGCAGAAATGATCCGTTCGGTATAAGCTGATGAATGTGGATTGCTGGATGGCATACGTTTCCTTTTTTTATTTCTAATAAAGATAATAGTGGATCGTTGGAAATGGAAAGGGCAGGAGAGTTGGAAGGTATATTCAATGTTTACAATTTTCGTTGGTTCATCTGAATTTCAAATTGACTTACTTTTAGTGAAGGCTGATTTCATTTATTCTTGTTTGCAATTCCGAAATTCTTTTCAGTAGCTGGTCAAATTTTAATGGTTCACCGTAAATCATAAATCCAGTCATGACTTCATAATCTCTTTCGTAATCTTTCATTACTTCGTCCGGTGGAGTGATGCATATTTTACCTGGAATATGATCAGAATAGTCAAGTCCTCTCAATGGATTAAACTTTTTTCTGTGTTCAACTATATTTGTAAACAAATCTTTGTTTACAAATGCGTTAATCCCATGTTCTGTGTCCATCAATTTTTCAAGGTCATACAAATGCCTTGACAATCTGTCGATTCTGATTTTCCCTGGTTCCAGTGAAAATTCTTCGTGAAGCAGGAATATCTTTTCTAAAAATGTTCTTTGCGGAAGCACAGTTGGTATTGCTAATGGAGAGGTTACAAAACTTTGGCCGTTAAAATTATCACTTAAAATCGAGTTGATTTTTCTTTCCTCAAACGCCTCTATCATTGACCGTGAGCTTACTTCAATCAAAACCCTTTGTTGTAAATACTCCGATGTGTCAATAACTGAATTGTAATGTATTTCAATTATTTGTGGATCCTTGTCTGAATCCTTTACAGGTTGAGCATTGAGTTTACATTCCTCTATTGCGTCCCATTCAATAAGGGTGTGGATTAAATCTGCCAGGAAAGTCGTTGAAATAAATTCACAGGATTGTTTTCTTAGATTTTTGATTTGACTCTTACTGATGTCGCCATCAAAACCGAAAAACTTTCTGTCAATTGCCAGGTCAATATCTTCTGAAAATCTTTCTATCAGATTCCATCCTTTACTCAAAGATGTTCCGCCTTTGAAAACCATGTTTTTGCTGTATTGCAATGAAAACGAAGCGTTCAATGCCAACGTTACCCACCAATCTTTTTCAATTGCGACTGATGGCAAACCAGTTAATTCTGTTGCCTGATTCAGAATGTCAATTCTTCTTTCCTTTGATAAGGTTAGCCAATTGGTATTCATCGAATGGATTGTACTAATATTTTGTTTATCCAGGCTGGTGCCAGTTTTGCATCTTTCAACACATTCTCTGTCTTCTCTTTTTTTAGAATCGAGTGGATTTTCGAAATCGTTTCATTATCTACTTTTGACTGACCAATAGATTTTAAAGCCTGAATGACCAAACTGCTTATTTCACCCTGCGTCAATAAGTTTTTTGGACTTGTATTTTTGAAAACTATGGTTCGTTTTCCAATTTTAACGCTCCTTGTTGCTCCATCAGTTAGATAGACTACTTTCATTGGGACCTGGGTCGATAAACCTAATTTATTCAATGCATGAACTCCGGTTGGGACAATTCTGGCTTTGTCCCGTCTGGCAATTGCCTTTGCAATATCTTCGGTTGAAGGGAACAGAACTCCTAAATCCTTGTCAATTTTGGGATAAAAGTAAATACCGTGAGCCAGGCGCACAAGTATTCCCTTTTTTTTCAATCTTAACAAGGCTTTCTTAACACTTTCGGGATTTCCATAGTCTAAGAAATCGTCCACAAAAAGGACACTTCCTTTTAATTGTGTTTTCAGCACATCGGCAATTTTATTTTCTACTACAGGTCGTTCCATTTCGATTAATCTGCTTACGGAAATTTGCTTTAATTGAATCCATGGTTTTTATTTTCGTCCCAAATTTAGTGAATATTTGGGACGAGTACAATAGGGGAAGAACGTTTTATCTCAACTGGGGTATTAATAATGGGGAAGAATTAGCCAATCCAGAAAGCCCGTCAAAGGCCGTCCTTCGACTCCGCTCAGGATACCAGGTTTTCAACGTTCGGGATCGGCAAAAGCCCTTTCCGCTGCTTTCCATCTTTGGCTTATGACTGCGTTTCATATCGGAACCCGGGAGACGTTGCATGCAACGTCTCTACCCAAAACACGCCGGCTTCTAACCGATATTGCACTTGTCATTGGCGCCGATGGAAAGAATGGCGGTAAAAGACGGAATTGATTTTTTTACTCATGCCATGTTGTAATGTCACCCCCGTGTTGAAAATCAGTCACCCGACTGGAAGACGGGGGTCCATCCCACCGTTTCCATTACTTCTCTTTCCCTTCGGGGACCGACTTTTGACGGCACAAAAGTCGGCAAAATGCCTTTCCGCCGCTTTCCATCTTTGGCTTATGACTACGTTTCATATCGGAACCCGGCGAACTCATCGGGCTTCGCCAGACTCAAACACGCCGGCTTCTGATCGATATTGCACTTGTCATTGGCGCCGATGGAAAGAATGGCGGTAAAATGCGGAATGGCTTTTTTTAACAAACCTTTTTCGGATTTATTTGCATCTTTCTTGCCCCGCTGGAGTGAGGAGAAAGGCATTTCGTAACCCCATAGGGGTGACCTATTTGTAGAATATGGTACCTCTAAAACCCAACCGCCCGGCCACAATACTAGAATCCTGACAGGATCTTATTCCGGGCGGAACTTGAACCAATGGTGTTTGGCTATTTTCCGCACAGATTCAGAAAACAGAAACAAAGGAGCTTTGTGGCTGTGCGGATTATTTTGTTGAATCGTTTACCCCGGGTTTAAAACCCGGGGCTACAAACATATCACCCCGCTGGGGTGAGGATTTAGAAACCGCCGTCAGCCGGTTCCCGATTTTCGGGACAACCATGCTTCGGCAGGCTCAGCAACCTACTCCATGCCCGGTTAAATCGAATCTGTGTTTGAAGGAGGCTACTGCCGACTGAGTTCAGATTCGATCAGGGCCGGAGTGCCAGTTGCAAGTCATAGAGCGGGTGGGCGGTCAGGGCTTTTGGGTACTTTTCGCCCGTGAAAAGTACCTCCCCGAAGGGAAAGAAATTTTAATTGGTTATTTATCTGAAAAGTGAAAAAGAAACCAAATCTCTATTTTCCCCAGTTCTCCCTTCTAAATGCATAAACCAATTCATCGATGCGTTCACCGTTTTTGATGAGGTTTTTTTCGAACCGGGCTTCTAGTATGAAGTGATTCTTTTCGAGCACTTTTTGTGAGCCAATGTTGGTACCGAAAGGACGGGCGAAAACCCGGTCGATGTCATAGGTCTCAAACGCAAAATCGACCGCCAGTTTGATCGCCTGACTGATGATCCCTTTTCCCCAATAAGGTTCTGCCAGCCAGTAACCGAGTTCGGCATTTTTTCGGTGGATATCCGTCTGCGGATGTATGCCGATACCACCCACTGCCTCTCCGTTGACCTCAATGGCAAAAATATGAATGGGATCGTCTTTGGTGGCGAATTCAATAAAGGCTTTTCCGTTGGCCTCGGTATAAGGAAACGGAAATTGATCGGTCATGTTTTTGGCAATCTGCCAGTTGTTGGCATAACGGACCAGACTGTCCAGGTCTGATGGTTTCCAGGGGCGGAGAAGGAGGTTCATAATAATTGGGTTGGTTGGATCGGACGATTTCAAGCTTTGAGTTCGGGTGGGGTTTCTTGCACGAACCTTTAAACCGTCGCTACTTTAATGAAAATAAAATTTTAAAAAATGAGGAGTTTGTATTATACGTTTCCGTCTGGGTTAATGAAAACGAGATTACCACTTTCCCTTAACCGACTAATAACATTCGTAGGTAGCGGAGACGGGGTTCCATAATTATCCTCCATTGGTCTAAATGAAATGTCAGTAGCATCTGGTTTATGAAAAGGATAATTATTAATTGGTATTTGATCCCAAAAATCAGACACTGGAAGTTTAGTTGAGTAAATAAAATCTAAATCTCTTCCAATAATTGTCAAGTATAAGTTGCTCTGCAATTCGGTGTTTGCTGGAAGCCGGAAACAGACCACATCTGTAGGGAATCTGGCACCGTTGCCACATTGAATAGTTTTTCCTAAGAAAAATTTGTTATTCTTTTTTATGATTAGCTCTTTAAGTTTACTAGGTAAAAAACTGGTTAAGTGAACATCATCTTCAGGAACTGTTAAATTTAATCTATGAACATCATTTTCTTGCATTGATCTGATCCACTCTACTTGTGGCTTTTGCAAATTGTGATTTTGTAAAGCAATGTCAATTTCTTCATCAGAGCAATTTTGAACAAAACCTTGGTCGTTACTTATAACGAAAACATATTCCTCTTTTAATTCAGCATCACCCCATACGGAAGAAACATACATCAATGCATCATGACGCGAAATTTTTGTGCTAAGAGTAATATCAAATGTCGGTGCTAGCAAAGAATCATGAAGGATATTTCTTTCATATTCAATTCCAAAGTTGTTTGTGATTTCTTCTAGTTCTTGCATAACTTTCTGCTTTATTGCAGTTTTGACAGAATTGAAATCCACTTCAGATGCATTAAAATCATCACGGTACTTGAGTAGAGAACTCATGTTGACATGGAGCCCACCGCTACTTACGACAGCTCTCAAATAGTGTTCCTTTTTTCGGATTCCTACAAATTCAAAGATTACATATTTTGAACTTACTAAATCAGAAAAATTAGAATCCTTTAAATAGTTTATTGTTTGTAAAACACCAGAATAAGTATTATCAACTAAGTATACAAGTATGTTAGTATCAAGGTAAAACTTAATTCTAAATCTTTCCCTTACTGGTAGTAAGTCACTCCATGGTTCCATTCTGAAAATTACTCTTCTTCTATTTGAAAATGGTGGGATACAAATTGTTCGTTTATTAATTGGCCTTCCTTTAATTCCTCCGATGCTCTTTGAATAAAAGAAAAACAACTTTTAAGAAATACCCTTAAAATTCCGTGAGATTTTTTCCTCAGTGCGGATATAGCAGTCTCATCAAAAGGAAATAAACTTTGAGATTCCTCTCTAGCAAGATTGAGATAGTTTAGAACAATAGATTTTGCTCTCACGTCATTTAAAGATTTTAAATCAATTATTCTGCTGCTAATTCTCTCCGCCAATGGCGGTGATACAGATTTTAGTCTTTGTAAGGCTGGAGGTGTCATTGCAAACAACGAACACCAATTCCTTTCTTTATCAATCAATGCCCGCAGATTAGTTACATATCTATCAATTTCTATTTGTGACAAACGACCTGCTGTAACATTTTCAAACTCATCAACCAAAATAAAAAAATCAGTGTAGCCCTGAGACTCAATTAATTTTACAATCGCACGAATAATGAAAACTTCTTTTTTGTCTAACTCTTTTGCACTGCCAGAGGTTAGGGCTTCCCATGTTTTATTTATTCCAATATTCTCTGAAAGTAAATCATAGAAATACATGGCAATTGTTGTATTGTCAAAGTGAGTTGTAAAAATTGAAACGACAATACCTTTTAGCTTGTCTTGAAATTCCCTTTTCTTTTTTTGATCAGCGTATAGAATTTTTGAATACCAAGCGTCTAAAAAGGATTTATAGCTAACAAGATTAACTGGGTCAAAAGGGTCCGTAACATCATCGAATAAACTAATTCCCCTAGGTCGAAATTTAATTAATTCCTCTTTAAAGGATTTATTTGTTGCAATCGTTTCAAATGCAATGTTCCATAAATAGCGTTTAAAATTTTCCTCACCAATTTGTGAAATTATTGCTCCAATTAATTCATTGAGCTTTGCACCTGGATTATCAATGTAAACAACATACGGTCGTTTGTTTAATTCATTATTCTGGTTAAACAATTCAAGGATATATTTTGCATAAAGTAATGTCTGAGTTTTTCCTAAACCATAATCTCCGTGTATAACAGCACTAATATATTTATCTTTTGATATAATATTTTGAAGCGAGAGGGAATCAATAATAAATTCCTCAATACCTTTTTTTACATCCTCATCAATCGGTTCTAATCGTCCAATTAAATATTGTGTACTGTTTAAATCGGAAATTCCTGCTCTTGGAAATGGGTTAAATGATAATCCCAACTTTGAATATTGCATTGATGGATCGGATTTAATTCCTCTGTTTGCCAACAGATTTTTTAGTAGATTGTTGTCTGTGTTTTCAGTCATTGTAATAGTAAATGTGAAATGTATGAATCATTGAATTTTGGCACAAAATTGATTTCGGTGTTCCTGATAAAAATCTCTGAAGTTCTTTGTAGACTAAACGAACTATTGTCCTCCAAGGCTTGCTGTATAATTAAGTCTTTTATATCGTTTATTCTGTACCTGTTTTTAATTGCAATTTTAAAAACTAAGTTTGGGATATGAATATGTTTCCCCTTGTATTCTGATTTGATAAAATCAAGTAATTTAAATTTAGGCTTTTCCTGATTGACATAGTATACACAAGAAAGTGATTTTAAATTGTTTGAAAGTTCAAAATCAAGATTTTTTAGATTAAATTTTTCAAGTAACTTTAATTCTTGACCCCATTTTACATACACATCCCAAAATCTCATAAGTCCACCATTTTTATTGTATTTTTCGGTTGGAATTCTAAAAATATCTGTATTGTCAGTTAATGAAAAAATGAAAGCATCATTGAACCGGTTTTCGATAAAAAAGGGGAAAATAGGTATTGAAGATTTTGATAAATTGGTTGCCGTGACTTGATTTAAAAATCCCGCATGGTCAGATTGAAATGGATTTAATAACCAAGAGTGAATTTCTTTAAATCGAAAATACTCGTGATAAATATTTGAAAATAATTCGATGTCCTTCTTTGTTAAATTGTTTGTGTATTCATCTTCAATAAAATAATTACTTTCAATCTGGTAATACTTTGTTATTAGTTCAAAATTTATCAGTGCATTTAGCTGTTCTAAAATTCTTCTGCTATCCCACGGAGTCTTTACAAAGGGTAGTCCTGAATTAATTGCTTTTCTAGTAAAATCGTCTTTACCCTGATAAGGGATATTTTTTAATGCAATGAAAACATTTTTTATTTCAGTAAAATGATAAACATAAGAAAAACTCCAACCCTTTTCTAAAGAAGAATATAGTTTAGCCTGTTCCTCATTAAAAAATGGAAGTGCAAATTCCCTTGATTTATTAAGGTCAATATACTTAATCATTTTAATACTAAAACATTTTCCGATAATTCAAGACTATGACGGTGTTTTAATGTCTTCCACTTCGTTCCCCTTGTTCTTATCTTGTGAATGTTGAAAGAACTGAAACCTATGTTTTGCGAAATTCTTCCAAGAATTTCTGTTGTCGGAACATAAATACCATAAGGTGCTGAATCTCCTAAAATTAAATATGCATTATTTCTACTCCTAACTACTCTGCGAATTTCATTCAGTACATCAAACATGTCTTGAAAATAAAGAAGAGTCAGAATATCAAAACTTTTTTTTCCAGATTTTTGTTCTGCTGCACTTTTAATTGTAATTGAAGTGGCAATTAGTTCTTCAGCAATGATTTTATTTGATAAATAGAATTCTGATTTTCTAAATTCGTCAATTAAAAATTCTGAATCACTATAATGAGTTGTAGCACCTGTTACAAGTTTATGTCTTACTTTTTGAGTAATATCATTCCAGTTATCTGTGATTTCAAAAAAGTGCGTGTGTACCTTTGAAACTTCACCATAATCAAGATTATTTAAATATGGTGGAGAAGTAATGCACATGTTGCATTCACCATCTTCAATTCGTTTATTTGGGATTCTTGAATCATGTAAAAAAATTTTCGAAGTTTTTTTCTTATCAAAATGCTCTATTGTATCAGTGAACATTTGCCTTGTTATACTTTCAAAAAATTCCCATGGCTCGTCTGTGTGAGTAAGGGTTTTGTTTCTTGAAATATATGGAACTGCGATAGGATGAATGGAAACTTTGTGAAGTGTTTGACTCAATGCCAACTTAAAAAACAATTTATATTTCAATGAACTTATTGATAAAATTGATTTCTTTATCAAATATAGTTTTGAAAGTGTTTGCTCTGTGTAAAGTGTCTTTAATAGTTTGTGAGGTGTATTTTCCTTGTCAAAGTCTGCAACCCCTTCAGTCATTTCCTCTTTGATGAACTGTAAATAATTTTTAACTTCTGAGCCTTCAAGTTTCCAATTCAACTTTGCTCTGATAACATCATACATAAATTCTTGTGCCTCATTTCCAACAGCAGAAATGCCAACTTTTTGACTGGAAACAAGTGTTGTTCCACAACCTGCAAATGGGTCAAAAATTTGAGAATTTTTTTTTCTTTTGAGATTCTCCAAAAGAATAATTTCATCAACAAAACGGTGAGAATAGCCTGCAGTGAACTTATACCAATTATGTATTGGGCTTTTTGAATTGTCTTTTGCTGACCCAATATCGCTGTGTAAAAATTCCATACTTCCTGGTTGCTGAAACGCGAGCATTTAAACCTCGTAAAACAAACCGCAAACTACATTGGTTTCAGATGTTGTGGAATTGCATTTATTTTTGTTTTTTTTAATTTTTAAGATTTAAAAATTATTTTGAAAATTTTCTATTTATGCCGATTGATTTTAAACAAGTTTATTTCTGATGTAAAAATGAGTTTCTAAATACGCTTCGAGTTCAGCAATTTTAGACTTTAAAAGTATGTAACGGTCTGAAAACAACAAATATGATTAATATTTAACGTTTGTCCCAAACCCAATAAATATAGTCTTCCAGTTTTTTTTTAATGTCTTTTGTCTACTAATTTTTTATTTACCAATTCTTTGTCAATAAATTCAATGAGATTGAAAACAGATTGAATTGCATTACTTACAGTGTCAAAATTAGTTGGTAATTTTGCGTTTGCTTTAACGGATATGAGGCTACCATATTCTTTTACAAATTGTTCGTCCGCTTTCCCGTTATTGTGTATAAACAAATGTCTCATCTCCAAATACATTAAAGCATTTGTTTTCAATAAGCTAGGAAGGATTATGTCTGTGTGATTTAATATTTTCTCCAACAACTTGGTTGTGCTTTTTTCATCCTCAAGCTTCCTGAAAACTTTTGAAATCATTTCCTCTTCTACCTTTTGAAAACTACCAAATTTCACCAGTTCAACATATGTGAAATTTGGATTACCAATCGCCTTTCCAACGATTTGAATTGGGTTGTGCTTATACATTTCTGTTAAAATGCTTTTCATATACACAGAAAATGCATTGTATAACTCAATTATCGAAAACTCAGCATTTTTAGAACGAGTATAATTAAAAATCCTAATAAAATCTGAAACTGGATGGTTTAAAGTGTCGTATTTTTTTGCGACAGTTCCAAGTGCTTTTGTAATCTTGTCTGATTTAGTTTTATACTTTGCCAACCATCGTCCTGAATTTGACAAGCTAGCATCAATCACTTGTAAGTGTTGTTTTAGATATTGAATTTCACTTCTAAAAGTTTGAAATGATTTTGATTCACTTATAATTGGCATTTTTCGTGTTTTTAACGTTGGTAAAATTGCTACTCATCTATTTGTAAATCATAATTTAACTTATAAAACCAGAAAGTGTTTTATTTGTCGTGTTCGAGTTATATTTTAGTCCATACCTTAAATGTAATCTTATTCCCATCCAGAATCAACCTTTCTTAATTCTGTAAGATTTGCAATTTTATTGTCAATTCAAATACATGTTTTCATCTATATTTTATGTGAAAGGCAATTATTTTAGGGCAATTGGGTGTGGAAATGCAGACCAGACTCAGCTTGGGGCACCTCTAAAAACCTTTTTCTTTTCCTTATAATGGATCCCCAATCAAGTTGAGGATGACATTGTTGAGGTTTTTATAGGTGCCTTCCACTTTTGGTTTACCTGGGACTGGTCTTTGTATATCGTTCCTTCGTTGGTCTTTCGATGTGGGAACCACTGGTGGAAGATGGGGGAATGCCGGAGGGATGGACCCCCGCCTCTCCGTCGGTTGCCGGATCTTCGACGCGGGGGTGACAGCCATTTGGGATGACAGCCAAGGGAAACCAGAAAACGTCAGCTATTTACTTATATTATACACAATGGATTTCAGTTTGAATTTGCCGTAGGTGAAGTCGCCTTCCGGGTAGTTCCAGATGGCTTCGCCGTAGGTGGGGATTTTTCTGCCGTCGATGTCTTTATAGTTACCGACCGGAGTTGTCCACCGGGCTTTTTTCAGGGAACCGTCATCCTGCAGGGCAGAGCGGTCGTCCGAAACAAAGCTGATCAGTTCGCCTTTGGTGTTAAAGAAAAGCAGGGCAGAAACTGAATAAGCGCCGTTGGTCAGCGAGATTTCTGTGGTTAACGAATCAATTTCCCGCCAGGTGAACCGTTTATCGACCAGAATGCCCGGAACAAACAGACAGAGATCATTCAGAACCGTCACCGTTTCAGCCCGGGTGAGTTCCTCTCCGCTGATATCCACCACATTGAACAGACTTGCCACCCGGACAATAAAAGTCGCCTGCTGATTGCTGTAAATATGCCTGGCCTGAAAGGGAAGTCCCATTTTACTGGCTTTCATCAGGAAAATCCGGCTGAAACTGCCAAAAAAGTTGGTCTGGGTAGACGTGGCTTTCATGGGGGAATCACCGGGTTTATTGAACATGTCCGCCTCAAACTCAATCCGCACATTCTGGGGAATCGCCTTCCCGATGGCCCCCGTGTAAGTCAGATAAGCTTGTACCGGCTTCGGAAGATGGGCAATGTCTTCCAAAGTCAGAATCGTTTCAGGCTGAAGAGGCTGACTCGCAAATTCTTCAGCAAGTTTCGACTGAGCTGTTTTTTCTGCAGAACTGCAGGCGTTCAGAATGAAGATAGACATGATGAATACCCATGTTTTTGATGTTTTTGAAAGTGATTTCATGTTGTTCTCTGTTGTTTTTGAAGTTCTTTTGTCATTTCCGTCCTACCTGAACTCATTTTAAAACCAAAATTTCTTTGTCTCCGACGGCCCCCTTTTTCTGGAAAAAGGGGGGAAAAAGCTCGCCAGAATCCAAACGCAAAGGTTCCTTGCCTTTGAAACCTGCGGTTTCAAAAGTCCCGCTTGCCGCGGAAACTGACCGGATAAAGTTCGTTTTAATCCCTTTACAGATCGGGTCTTTCGGTCACTTTCCGGAACGCACGAACCTTCGCAGCCGCACCTGCCCTGATTCTGGCAGAAATGCAAGTCCTCACCCCAGCGCCCAAGACCATTGGTCGCGGGTTAAAAGGGTGACATGTTGGTAGCCCCGGGTGTCTCCGTCAGTCGCCGGATTTACAAAACCCGGGGTAAGGATCATCATTGCAAAAACCGCACGGCCACAAATTTTTTTAATTTCGATTCCCAGATTCCGTGCGGAAGGAGTAACATTGCATTTGTACCTGTTCCGCCCGGAAAAAGATTCTGCCAGAATTCAAATTTTTTTGCCGGGCGGTTTGGGTTTTGGAATTCTATTTTTTCTACCAAGAGGTCGCTCCTCTGGAGCGAGGAAAAATGCAAACATATTTCGGAACCTGCCCTGATTCTGGCAGAAAGACGAAAAAAATGCTTGACTAGAAAAAAGTCATTCCACATTTTACCGCCATTCTTTCCATCGGCGCCAATGACAAGTGCAATATCGGTAAGAAGCCGGCGTGTTTGAGTCAGGCGAAGCCTGATGAGTTCGCCGGGTTCCGATATGAAACGCAGTCATAAGCCAAAGATGGAAAGCGGCGGTCAGGGCTTTTGGGTACTTTTCGCCCGTGAAAAGTACCTCCCCGAAGGGAATGAAATTTGCTGTTTGTTGAATGACCGGAAATTGGTGAAATACCAAACCACCCCGCCTTCGGCACCCCCCGAAAGCGTTCGGGGCTGGCTCTCCTTGGGAAGGAGGGGAATCAATAAATTTCCAACAACTAATTTGGCATTTACCTAAAAGCTAACAGCTTTCCCCTTCCCCCCAACCCCCAAACTCCTGTACCTATTTCCCCAGAAACGATAATGAGTCAGCGACGTATAAACCAGCATTTTTTCAAACCAACGGAACCGCTTGAGCAGATGCATCGCCCGGTAACAAATCGCCAGAAGTCCCAGGAACAAAACGGACTGAATAATCAGCTCATAGAAAAGCGGATTCAGGCTGGTGATGAAATCGGCACCAAACGCATTCAGAAGTCCCAAAATGCCCAGATGAAACAGAACGGCCACCAGAATGATAAATCCGTGCGCGGTTTCAATGGCTTTGTGCGGACAGTTGCTCATGCACCTCATGCAGCTTTCGCAGGTGAGTTTCCAGAACGGTTTTTCATCCACCCAAATGATTGCTTTCACGGGGCATTTTTTGATGCAGGCACCGCAATTGTTGCAGGCGGCAGAAGCATAGAACGTTTTGGCTAAAACAAACCGGCCAATGAGGTAATACAATAGCGAAATTGGTGAAACTGCCAGATCCTGCACGATTTCCCGGAGGGCGGTGAACGACTTCTTTCCGTCAAGCACCTTTCCGGCAATTGCCGCCACCTTTGCTTTCATCTTTTCATGAAGAAAAAGGACGGTGGGCTTGTTAAGTCCGGGATGAAGCGACATCCAGTTGGAAGGCAAATCCACCGGAAGCATCCCCTGAATTGAATAACCTTTGCTTTTCAGGATGAAGGCGGAGAGGTAAAAGGCAATTCCGCTCAATCCCGGCGTCACCCACTTACCAATCAGCATGCCCGCCCGGGTGTTCATCAGAATCACTTTATTTTTCCCTTTGGGGAAGTGGGAAAGAAACTGCAGCATCACCGGCGGATAGTTGAATCCGTGTACCGGAGAAACAAAGATCAGAAGGGCGCCGGGCTCAGGATTTTCAACCGGAAACGATTCAATGTCAGCGATATTGATAATACCGCAGTCCATCTTTTTCTCTGTGGCGACTTTTTCAACCCACCGGGCGACGGTTTGTGAATTTCCCGTGCCGGTGAAGTAATAAATTTTGATTTTGGAGTAAGTTTCCATCGTTTTTTAGACTCCGGGATTCAAATTTTCCCGATCCATTCAAGTCACTAAAGCAGTTGCCGTCAGCGGATTGACATGCAGCTATATCCCGATAAAAATATCGTTTATTCGGCTTAACTTTTCAAGTTCAGCGAAAAAAAATCAGTAGGTGCTCCAAATGCGGTATCCAATGCGGATAACCGGGGCAAGATCAACGTTGGGGATTTTGTAGGTTTCGCCGTTGAATCCGGCACTGTGATCACCCCTGAGGTAAATATGAAACCCCGGCTGAAGGTACAGATGACGTCCGAAAAAGAACTGGTAGCTGATTCCACCACCGACATCCGTGCTGTGAATATCCCGGGTGAGTCCGGTGCTTTTCTGGGTGATTTCGAAGGTGTGCAATTCGAGGTAGCCGTAAATTTCGAGGGTTCGCCAGACGGAGTAGCCCAGGAAGAAGCCCGGCGATGTTTTGTAATACCGTTTGTAGTCGGGGGATGAGTTCTTTGTGCCGGCGGGTTCGGCGTCGTAGGTTCCGCCATTGATCACACTGATTCTCACCCGGAAGTTTTCATACCGGTAACCCACGCCGGCATGAAATCCGCCCGTAAAAAACATTGGGAAAAGAGATTCAACCTCGATGGCCTGTTTGGCTTCATGCATGGCGGGGATGGGATTCCAGAACGTTCCTTCAGTTGAATCGGCCTGGGCAAAAGCGGTGACCGACCAAAGGATAAACGCTGCAAAACTGACAAGTTGTTTTTTCATAACCTAACCTTTCAAAAATGATAGTACAAAGGTCGGGAGAAAAAAGCGGACATTTGCTCCGCATTTGTTACCAAATAAAGTCAGCCCATCATTTCTTTGCGGATCCGGCTGAGCGATTTTGGGGCGATGCCAAG
>JAFLBE010000030.1 GCA_017303995.1 Bacteroidota bacterium | reverse complement strand
TCATCTCGATTTCCCAACCTGCATTATTCTTTTCTGATTGGGTTTGCCAGTTCAGAATCACATTTCCACCACCGGCCGAAATTGTAAACGCAGAAAGTTCAACGGGCAAGGGTCCTGATGAACCTAAAAGGCGGACCAGGGCAAAATCGTTGTCAGTTCCATTATTTGCGTATCCACCCATAACAATATTTCCATTATCCTGTATTGCGAAGGAGAACCCAAGATCATCTGCCGGGCCAATCGGGATCATTTTTGTCCCGTCTTCATCAAAATCAACATCCGGTTCACCCAGCTCAGTAAACCTGGCAATGATGAAATCCCAATCAATGCCATTATTGCCATAACCAGCTACAATAATTTTTCCGTCGCTTTGAACTTCCACGAAGTAACCGCTATCATAAACAGTTCCAACTCCCAGGAGTGAAATACCGTTCGTACCAAAACCTGTATCAAAGTTGCCATTTGAATCAAGGCGAACTAAAGCCAGTTTATAGTCAAGGGGTTGTTGACTCAAGCCTGCGAGCAGTATATTACCATCTGGTTGAAGAGTTAACCCACGACAAATGTCCCAGCCATCCCCAATCGGAAAAACAACTATTCCGTCTGAACCAAAATTTGTATCAAGGGTTCCATCAGTCTCAAATCGGACAACAGCAAAATCCTGTCCACTTTCATTATCGATTGAACCAGCAAACAGAATTTTTCCATCTGACTGAACTGCAACTGGCCAACCTTCATCATTTCCGGTCCCAAGAGGGGTAATTACAATTCCGGAAGTTCCAAAACCCAGATCGAGACTTCCGTCACTTTTATACCTTACGAGAGCAAAATCTGTATTCGATCCATTACTCGCCCTTCCGGCGACCAAAATTTTACCGTCGGACTGAAGGACAACCGACCAAGCTACTGCCTCTGCGCCATCACCAACAAGAGTCGTGACCTTTCCGGCAGTTCCAAAATCAGGATCTAATTCACCATTTGGGAGGTATCTTGCAACGGCGAATAACCAGTCAGATCCGTTCTGACTTTCACCAACAACTACAATTTTCCCATCAGGTTGAATCTGCGACGCATAAGCATAATCACCACCTTCTGCAAAATCAGTTGTCACTTTTCCATCCGTTCCAAACTCAACATCAAGCGTTCCGTCAGATAAATAACGGGCCAGGGCGAAATCCAAATTTGACCCGGTATGGCTGAACCCGGTAAGAAGTATTTTCCCATCTGACTGAATTTTAACTGACCTCCCGGCATCATTTCCAGAACCGATAGCAGTAGTGACAATTCCGTTTGTACCAAAAAGATCATCTAACTGACCATCCTGTGCAAAAACCGGCAAAAATGCGAAATATAAAATTGCGGTAGCAATACTTTTCATCGATGCCTCCTGATTTTTTCCAAACCTTTTGTCATCAACTTAAGAAAGTTTTTAAAAGAAAAAAAATATTTTTCTTTTTCTCTGAGACCTACTTAAAATAAAAAAGCCCTGACATCCGGAGACATCAGGGCTTCTAAAGAAAAACGAAGATGATTTTACTTCATCAGAAGCATCTTTTTAGTGATGGTTTTGCTTCCGGCTTCAAGTTTGTACAGGTACATTCCGGTAGAAACTTGCTGACCGTTTTGATTGGTTCCATCCCAGGTAATGAAATTTTCACCAATTGCAGGCGCATTATACAACGTTTTAACTTCACGGCCAAGCATATCATAAACCACAATCTTCACATTTTGCAGGTTTGCAAGCGAGAATGAAATGGTTGTTGTAGGGTTAAACGGATTGGGGTAGTTCTGATTCAGAAGGAAACCGCCTGCTTTAACCAGGTCATCAGAAACAGAAGTACCGGTTCCCGGAACCCACAAGCGTTTAGTCGTGTAAATCCTGAATTCACCTGGCTCAAGATTGATGTTGGCTGTTTGACTGGCCACTTCTATTGAATCAACACCAAAAAAATCATACCACCTGCCGGTCTTTGAAAAATTCGGATCGATCATGGCTGCTGTAACACCAAAATTTCCTATAACCACCACATCCATATCAGCATGATAAAGGTTGATGCGTTTCATGGCTCCGACCACACTCATACTTACATTGTTGGTTTCGAAGGCTGGTTCTTCAACTTTCAGGCGGTTCAATTCTGAATAAATATTGAATAATTCTCTGCGCCGGGGGTCTTTATAAAAATCCCAACGGATTGGTTTTTTATCCAATTTATATTGGTCATTTGGGTACGGTTCAGGAACCACCCCCTGATTACTGGCGAAAATTGAATAATTGTATCCGACTTCACCGAATTGCCAAATCATTTTTGGCCCAGGAATAGTCAAGAAGAAGGCCGCAGAAAGTCCGGCACGCTTCAGCGCTGTCGTAGTATCCTTGACGTTATATGCACCTGAAACATTACCCCAACGAAGTGGTTTGTACATAATTCGTTCTTCATCATGACTTTCCATGTAGGCTACTACGTGAGGAACGGTCCATGAACGGGTTCCGTGGTAACCCCAGGAAAGATTCGATTTATCAGAATCATGGAAGCCCATGATTGCTTCTTCATACTTATCATTCATATTTCCCCACAACATAAAACCGATGTCTGCAAGCACTTTTTCTTCGGCGTTGCCACCCAGGTGCTCAAGAATCATGTATGAAGAAGCGTCAAATTCTCTGACTTTGTTATACATTCTTGACAGGATATTAACCCGGCTTTGGTCATAATTTCCCCACAATCCAACATTATCGCCAGAATTAAACTGAGTGAATCCTTTTGAAAGGTCATACCGGTAACCATCAAATTTGTATTCTGTAAGCCAATGCTTATTGGCACGATCCAGAAGATATTTGGTGTGCACACTTTCATGATTCATGTCATATCCCACATTATATGGGTGTTTGGCCACAGTATTAAACCAATAATTTTGTGAAGTAGGTGGGCCGTAGTCTCCGGTGGAATAGAGGCGAACAAAGGGGGATTGTCCAAAACTATGATTATAAACTACATCAAGAATAACTGCAATACCCCGTTTATGGCACTCATCAATAAATTTTTTCAAGTCGTTTTTGGGTCCATAGTACTTATCGGGGGCGAAATAAAAGGCTGAGTTGTAACCCCAACTTTCATTTCCTTCAAATTCCTGAACCGGCATCAATTGAATGGCATTGATACCCAGGCGTTTAAGATAAGCAAGTGTATCACTAAGCGTCTGATAGTCGTGACGGGCCACAAAATCACGTAGCAATAACTCATAGATAACCAGATCTGTATTTTTCGGCCGTTGAAAATTGGTTACCTGCCAGTTGTACGGCTGCTGATTGGTTTGAAAAACTGAAACAGCAAAAGTGGTTTTATCACCAGGGTAAGGTTTCAGATTTGGATAAGTTGTTGCCGAAATCCATTGATCATCTGATGAAAGAACCTTTTCAGTGTATGGATCTGCAATCCGGATTGAACCGTCTACCAAATATTGGAATCCATATTCTTTACCCGATTCAAGACCGGTTAAAGTAATCCACCATCTCATAGAATCAACATTGACAGAATCCAATTTCATCAGGTAATTATTGTCGAGAAGCCAGTTATTAAAATCACCGATCACGTGAACGGTTTTCTTTCTCGGGGCGAAAAGACAAAGGGTAACTTTGGTAGGATCTGCAGGATCGTAATTAATCCCTTCTATAATTCCGGCCGGAGTGCGTTGTTTGATAACCACAGTTGAACCAAGAAAAGAAAATGTGGTTGAATCAGATGTCACAGCACCAGAGGTGGTAACAGCTTTGATTTTGATTTCATTTGCACCTGAACTCAGGGTAGCACCCAAACTTGAAATAGAAGGAACATGAAGCAATTGTTTGGTTTTATCATAGAAGGAACCAAATTTACCGATTGAAACGTCGTTCAAAAAGATTTCTGAAGCATTTTCGTCTATAGGATCAGCGTTTTTTGATGCTACAGATGCAGTGATTCCGGGCTGGGCATTATCAATTGCGGCAGAATTAGCCGGCTGAATCTGAAAAACCATTGGTGATTTCACAATGATAAGTGAATTGCCATCCCCGCCAACTTTAATTGGGTTTAGCGGATCAGCCAACCAGTTCCAGGTTGTACCTGAAGAGTTCACATGCTCATGAATTTTATACATATAGCCGGTTTTACCACCAAAAGTACCGGTTCCGCCACCAACCTTTAGCCGGACGGATTTGTAATAGACACCATTATCAAGAGCCATGAGTGAAGGTGCAGTTGTTGCGATTACACCCGCAGCATTTGGTCCCCAATTGTTGAATTCGCCGGGAACAAATGCCCGAAAAATTGCGCCGGATGGTTTATAACGAAAGGTCACTGTTACTGAATCCTGAGCCAGGACAGAAGTAAACAGAGCAGAAATGGCAAGCAGACTTACCGATAGTCGTTTTAACATAAAATGTCCTCCACTGATTGCTTGGTTCAGGGCTGTTGAAATTTCTGAAAACAGAGTGAAGCTGTTTAAATATACGAAATTGACAGACCCGAGAGTTGTTGTAAAACAAGATTACGGAGAAAAAAGTAGGAATGCAAGCGCTTCTACTATTTCAGTCCAGATAGAAATGTGATGACCATCTCTTGATGATTCCAGAGACGGAACGATAAACTTCCGGCAGATAAATTAAAGTCTGTAAGGTGTCGGGTGAGCATCAGACCAAGAATGGCGGGGCCATCGATTGGAAGAAAAGAATCGAGGAAAAGAATTTCAGTCGGATCAGATTTTCGGAAAACGAGAAGTCCGACCGCTTCACCGTTAATAAAAGGAACACTTCCTTCAACAGAATCATCAAAGTAAAGTTGGTGAAAATCATCAAGAAAAGTATAATCTGGCGGTTCACCATCAGGGAAAGGCAAAAATTCGAGCCAGGATTCATAATCAAGATCACGAAACTGCGCCCATTCCCCTCTTACATCCAGAAATTGAGTCATATGTTAGCAAGTTCAAGAATGAGTTCGGGAATTTCATCCCAGGAGGAAGCTGTACGGTCGGCAATTGAATTCTGAAAATCTTCAGCGTTAACGCCGGTGTATAATATGGAATGAATTCCTAGCGCCTTTGCACCGGCAATGTCCGTTCGGTTCATATCACCAATATGTACCATTTCAAATGGATTTGCACCCGCACACCGAAGAATGTGGTGATACATTTCAGGATGGGGTTTTGAGACTCCGGTTTCGTCTGAAAAGGCGAAAAACGAAAAATATCCGAGTAGGTTATATTTGTCGAGCAATTGCCTGATTATCCTTCCCGGTGAAAAATGGGTGTCAGAAATAATTCCGAGCTGGTAGGATGCAGAGAGAATTCTCAGGTTTTCTGCAACTTGCGGAGCAGGGTTTGGTGATGCATCCAAAATACCCACTTCAAAAATGTGAACAAGTTGATCTTCATCTGCTGGTGCAATCCCAAGTTTCAATTCTGATGTCAGGTTTTTTACCACGTCAATAGTTTGCAAAGTCCGATGCTCATTTTTCCAGATCACATTAAAAACTTCAATTCCCTTTTTAACTGATGAATTTATATCGTCTTGCGTGAGATTGGGTTGGTAAGGTTTTAAAACTTCCAGACAACGTTCTGTGCGCAACCGTTTACGCTCATCACTGTTTGAAGTGTCGATCAGGGTGTTCCAGAAGTCGATAGAGATTACTTTTTTCATATGGGGAAAATACAGAAGTTAGCCCTTCGACTCCGCTCAGGGACCAAAGGAAGATGTTTAGAATAAAGCCCTTTCCCGATTCTGTGGATCAAGGGGCATAATAAAGAAAATTCAAAAAAGCTCAAACAATATACCGGTCAAGTAAGGTTCTGAGGTGAGATTTTACCTGCTGTTTCGATTTTTCAGGATCTGATTCGAGTTCAGAAATACTGGCAACTATCCAGTTTTGAGGAAGTTTTAGACCAGATTCAACCTGACCACAGAGACAAAGAACTGGTTTTTCTGAATCAAGAAATGCAGTTACCCACTTTCCCTGAAAAGATTGTGAATCCAAACGGCCTTCACCGGTAATGATGATATCCGCTTTTTCGAATTGCGTTTTAAAAGAATGCAAAGCTGAGATTTCTTTCGTCCCCGGAAGAAATTTTGTTTTCAGAACTTTTTCCGGAAAGAGAGCAAGAGCACCACCGGCCCCCGTCAGAAGTGAATTTAAGCCAAATAAATTGATCAGTCTGGCTGAAGATTTTTCAAGAACGGTTACCTCTTTTGGTTCCAGGCCTTTTTGGGGTCCGTAAACCCTGATGAATGAACCCGACTCTGACCGTATAGGTACTTTCACATCATAGTAAAAATGGAGTTCGGGAACGGGTTCTGAGGATGGAACAACTGATGAAATCTGATCAAAATTGGAAGGAATTGCACTGATTTGTTTACCTGATTCATCCAAAAACTGAAACCCAAGCCCTTCTAGTAAACCTGCACCCAAATCAATGGTTGCCGTACCACCAAGTCCAATCCAGACTTTGGAAACGGAAGGAAAAAGGGATTGAATTTTTCGGATGGCAATTCCAAGGGGTTTTGAATTAAGTTGCAGGGGGTGGCGTTTTGCCAGAGGAACTCTCTCGAGTCCGATCACCGAAGCGGTTTCGATTGCTGCTGTTTTTTCATCATTAAAAAGGAAAATATTCTCATCAACAGTTGTTCTGGCAGCAATAAGCGGAATCTGGATTTTTACAAATTTACCCTCATACCCGGCTGAAAGAGCTTCGAGAAAACTATTTCCGCCATCGGATCCGGGAAAGTAACTGAGATTCCGGAAACCACGGTTAAACAAATACGATTGAATAAATTCGGACAGACCACGTGCAGAAAGGCTTTCCTTGAAAGCAGTCGGAGAAATGAAAATATTTTTTTCCGGCGAAAGCAGCATCAATTATCAATCAGTTTCTGAATTCTCGAAACAATCATTTCAAGGGCAACCACATTTTCGCCACCACGGGGAACGATGATATCGGCCCACCTTTTCGAGGGTTCCACAAATTCAAGATGCATCGGTTTTACAAAAGTAATGTACTGAGCAAAAACACTGTCAATTGAACGTCCCCGTTCAGAAATATCACGTTTCAAGCGGCGAAGTAACCGTTCATCATCATCAGTATCGACGAAGATCTTTATATTGCAGAGATCACGAAGTTTTTTTTCTGTGAAAATCAGAATCCCGTCAACAATAATGACATCACGGGGCTCTACATGACGGGTTTCCTTCAGCCGGCGATGGGTTGAGAAATCATAAACGGGCATCTGAACTTCCTGAAATTTTTTCAGGTGACGCACATGATCAATCATCAATGCAGTTTCCAAAGCATCGGGATGATCAAAATTGATTTCAGTAATCGGTGTGTCGCCATAAAAAGAAATATCACGATAGTAGGAATCGTGATTGATCACGATCAGCTTTTCAGGACCAAGCAATTCTGCGATTTTTTTGGTAATCGTTGATTTTCCTGATGCAGTTCCGCCAGCAATTCCGACGATAATGGGTTTCATAAGAGGTCCTGATTAAATTATGTTCTGATCAGTTTTCCCGATCCGGATTGCCTGAAATAAAATTACAAAAGTAGTCCCCTTCCCCTCAACCGATTCAACATCTATAATGCCCTGATGCTGAAGAACAACACTATATACACCTGCAAGACCAAGACCGGTCCCTTCTCCAACTTTTTTTGTGTTGAAAAATGGCTCAAATATTTTGGGAAGATGTTCCTGAGGAATCCCGATACCGGTATCAGAAACTTTCAGAACAATCATTTCAACCAACTGATTATTGCGATGGATTTTAACATTCCTTGTTTCAAAACGAATTATACCACCCGATGGCATTGAATCACGGGCATGAATAGCTAGATTAATGATCATTTGCTGAATTTGACCTTCATCCATGAGCATACCATCTGTCTGCGCCTGAAAATCAGTTACCAAAGATACTTTATCAGGCACCAATTCTTTGAGCATTCTTAAAATATTTCGTAAAAGCTCATGGAAAGATTGTTCTTTAAAAACTGCATTTTTCTGACGGCTGAAATTTAAAAGTTGTTTTACAACATCCGCTGCCCGGCGTGAAGCACTTAAAACCTGATCAGCATACTGGTTCACTTTATCATCAGAAGTTCGCATCTGAATGAGTTCAGTATTGGGGATGATAATGGCAAGTAAATTATTAAAGTCATGTGCAACACCACCGGCAAGCCGGCCAATACTTTCCATCCTTCTGGCCTGAACAAGTTGTTCCTGAAGGTGTTTACGTTCGGTGATATCCCGCAAAAAAACCTGAATAACTTCGCCCTGATGATCAGAAAATGCGTTTGCAGTCATTTCAACTGAGGCCATTTCGTTTTCACCAGTGTTGATCGAAAAGCTAATTGCGGAAGCATCTGCCGAACCTGTTTTAAGTTTATCAAAATGATTTTTAACGACTGGCTTGTCTTCGTCGGCGACCAGATCAATAAAATTGGTTTCATTTGTCAATTGCCGGTTTCCGATAAGTCCTGAAAATCGATTATTTGAAAAAATGATAAGTCCGTTTCGGTCGAGATGCAGAATACTATCACTTGCATTTTCGAGTAAGGAGCGAATTCTGGCTTCACTTTGAAGAACCTGACTGGTAACCTTTTCGAGACTTTTTGTTTTTTCTTCAAGCTGATAAAAGGCACCAGAAATTCCCGCAGCCATTTCATTAAAAGAATGAGCGAGATCGCCAAGTTCATCATTTGAATGTTTATCAATGCGGAAATTGTAATTTCCTTTTTGAAATTCTTCAGACGCAGTTGAAAGTCGTCTGATAAGTTTACCAAAAAACCAGGATACAATCCAGGCTAAAAATCCACCACCAGCCGCAACCAGCAATGAAAGAAGAATGATAGCTTTTGACACCCTTTCCAGCTGTTCGGTAACATAAGTTTTCGAAAAAGTAATAACAATTAACCCATTAAATGCATACTTGGTATCTGCCGAAAGTTTTACTCCACGGGTAATAATCGGAACTGTAACAAAAACATAATTTTTGGTTTGAGAGTTAAAGGCAATTGACCTTTTTTCCAACCAAAGTTTATAATCCAGCATTCCTTTGTGGATTGTATCGGTAAAATTTATATTAATGCGCAGAGAATCATTGTGAGTATAAATCTGATTTCCTGAAAGCCCGTAAAAGGTTACATTTACAGAATAGTCCATCTGATCAATCAGAGCCTGAATCCGGTCGGGGAGCGGAATGGGAGAATTTTGCAGTAATTCATCATATAAGATCGTTGATGCCAGCTCACTGATCGTTTTTGAATGATCAATCAGATCTTTTTGAAGTCTTTCGTTTTCCCGGGTAATGGTTAGCCAGGTACTCAGCACCATTACCAGAGTGAGGATGACCAGAAAGGCTGATAAAAATTTGGTAGCCAGATTAAATCTCATCATTTCAGATTTTCTTTCCTGAGTTGATTTGACTGTATCAGAATCGTGTTTACAATTTCGTCAGGGTTTTTCAGTGAAACCATCATCGATTTAAATTCATGTGAAATTAAATCAATATCTTCTTTCCGCCAACGGTTTAGCCCTGTTTCATTTCCTGCTGCTTTTAACAATTCTTTCGCACCATGACGGCTGTTTTTGCCTTGTAAAATTTGAGATAAAGCTTTTGTTGTTGAAGGAAATGCAACACCTTTCACCAGCCACTCTTCGTAGTTAAATGTATTAACGAGATAGGCAAGAACCACCATTGCGGACTTCGTATCCTTACAGGTTGATGAAATACCCCACCCGACAGTTGTCATCACAGTTCTTGGTTTTGTTTTCTTGTCAATGGCCGGAAGCGGGTAAACACGGTAGTCAAGTTCGGGGAAATTTTTATCATAATAAGGGAAAAACCAGATTCCCTGAATAACACTTGCCACTTTCTGGTCTGTGAAAACCAGATTTGAGCTTAAAACATTGAAATCCAGAAGAATAACCTGATTCCTGTTTTGAACTGAATAAAAATTATAAGCTGGAAACAAGAAATCTTTGCTTAAAGGGGAAGATTCCCAACCCGGAACCGATGCCTGTGCGATAAACGGAAGAATTTCAAAATCATGACCAGAAATAACCATGGCCCGTGCATCCTTTTTCAAGGAACCGACAGTACTATTCAATTTTTTAAACCAATCAGATAGTTCGTCAAAGGTTTTTGGACCCGATGCAGATAGCCCGGCCAATTTCCTGTATTTTTCGTTTACGTTAATACCAATAATATTAAAATCTTTTGGAATCGCATAAATATCTTTATCACGGCGGAATGCATCAGTTGCAGGCTTATAAAGGGATTGTGTTTTTAATCCGGCCTTACCAAGAAGGGATTGCAGGGGTTTCAATGCATTAATTCGCAGGTAATCACTCAGATCAGCATCACGTACGTAGAAAACATCTGGCGGAGTTCCAGATTTCATGCGACCGAGGAGATTCTGATGGTAATAATCAGTCATGGTAATTGGGTCATAAATGACCTCAATTTTTTTCTGACTTAAATTAAAACTCCTGATTTTCCCGGCAAGTTCATCATGTTCTTCACTGGTTGTTGCCCATCCGGAAACAACTATTTCAATTTTCTGACCGGAAGCCTGAAAAAAAGCAGCGAAAACAAGAAAAAACAGGACGGTTCTTGAAAGCATAGGTATTTCTATGAGTAAGTTACCAAAATAAGCAAACAAGATGATTTTATCGAGAATTTAACAGAACCGGTGCAACTTCATTTAAATGTCTTACAACAAAAGGGCTTCCTGCGTGTCTGAGTTCTTCAGCAGAATGCTTTCCATTGGTCACGCCGATACAATTTGCTTCAATAAACTTTGCAGTTTGAACATCTCTGGGTGAATCACCCACAACCCAGATTTCTGATCCGGTAAAGGTTTCTCCCGAAATCATTTCTGCCCGTTTTTTTGCAAGCGGACCCAGATTTTCCCGAATCCAGTGATCATCACCAAAAGCGCCAAATTCAAAAAAGTCGGCAAGGCCGGCAAGACTTAATTTAAAGGTTGCCATTTCCCGTATGTTTCCCGTTAAAAGCCCAACCATAAAATTGCCATCGTCTTCCAGAGATTCAAGCAATTCAAATCCACCCGGGTGAACAATCAGATGATCTGAATTGACAGACTGCATAAATAAATTGGAATAAACATCGCAAAATGAACTCCAACCCGGATGGTTTTCTGGGTTTTCACCATAATGGCTCACTGTATCCCGAAAAATCTCCCAGTCAGTTCTCCCAGAAAATGACTGGTACGGAAGGTGAAATGATGAACCTAAAACCGAGTAAATCGCTTCCTGAACAACCTCTGCAGCTTTTCCAGGAAGTGAAATCAAAGTTCCATCAATATCAAAAAGTACCAGGCGGTAAGGAATCATTCAGGTTTCCGGGCAGTCAGCGTAAAAATAGGTTGAACGGATTTAATTTGGATGGATTTAAATCCGGCCAGACCGAAAGCAGCTTCAATTTTTTCAGATTCATCAAAATGCAAACCACCTTTGGACCCAGCAAGTTTCTGAAAAAACCTACCAACTGAGGTCGCAGCAGGAAGAATACCCATCCAAAACATGACGCCTCCCGGTTTCAAGGCAGAATACATCCGGAAAAGGGTTTTCTCAATTTGGGTAATTTCATTCCAGGATCCACCACAAACGACTGCATCAAGAACTGAATCTTCAAAAACCGGATCTTCACAAAAAGCCTGCACCAAAACAGTACGTGTGTGATCTGGCCTGTGGTGAAGAACTTCCTGTAACATTTCAATACTATAATCCAGAAAATAAACTGTTGATTCGGGAAATTTATCCAATAAAAACCGGCCATATAAACCGGTTGAGCAGGTCAGATCACAAATAACCGGATTTGAACTTTCGGTTAATAAAACAGCAGCATTCAACTGCTCAAGTTCATTTTCAAGATGAAATTTGCCAAGAGAAAGAATGGAAACCGATTGTTTTCGCCAAAGCCGTTCATAACCCCATGCGGTTAACTTCCAGGCACCTGATTTCTGAGCCATTGTTAGTTTTTGAATTGAAACCGGATTCGGGTAAGAATAAATGGTAGAATTCTGGTAGAAAACTTTGATCTGTCCGGCAGAAATAAGGGTTGATTCAATCATTTTCGCTGATTTCATTATAGGAAACCGCATCAGCTTTTTCAACCATCCAGGGTTTGATGGTTGACCAGGTTAATTTAAAAAACTCTGAAAACCGGTAATGATCCAAATGCGTAACTGAATCCCACCGTGAAAAAGTAGAGAAAATAGTTGGTTCAGTTTCAGACTGAAGCAGTTTAACTTCTAAACATCCGTCAAAAGTGAGAATGACCGGACGTGTTTTATGAAATACTTGAATAAATTGTTCACAGTAATCAGGGTGAAATTTCATTTTCACGATTCTGATAATCATTTTTTTTCCTTTTCAACCATGATTTGTGAACCAATTTTCACATCAAAAAGTTGAGCTGCGTCAGCCTGATAGACTGCAAGTTCAAGTAAACCACCAGAACCAATCAAAGCTACCGGATCACCCGGTTCGACATCACTGTAAATGGTTGATAACGGGAGCGGATCCCATCCTGCAAGTCCGATATGGTAAGCCGAATCACCCGCCCAATGTTCAAGAAATCTTTCACTTATGTTAGTAATCAGATTCCCGAAATGGTCGATATGGATAACCTGACCAATAATTTTTTGTTTATCCCAGGACGGAAGTCCCCATCTCAGATCAGTTAATTCATCCTTTTCAGCACCAAGCAGATCAATAGAAACCCCTTTACTTAGCCAGGCGGCAACCGGAACAAAAACATCACGGCCATGAAAAACAGGACTGATATTCCGGCTGGAGTAACGGGAATTCCGAACTGAAATAATTTTCTCAGGACGGGTGGTCTGCAAGGCAAGAGTAAGAATTCCGTTATCGGGTGCAACAAAAAAATGACCGTCATGTTTCACTGCAACCGCGTCACGGTCAGAGCCGACTTCGGGATCTACAATGATGATATGAATTGTTTCTTCAGGAAAATACGGGTAGGAATTGCGTAAAGTGAAAGCAGCCTCAACAATATTTTGCCGGGCAATAGAATGAGTAAGGTGATGAATTTCTACAAGCGGATTAACCGATTTAATCTGCCCAATCAACGTTGGGACGTAATAATCACGGGTTCCAAAATCAGTAATAAGAGTAATTTGACGTTTCAGCACAATAACAATCCGGGTTTTCTGGTTTTCACCGGTAGGTTTCAATTTTTACTTTTGCAACACCCGATGTAACCATATCAATATCTTTGGCGGCAGCATAACTCAGATCCAAAACCCTGCTTTTTACAAAAGGTCCCCGGTCGTTTACCCGTACAATTACAGATTTGCCATTATCCAGATTTGTGACCTTTAAACGGGTTCCAAAGGGAAACTGACGGTGGGCGGCCGTAAACTGATACATGTCAAAGATTTCACCACTTGCAGTTTGGCGGCCATGAAATTTTGGGCCATAAAAACTGGCAACACCATTGGCTTGTTCACCGGTCGATTCAATCGTTGCAGATTTCTTCCCTCTGAAAACAACTTTTCCCGGCTCGCGTTCAGAGGTAAATCTTGCAGTGCTGGTACATCCTTCAAATACGACCACAGCCAGAAGTATAGCAAGAAAGGAATACTTTGAAAAACAGGGTTGTGACGTCATTTAAATTGGGCTGGTTTTACTTACAAACTTTAAAGATAACCCGCATAGTCACCCATTTTCAACTGATCGACTATATTTTTCACTTGTTGACTTTGTCCCTTTTTACAAATCAGGATAGAATCTTCAGTTTCAATAACAATAATATCTTCGACACCGACCAATGCAATCAGTTTTTCTTTTCCTCTGACCAGCGAATTTGAAGTTGATGCAAGAAGTACATTTCCTTCAACCGAATTTCCGTTTTCATCTTTATCAGACAAATTACAAACCTCATCCCAGGAACCAACATCCGACCAACCCAGATCTGCTTTAAGCACAAAAACCAGGTCAGCCTTTTCCATCACACCATAGTCAATTGAAATATTCGGCATGCGGTTATAGGCTTCGGCAAGATGCGGATAAAAATTATCGGTGCCAATGGAGGGGTTCAGCGCATCAAGTTCAAAAGACAAATCAGGCAGGTGACGCTGAAGTTCTTCAAGAATGGTATCGGCCTTCCAGATAAACATGCCCGAGTTCCATAAAAAGTCACCTGAAGAACAAAACCTGACTGCTGTATCATAATTCGGTTTTTCTGCAAAAGTCTTTACCTGGTAGGCATTGGGGAAGTTGTCAAGATGAAAATCTTCATCAACCTGAATATACCCGTAACCGGTTTCGGGTCTAACTGGTTTTAAACCAATTGTAACCAGTGCATGTTTTTCGTTAACTGCAAGAGCCAACCCTTCCCTGACGATTTCCAGAAATCGGGTTTCATTTTTAATAATCTGGTCTGATGGAATGACAAGCATCGTTGCTTCCGGATCTTTTTTCTTCAGGATGGCAGCTGCAAGTGCAATTGCTGCTGCGGTATTACGACCAAATGGTTCAAGAATAATCTGGTCAGGATTTAGGTCTGGAAGTTGCTCTCTGAGCAGTGATTCGTGTACTTTATTACCGATGATCAGAATATTTGCCATCGGAAAAACGGGTAGTAACCGGTCAACCGTTGACTGAATCATGGTTTTCTTTTCAGCGATTGCAAGAAACTGTTTGGGTGTATTAAATCTGGAAACCGGCCAAAAGCGGGTTCCGCTTCCACCAGCCATTATTACTGCATAATTCATTTTAATTCCTGTTTTTCGGGTTTCATTTCAGCTTCCGAAATTTCAATATTCAGCTCTTTTGCATACGTCCGGTCTGGAGCAACATCAAGAACACGGTTGATAACCAGCCGTGCATTCCCCAGGTCTCCTTTTACCAGATAGGTATAAGCTAAATTTTCCAAAGCCGTAAAAAAGTTAAATTGATGGCGGATTGCAATCAGGTAATGCCTGATTGCATCATCATACAATCCATATTCATGGTAAATATACGCAAGATTATGATGAGCCATTGCATAGGTGGGATCTAATATCACCGCTGCACTCAAATGCTGAAAAGCAGAATTGATATTTCCTGTTTTATATTCTGCTACAGCCAAATTATTATAAATCTGGACGTAATACGGTGCCAGATTAAGCAGTTGGGCATAAATTCTGACTTTTTCTTCGGGGTTTTTCGTTGAATCGGCAATAGCCATTAAACCCAGTTCACCCCATTTTAACTGACCAGACTTAAACAATTCTGCAATTTCTAGATTTAACCTGGCGGCATCATAATCTTTATTCAGAGAAAGACTTCGTTTAAAAGACGAGATAGCCGAATCAATATCACCACGCAGAAGGAAAATGTGGCCAAGGTTATTCCATGCTTCAGTATAAACAGGATCAAGCGTAACTGCTACATTAAATTCTGCCAGTGCACTGTCATTGCGTTCCAGGTAAAAGAAGGAAAGTCCGCGGGTGTTTGAAAGCCAGGCAGATTCGAGCGGCAGGTAACGGGAAACCGGGAGTTTCAATTCTTCAAGTTTTGAACAAACAAATTCAAAACCGCCGGTATTAAAAGAATCTGCAACCGACTGAAGCTGAACCCTGATTTGCCCGATTTTTTGCTCACGCTCACCGGCAGATTCTTCAGGTTTTCCTTTAAAAAATGAACAGGAAGACCCAATCAGAACTAAAACAATAAAAACAGGAAAATTTTTAAAGATTGTCATTTTACTTTAAGCATTTTCCCGGTTTGGGTAATTGTTTTATCACCAAAATCCACAATTAATTTATACAGATAAAGGCCATTAGCCACCTCATCGCCATCAGCATCACGGCCATCCCACAGGGTCAAATTATGACCAATCAAAGCAGAACTTCCAGAAATGGTTTTAATCTTAAGACCGTTTATCGTGTAGATTTGAACAGAAACCTTTTGTGGATCATCCAGACCGGTCAGTAGATAATAGATTCTGGTTTCACTTTCAAACGGATTCGGATAATTGGCCATTTGAGTAATGCCATCATTCTCATTTACAATCAGAGTGTACTCAAACACTTTTGGGTTGTTCACATAATCACCAAAAGGCGTTTTGACGGCAATGTTCATTTTAATGGTTCCGGCAGAAAGTTCAGTTTCCAGATCAATTACCGTTATGTTCTTTCCATTTTCATATACTACATAAAGAGAGTCAACTGCCTTTTGAGGCTCGTTGTTCAGAGAAATGGTCACTTTGGTTGGATCATTAAGTGGAATATTTCCGTCAGGATCGATTTTGAATTTGAATTTTGCTTTTTTTCTTACTGTTTCTTTTTCAGCCGGATTGAGTTCACGGTCATTTAAAGTTACCACCAGTTTTGGATTAAACTCTTGAACACCTGTTGAAACGACAACCTTGACAGTATCACTAACCGAAACAAAATCATTGAAATAATCGCCAGACTGAATTTTGACTACGAAATTATAAATTCCAGTATCAATGATTGTGTTAGCAGGAACTTTAAAATCAACCGGAAGAATCGGGTGTGATTTTGCAACCAGCGTATCGAATTCAAAAACCGTTACATTGTCTTTACTGAATAATAAATGAAGATTTGACTTTGCCGAATCAGAAATGAACGGTTGGAACATTGAAGTAGATACAGAGAATCCTTCACCTACTGCCAAAAGTGATTTTGACTTTTTGGTTCCCCACAATCCCGATGGAAATGTTGGGGCATAATCCACCGAATTGAATATTAAAATGGGTTCGGTTGTAAACTTTGAATTCTTAAACAAAATTGAGACCGTATCAGCATCCTGAATTGTTATTGTATGATTTCCCTGGCTTTTTAATTCTGCCGGTGAGGTTGTTGAAGACTTCAGCCAGGTACTATCCTGCCCAGTAACTGTAAAAGAGAGTGATTTCAGCTGGTTTTTCCCTCCGGATGGCATTTTCATTGTTATCAATCCAGGTTGAAATGGTACTGATTTTTCTGCATAAACCTTATCAAGACGGCTTCGTGAATAACCTTCAAATATTTTCACTGACTGTGTACCTAATTTGATGCCAAATGCCCAGGCTTCCCTGATTTTTACGGAATCGATGTAAACGCTGCCAAGCCCGCGAAGTGTTGATTTCAACCCCGTTGACAAACTTCTGGAACCTTCATCTTTAATGGTGAATACCAAATAATCATTTGTGTTCAATCTATCCTTGATCCAGGTATCCAATGCATCAGCATTTGTAAGGTTCAGATAAGTATCAAACTCCTTTGATTCCTTGATTTCAAGTGTAAGACTGTCAATTCTTGCAGCAAGAACCCCCCGGAATCCACAGAAAACAGTTTTACTACCTGATGTAATAAAACCAAAATTCCCTGCATCAAACCCTGCACTGCCTGCGGATATTAGTTCAGTACCGGTTTGTACAGTTACCAAACTGTTCGATAATTTTGTCAGATCTGGAAGTATGACTTCTCTGGGTTGAAAAAACTGGGTTCCTGCATTCCCAGCACCGGTCACAAATGGGACAGAAATGGTATTCGTGTCACCTGTGTGTGTAAACCCAATGGTGTAATGACTTCCTGGGGTCAGAAATGAAGTTGAAAGACTTAGAGAATCCAGATTCTGAACCAGTTTACTTCCCGAGAGTACAATCTGATTTTGATCATTTTTTATTTTCCATGCAAGTTCAGTTTCACCTGGATAAAACAACCTTAGCAGATAAGAATCCTGGGAAATGATCTGATTTGGCAGCAAATTAAACAACGATAAATCATTTTTAGGAATTAAAACCTCAAAACTGATCTGATTGTTTTCCAACAAACTATCAGTTACACCAGAAAAGGCAACCGATGCCGTCACAGTGTGAAGTCCGGGTTCTGAGACGGTCACTGGTAATGAGACGTTGAGGAAGGAAGATTGCAATGGAAATTTGGTAATCGACTTAATCTTTGATCCTGAAGCATCCTCATCAGAAAGAGTTACAATAACTGTATCTGGTACAACTTTACCGCCATTGACAATTGCAACATGAAAGGTAAAAGTAGAATCAGATATTTTTTCAATTTTTGATTCTGTTGAAACCAGTAAATCCGGAAAATTTCTGATCGGGAATTCAAGAGTGGGATCGCCAATCAGATTATACTGGCGGATAATGGATCTGACACGGTCATTTTGTTTGTACTTTCGCGCCAATTCATTTTTTGCAACCGTAATTGCCTTTCCCATTTGTTTATTTCTGCCTTTTAAAGCAGCAGAGTAAAACCCTCTGCTCAATAGCTCATCCAGATCAATGTATCCAAGTCCGGAAGTACCAATAAATCCAATGGCTCCCCGGTCTTTATTCAGTACAAAATCTTCACTGAAACTTTCCTGACTAGGGTTGGCATAATCACCGGTAAAACAAGTCATCGATGTGATGAAGGGGTAAAGTCCGTTTCCGACAGGGAGTTCTCTCACATCACTTAGCATCAAATCCCACGTCCGGCTTCCGGCATGCCCAATAAAACTGAGCCAGGAAATTCCGTCCTTGAATGTTTTCTGAATTTTGGGTGTTTCTTTACCGGCATCCTGATATCCTTCGGTTCGCTTAATGACGGTATCAATCCGCCCTAAAACGGTAGGGTCATAAACAAAATCATTTACAATTCTCATTGTTTGATTAAAAAAGGTGCGTTGCTCTGCTGCGTCAAACCCACCATTTATAAAAGAAAATTTCTTTACCTGCGGATCGTTCAGTTTTTGCTTTTCCCATTTCTTAACTTTGTTTAAGAAGTTATAGCCATCTTCCTGTTTATTAATTGGCAACCGGCCAATATCAAGAAAAGAAAACAATTTATTTGTATCGGCAAAAGCAACCAACCATTGATCGCTTACCGGATTTCCATAAGATGGTACGAAATTTTTCTTTCCCGCCTTATTTGTAATTTCACGGTGATCCCAGTTGGCATTCCCGATCAGCATTACATTTTTTAATTCCGGATTATTTTTCCACTCTTCCTGCAAATAGGCTTTTATTGCATGAGGAGTCGGATTCAATGCGCTGTAGCGATAAAATATTTCTTCAGTCGTTACTACCTTTGATTTTTTGCCGGTAACGTCAGAACGATAAGCTGCATAATCATCGGCAAAGGTTTTAAAATCCGGATGAGTGATCAGAATTAAATTCTCATCGCCACCTGGTATCAAACCAGAATAAAAAACGGGTGAGGTTACCGGTAGCGGAACTGAAGTATTAAGATCAACAAGAAATAGACCTGAGGCAGACAATCCGTTAAGAGAAAATCCTATTAGTTTGGAAGTTCCTGTGGAAGATAGAACCACTGGGAATCGGATTTTTTTTCCAGCAGAATCTGCAATTGCATAATTTCTGCCTGCTGCAACTTTTAAAGTGAGCTTTCCTGGCTGTTGTAAAGCAGATGGGATATTCAGCGCAACCATAATTGTGTCGACTGGTTCAACCTGTTTGCCCGTTATCTCAATCCAATCAACCAAAACCCTGTCAACCGTTGTGGTTGTAAAACCTACAGACTTTACGGCTAATGTTCGCGAAGCACTTGCTGAGGCGGGAAAAGTGAAATCGGGAGAAATGTAGTTGTATCCCAGAAACGATCGCTCGAGTGTTGTTCCTTTCCAGGTTACATTAATCAGGTGATCAGGGTTTGCATTGTTATCTCTGCTTACCCCTCTGAGTCTCAGTTTAACTGCAAGTGTACCAGTAAATTTGTTTACCCAGGATGGAAGGATTGTAGATAAGGTAGCCCCTTTATTGAGATACGTCCAGATCCAACCTTCGCCGGGAGTGACTTCAGACCAGTTTGTGTAATAATTGGTGTTATCACCCTGATAATAGTCAAGATCCCTTTCTATCCGGGATTTGACAATCAGGGTATCCTGAAAACCTGAAAAATCACCAGGATTTTCAGTTGAATCCTGAACGTAAGTCAAAAAACCAGAATCAGAAGGGGCAATTTTAAGAGACAGAAGTTTACTATAAATATTTAGTTGTTCATTTGGATATTCAGGATCGGAAGACCGATCAGGATAATTAATCAAAAAGGATTTATTATCGAGTTGCAGTACCGGGAGACGTGAATTAATGTGTGTTGAAAAAACGAGGTTTGGAAAACCATTCAATACAGAGGGATTTAATTCATATAGACCATGGGCAGAAAGTGAAACCTTCTGCTGGGCAATTGCACCAGACTGAAAAACAAGAAAGAAAAACAGAGCCGGAAGAAAATTGCCAATACGCATAAGAAGAACTCCGATTTCAGACAAACTGTAAAGTTAAGCAGGTGAACTTAATTATGAGTAAACAATTCAGTACTGACGAAAAATTCCTGATCACAATGGGGCAGATGATGAAGTTCAGGCAGGGCAAAAAATGGGTACCTCCCGTTTTAAAGGAAAGTACCCGTTTTTCATTCAAATTTCGACTTGTTTTCCTGATACCAGTCAACAGCCAGACGGATACCATTTTCAAGAGAGGTTTGCGGGGACCATCCCATTGATTTCAATCTGGTAACATCAAGTAACTTCCGGGGTGTTCCATCTGGTTTTGATGAATCAAAAACAAGATCGCCAGTGTACCCGGTTATCTTTTTAACAGTTTCGGCCAGTTCTTTAATGGTAACATCTTCACCGGTTCCAATATTGACAAACTGATCACCCGTGTAACTTTCCATTAAAAAAACGCAGGCATCGGCCATGTCATCGGCATAGAGAAATTCTCTTCGGGGCGACCCTGTTCCCCAAACAGTCACTGATGGCGCATTTGCATCTTTTGCAGTTACAAACTTTCTGATAAGTGCTGGTAAAACATGTGAATTATTCAGATCAAAATTATCATTTGGTCCATATAAATTCGTTGGCATAACCGAAATATAATTGGTTCCATATTGCCGGTTAAAGCTTTCACAAGTTTTTATACCTGCAATTTTTGCAATTGCGTAAGGTTCATTAGTTTGTTCAAGCTCACCGGTAAGTAAATACTCTTCTTTTAGTGGCTGGGGTGCCAGTTTAGGGTATATACAGGAACTGCCAAGAAACATTAACTTTTTGACACCGGTTTTCCAGGCAGATTCAATGACATTGTTCTGGATTTTCAGATTTTCAAGAATAAAATCTGCACGGTAAATATTATTTGCCTGAATTCCGCCAACCTTTGCAGCAGCCAGAAAAACATATTCTGGACGTTCCGTTTCAAACAAATGAAGAACTTGCCTTAAATCTGTAAGATCAACTTCAAGCCGGGTTCTGAGTAAAAGGTTAGTATACCCATTACTTTGAAGATTTCTTGTGATGGCTGATCCGACAAGCCCACGATGTCCGGCAACATAAATTTTTGCGTTTTTTTCCATTGTTACCGTTTAATTTTAATTTTGTGCAGGGATTCAACAGCTTCAATATCTGCTTCGACCATAATTTTTACCAGGTCTTTGAATGCAGTTTTTGGCTTCCAGTTAAGTTCTTTTTCTGCTTTGGCTCCGTCCCCAATCAACAGATCAACTTCAGTTGGTCTGAAATAAACCGGATCAATCTCAACAAAATCGTTATAGTCACGGTTCACATAGCTGAAGGCTTCAATTAAAAACTCACGAACAGTATGGGTTTCACCGGTTGCAATGACAAAATCATCTGCGGTATGATGCTGAAGCATTAAATACATGGCTTCCACATATTCCTTGGCATAACCCCAGTCCCGTTTAGAATCAAGATTTCCCATGTAAAGTTTATCCTGCATTCCTGCAAGAATATGGGCAAGTGCACGGGTAATTTTTCTGGTTACAAAAGTTTCGCCACGACGGGGTGATTCATGATTGAACAGAATACCATTCGTTGCAAACATATTGTACGATTCACGATAGTTCACAGTCATCCAGTAAGCATAAACTTTTGCAGCACCATACGGACTACGCGGATAAAAAGGAGTCGTTTCCTTTTGTGGAACTTCCTGAACCAAACCGTACATTTCTGAAGATGAAGCCTGATAAAATTTCGACTTGCAGCCTGTCATTCTGATTGCTTCAAGAAGCCGGGCAGTGCCTATACCAGTAACATCACCGGTATATTCAGGAATATCAAACGAAACCCGAACGTGTGACTGTGCTGCAAGATGATAAATTTCGTCGGGAGCAATATCGTGAACCAATTTTATCATGTTGGCGGAATCTGCAATATCACCATAGTGCAGGAACAGTTTTACGTTGTTCACGTGCGGATCTTTGTATAAGTGATCAATTCTACCTGTATTAAAGGTTGATGCACGACGTATAATTCCATGGACTTCATAGCCTTTTGATAGCAGTAATTCTGCCAGATATGAACCGTCCTGGCCGGTAATTCCGGTAATGATGGCTTTTTTCATGAATTTCTCAGATTAATTAATATGCAGTTTTATCACCTCTGACCATCCGGTAGGCGGTCAGGACAATTATTTTCAAATCGAGTCCAAACGTCCAATTTTCAATATACCAGATATCGTACTGGATTCTCTTAACCATTTTTCGCTTGGTTTCAGTTTCACCCCGATAGCCATTTACCTGAGCCCAACCGGTAAGTCCGGGCTTGACAAAATGCCTGACGGTATATTTTGAAATTTCTTCAACCCATTGATTATTGAGTTCTATCGGATGAGGACGTGGACCAACAATACTCATCTGACCCAGCAGAACATTGATCACCTGCGGAAATTCATCGAGATTGGTTTTTCTAAGGAATGCCCCAATTTTTGAAATTCTTGGATCATTTTTAGTTGCCTGTTTAAAATCATTAGTGTTTTTATCACTTAAATTAATATGCATGCTTCTGAATTTGTAACAAAGAAAGACATTACCATTCATTCCATTTCTTGGCTGCCTGAAAAAGAGTGGTCCACGGGAATATACCAGATTTGAAATCCAGATTCCGGCCATCAAAAATGGCATAATGGTTATCAGAGTAAAAATTGAAATTGAAATATCAAAGCTTCGTTTTATAAATCGGTTAAACAACGATTGCAGTGGTTCTGCCCTAACTTTTAAGATTGGAATTCCATCAAAACTATCCAGAACAGCACCTTTTGAAGTCATTGCAAAAAAATCAGGAACAATCCAGCTTCTAACGCCCATTTTGTCACATGTTGATATTGCCTCAAGAATCATCTGACGGTTTTGACCCGATATTGCAATGGCTACTTCATCAATTGATCTGCTCTTCAGAACCATTTCCAAATCGGAAACATTTCCTTCAATTTTGTGATATTTTCGAACGAGAGGTTCTTCTCCGTCTTCCTTCAGATAACCTGTAATTTTATATCCCATTTCTGGACGGGTTATTACCCGTTTTTCAATTACTGAAGCAACAGCACCCACTCCTAAAATCAATAGATTTTTAATATTATCGCCTTTTGATCGCACGTAATAGACATAGAGTTTATAAATAACTCTAAAAATTATTCCTGAAAGAAGAAAGAAGAATATGAAGAAAATAAGGGTTTTCCGGGAAACAAAAGTCCAGCGGGCAATGACAATCGAAAGGGAAATCAGACTTACATAAATGGCCACATACTTTACAAACTCTGTAACTGAATTGGAAATGGAAAGAACACGTTGTTCATGGTAAACCGGAAATATAAAGGTGAGTGTAAACCATAAAAAAACCAGAAAAAGGAAAAAAAGACTATAAGGATCACGTTCAATCAAAGTGGGAAACTGACCATAACGTACATAGTGGGCTGCAGTAAAAGACAGCACCAAAAACAAAATGTCAACAAAAAAGCGAATCCGCAGAGAATTCGAAATTAAATATCTATTCATAGAACATTTAAATTAGCAGAAAAACTTTTTAAAGTCCATTTTATTAGACAAATGTGGTGACAGACATCAACAGGAACTAACAAAAGGATTGCTTTTTGTGATGAGGAAAGGACTAAATCATCAAATTCTTCAGATCTGACCTTAAAACCAGACTCGACACTAAAACCTGTGCTGCAACAAAATTCAACATTTAATCTGATTGAATTAATCAAGCTGGTTCAGTATATGGTCGAGATTTATTTTTTCCTTTTTGGGCTGCTGGGGAGTTTGAACTTTAGTTTCTTCCTGTAACTTTTCCTGAACCTCAGGTTCAGAAACTGGCTCAATGACAGGTTTTACAGGAATGAAACTACCCTGTCTTTCGGGTTGATTCTGAGATGAATAAGAAGTGATTCTAACCGGATCTGGTTTTTCATCTGCTGACGAAAGTGGCTCAAATAAACCACTACGGGTTTCTGTTTTTTCGGGTTGGACTTCTGAAACTCGTTTTTCCTGGGGTGTTGCCTGAATTTGGTCAAATTCGGGTTTTGGCAAAAACGCTTCAGCAGTATCGAGCAATCTTGGCATAGCATGCTGAGTTTCAAATTCTTTTACATTTTTATCAAGCAAATCAACCATACTCTTTAGCCGGATTATCAAATCACCCCGATGACTGTTCAGAATTTGTATCTGCTGTCTGAGGTCTGCAACATCTCTTCTGGCTGCTTCTATAATGGAACTTCCCTTTAATTCAGCTTCCTTTACCATATTTTGAGACTGCTGTCTTGCATTTTCAATGGTTTGCCGGCTCGTTTCTTCTGCATTGAGCATGGTTTGGTGAAGTACCTTCTCAACCTGCCGGTAATCTTTCAATTGGGTTTCAAGTTCAGTAAGACGGGTTGATTGTTCTCTGTTTTCTGAAACGAGAGATTCCCATTGTGAAGAAACAATATCAAGAAAGGCTCTGACCTCAGTAAAGTCGTAACCTCTCATTGTTTTTTTGAAATCCTGTTTTTTAATATCCAAAGCAGAAAGTTTCATAATTTCCCTAAATTTTCAGCAGTTTAGCGTTCACCAAAAATAGCTGTTCCAATCCGAACTAAATTCGAACCAGACTGAATTGCAGTTTCCCAGTCACCTGACATTCCCACTGACCAAATTTGGTTTTTCTTTTCTTTTAACCTGGCCGGAATTTGATGAAAGAACTGGTGAAATTCTCTTTCAATTTTCAGTTTATCAGGTGTAAAAGTTGCCATGGTCATACATCCCCTGATGTTGAGATGTGAATGACTTGCTGCATATTCATACAACAACCCGAACTCTTCTGGCGGGCAACCCATTTTTGTATCTTCTTCTGCAACCCGCATCTGAAGCAAAATATCAGTTATTTTGCCGTGTTTTGACGATTGTTTTTCAACTTCATCTACCAGGGCCATACGGTCAACAGAATGAATCAGGTATACAAAAGGAATAACTTGTTTTACTTTATTTGTTTGCAGGTGTCCGATCAAATGCCACCGGATGTCTTTAGGCAAAAGCAACGCTTTTTCGACAAGTTCCTGAACCCGGTTTTCACCAAAGTCCCTTACACCTGCCTGATAAAGTAATTCAATTTCTTCGATTGGCCGGGTTTTTGAAACCGCAACCAGAGTAATATCATCAACATCTTTGCCAATTTCTGCGCAAAGTCGTTGTATCTTTTGCCTGACTTCCTGATAATTGCTGATAATACTCATTTTAATCTGTCTCCAGCGCAGGCAGAAGTTAATCATTTTCACCGGTAGATTCAAAATTATGGCCATCCGTTTCATTTTCATTATGGTGCTAACTGTCCTGACGACAATTTCAGGTGCCATATTTTTTCTCTCAGAACCCGACAAAGAACATCCCGAATATCAATGGGATTCAACTGCCTGGATTCCATCTTACCATCTGCAAATGAAAAAGGTTCTTTCAGATTATGGTGTGGAAGACCACTGGATTAAAACTGCAGACCAACCCGGTCGGCTGATCAAAAGACCGGTCTACCTCATCATGACACCTGCTGATCTCCCGATCGGAGATTTGCATCTGAAAATGAATGAAGAATTACTTTCAATTTCTAAATTAAGACTTGAAGGATATGACAATCGCCGGGAGAAACAGGTTTCTCTTCATGCATTTGACGGAAAATCGGTTGTGGCTACCTACCGGCTTGAAGTATCAAGTAAGGTCACACGGCCTTCTTCAGATATTTATTTACTCGTATTGCCGGTCAAAGAAGAAATCAGTATTCCAGATCTTATCGCAGATAAGCGTATTTTTTCAACTCTTCTGTTACCTGTTAATGAAATAAAGCCAGCTCAGGAAAAAGCAACAGAACTTTCAAAATCAGCAATTGACTTTGGTATGTATGTATCTGCAGGTTCTGGCAAAATGGAGGTTAATTCGTCGCTTTCTACCAGCGAAATCCTTCAAAGGCGAAATAAATTGGGTATTATCTTCCCAGCAGCTTCAGTTTATTTTCTTGCTGATGGTGGAATTAAAATTGACCGGGAAAAATCTCCAAAATTCAGAAATAAACAGGTTCTTACTTCTGATAATATCTTGAAATCTTTAAAAGACCTCGATTTTGTTCTTGCAACCAATAAGGGAAAATCAAAATATCAGATTTATCTGTCTTCTCAAACTCTTTTTTCAGATGAGGGATTAACAGTCAGGATTGGAGAACTTGAAAAGAAAGGATACCGGTTCAGGTATTTCAGGGACTTTAATGAGAAAGATTATTTAGATAGCCAACCGGAATCCAAACCGGTGAAAAAGGCAGTTACTTCAAAGAAAACGACGAAAAAAACGGTCAGGAAATAACAGGAATCTGGATCTCAACGGTTGTCCACTCCCCTTCCTTGCTTTTTATAGTCAGTTGCCCCCTCATATCCTGGATGACCTTACGGCAAATTGACAGCCCAAGCCCCATCCCATCAGACTTCGTACTAAAATTTGGCTCGGTCACTTTGGTTATCAAAGATTCGGGAATTCCTTTCCCATTATCCGTAATTGAAACATGTGCCCAGTACGACTGGTAATCAAATGAAATGACAATTTGAATGGTTTTCAACCTTCGTGCCTGAATGGCATTTTTAATAAGATTATTAAACACCCGTGAAATCTCATCCTTATCTGCAAGAACCATTTGACGTTTTCCAGCCAGAATAAGCTCAATTTCAGCTTCATCTGATCTGAAAAGTCCGGCTGTTTCTTCAGCAATAAGATACAAATCTATCGGTTCTGGTTTTCGTTCCGGCATTCGTGAATACGTTGCAAAAGTCTTTGCAATTCGGTCAATTGTCTCAATCTCATTCAAAATTGTTTTTGACATTTTTTCAAAAACCTGATCAAACTTTGGATTTTTACTTTGAAACAGACTGATCAGCATCTGAGTATTCAGTTTGAGCGGATTTAATGGATTCTTGATTTCGTGGGCAACCTGTTTGGCCATTTCCTGCCATGCAAGTTGGCGTTCAGCAACAGCAAGACTTTCTTTGTAATGATTCAGATCTTCAATCATTGAATTAAAGGAATGTGCAAACTCTTCCATTTCGGGAACGCCTTTAATATCAACGAAAACCGGGTCTTTTTGACGACCAACTTTGGCAAATGCCTGTTCAATTGTTTTTATCGGAAGTAAAAGCCAGTTAACCCAGGCCGAAAAGAAGGTGATCAGAAATAAAATGAACACTACATACCCGCTAACCAGATAACTTCTGGCAGTATCAATTTCTCCTTCAACAACCTGTTTACTTAATAAATTTGGGATTGCAAGAACAAAAGAACCCGAAACTTTGCCAGGCACAGGGTAAAATCCGACGATGAATTCAACATTATTTAAGGTGAATTCCCGGTATTCAACCATTGCATCCAACTCGTTTGTACTTGATCCTTTGTTTGTTCCAGGTATCCAGTCAGGCATTAAATTTAATTTCAACCATTCAGGCCGGGTTGAAAATAAAACCTGCCGATCTTTATAAACAAGGTAATCCTGTTCACTTACAGCACGTTCAGTTTGTTTATCGGTTAGCTGGTTGATAACCTGTGGTAAAATCCCCCGATAATAATTCTCGAGAAGAAGCTTTGATGTATTAACGGCGTGACTCTGGAACGACTGTTCAAAAAACAAAATCAAAAGCCAGAACGGAATTAAAGAAGCAATAATGACGCCTGTAAAAACCCGTTCTCTAAAGGTAAATGTCAATTTTCCGTTTTTATACCAACTGATAATCTGAAGAGATAAATAGGTGAGAATCAATGTAATAATCAGAATGAGCAGATATTGAGAAAACTGATTCCAGTACCAGACTGGGGTGTTCAGCATTCTTGAAACTGCCCAAACCTTGCCCGGATCTTTCGGATTCTGATAAAAAAAGACAAGGTATTTTTTGTTCTCAGAAATACGTTCTAATTCAGCCTGACCGTACCAATCCAGCTTTCGCAGCAATCCGCTATCAAGTTTTGCAGGAAACATCGGTAAAATTGAACTTTCAGCAATCTGACCTGACTGATACAACGCTGCAGTGAACTTTAAGGACTGGATGTCTTCGTTCTCATTATTGAGCAACCCAAAACGGCTGATCTCTGATCTGGATTTTGGTTTCACCAGATCAAAAATAAAGAAACCTAAAACAGAGTCCTGTTCTGATTTTATTGTTTCTGCATACCGGCTGATTTCGGAAGTGGTTCCATTTTCAGATTTTAACAAAACTGAAAGTTCACCCTTATTTGGAATTTTATTGAGCAGGGAGTCTGAAAACAAACTGTCCTCCAGAGCAGTTACCGGAATGATGGAACCAAAACTCCATTCAGACAATAGGTTGATTTCACTGTCATAAATCCTGATTCGAACGTTTAGCCTTTCTCTGCTAAGCAAAGACTGGAGCCAGACCGAGTAAGCGAAACCAGATTGATTTTCATCAGGTTTATTGAAAAAGTTTTCGTCAGCAAGTCTTTTTTTCATGAGATCTGACGAATTATTTGCGAGATATTGAACCCAGCCATCATTTGGATTGGTAAGTTTAACAGCATGGTTCTTTTGCAGAACATCAAGTCGGGATTCATTAAGCGACAACAAAATGAAAAAAGCAGGAACAAAACTTTGAATAAAAATCAGGCCGTACTGATAAAATGATTTGGTACTGTGTTTCCATCGGAGTCCACGGTAAACCGAATACCAGGCTGTTCCTGAAAAAATAAGAAAACCAAGACTGAGTGGGAATATCTGTGAGGTGGCATTTGGATTAAAAGCCATCTGAACGACAATAAAGGAAGTCATTCCAATTAAAATAATTCCCAGCCAATGAAACCATCTGGTTTTTTTCAAGAAATTCAGATGTCTTGCCTTAAAAAGTATCCAGATTAAAAGATTTGCCCCAGTTAAAAAGGCGGCAATACTAATCAGCAACCAAAAAACTGGTTTTCCAATTGAAACATCTAGCGGAAGTCCTGCTACAAACCCATCCAAAAGAAGGGAATCAATTATTGCTCCAATAAAAATATAGCAGACGGATAGCAGAATGCTTCCCAGAACAAACCAACCGGCCAGACTATATTTCCCAGGTCTTTGCCGGTTAACCGGAAACTCAAACGACATAAACAGCAATCCAAGACCACAGAACACCACTGAGAAATCCATCCAGGAAATAAACGACTGGAAAAGTCCATAAGTTTGCTGTCTGATATAGGTTGCCTGGTCAATGAAATTTGGGGGGAAAAATACACTGCTGATCCCGAACCAGATATTTAAAAGGTAAAAAATGAAAAAAACTGCTGCAACACTACTAAAAAGAAGGTTTCGGGGCGTATTAATTCTAAAAAGGAACATTATCCCGACAAAAAGGATGAGAAACTCACACAGGTAAATTCCTGAATTTAAAACTTGAAGATAAGTTCTCACACTATTTTCGAGAGCCAGATTTAATTGGGTCAAATCGAAATTAAAAAAGGTCGAATCGGACGAAATCGTGCCTGCAAAAACACGAATAGGATGTTTCTCTATTGGCTTATCAGCAGAAAGTGAAACAAGGGGAACCGATGGGAGGTTCAGCCGGCCGGCAAAACCAGAAGCAAGACTGGAAGGAACTGCAGTTGACGGATAATATAAATTGTTATAACCTAAGACCTTAAAAACAACAATTTTGGTTTCATCTTTTTTCCCGGTTGAAACAGGTTTGACAGAACCCAGATAAACGGCGTCAACTGTTCTAAAGGCAGTTACCAAACCATAAGAAGATTTAGGTTGAGCTTTAATTGCATCAAGAAGATCATTTGTTAAACCAGTCCATGCAACGGGAGCCCCAGATTCATTTAAAATGACAATTTCAGAAGCTATTTTATATCCGTTGATCAATGTTCCGGCCATTTCCCATTTTTTCTCCCTGATCAGGGATGTCAGTAACGAATCAGAAAATGTCCGGTTTTTTGCTAGTACGAATTCATCACTTTCGGCCGAAAAACTTCCGCGCAGATAAGTCATGAATTGCTTAAATTTTTCAGAGGAATACTCATCTTTTCCACTGGAAGTCTGGGCAGAAAAATAGAAAAGAACAAATAAAATCATTCCGGTTAACAATAGAATGGGAATGGCTGCTTTTTTAAATTTCATGAGAAAAGGACCAGGTTTGTGGGAGTTAACCCGTTCAACACGTCACAAATGGCCTGTGCTGCCATAATTGCCATTTTTTCGCGGGTTTCAATTGTTGCTGAACCAATATGAGGTGCAAGAACCACATTGTTAAGAGAAAGCAAATCCTGATGAATTTCTGGTTCCCTTTCGAAAACATCCAGACCAGCGCCAAATAGGTGCCCGGTTTTCAAAACCTGAACAAGTGCACCCTCATCAACAAGTTCACCACGGCCTGTATTTAAGAATACTGATCCAGGTTTCATAGCCAGAAAACGTTCCAGATTCATAATCCCACGGGTCTCTGTGGTAAGTGGAGCGTGAATTGAAACTACATCACTTGTCTGAATAAGTTCATCTAGTGAAACAAAGGTGCAGGCAGAATCCGCAGAGCCTGATACATTTCGGTTCGAATAAACAACTTTCATACCCAGAACTTTAACACGTTCTGCGAAAGCAGTACCAATTTTCCCCATTCCAATTATTCCGCATTGTTTTCCCTGAAGTCCAAAACCTGCAAACAAATCTGAAGCCCAACCTTTGAATTCTCCCCTTCTGCAAAACTGATCTGCCGGGATGAGTTGTCGTGTTACGGCCAGAAGTAAACCAAGTGCAAGATCGGCTGTTGCGTGAGTGAGAACGTCTGGGGTGTTGCAGACAAGGATTTTTCGATTTTTTGCTGCATGGAGGTCAATATTGTTTACACCAACTGCGTAATTGGCAATTACTTTAAGATCGGGTAATCTAGAAATAAAATCAGAGGTTATTTTGTCAGAAAGAAGACACAGAAGAGCATCTGCATCTGGACAAGACGAAATAAGACGTTCTGTCTGAACAGGTTGCCTGACATCATGATAAACCAGATCAAACTGTTTTTCAAGAAGTCGAATTCCTGTTTCAGGAATGTGCTGTGTAATCAGAACTCGTTTTTTCATGGAGAGAATGTAACCGGTTCCGGGTAAAAACCATATCGATTACAGCAGAAAGTTTGTGATTTAAAAATGGTGTATTTTTTGATTTGGAATGAATGGTTTCTTTCATCACTGAAAGGGTTTCAAACGGATCAATGATTACAAAATCAGCTTTGAATCCCTTTTTCAACGGATTTTCTTCAGAGCCAAACCGTCTTCTTGGATTTACAACAAGCATTTCAAGCAATTGTTGTAATGAAAGTATTTTCGTTTTTACAAGGTAGGTAAAGGCCAGTGAAAAAGTGGTTTCCAGTGATATAGCACCAATTGGGGCAGATAAAAAATCCGTTGTTTTTTCAATTTCTGATTGGGGTGTATGTGACGAACAGATGATATCAAAACCCCCATTTTTAAGAGTCGATAATACTGCCTCAAGGTCTGAAGGAGACCTCAGCGGAGGGGATAACTTATAATTGGTATTGTACCAATCAAGATCCTCATCCGATAAAATAAAATAAAATGGAGCAATTCCGGCTGTTACATCAGTTCCTCTTGCCTTATGAAATGCAAGAGCTTCAATTCCCTCCCGGGTGACAACATTATTAAAATGAAGTTTTGAGCCAGTTTCGCGTGAAATTTCACAATCACGATGAACCATAATAGATTCTGAAACAGCAGGAATTCCGGGTAGCCCTAATCGGATGGATTGAAATCCGTCGTGCAAAACGCCACTCCCTGACATGCTTTTGTCTTCCGGATTGACAACTACCAATGCATCGAACATTGACAGATAGTCACAAGCTCTTTTCATAAAAAGTGAATTCTGAACCGGCAAATTTCCGTCAGAAAAAGTATGGACACCAGCATCTGTGAATGACTTTACAGGTGAAATCAGCTGGCCTTCACAATTCCTTGAAATGGCAGCAACAATTTCAATTCTGATCGGACTATCTTCAATTTTATCCTTCAGATATTCCAAAACCTGCAGAGAATCAATTACCGGGCGAGTGTTTGGGTAAATAAAAACGGTTGTAAATCCGCCAGCCAAAGCTGCCTCTGACCCTGTTTTAACAGTTTCACGATATTCCAGTCCTGGTTCACCAAAATTTGCATGCGTGTCACAAAACCCAGGCACCAGCAGACGCCGGTTACCTTCAATTACCTTTGCACCTGGTGCCAGAATATCAGGCCCGATTTCAGAGATAAGGCCCGTACTGTGTACAAGAACATCGCCAAATCCCTGAAAACCACCGGGGTACGGATCGTGAATTTCAAAATTCTTAAACAGGATCATAATGATGAGCTCCTGAATTCGTATATCATTTTCAAAACTGCCATCCTGACGGCAACGCCATTGGTTACCTGATCGAGAATAATGCTTTTCTCTGAATCAACTGCATAATGTGAAAGTTCAACACCTCTATTTACCGGTCCGGGATGCATAATGATGGCGTGGCTTTTCATTTTTCCGATCCGTCGTTCATCAATTCCGTATGCTTTATGGAATTCGATAAGGGAAGGAAGGTAACCACTTTCCATTCGTTCCATTTGGATACGAAGGCTTACCGTGGCATCAAGTTCAGGCAGAATAGGATCCAATTGATGGTGCAAAGTCACACCAAATCTTTCAAAATGAGCTGGGAGAAGGGTTTTGGGTCCGATCAGATGAACGTTCGCCCCTAGAAGCCGAAGTGCAAAAACCAAAGATCTTGCAACCCGGGAATGAAGAATATCGCCAATAATCCCAACCGAGAGTCCTTTGAATTCATTGAAATGCTGCTGAAGACTTAAAACATCAAGTAAAGCCTGTGTAGGATGTTCATGGGTTCCCTCGCCGGCATTAATTATTGAAGCCTGAACCGATCTGCTGAGCATATTGCAAATTCCGGATAGGGTATGCCTGATTACCACCATGTCAATTTTCATGACTTCAAGATTTTTGATCGTATCAAGAACAGTTTCCCCTTTTGCGGAACTACTCGATTCGTTATTAAAATTGATAACTGTTGCACCTAACCGTCTTTCTGCAAGTTCAAATGAAAAGCGGGTTCGGGTAGAATTCTCGAAAAATAAATTGGCGACAGTGCAATTTTTAAGATCAGTCAGATTTTTATCATCCTGATCAAGAAGCAATCTATATTTTGCGCCAAGGCTTAATATTTCAAGAAGTTCTTCACGGGATAGGGTTTCAATGCCGATAAAATGTCTGGATGGAAACATAATAGGAATTAATCAGGAGGAGGAAAACCGTTATCTATTTAATGAGTTGAGAATAAACGATAAAAAAAAACCGAAACAAAGTTTCGGTTTTTCATTTAAACATGGCTTTTATTGAGCCCCACGTCTTCCTCACCGAGGTCGTGGTATAAATCCCGCTACCTTCTAGAAAAGTTGACCCTGACCGGGACATTATTTTCAGTCGGTAGTTTACTGTGGAGCCCTGAGATTTGTACAATCCCAGATCAATGAATTGATAAATTGTACCTTCACCCTGTGGGTTAAAGGATTTAATAACTTCGTAATCGGTCTCGTTGTCTTTTTTTCTTTCAAGATCATATTGAACCAACCCAGATTCACCAGAGCTTTTCCACTCAAGCAGAATTCTGTCACCCAATGATCTCACCTTAAAATAATCTATCAGCAGACTATCAGGTGAAAACCCGGAAGCAAGAACACCAAAGCCAGCAAAAATGAAAAGTAGACAGAGTTTTTTCATCATGGAGTAAAGGTAATAGAAACCAAAGTAGGAGTCAAGAGTTTTTTTCTCACTGACCCCATACAAGCCTATTTACTTATTTTTAAGAAGGTCTAGCTGATAGTCAGCATTTCTAGACCAGGAAGCATCAGTTTTTGCGTTTTTAAATGCTGATTTTGCTTCAGTAAATTTCCCAAGTCCTTTTAAGGAACGACCCAATTCATAATAATTGGCACCTTTTCTGTTTGCAGAACCCTTTTTGAGTTCAACTGACTTTTGGATTGCATCAAAAGCAAGTTCAAATTTCCCCAATTCATTGTAAGCCATTCCTAGGCGAAGAAAGACCTCGTCATTTTTTGGGTCAACTTCAGTTCCCTTTTTAAAGGTTGCAACTGCTTCTTCCTGATTTGAATTTTCGGAGTAAGCAATTCCCAGATAATAATAAGCAAAAACATCTTTGGGTTGAAGTTCAATTGCCTTCTTTAAATTTTTAGCTGCATCGTTGTATTTTTTTGCAGCTATATAAGCACGACCGATGCTGATGTAGTTGTCCTGCTCATCCGGAACAGTTTCAATGCCCTTCTGGTAGATTGCAATGGCATCAGCAGTTTTGCCAACTTGCTCGTATGATTTTCCGAGGAGGTTGTAGGACTGTGAAAAGGAAGGATCTGCTTCAACGGCTTTTTTTAAAGCTGAAATTGCTTTTTCGAAATCATTCAAACGACGATAAGCAACGGCAAGGTTATAGTAATATCTGGCAGCTTTACCATATATTGAAATTGCTTGTTCATATTGGGCAATTGCTTCTGCATACTGATTTTTCTTGAGGAAAGAGTTCCCTTCGTTAAAAATTTTGTTCGCCTGGTTTTCTTCTTCAGAATTCTTTGAATCCTGAGAAAAACAGGTTGTTGATATCAGTACAAAAAATGCGGTGAACAGAATACTTTTAAAAAAGGCCATTGAGGGTCTCCTGTTGCTTTTCAATATGGTAATAAACTTTAAAAATAATTCAATCTGATCTCGTTATCAACCAAATTTGCTATTCTTCTGAATCATAGAGTAAAAAATGGCTCTTAACAAAATCAACCATCGTGTCAAAATCTTCATCCGGTAAAACCATTCCTGCTTCTGGATAACGGGAAAGTAAATGAGTCCAACTGACATGAAGCTTCAAATTCCCGGTTTTCTGCAGTGTGACGAGATATTCACGGAAAGGTTCACGTTTATATAAATCTGCAAGCGAATCGGGTCTTTCTTTTTCCCAGGTTGATGCAAAAATTGAGTACCCTTCCTCCCAGATTTTGTTTTCCTGTAAGGAATCCTGTTTCATTAAAATGAAATTGGTCATTGCCCGGTAATCTTTTGATTTTTCAAATTTTCTCTGAACAACTAAACACCGGCTCAAAGAATCAAAAACAACCGGAGTCGAATCGGCCGGATTCCAAATTGAGAATCCATACCTTTTCCCTATAATACCCAACAACCCCCAGCTTTCAAAACCGTAGGGATTTAATAAAATTGACCGAACTGCTGCATCGATTGCAGCAACAGAATCTCCAGATTCAAAATAGAGATCCCCAAGATACTTCCACGCTTTCCAGGATCTTGGATTTTTCCTCACAGAAGCCTCAAACCAGTATCGTGTGGTATCCAGTTGATCAAAAATAAAAAAGGTATCACCCAGGTAAAGGTAAGAAAACCAATTATCAGGATTACTTTTTATGGAAGTGAGATAAGCTTCTCTGGCCTGCTGATATTTTCGCACGTGATAAAGGCTATCACCCAAAGCATGATTTTGTCCTTTTTTACCAGCGGGCTTTAAAGAAATCAATTTTGGTCCGGACTTAAAAAAAACCGGTTTCAACCATTCATCAACTTCATGAAAGTACTTACTTTCAATATTTACCGGATTTTCTGTGTAAGTAATACAACCGGGCTCCTTTGAAGACAAGTAAGCTTCTACCTCACGGTTAAACTCAATAATATCCTGCCTTCCATTATCCATCCAAACAGGCATTACCTGAGCTTTCAAACCCAGGGGAATGACGAGAATCAGAAAATTGAAAAAGGAAATTAATTTCATTTGATATGGTCTAAAAATGACTTGATAATAACAAGATTCGCTTTTGGAAATGGAAACTGAGATAACTCTTCAGGGAAAACCCATTTAACTTCACTTCCACTTAAAGGGAGTGCTTCACCTGAAATATGTTTACAAATATAGGCATGAACCGTAATAGTAAAATGGGTGAAGGCATGATTTACCGCTGCAATTTTATCAGTTACGATGACATCAAGTCCAACTTCCTCTTTAAATTCTCTGATGACACATTCTGGTAATGTTTCACCCACTTCAAGTTTCCCGCCGGGGAATTCCCAAAGACCAGCCAGCATCTGATTTTCATGACGCCTTGCAATCAGAACCTTTCCTTCGAAGAAACAAAGTCCGACTGCAATTTCTTTGTGCGGGCGTTCCTTCATTTTCTTTTTAACCGGAAACCCTGAAAAAGTTCCCTTCCGGAATCCAGAACAAAAACCCGCAACTGGGCATTCGTCACATTTTGGCTGTTTTGGCCGACAAACCAAAGCACCTAATTCCATTATGGCCTGATTGAAATCACCAGGATTTTCAGTGGGAATAATTTCCTTCAGCGAATTAAAAACGAGGGTTCTTGTTTGTGGACGCGAGATGTCATCTTCAAGTTCATTAATCCGGGCAAAAACCCGAAAAACATTACCATCAACAACCGGAACCGGTTCACTAAACGCGATACTTGCAATTGCTGCCGCAGTATAAGGCCCAATTCCGGGAATATTAAGTAAATCGGTAAAGTTTGTGGGAAGCTCGCCAGCGATTTCATCAACCAGCAGTTTTGCAGCTTTCTGCAGATTTCGTGCCCTGGAGTAATAACCAAGACCTTCCCAGGATTTTAAAACTTGCTGCTGGTTTGCAGTTGCCAGAGAACTCACATCTGGAAATTGTTTGATAAATCTGTCAAAATAAGGCCGAACTGTTTCAACCTGGGTCTGCTGAAGCATAATTTCTGAAATCCAGATCAGGTACGGATCCCGGGTATCACGCCAGGGCATTTCCCGTTTGTTCAGGTTATACCAGGCTAAAAGAGGAGTTACCAGTTCCTTCATATCAGGTAACCAGCCAGATCCAGCAAACTCCGATGAGCGTACTGATGATCGTTGTTGGAATTCCGACCTTTAAAAATTCAGTAAAGGATAGGATGGCTTTTTTCTTTGCCGATTCGGCGACAATCAGGTTTGCAACAGATCCCATTAAGGTGAGGTTTCCTGCAAAAGTTGAAGCCATTGCAAGCAAAAGCCAGAACGTTTTTGCATCAGGAAGTACATCAACAACAACCCGGATGAGCATGACAAAAGGCACATTACTAACCAGGTTGGATCCAAGAATGGTAATTCCTGTGAAATGAAGATATTTGATGAATAAAGAACTGTCATGATTCAGAATCAAAGTATCCAGAAGACCAATCCAATGGGTCGACTTTAAAGTTCCAACGACAACAAACAAAGAGGCAAACATGAGCAGTAAAGACCAATCGACGTGGACGAAAAAGTGCTGAGGACTCTTTCTTGCCAGAATTAAAGTTGCCACAGCTCCGATCAGTGCACCCAAAGCAAGTGACACTCCTGCCAGAAATAAAATCAGGACGCCGCCAAAGACAAACAAAGTCCAGTTAACCTGAAACCAATCAACCCGTGGTGCCTGAAAATGAGTAAAAGTGGCAAATTGTTTTTGGGGAAACTTTGCTCTGTAAATCCATTTCACCAGAAATCCGTTGGCAATCAGAGCCAGAATTGCAACCGGAGCCAGGTAAAGGAAAAAATGGAAAAATGGAATCCCGGAAAAATGTCCAACCAGCATATTTTGTGGATTTCCGACCAGCGTCATAACTGATCCAATATTGGAGGATGTCGCCAGGGCAATCAGCATGGGAATTGGGTTGAGATCTGCATCATCAGCAATGGTTAGGATGACCGGTGTGAGCAAAACGCAAATGGTATCATTCACAAAAAGAGCGCTTAAAATTCCGGAAAGAAAAACCAGAAACCAGAGCAAACGGCCTGAATTTCCTGAGTGGGACAATGCACGATGGCTTAAAAATCTGAAAAATCCGCCATCACGGAGTGATCCTACCATTATCATCATTCCCAAAAGAAGCGTAATGGTATTCCATTCGATCATTTTGTATGCATCGTCAAGGGTTAAACCTGCAAAAATGATCATCAAAACGGCACCGGTAAGACTTACGCCGGGGCGGTCGAGATGAAGAAAAGGGATGCGTTGAAGGGAAATAAGCAGGTAAGTGAGAATAAAAATACCGGCAATGAGGTAATCGGGTTGGATGCTGCCCATATTTGGTTAGTTTTGATCTGAAAAGAAAGTGTTTGAAAGAACTCGAAGTTTTTCCTTAATTAAATCTTGGTTTCGTTTAACATAAATTGTAGTAATTTCTTCTGACTGTTCAAACTTTAAAATAGTTTGGATACCCTGAATTTCGGAATTAATGAATTGAAGGGTAATTTGGACAATTGCGTCCTTTGTCCACTTTTCAATTGTATCAAAACTTTCATAATCATAACCCAACTCTTTCCATTTTGGGGAAATTGTATATTTTTCAAATGAAATTCGCTCTAAAAGATCTTTTTCATTTTCCGCTTTTTCAAATAATGAAATTAATTCTGAAAATTCCCAAAATTCTTTTTCCTTTGAAAGTTCAATTGCCTTTTTAAAAATTGTCTGTGCAAGTAAATTTTGAAAATAGTGTGGTAAAACATAATAACTAATAAACTCTGTAATTTGTTTGCCATGATTTGAAATCAGTTTCAAAATATCAATTTCAGGAATTGTTACCTTTCGGATTTCAACCTTTTCAGTAATATTAGCAATATCAACAACTTCAAATCCTACTTTTTCCTTATTTTCCCTTTTCTGGTCAATAAATCTATTATTTCTTAGCTTTTTCCCAAGAGCATCCGATACAATTGACTGAGCCACCTTTGTGGTTCTAGAAACTTCCTGTACCATGATTTCGCGACCGACTGGATCAGGGAATCGTGATATAAGTTCAATTAATCGGCCAATAACCTGCTGCCGGTTTTGAACATTATCACCTTCACCTTTTATTGATGAATACTCGATGATAAATTCAATAAAACTTTTGCGGTAGCGGGTGAGGTAATCCAGAAATGCTTCACTTCCCAGTTTCTGAACATAGGAATCAGGATCCTGTCCGTCTGGCAACATGACAATTTGTGGGAAAAGTCCTTCATCAAACAACAGTTCAATTGACCGTTCCATGGCTTTTAAGCCAGCGTTGTCACCATCGTAGAGAAAAATGAAATTCTTTTGTGTGTATCGTTTCACCAGTTTGATTTGATCGGGAGTTAGTGCAGTTCCCGAGGTAGCAACTACATTTTTAATTCCGTGCTGATGAAGGGAGATGACATCAAGATAACCTTCAACGAGAATGACTTCATCCCGTTTTCTGATGTCTTCCTTGGCTTGGAAAAGTCCGTACAAAACCCGGGATTTGTTGTAAATTATGGATTCAGGTGAATTCATATACTTGGCAAAATCCACCGTTGGCGTCATAACACGGCCGCCAAAGCCAATCACACGGCCAACGGGATCCTGAATCGGGAACATCACCCGGTCACGGAACCGGTCATAAGTGCTTCCATTTTCACCACGAATGATCAACCCGAGCTGTTCAAGTAATTCGGTTCTGACCTGGTCACGGTAAGCTGAAGATTTGAGATCATCCCAACCGGAATGAGCGTATCCCACGCCAAACTTCACAATACTTTCGTTGGTAATTCCCCGTTTTTCAAGGTAGTCACGGGTTGGTTTGCCATCATCAAGCTTCAGGTTTTCAAAAAAGATTTTTGCCGCCCACCGGTTCACTTCATAAAGTGAATCTTCAGCTGAAAAATTTTCCGATTGTTCCCGTTCATTTTTGGGAAGTTCGATATGTGCTTTTTCGGCGAGAATCTTAACCGCATCATAGAAGGATACATTTTCATATTCCATGATGAAGTTGAAAACAGATCCGCCTTTTCCGCATCCGAAACATTTAAAAATCCGTTTGGCCGGATTGACGGAAAATGATGGTGTTTTTTCGTTGTGGAACGGACAGTTTCCCCAGTAATTGGTACCCTTTTTTTTCATCTGCACGCGTTCAGAAACGATGTCGAGAACATCGTTGGCATCCTGAACTGAGGCGATAAACTGGTCGGTAAATTTCATGGGGAGGAGCAGTTATAAGTTATAAGTCGAGTGAAACGAAGATCCCGAACACTTTCGGGGTTATAAGTTACAAGTCGGGTGAAACGAAGCCCCGATTCACATAAGGGTTACAAGTTACAAGTGGTAGGAGAAAAGTAGTTGTTGGTAATAAGCTAAAGGAATTAAGTTGTTACCAGGCTAATTACGTTATCAATAAAATTATAGTTAAAAATTGGGTAAATAAAAACACAAGCTTAACCCTTTTCACTTGTAACTTGTAACTTACCACTTATAACTGTTTTAATACGACATCAGCCGATTCAATTCGGTCATTTTGGTTGAATATTCTTTTCTTGCCTGCCTTCTTAGCCGGGCAAGCTCAAGACGCTGTTCTTCAGAGTCATTGCTTGGTTTCAACGGAAGAACTTTAACGGGTTTTCCCCTGTCATCAATCGCAACCAAACTAAAAAATCCGGTAACTATTGTTTCTTCAAAATCAACGCCTTCAGGTTTATTTACAACCTTCAAGCCAATTTCCATTGAAGTTTCACCGGTTATATTTACCGTTGCAAGCATGGTTAACCGGTCACCGAGCTTTACCCGTTTTCTGAATTCAAGCGGATCAATCTGAATCGTTTGGACGGCTTGCCCGCAATACCGGCGGGCACAGGCGTGGGCAGTTAAATCGAGGAGCTTAAACATGTCACCGGCAGTGATAAACCCAAATTGGTCAACCATTCCCTTGGTAACTTGTGCAGTTCCTTTAAATTCTTTGATTCCGGTAGGAATGTATTCTCTGTGTTCCATTATTTTTTTACTCCAAACATAAATTCCAACGGACGCCAGACTCTTCGAGACCAGGCACGTTCGGTATGTTCAGCACCTTCATCTATATATCCCATTACCTCAGTTGAATCCTGATATCCCTTTGTTTTTAATAAGTTTAGCATCTGATCATAGCCTGGTCTGAGTTGATTTTCAAGGCCTTCGGTTCCATCATCCATATAAACCCTGAAATTTTTTCTTTCCCCTTCAAAGGTATCAACTTCTTTGATAATTTTGTAATCTTCAATCAAAAATGCACTTGATAAACAACCTGCCATTCCAAATACATCAGGGCGCCACCAAACAAACAGGAAGGAGCTCAGTCCACCCATTGAAGAACCCATCACAGCCGTGCTTTCGGGTCCTTTCAAAGTACGGTAAGTACTGTCAATCATCGGTTTGATTTTATCTGTGACAAAATTCAGATAAGCTTTGCCCAATTCAGTATCAGAATATTCTGCTGTTCTGTCTGCAGAATTTGAAAGGGCAACAACAATAATTTCTTCAATGATTCCAGCTTTTGCAAGGGAATCTGCAACTTCATCAATCCGCCATTCCGTTCCGTTAAAAGACGTTGCCGGATCAAAAACATTTTGTCCGTCATGCATATAAAGAACAGGGTACCGTTTTGTTTTATTTTCCTTATAGGATGAAGGTAACCAGACAATCACATCTTTCGGGAAATTTAAACCTTCCCCTTTCAGGCCACGATAATAGTTAACCTCACCTACAATTCCGGAATGGGAAGCAAACCAGATATCAGACCAGGTTTGAAAACGAATCACAACTTTCTTATCAGAATCCAGAATAATTCTGGTATTTCCCGGCATAATTCCGGCAGTCTCCATAGCTTGGGAATTCCAGTTTCCACGGGTAATTTTAAACTCAAGCGTATCCCCCGATTTGAATGAACCGGTAAAAACCCAAATTGAATCAGATTCTTTCACCATTTTTACTTTTGACGGATTCCAGAAGCCCAATTGTTCACGATTTCCGGTAATGTAAACTTCTGAAGAATCAGGTGTGCCAGCCGGAACTATGACTTTAACAGTAAGACTTTGCTCTGCACAGGAGAACAGGAGTGGAAGTAAGATTAATAATAATAAGTATTTATACATGTAGATTTTGGAGGGTTTAAAATAAATTTTGTATGGTATTTTTGAAAGTAGTAGGTAGAATGAAAATTGCATGGATCCCGGATCCCCGAAAGCGTTCGGGGCAGGCTAAGTCCGGGATGACAACAAATCAAAACAAAATCATGATCCTTTTATTTTCCATTTGGAACCTTCTTTTCCGTCCTCAATTACGATTCCGCCGGAAGTCAGCCGGTCACGGATCAGGTCGGATTTGGACCAGTTTTTTTCCTGACGGAAACCAGTTCTGAGTTCAAGAATTAAGCCCATTGCTGAGTCAAGTTCTTTTTCAAAAGATTTTCCGGAAGCATTTTCAGGAAGTAAACCAAGGACTTCTCCTACAGTTTTTCTAAAAAAAGAAGGGAGTTCTGAACGCAATCCGCCATCCACCAGTAATTCCGGATTTGTATTCAGAGTTTTAACGGCGTTAAAAACAACTGCCAGCGCACGCGGTGAATTAAAATCATCATTCATCGCTTCAGAAAACTCTTCAAACCAATCCAAAATGAGCTTCTGGGTAAACGGTTTTTCTTCCCGGCCTTCTTCAAACTTCAGGACAGGTCCAACCATATTCATCAGGCGTTCAAATCCACTCTGGGCGGACATCAATCCTTCTGCAGAAAAATCAATCGGGGAACGATAATGAGAACTTAAAACTAAAAACCGGATCACCATGGGATCGTAGGTTTTGAATAAATCTTTGACAAGAACAAAATTCCCTTTTGACTTGCCCATTTTTTCACCATTGACTGTCACCATGTTATTGTGAAGCCAATATTTGACGAAATGTTTGCCGGTTGCTGCTTCTGACTGTGCGATTTCGCATTCGTGATGCGGAAACTGATTTTCTAATCCTCCACCGTGAATGTCGAACGATTCGCCCAGGTATTTCATTGACATGGCAGAACATTCAATATGCCAGCCGGGAAACCCGACACCGAAAGGTGATTTCCATCTCATCAGGTGATTGGCTTCAGCCTTTTTCCACAGGGCAAAATCGAGCGGATTTCTTTTATCTTCATGGATTTCAACACGGGCACCTTCCTGAAGTTCATCGGTTTTTCGTCCGGAAAGTTTTCCGTAAGACGAGAATTTTTTCACATCAAAATAGACGGATCCGTTCGATTCGTAGGCAAATCCTTTGCTGATGAGTGTTTCAATCATTTCAAGCTGTTCGGGAATGTGTCCGGTAGCTCTGGGAGAAATATGCGGACGAAGAATATTCAGCCGGTCCATATCGTCGAAGTACGACTTGGTAAATCCTTCAGCAATGGCCATGGGTTCAGAAGCAAGTTCTTTCGACAGTTTCTGGATTTTGTCTTCACCCTCTTCTGCATCACCGACCAAATGCCCGACATCAGTAATGTTCTGTACGTAAAACGGATTAAATCCGGCAACTTTCAACCAGCGGAAAACCAAATCAAAGGAAATATAAGACTTGGCATGTCCCAAATGGGAATCACCATAAACCGTCGGACCGCAGACATACATTTTTGTCTGTTTCGGATTGATCGGTTCATATTTCTCCAGTTTTCTGGTGAGGGTGTTGTAAACGTGAAGTTCTGACATAAAGTATTGTTTTAAATAGATTTAGAAAATGTGCGATAAATTGGTGACTATGTAATTCACATAAAATACTACCGACCAGAGGTCGGTGTTACAAAGATTCATCTGAAATGCTTCCGACCAGCGGTCGGTTTTACAAAAGTCCCTTGTCCCCTGTCCCCAGTCCCCATCCTCACCGTGGCGTTTCGAGTAATTCTCTGGCCTGAATTCTTGAGGTTTCGGAAACAGAATCTCCTGAAAGTAATTTCGCAATTTCATCAACACGATCCTGTCCGTTAACGTGAATAACGGTTGATTCTGTTGATCCGTTGTGAATCTGTTTGGCAACCAGAAAATGGTCACCGGGAACCGAGGCAACCTGCGGTAAATGGGTAATCACAAAAACCTGATGATCGGTTGATAATCTGGTTAACAGTTTCCCGACTGAAAAAGCGACTTTTCCGCTGACCCCGGTATCAATTTCGTCAAAGATCAGAACCCCGACACCGCCAACTGCCGCTGTTGACGCCTTGATCGCCAGCATGATGCGAGAAATTTCTCCGCCTGAAGCAACTTTCGCCAAGGGTTTAACCGGTTCACCTGCATTTGTCGAAATCATAAACTCAATGAAATCAATCCCTTCAGGTGAAGCTTCAACGGTTTTCCCGTCAACCAAAACCCAGGAATGAGAATCTTGTTTAACCGAAAAACTGACTTCAAATTTCGCCTTTAGTAAACCCAGTTCTGACAAATGTTCCAGAACCATTTTTGAAAGTTTTTCAGCTCCCTTTTTCCGTGAAGAAGACAAAGCCAGGGCTGATTTGATATAAGCTTGCTGAAGGGATTCTGTTTCCTTCTTCAGTTTGATGATGTTGCCATCAACATTGAGTTCTGAACCAAGTTCAAGTTCGAGTGATTTTTCCTTGTCCAGAACTTCTGCAAGGGTTGGTCCGTACTTTTTCTTCAACCGGTTGATGCCGTCAAGGCGGACTTTCACTTCTGATAATCTTGCCGGATCGACAACCACTTTTTCTGAATAATTTTCAAAAAAACTGCCGGCTTCTTTTACAGAGATTACTGCCGATTCAAATTCCTTGAAATAGTCAGCCAGATTTTTATCAATTTTCTGAAGATCATCCATTTTTTTACGGATGTCATTCAACTGATGGTAGAGACTTCCTTCATCCTGACCTAAAAGCGCATAGCCGATTGAACCGGAAGTCTGGAATAAAAACTCAGCATTTTCAAGTTTTGAAAGTTCATTCTCAAGCAGATCATCTTCATCGGATTCAGGTTTGATTTCCCTGATTTCCTTCAGTTGAAATTCGGACAATTCCCTTTTTTCAATGAGCGTATCTCTTTGTTTTTCAAGGGATTGCAAAGCTTTACGTTTAGCTTCTGCTTCCGACCAGAGTGTTTCCGTTTTTTCAAGCAATTCCGGATGGCGGCAGAAATCATCTAGAAAATTGAGTTGTCTTTCTGTGGAAAGCAACGACTGATGGTCATGCTGCCCGTGAAGATCGACCAGTAAATCGCCAATTGATTTCAAAGTTGCAAGTGTTGCTGACTGATCGTTGACGAAAATCCGGTTCTGTCCTTTTGTGGTAATTTCACGGCGGATAGTAAGGTCACCACCTTCAATTTCAAGCTGGTTGTCTGAAAAAACCCTTTGAAGGGCCGGCGTTGGTTTAAATTTGAAGGAACCTTCAACCTGTGCCCGTTCCTGTCCGTGACGGATCGATTCTGTTGAAGCACGGTCACCGAGGATGAGTGAAATGGCACCGAGTAAAATGGACTTCCCCGCACCGGTTTCACCTGTCAGAATATTGAGATTCCGGGTGAACTGGAGATCCATTTCAGAAATGATGGCGAAATTCCGGATGTAAAGTCTGGTCAGCATAGATTTATAATTTACGAAAGATTAAAATCAAACAGAAATCGGAATCAGCCTGTTTCAGGCAATTTCATTGAGAATCAGTGTATCGGATGGTTCAGATAAAACCCGGTCACGCAAAAGCCGGTTTTCAGGTTTTCTCAAATGCGGATCGTCCTTAAGAATAAAGTCAGATATTTGCCGGGATTGAATCACCAGGGGTTCATCTTTGACCAGATCCAGCAGCTGAAGATCGGGCATTCCGGATTGCCGTGTTCCGTACAAATCACCAGCACCCCGGATTTCCATGTCCTTTTCAGCAATTTCAAATCCGTCTGTCGTTCTTTCCATGGTGGCAAGGCGTTCTTTTCCGTCTTTTGAAAGTTTGAAGGACGTAATCAGGAAACAATAACTCTGCTCAGAACCCCGGCCAACACGTCCACGAAGCTGATGAAGCTGGGCAAGACCAAACCGTTCTGCATGTTCAATGACCATCACCGAGGCATTGGCAACATCAACACCCACTTCAATGACGGTTGTGGAAACCAGAATATTCACTTCACCAGCTTTGAAAGCAGCCATTGTAGCTTCTTTTTCTTCGGATGAAAGCCGGCCGTGAAGCAAGCCAACCTGAAAATCAGAAAACTCTGCCCTGATTTCTTCAAGTGCATCCGTTGCCGCCTTCAGATCCAGTTTTTCAGATTCTTCGATCAGCGGATAAACAAAGTAGGCTTGTCTTCCCCGTTTGATCTGTTCCCGGATCGTCCTGAAAAGTTGTGACCGGTCTTTATCAAAAATGATGGCCGTTTTAATCGGCTGCCGGCCTTTTGGCAATTCGGTGATTTTGGAAACTTCGAGATCACCATACAAGGTCATCGATAAAGTTCTGGGAATCGGCGTTGCCGACATCACCAGCACGTGCGGCAGAATTCCCTTTTGCTTCAGTTTTGCCCGTTGGATGACACCAAACCGGTGCTGTTCATCCACCACAATAAGACCCAGATTCTGGAAAATTACCTGATCTTCAATCAAAGCATGCGTTCCGATTACAATACGGGTCATTCCCGACTGAATCATTCCCAAACCGGAATTCTTGCTCGCTGTTTTTAAACTTCCGGTTAGTAAAACCACGTCCAAACCCAATGGCTGAAAGTAGGTGAGCATCGTTCGGTAATGCTGTTCAGCCAATATTTCGGTCGGCGCCATAAAAGCAGTCTGAAATCCGTTATCCACCGCCATCAGCATCGCCATCATTGCAACGACGGTTTTTCCTGATCCTACATCACCCTGAATCAGGCGGTTCATTGGGTGTGACCGTTTTAAATCTGACCGGATATCTCGCAAAACGGAAATCTGTCCCTGTGTTAACTGAAACGGCAACGACTGATAAAACTTTTTCACCAACTGATCTTCAGCGGTAAAAGTAAATCCCTTTTCATTTTCCTGAATCCGGAGTTTTCTAAGTCCCATCTGCAGATTGAAATAGAGGATTTCTTCAATTTTGAGGCGGTTCAATCCTGAAAGTAATTCGTCGTTGGAACCGGGATGGTGAATGGCTTTCAGGGAAAGCGAAAAATCGGAAACTTTAAATTGTTCACGAACGGAAAGGGAAAGTGTATCGGGGATGGAATTGAGATCGAGCCGTTCAAAAACTTTTTTCATGACCCGGCGGAATCCACGGGAATCAAATCCGGTTTTTCTGAGAAGATCAGTCGTCGGATAAAGGGGAATAATCCCTCCCGTGTTGATCAGTTTCAGTTCATCATCTTCCTGCTGAATGTGATCGTATTCAGGGTGAATCATCGAGAACCGGGGTCCGAATTGCTCGAGTTTACCTGAAACAGCAAAAGCTTCACCAACCCGGAAACTGGTTTTGAGGTACGGAATTCCCTGGAAAAAAGTAAGTTCCATGGTTCCTGTGCCATCTTCAAGAAAAACCTGAAGACGCTGACCACCGCGGCCACGATTTTTGATAACATCGGCCTTTTTGACGGTTCCGATAACGGTTACAATGCCTTCAGCATAACGAAGATTGCCGATTTTAAGAATCCGTGTGCGGTCAAGATATTTTCGGGGATAGTAATTCAGCAGGTGTTTGACTGTGTCAATTCCGATTGCGCGGAGTGATTTTGCCCGTTCGGGACCGACTCCGGAAATGAACTGAATGTCAGAGGTGTAGGTAAGTTCCAACAAAAAACCTGCTTTTACTGTTTTTATATACAGTTAAGATATGAAAAAGAAAGGGCAGATTCAAAATTCAGGGACAAGGGACAGGTGACATGGGACGGAAAAGGTGTAAGGAATAAGGCGTAAGATTAAGGGTAAAAGCATTGATCCCGGGTGATCCCGAAAGCGTTCGGGATCACCCGAGTTAACTCACTTCTGATATGAAATACGGTAAAGACAGTCAGAAAAGTCATCAGAAACGAGCATACTTCCGTCAGGAAGGACTTCAACATCAACCGGCCGGCCAAACACTTCTTCATTCACCTGCCAGTTATCGGCAAAGGGTTGATAGGAAATCGTTTTATTTCCGTCAAGTTTTACGAGGGAAACCCGGTAACCACTTTTTGTACTCCGATTCCACGATCCGTGCTCTGCGATAAAAATCTGGTTCTGATACTCAGCAGGAAATTGAGTTCCGTCATAAAATCTCATGCCAAGCGGAGCAACGTGTGCACCCAAATCTCTTGCCGGCGGTGTGTAATCTGACGCTTTTTTCCCTTTTCCAAATTCAGGATCGGGAATTCCGTTTCCGTGGAAGTACGGAAAACCAAAGTTCATTCCTGCGGTTGGAGCATAATTTAATTCGCAAGGCGGAATGTCATCGCCCATGTTGTCACGGCCGTTATCTGTAAACCAGAGTTCATTGGTTACCGGGTGCCAGTCAAATCCGACCGAGTTTCTTAATCCTTTTGAAAAGATTTCAAGCCCTGAACCATCCAGATTCAGCCTCATCATGCTGCCGAATCGTTCATCTTTCTGTTCACAAACGTTGCACGGCATGCCAACCGGAATGTAAATTTTTCCATCCGGACCTAACCGAATCACTTTCCAGCCATGCCAGGTGTCAGATGAAAAACTGTCGTTCACTACAACAGGTTTTGGCGGATTGTCAAGATTCGCTTCAATATTATCAAACCGGATAATTCTGTTCACTTCCCCGACGTATAAACTTCCGTTGTGAAACATAACGCCATTCGGCATGAATAAACCGGAAGCAATCACCCATTTTTTGTCTGCCCGACTATCTTTATTGGTATCGGCGACGGCATAAACATTGCCATTTTTAATCCGTGTGCCTACATAAATGATCCCTGATGGACTTTGAGCCATCGAACGGGCACCTTCCAGATCAGTGGCAAAAACCTCCATCTTAAATCCGGGAGGAAGGGTTACATTTTTGGTTACTTCGTTGGATAGGTCAGGTTCTGATATTGCTTTTTCAGATTTCGAAGGTGAACCAGACTCACATCCAAGATTAAGTAATAACCCAAAGGAAAGTAAAAGCGAAATCAGTTTAACCTCCATAACATCAACCCTGCAAATTCTTCAAAACCGTTTCGACCTCAGCCGGATTCTCAAAAAACTCCAGCAATCGCAAAATCACGCCATCCAAAGTAGAATCGGGACAACTTGCACCCGAATTCATGATAAAACTGATCTTTCCGGATTTTTGCGGCATCCAGTTTTTGGAAACCGGATGTGTTTTTTTCCGCCAGTCGTAATGATGAATTTCTTCAACCGATTTTATTTCAGAAGCATCCTTGATGAAAAAAGTGGTTAGTTTTTCTTCGCAGAGTTCAACCAGATGCGACGTGTTTGATGAATTATATCCACCGACGACAAATGCCAGATCTGCATGAACATTTAGTGCAGAAAGAGTGGCCGATTGATTTTCGTTGGTTGCGTAGCACAACGTATCAGATGTATCGGCATAATGATTTTTGATATCGGCAGATCCAAAATGCTCGATTACGGCAACCTTCAAAATCTCCATGATTTCTTTGGTTTCAGTTGCCAGCATGGTAGTTTGGTTAATTACCCCAAAACGCTGAAGATCTTTTTCAGGATTGAATCCGGGCGTTGATTTATGTCCGAACTTGTCAACAAATTCAAGCCGTGATTTTTTCCCGCGGATAACATCGGCAAGAAAATTGGCTTCAGCAACATCAAGAATAACAACTGCGGGTCCGCTTTGTGAAACGTGTGAAAAAGTTGCCCGGGTTTCTTCGTGATTTACTTTTCCGTGGATAACGTTGGAATATCCTTTTTCACCCAGTTCGATTCCCTTTTTCCAGACTTTTTCTACGAAAGGACAGGTTGTATCGTACGTGTACGGGTCGATGCCACGCTGTAAAAGTTCGTGCTGAATTTCGATTGTGGTTCCAAAAGCCGGAACAACCACGATATCATCGGTGGTGAGATCATCCCATAATATCAGCTGTTTGCCCGAGGGTTCAAAAATGAATTTTACCCCACGCTCAACCAAATCTGAATTTACGGTCGGATTATGAATCATTTCGGAAAGGAAGAAAACCCGTTTTCCCGGATTTTCATCGATGGTTTTGTAGGCAATTTCAATGGCGTTCTGAACACCGTAACAAAAACCGAAATGTCGGGGAATGATAAACTCAACCGGACCAAAATCCAATACCGTCGGGCTGAAATTCCGGCGTCTGGGGTCAGCCTGGTTCTGAAATTCCTTGACTTTGGTGATGATTTGGGATCGGTAAATTTCCGGAATGTCGAATTTTTTCATTTGAAGATAGTTGGTGAAAATTTATATGAAGATCAAAACACCAGGATTGATTTCAAAATTTCCGGGCACGGGATTTTTTTATTGGATAGGGATTTGGGGTTAAAGAATGAGACCCTTCGATACAATTTTTTCTTTGAAAAAATTACTCAGGGTGACAATAATTTCTATTTTTCTTATAGCTCAAACCCGGTCACTTCGAGAACCTCAGTGTCCGGGTTTTTATGCCTTTTATCTTTTCCTGTAACCCGTAATACGTGATCTGTGACCCGTAACCTCACTCATATCGTATAGCATCAACCGGGTCGAGTGCAGCAGCCATTCTTGCGGGATAAATGGCAGAAAGAGAAGTCAGAACTAGTGCCATGGCCGTTGTGGCGAAGAAATCAACCCATTCAACGGCAACCGGGAAGGCATCCACAATAAAACTTTCAGCGTTCGGAATCTGGTAAAATCCGGTTTTCATCTGAAGAAAAACAATTCCGTAACCCAGAATGGAACCGATTATAACTCCTGAAAATCCAACAATTAAACCCTGTTTGAGAAAAATCCGGTAAATCTGCTTTCTGGAGGTTCCCATTGCCATTAATACACCAATATCCCGGCGTTTTTCAAGAACCGTCATCATCAGCGTGCCCACAATATTGAAGGCAGCAATGATAATAATCAGAGCCAGAATAATGTATGCACCCCATTTTTCAAGTTTCATGATGGAGTACATTTCTCTGCGCAGATCGTACCAGGTTTGAACCCAATAGGCATTTCCCAGTTTTTCCTGGAGCATTTCTTTTACCTCAGCGGCATCGGCACCGGGTTTCAGGCGGATTTCAACCCCGGTCATTTTTCCGTTCATTTGAAATAAATCCTGAACAGCAGCATAACTTGCATAAGAAAATCCGATATCATAAACCCGCTGAACCGAAAAAATTCCGGTCACTTCAAAACGGCGGGTTCTTGGGGTTTGCATCTGTGTAAAAACTTTATCCAGTCCGATTGGTGAAATAATGGCAATCGAGGCTCCTTCAATCGCACCCAATTTATCACTGAGAGCAATCCCGAGCAATATCCCTTTATTGCCTTCTTTGGCAGTTAAAGCAGAACTTCCCATCACAATATGCTGATCAAGTTTGGTCATCTGCCCAAATAAAGAATCTTCAACACCATGCAGCCACGCAACCTGATTTTTGTTGTCATAAGTCAGGAGAGCTTTTCCTTCGGTAAAACGGGAAACCAGTGAAATCTCAGGGATGGATTTAAGAATGGAAAAAAGCAGTGAATCGTCTTCCGGAAGTGATTTTTTGTCGATGGCTTCAATTCTGATGTCGGGGTCAACACCTTTCAGTAAGCCTTCAACCAAAGAAGAAAATCCGTTAAAAACCGAAAGAACGACGATCAAAGCTGCAACACCAACGGTCACGCCAATTATCGAAATTTTGGAAATAATCCCAATCAGACTGATCCGTTTTTTTGAAAAAACATACCGGTTTGAGATCAGCCATTCAAATGATTTCATCTGAACCTCACTGAATCGGCAATGTTGAGTCTTGCCGCAACAACCGAAGGAATCCAGGAGGCAAACAGAGCCAGAATCACAGTCATCAAATTGACAAGAACAATATCGGTTACTGAAAGTAAAATGGGCACCGTGTTCATAAAATAGGCTTCAGCGGGCAACGGAATGAGATGAAACTGACTTTGAAGGATGCAAAATCCTATACCGATTACATTACCGATTGCAAGTCCGATTCCTGTGATGAACATCCCCTGAAAGACGAAAATCCGGGTGATTTGTTTCCGGTCAGTTCCCATTGACCTGAGAATTCCGATTTCTGCAGTTTTATCCACGATCATCATCAGAATCGTGCCCACAATATTTACAATGGCTATCAGAATCAGAACCAGAATTACGATCGGGATCATTTGCTGCTGAAGGGTAATCCAGTTAAAGAGATTGGATTGAGTTTGGAAAATGGAACGGGAGTAATACGGCCACCTGATAAGATTCTGAAGCGAATCAGAATATAAATCAGCATTGTAAAGGTTGTCAGTTTCGAGGGTAATATCAGTAATTTCACCGGGTTTCTGAAACAATTCCTGAACAGAGGCCATGGGCAGATAAATAAACAAATCATCAAAGCCCTGCATGCCGGTATCGTAAATTCCCACAATCCGACCCTGAATCACATTTGGCATGTTTCCCGGAGTCGGCATTCCTGAAATCCCGAATAAAGTCAGCTTTGAACCCAGTTCCAGACTCAGAAGCTGTGCCATTTTCTTCCCGACAACAATGGGATGTTTGACTGAATCGTTCTTCTGAAGATAATGGCCTGCAATTATGTACTTTTTAATCTGAACGGTTTCTTTTCCGGGAATGATGCCGTTTACCAGAACACCTTCAATCGATTTTCCTGATCGGGCAATGGCTTCCCGGGAAAAGGAAGGTGATTGTTTTTTTATAAATTTGAGGGAATCGAGAATGTTAAGGTTGGAATCAGGGAACGCGAACGAATTTCCCGAGAAAGCAGAAATGGTAACGTGACTGCTAAAAGCGACCAGTTTATTCTGGATTTCAGCAGAAAACCCGTTAACAATGGCAAGGGTGATGATCAAAGCTGCCGAACCAATTGCCACACCACCGATTGCAAAGGCAGTAATGAACCCAACGAAAGATTTATTCTTCCTTGACTGAAAAAATCGGCGGGCAATGATCCGTTCAAATTTGAGCATTTAAATTTCGTTTGTTTTTGAAGCTGAAGGAAAGATGAATGTGCCGGTAAAATCAAACACTGGTTCCCCGCCTTCGCGGGGTATTATGTTTAAAATAAAAAAGAGACGGGGCACCGAAGGCAACAAAATTCAAATTCTGTTACCTTTAAATTTTCTCTCACAAAAATTTAGGAGCCCCGTCATGGACAAGAATACAAAACCGGAC
>JAFLBE010000003.1 GCA_017303995.1 Bacteroidota bacterium | reverse complement strand
CAACTGATCCGAAATTTCAGATAATTCAGTTTTCATCCTCCACTTATCATCACGGCTTAGAAATGCAAAAAGAGGTTTCCCGGTAGAGTCCTGAATGATTTGCGAATAACCGGCAGGTTGAGGAACTGGAAAGAGGGTGTCGATTGAAATGAACAGAAAGAAGAATAAAAGCCCGGTAACAAGCAGATTTCTTGTTTTGGGATAATGAGAAAAGAACAAACCAATTGATCTAAAGAATTGGCTCATTTTAGCAGGGAAAAGCTTCATGCTTATTTGGGAAACTGACGGGAAGTTTGAATGGTCAGGATTTTGAAAAACTCAATTACCTTCAGAATTGAAAGTAATTGAGTAAAATAATTACCAGTTTCGTTGAATTGGATCAAATCCGGCAGTTTTAATTGCCTTTTTCATTTTTTTAAGTGTCATGTTGTATTGAAGTCCGGTTGCGGAAACTACATTTTCTTCAATCATCAGACTACCGAAATCATTAGCACCAAACCGAAGTGAAATTTGAGCAACTTTCAATCCTTGTGTTACCCAAGAGGATTGAATAGTGTCGATATTATCTACCATGATCCGGCTGATGGCAACAGTTTTCAGGTATTCAAAAGCCGACGTTTTTTCACGTTCAGGAAGCAGAACAAAATCAAGCTCGGTATTTCCACGATGGAATGTCCAGGGAATGAAATTGTAAAAACCGCCGGTACGATCCTGGAGTTCACGGCAAAGAATCATATGATCAATCCGTTCAGCAACCGTTTCAACGTGCCCAAACATCATGGTTGCTGTTGATTTCAATCCCTGACGATGTGCTTCTTCCATCACATCGAGCCATTCACTTGAACTTGTTTTGCCCGGGGCAATAATAGTTCTCACCCGGTCTGAAAGAACTTCGGCACCACCACCCGGGATAGAATCCAAACCCGCATTTTTCAATCGGGTGATAACTTCGGGAATAGTGATTTTTGACACTTTTGAAATGGTGATTATTTCAGACGGGCTCAGAGCATGAAGAATAATGTTGTAATTTGACTTTATCCAGCCAAACATATCTTCATACCATTCAATTTTTAATTCAGGATTGTGACCACCCTGAAGGAGGATCCGGGTTCCGCCAAGATCCAGCGTTTCCTGAATCTTTTCACCAATTGTTTTTTTATCAAGCGTGTAACCCTCAGAATCACCGGGACGTCTATAGAATGCACAGAATTTGCAATCTGCCGTACAAACATTGGTATAATTGATGTTTCTGTCAATGATGTAACTGACTTCATTTTTGGGGTGCATTTTCCATCTTACCAGATCGGCAAGAAGGCCAAGTGTAGTTAAATCTTCAACATCAAAAAGTGAAATACCTTCTTCACGGGTAATACGCTCACCGTTTGAGATTTTATTATAAACGGTTTCGATGAGTTTGGCTTGAGCGTCAATATCAATTTTCTGAAAAACAATATCCATAATCTGGTTTTATCCTGCTGCTACTCTGTTCCGGCCCTGATGTTTGGCCTTGTATAAATTTGAATCTGCAAAGGTAATCATTTCCGTTTTATCTTCACAATCAGAAGGGAAGGCTGCTACACCAATTGAAACGGTAATAGGAGCCCTGAGGAAATCAAGCTCTGTTTTGTGGGTAATATACAGATCTTCAATCCCTTTCCTTATCTTTTCAGCAACAAGCAAGGCGTTCTGATCGTTCGTATCCGGCAGAAAAATAATGAATTCTTCACCTCCCCAACGGGCAAACGTGTCAGATTTACGAATGTTGACGTGAATTGAATCAGAAACCTTTTTCAAAACCAGATCACCAATAGCATGACCAAAAGTATCGTTTAACTTTTTGAAAAAATCGATATCAAGCATTAGGATGCCATACGGAGTTTTGTACCGTTTATGACGATAATACTCGTGTTCATAATGTTCGTTAAAGAACCTTCTATTGTAGGCGCCGGTAAGTTCATCTCTGAAACTTCTTTCAACGGCTTCTTTAATTGAATAAAACATTTCAAGAGCCATACCCAGAAGGGTTGAAACTTTACCCAGTACAATGCAGTTATGTTCGTCAAAGAAAAAAGGATCAGGGGAATAAACTGATATTGTTCCAACCCGTTTCAGGTTTGACTGTTCAATCGGAAAACAAAAATACGAGCCATTATTTCCCGGCAAATTTTCTTTTGACAGGAAGTAAGGATCTTCAGCGAGATTCGGGATCAGTCGTGAGAAGCCTGAAAGATAAACTTCCCAGCTATGACCATCACCCAAACGAAAAAGTTCGGTACTTGCAAGTTTTCTATTGGTAATCCGGTCAATTGAAAGCTCAAGTGTACCAGTTTTGGCGTCAGGCATGTAAATGGCAACGTCGGTAATTTCAGGAAAAAAGCGGTTAATGTACCGGATTGCTTCCATACAATATTCCTGAGGATCCTTTTTAAGTCCCTGAAATTTCAGGGATAGTTCAACAAGACCCAACAATGATGGCACCTGGTTTTTATACCTGAAATCCTTTTGTTCCTCATTAATCATTCGAAATACCTGTTTTTGGGGTTCGTAAAAGGGGTAATTCTTTATAAGAAAGTAATTTAAGCAAAAAAAACGAAAACAGACATTTTTAGGTTTCTAATCTTGCTATAATGTTTGTTCTAAAGGTAAAACTTTGGTGATTTTATCAATATGGAATAAAAAAAGAAAAGAATTTAAGAAAATCCTCACTGATTTTTGTAAAATCCACCTCCGTTTCTTAATTTGATCTTATGGCTATTCATTTACTATTTAATACATGCAACCAACTGTAAAAACTGGATTTCCGGTTGAGGTGATTGAAAACCTCACAAGTTTACTCGCTACGGATATTCCGCTCAACGAGGGAGTTCAGCTTGTTTGTGATTATTGCAGTCAAACACTGAAATCTACAGTTGTTCTTGCCTATCAATATCAAAAAGCAGCTGATATTATCAGTCTGATTGGGTCTGTTAATCTGAACCCCAATCTGATGCGTTCTGTTTCCACATTTCATATTCACCGCAACGAAGGCGGGATTTTGAATTCTTGTTTATCGGCCAAGGATGTGGTACTGTCACGTAATGTTGATGAAGCTCCGATCTGTTTGGAGTTTATGGAGGAAATCCAGGCAAAACGCCTTTCTTCTGCGGTTGTTTTACCGGTCGGAATCGGCAATGAGCCCCGTTTTCTTTTTTCCTTATTTTTCAACAGTGAAAACTCACCTGCCTTTGTTGATGAAAGTCAGTTGCAGTTTGTCGCCAGCCATTTAAGTGTGCTTATTTCCCGTCTGGAAATGAAGGACAAACTTGAAATTCTGGAAAAGCAGGTTCATGTTGACAGAAAAATTATCAACCAGAAATCGACTGATATCCAGAAAAAAGGTGAACAGCTCGATAACATAGATACCAAGCTGAGACGTGTTGTAGAAGTCATGCTGTCTGGCAGCAGAGATCAGGAAACCCTGATGAAAGATACATTCAAGGTTGTGTCTGACCTGCTCAACATGGAAACGATTGGAATGGGACATAGTTCAGGAGATTTTCTTGTCCTGGAATATATTTACGATAAGGAAAATATTCTCAGACAAGGCGATCAGTTTCCGTCTCTTGATCACTTTAAAGTAACAGTTAAAGGTGGCGGGCACAATCAGGATATGGATATGAAAAATCCATTCACGATGAAAAAGTATGTCAATCACCCGGTTTATCAGCATTTGGGATTTTCTACGTTTTTCAGTACACCGATTCTGATTAACCAGGTTCCATACGGAACTTTGTTTGCTGCCTCAAAATTTGTTAAAACTATTTCGATGTTTGAAGAAGATATGCTCTATTTTCTTGCTCACAAACTGGCATTTGAACTTGAAAAACGCCAGATGGAAAACAAAATTTATGAGCACAGCAAAGAACTTGAGCGTTCAAATCAGGAACTTAAAACGATAAACCTGCTGGGTCAGGCCATTACATCGGTTCTCGATCAGGGCGCTTTGCTGAAAACGATTCTGAAAAGTTTGGTTCAGGCTTCAGAATGCGAAGATGCCTCTTTGTTTTTATATGATGATTCAACAGATGAACTTATCATCAGTATGGTTGCTTCTGAAGCCAACAAATCAATTGAAGGTTTCAGGATGCCAAGTACAAAGGGAATCGCTGGTTGGGTGTTCACCAATCGTCATTCCCAGATTGTAAACAATACCGGAACTGATAAACGGCACGACAAAGGTGTTGATAAAATTCTTCAGCATCGTACAGACAGTATTCTTTGTACGCCGATTATCGGACCTGACAATATGATTTACGGGGTTGTACAGCTCATCAATAAACTTGATGAAAATGGTTACGTTCAGCGTGATCTTGAATATATGGAAATGCTCATGCCTTTTATTTCCATCGCACTTAAAAACGCTAAACTGTTCACCATGGAACAGGAAACCACCCGGAAGGCACAACAGGCTCAAGCTTTGAAATCTGAGTTTCTTAGTAATATGAGTCACGAACTCAGAACTCCGCTCACGTCAATTATTGCCTATACTGACATTTTACTTCGTGACTATGAAACGTTTAATGACCGGCAGAAAAAATCGGTTGACCGCATCAAAATGTCATCGAAACACCTGCTGAACCTGATCAATGATATTCTCGACCTGTCAAAAATTGAAGCAGGTATGATGAATATTCATAAATCGGAAGTTGACCTTGCGATGATTATTTATTCGGCAGTTTCAACTTTTGAACTTCAGACCCAGCAGAAGGGAATTCAGCTTAATGTTACTCCTCCAGAATCAAGGGTCGTTTTACTTACTGATGAAATCAGGGTTAAACAAGTTTTGATTAATCTGGTCTCCAATGCGCTAAAGTTTACCGACGAAGGTGGAATTTTTATTACCTTTGGTGAATTAAGTGAACAGCAGGTCTTCATTTCAGTTAAAGATACCGGAACTGGAATTCCTGATGAATCTAAAGAATTGATATTTGAGAGTTTCAGGCAGGCCGATGGCTCTGCATCCAGAAAAGCCGGTGGAACCGGTCTTGGTCTTTCAATTTCGCAAAAACTGGCAACTCTTCTGGGCGGCCGGCTCGAACTTGAAAGTGAAGTTGGTGTTGGTTCCACTTTTACCTTATTGCTTCCGTACGATAGAGGATTAATATGAACAAGAAACATAAAGTCGTTGTTGTCGATGATGACTTCTACCTTCTTGATGCCCTTAACATCCAGCTTAATTGCGAAGATTACGATGTTATCACGCTTGAAAGCGGCATGAAGGCTTACGAGATAATTAAAAAGGAACAACCGGATTGTGTGGTTCTGGATGTCATGATGCCGGGAAAAACGGGAATTGAAGTTGCCCGTGAACTCAAAGCTGATGAAACAACCAAACTCATTCCCGTTATTCTGCTCACAGCAAAATCTGAGCTTGATGATAAACTTGCCGGATTTGAATCCGGAATTGAAGATTATATCACCAAACCGTTTGATTTCAGGGAGCTGAATGCCCGGATTAAAAGCCAGATCAGGCTGTATTCTTCCATCCGGGAAGCTTATGAAAACCGGTACGCCCAAAAGGCCAAGCTTTCTTCAGATTACAATCTCAAGCTGATATCGTGGGATTCATCTATTCATACAATTTTATTCTCAAGCACAAAATCGCTTCAGGATAAAAAATGTCTTGAAATCTTCAACTGCCATTCAGTTGACTGCCCCATGAAAGTAAATGGGAAGGATGAAGACACACAGGAACTCATCGTAAATGTTTCTGGCTTTAATCCCGTGAAAGTTCTAAAAGAATGTAAGACCAATACCATTGCAGGCAATGAAATTACAATTGTAGATCACCGGTCAACCCGTGAAATTATTGATCAGTTAATGGGACTAAACGAAAAGTTATTTACTGAAGCAACCCAAAGCGATAAGATTAACAAAGAAAATATCTGGTACCTCACGAATCTCAATCATGAGCTCAAAGGTCCGCTTTCAGCAATTATTGGCTATGCCGATATGATCAATCAGCATCAAAGCGATGATGAGAAATCCAAAAAGTATCTTGATATCATTGATAAATCTGCACGGAACATCATGTCGATGATGATGGAAATGATGGATCTGGCCCGTATTCATTCGGGTGATTTAAATCTCCACCGTGAACTGATTTCACTCAACGACTTAATTGAAACCGTTTTGGCTATTCTTGAATTCAATATTGAACAACGTCAGGTGAAGGTTGTAACCAATTTTGATAAAAAACTGGATATGATCAAAGTGGATCAGAACCGATTTAAACAGATTATGCTGAATCTTATTTCAAATGCAGTTAAGTATAACCGTGTTGGCGGAACTGTTAATTTATCTTCCAGTCTCGAAAATGGTGTTGCCGTTATTGAGATCGAAGATTCCGGAATTGGCATCCCTGCAGAAAATATAAAATTAGTTACTGGTGACGCTGAACCTGGCAATTACCGTGATTTTGTTCCCAAACAGGGAATGGGATTCGGCCTGAAACTTTCCAGACTTTTGGTTTCTCTTCATGGCGGAACCATGGCTGTTGATTCAGTTGTCGGTAAAGGAACCAAGATTACGCTTAATTTTCCGAAGGAAACGATCATCGGATAACTATGGCTGAACTATTTTATTCTATCCGGACATTTGGTTCTCTCATTAAGTTCTCACATACGATTTTTGCCCTACCTTTTGCTCTGATCAGTCTGGTTCTCGCCAGCTATGAAATTCCGTTTTCTCTGATTTTCGGAGAAAAACTGTTGTGGATTGTTTTAGCTATGGTGGGTGCCAGATCGGCTGCAATGGGTTTTAATCGGGTTGTTGATGCAGATTTTGACAAGAAAAATCCTCGCACCAGTTCCCGTGAGATTCCAGCCGGAAAGATAACAGTTCAAACTGCCTGGGTTTTCATCCTTCTTGCGTCATCACTGTTTGTTTTTTCAGCCTGGATGCTGAACGAACTGTGTTTTTACCTTTCTCCTGTCGCACTTTCGGTCATTTTCTTTTACTCGTTGACGAAAAGATTCACCTGGGCGGCTCACCTTTTTCTTGGATTGGGAATTGGGTTGGCTCCGGTTGGGGCCTGGCTTGCAATAACAGGTGAGTTTGATCTGGTCCCGATTTTACTTGGGTTTGCAGTAACAAGCTGGATTGCCGGTTTTGACATTATTTATGCCTGTCAGGATGTAGATTTTGACCGGAATGTAAGTCTGAAAAGCATCCCGGTGAGGTTTGGGGTTGAGAATTCTTTGTTTTTTGCCCGGATGCTTCACGGCATCATGGTTTTACTTATGCTTGCCGTTGGACTGCTTGTTCCCTCAGGTTGGATTTATTTTGCCGGAATGATCACTTTGGTTGTGTTGCTTACGATTGAACACCGCCTCGTCAATCCGAAAGATTTGTCAAAGATTAACATCGCTTTTTTTCATTTGAACAGTGCTATTTCAGTAGTTTTGTTTTTTTTCGTTTTGACTGACCGGCTTTTTCCCTGAACCCTGATCCCGGATATTTAACTTGGCTGAGCTTTTAACTGATCACCTGAACAGGGTGTATAAAATCCCTGGATTCCGGTCTCTTCAGAAAGAGATCGTGACATCAATTCTTGAAGGCAGGAATGTTGCTGCCTTTTTACCTACCGGTATGGGGAAAACACTTTTGTATCAGGTTCCGACCACCTTCCTTAAATTAAAAACTGTAGTAATTTCACCTCTGATCGCATTGATCAGAGATCAGGCTGAACGGGCAAGAAAATTAAAAATCCCGGTTTTTGAACTTCATGGACTTAACTCAACTGAAGAAAACCAGCTTGCCTTAAACTCCTTCTTTGACTTAGAGTACGGGTTATTGATTCTGTCGCCAGAACGCTGGAATTTATCGGTTCGGGCAATCATTGAGGACAAAGAACCCAGCATTTTTTTGGTGATTGATGAAGCCCATTGTATTTCAGTTTGGGGGCAATCTTTCAGGCCATCCTATACTGAAATGACCTATGATTTCAAAAACCACCCCGAATCAAGATTGCTGGTTCTGTCTGCAACGCCCACAAAAGATTTAATTCCTCTGGTTAAAAACCAATTTAAGCCAGAATCCCTCCAAATATTTACCGGAGATCTTTACCGGTATAATCTTTCCTACGCAGTAAGAATCATCCCCTCTGCGCTTGGTTTTCTTGCTGAAATAATTGAAAAACTGAACGGATCATCCATTCTGTATCATCAAAGCAGAGAGGGAGTTGAAAAACTGGCTGCCCTTTTTTCTTCCAGACGCGAAAAAGTGAGTTGGTTTCATGCCGGCCTTGAAAAATCTGAAAAACAAAAACAAAGTTTGGCCTTCCTTTCCGGCAAATCAGATTTTATGGTTGCCACCAGTGCGTTTGGAATGGGAATTGATAAAGCTGACATCCGGTATATCTTTCATTTTGACATTCCTGAAAGTATTGAAGAATACCTTCAGGAAACCGGGCGGGCAGGCCGGGATGGGAAAAAATCCTGGATTTATCTTTTAATCGAAGAGGAGCAGATTCATTGGCTGAAAAAGGGGATTGAAGAAATTGAGAACTGGCTAGAACTAAAGCCAGGCATAAAGTTAACAAAACCCGATTTTCGGTCACCTTATGCAAGAAAAACCTTTGCCACTGTTCTGCAATCAAACTATTTGGATTTGATTGCAGATTCCGAATTTTCAGAAATCCCATACTATCTGAATATTAAACTGGAAACCAACCTGAATCAGACGGTTTCAACTGAACCAGGTGAGATTTCTATTCCTGAAGTTTTGGTTCACCTTTACACAGGAAAAATTATGGTTGAATCACTTTCTGTTGATCTTGGAAAAGTTGGCGAATTTCTCAGTTTATCCAGACAAGAGGTTTTTCAGCGGATTTTGAGTCTCGAAGAATCTGGTGTCCTTACTATCCATGACATAAAAAACAAATTGCCGTTTCTTTTACCTGCCGTCTGGAAATCAGCTGACCGTTCACCTCACCTTCTTTGCACAAAAATTCAGGAAAAACTGGAAAAAATTAACTTCTGGCTTGGCTATCTGACCGGACAGGATTGTCTCATGAATTTGTTGGTAACCGGTATGGATGCCGGAAGGAAGGGTTATTCCTGCGGACTATGTTCTTCCTGTCTTGCAAAAGGTGAAAGCAGTTCCCGGATAGGAGATATGGATTTACTTACCGAACTTCTTCGCAAAAACTCAGGAAAAATGGACTACCGGGATATTCTGATTCATTTATCGGGTGTCTGGCAGGAAGAAAACAAAACACCGCTTTCCAAAATCAGAATTGATCAGGTTCTTCAATTTGGGATAAAAGAAGGCTGGTTCAGGGAAAACCGATTTGGGAAAGGGTCAGAAATTGAATTTATTGGGTAGGATGTGATTTTTCGAAACGTGAGATTTTATCTTCATCCAGCCGTTGGACGTTTGGTGAAAAAAACGTAAACTTGGTTAACAATGTTATATTATTGAAAATCAATCCAAGAATCATATCATTTTGTTGATGATCCAGAATAAGACCAGTTCCTGTTTTTGCATTCTTGAAAGGATGAAATAAAAAATGATAGAAAAAAGATATATCCTGATTTGTTTCATTGGGTTAGCTTTAAATTTTTCAACTCTGGAACTGTTTGCAGAAAACACTTTAACTGCAGGTGATTCAACAAATCATGATATTTCTTCAAAAAAAACAGCGAAAGATAAAATTTCCGGATTGAATCCGGTTTTCACCCGATCCCTGTTATATGGCGCAATAGGTGCAGGAGCTGGCTTTCTTGTTTCTATTCCTGTTGTTATTTCAATAAATAGAGAGCCTGGTGATCCTGGAATTACGCAATCCATAATTATCGCTGGCTTAACCGGACTTGGTGCTACCGCAGGACTTGTTTTCGGAGCGCAATCAGGTTATGAAAGAAAAAAATCCCTGGAATCTGAAATCCCTGTTTTAATTCAAAAACCGCCAAAAAAGCCAACTGAAAATGAAATTTCAGATTTTTATATCAGTTTGTCACAGGGATATTCGCAAATAAAAAATGGGTGGAAGAATTCAACAACTTTTTCAATTATTTCAAATCCATGGAAAAAAATGGGAATTTTACCTGATTATTATAGTATTGAGTTTGAATCAGCAAATTGGTCGCTGGATACCTTTTCAGGGAGGGAGGGAAGGCTTGGTGTGATGGGAATTTACAAATTTATAGTGCTTAATCAGAACTACCTTTTTCTTACAGCTGGTATAGGAGGAGGAATAACAATTGCTAAACATGAAAAGACAACCAGCTATTTACCCTTTATTGCAGGGTTTTCAGGAATTGAAGTTCAAGTATATGACCTTTTACTGATTGGGGTGCAGGCTGAATTCCAACCGATCGGCGCACATTTTGTTATGATGAAAGATCAATTTGCACTCAAGCAGTTATTTACGGTTAAAGCCACTTTAGGTATAAAACTTTTTTCCTACTAAGACTAGCTGGTATTCAAAAAGTGAATTCTGGTTTTATTTGGTTATCAACGACTTTTCAAAACGGGAAATTTTATCTTCAACAAGTCGTTGGACATCCGAAAAAAGTTCTGGATCTGATTTCATCAGTGTTTTGCAGGAATCCAGGTCCTTTGATGTGATTTGGTGGTAGGCAAGCAGAGCAGTTTGGTCAGCAAATAAAGTCGAATCAATTTTAATATTATTCTGAATTCGGGCCTGAAGAAGATACAAATCAAAAAGGACATCAACGAGTTTTTCCTGTTTGATTGGAAGTAATTCTGATCCTGATTTCTGGCAGGAAAGAATTGATAAACCGGCAAGAATAAATAAAACAAGGAATTTGTTCATTCTTAAAATTAAGGGAATCCTGTTTCATTTCCCAGTAACCGAAACAAAAAAGTCCGCCAATGAGCGGACTTTTTTGTTTTAACAAGTGAGCGAACTATTTGGTCAGAACCATTTTACCGGTTTTAACCTGGGCTCCAAATCGTATCTGGTAAAAATAAACACCAGATCCTAAGCGGGAAGCATCAAACTCAAGTTCCTGGTTACCAGCAGTCATTTTTTTGCCGTTTGCAAGTACAGCAACTTCCTGGCCAATGGCGTTATAAACCACAACAGAAACCAATCCGCTTTGCGGAATACCAAAACTAAGTTTTGTTGTCGGGTTGAACGGATTCGGATAGTTTCCATAAAGTTTGAAAACTGAAGGCATTTCACGTTCTGCAACTGAAGTTGAAAGAACAACTTTAACGGTTCCCGGGAACGCATTTACTGAAGGAATTCCGTCATTGAATATTGCCTTGGTGAAGCTAATTTGAGAAGTTCCAATAGCTTTACCTCTGAATTCAAAAATAATCAGAACACTATCACTTCCTACAATTGCAGTTGCCTGTGCAGCAGAAACAGTTAAAACCCCTGGTGTAGAGAAATTAACTGCAGTTGTCATTCCCGAAGAAAGGGTACCGGCAACAATTACTTTTGAATAGGTTAGAACGGATGGATCATAGGTAATTGAACAATCCATAGAAAAGACATCCAATCCGTTCAGGGTGGTTGTATAAACCGGAACCTGAATCAGCGAACCGACTCCAACAGAATCAATTGCGGGGAAGTGAAGAGTTACATCAGAAGAATCAGGAGGTAAATCTCCATCAAGATTTACACTAATCCACGGTAACCACTCAGAACCCCAGTTTTCTGGGTCACCCAAAGCCCAGAAACTTCCATCTTCCCATCTTTCCCAGACAAGATTCATAGGTTCAGTTTCAAAGTTATGAACCAGCGAAAAAGCTTCAGCATCGGCAGCAGCTTCTTCATATTCAATTCCGACAAAAAATTCGCCTGAAACTTCAACCAATTTATTCAACTCATGCTCAGTTTGCATAATTGACTCAACTGGGTACTCCCCGGTTTCAACATCAGGTTCTGTGGCTGCCGGAATGGCATCTTCCAGGTTAAATGTTTGAGAATGGATCAGATTACCAGGACCACCAGTCGCTTCATCAACCGAACGAATGACAACATCATAATCATAGGAACCGTTGATTGGACCAAAGCCAAGCAAAACTTCCTGAATTAAAACAGTCTTCTCTCCAGCATTCAGTTTCACATATTTACCAGTATCACCATAACCATTGGTACCAAAAACATATCCGCCAGTTTCAGCAGTATAGGCAAACGCACCATTCAGGAAATTAAAACCGTAGAGACTGTTTCCACTATGAACAACAACACTGACGGGAATTGAAACCAGGCTGTTCGCTTCATCATTTGAAATAATTTCAATAACGGCGCTATAAAAACCTGGTTCAAGCCCGGTTGTATTAATGGTTGCTTCTGTTTCCTGACTTTCTTCTGGCTCAAGGCTTCCTGAGACAGGGGATAGAGTTAACCAGGAAACATCTGCTGCCTTTGCAACTCTAATAACCTGGTTTTTTATTTTTCTTTTAGGTTCAGTACTTCTCTTTTCATTGCTCACAGAAGAAGCCGAAACTGAATAATTAAGCTGAGCAAATCCAACATTTGAAATGGTAAAGGCAGATTTTTCGATTTTATCTGTTGGAAGCATCAAACTAATAGATTCGGTATCTACTGAAATTTCTGGAACAGCAAGATCAGATTCTTTGCCAAGTGTGTAATTATCTGCAATAAACAGAAAATCACCATCACCGCCACCATGTGTACCCATGAAATGAATTTGAAGCGTATCAGAGCTAAATTCAGAAAGATCAAAAGTCAGACGAACAAATCCATCACTTGAAACATGGTTTGTCTCATTAACTGAACCCAAATGAATCCATTCAGAATCATTAACCAATGCATAAATACCAATCGAATCACCAGGTTGAAGGTCATAGACCGGGCCAGGAACTATTTCTGGTCCAAATATATTTCCGTCATCAGCATATTCAAGAATCCGGTATTGGAAACTAAACATCAGACTGTCAGAAGGTGCAAAGTGAGTTGTGACAAGCTGGAAATTCGGGCTTTCTGCCCAAAGATTTGAACCAACGCCATAAGAATCATTTGTACCAACCAGACCCAGATAATGATCACCTTCATATATCCAGAGTGAAGCAGCTAAGCCATCTTCGTCAAAAGATTCGAGGTAAGGGGTTACATATAGCTCCTCGACCGAATAGGAATAGAGTTCAGATTTGCTTTCATTCCCTGAACTATCCATTGCAGTTACATAATAATAAACATCCGTTCCACCTTCCTGGCCTGGAATAACTCCTGTGAATGTTGAATCTCCTGTTGGTTCAAAAGAAACCTCAACAAATTCACCATCTTCTGCAAATCCGTAAAAAAGCGAAGCAGTTTCAATTCCGGTTCCAGCATCTGTAATTGTGGCCGATACCTGAGTTGGGGTTGTTTTTGCAGTTGTAAAAACGACGGGTTCAACTTCAATAACTGGCGGTGTTACATCACTGCCTGGTGCAGCAACATAAAAATTATCGAGTGTGATTAGAAAATCGGCACCTTCCAACAAGGCGGTTGTATCACCTTTTACTTCAAAGAAGATTCGAAAATAATCAGCAACATCACTTGTTTTTGCTTTCGGGATAAGTCCATTCAAACTAAAAGTGACTTTTTGAAAGCCGGATTCAACTGTGAAATCCTCAGAAGTAACGGTTCCCAAAGGAACTTGTAAATAATCATTTATTTTAGCCCAGACAAAAATTGAATCTGTCCCTAAAATATGGGATTCACCTGTTTCATAATCGGTAACTGCAACCTCGAACCCAACTTCCATATCAGGCAATAGTCCTGTGAAATAACCTGAAGACAAGAGGGCAGAATCAACAAAGGTTTCTGATGAAGAAATATAATACAAGCTGGTTTGAAGTGCTCCCGAAGCATTTACACCTTCATCTGCAACAAAATCCCATCCTTCATAATCAAAAAATGAAACAGCATTTTCATCGTTAAAATATTCAGTGTACACAATTTCATTAAGGGGAACGAGAAAATATTGGTACATATCTGAAGTTGTAGAATTCCCTTCAGCATCTTCAGCAAATACTTCATAAACAACCACACCATCTATTTCAAGTCCGTCTGAAGGTCCCACTTCACCCTGATAAACTCCACCTGTGAGTTGCCCCATTTCAGTTGTTACCCAGGTTGGTTCTTCTGAATCATAATATTCTGTAGTCCATCTCACCGAAGCTGAAGTAATTGAAGATTCATCAGAAATACTCACTGTTAAACTTTTTGGATATTTGTCAACAGTTACAAAATCCAGGGGTTCAAATTCGACAACAGGCGGAATGAGATCCGTTGCATCTAGGGTAATTTTAATGTCATCAATTGCCCAGCCCCATACCCAGTCTTCACCATCAAAATATTCAAATTGAATCTGAATGGTATCAGCTCCTAATGCAAATTCAGTAATATCCAAAACTTCGGTATTCCAACCAGTATCTTCAGTATAGGTAACCAATTCATGAGGAACATTGTCAGCAATCAAGGTAACTTTTCCATAGGATGGAACGGCAGCAAAATGCTCATAATCATGGTAATATGATAAATAAACATTTAAAGCAGCAGAAGTGACATCAATTTTAGGTGAAGTGGCAATCGTATGCATCAAGCCGTCTTCACCTGCTGCATCATCATCAGCAACCAAATATTGGGTGATATTATCAGCATCTACGGCACCACTTTCTGATCCAACAGTAAAACCAACAGCAGGATCTGAAATATTTTCAATCGTCCAGCCAGAAGGAATTGAACCTAATTCAGTTGTTTCAAAATCTTCATAAAAGGCTGAACCCGCACCTTTAAAAGCCGGCTTTCCGGATTTTTTTGCAACATTTTCTGATGCAGAAAACTTTTTTAATAGAATTTTTTCTTCAGGGGTAAAGTGTCTGTCTTCACCTTTTTCCCTTAATGATTTTAATAATTTTGAATTGATATCAGAAAAAGAAGAGCCTAATCTTTTTGAAAAAACGGCTTGTTTATCAGCAGAAGGTAACTTGTTTTCTGTTACAGCAACACTTCGTTTTGATTTATCAGGTTTAACTGATTTCGAAACTTTTACTGGTTTCGTTTCCTTTATACCGGAAAACGCAGAAACAGGCAGCAGAACAGACCCCGCAACAAACAAAGTCACAAGGAGGTGCGTTAACTTGTTTTTCATTCTTTATCCCTTTTTTTAGTAAATTATTTAAGAAGAGTCATTTTACGGGTTTGAACAAAACTTCCTGCTTTGATCTGGTAAATATAAGTTCCGGATGGAAGTGCACCACTATTGATTTGGATGGAATGGAATCCGGCAGAAAATTCTTTACCTGCTTTTAAAACTGCCGGTAAAATTGAACTGAGATCCTGCCCCAAAAGATTGTAAATCTTCACAGAAACCACCTGACTTGCCGGTAAACCAAACCGGATCGAAGTTGAAGGATTAAATGGATTTGGATAATTCTGATCAACAATAAACTTGGAAGGTATAGAAATTCCATCTGTTTCTGAGTTTAAGCCTGCAACAAAAAAGTCTGATTCATTTGCAGAAAATTGAAGCGTCAGATTCTCGGCAACTTGACTTGAACCCAACAATTTAAATATGTCGTGACTCTTAAATTCACTTCCTGATGCAACAGCAAAGGTGAGGTCATATCCATTTTTTACGGTATTAATTGATTTTTCAATGAGATAGTCATTTGAAAACAAAGGTACCAGCTCGATTTTTTGAAGGTCAGCAAAAGAACCTGAAATCCTGATGTCTAATGATGAAACCGGAAGTTCAGTTTTTGATGAAATCAGGTAACCGTTTTCAACTGACTTGACCACTATATCATTTAACTGCACAGTGTTTATTTTAGAACCGCCAACTTCAGGTCCAAATCCGTCTTTATTTACATCGGCAGGAAAAAATTGAATTAGTCCGACAGATTTCTGAAGAATAAAAGTAGCATCGTAGGCAGAAACTGATTTGTTACCTGAGACATCGGCTGCGATAAATTTATCTCCGGTATAGGCAGGAATAGATCCTGCCGCATTTTTAAGAACTGCAGATGCATCAAAGGCATTAACAGTTAAGGATGAATTCAAATCACCGTACATCAAATAGTTTGCAAGTACACCAGGGCTATATTTGAAAGTGGTTGACGCCGTGTTGTTGTGATTCGTTACAACCAGAACAATTTCCTTTACATCAGAATCGGGAACCGTAAATTTAACATTCACCTTTTTGGTCACCTGATCCGGAACAAAGGATTCAACAACTAACGTCCCATCATTTTTATATGTCATTAACGAAACCCCAAGATTGCCACCATCAGCACCATCAAACAAAAGAGAATCATTTGCAGGAATTGCAACTGGTTTAATGACAATAATATTTCCTGAAAGTTTTGCAAGCGATGTTCCTGTTTGAGTTCCAGAAACGGGTGCCGCTGAATGAGTTTTGTTTACAGTCTGATTGGGAAACTTACCTGCCTCATCAAAACCAAAACCAGTTCTGGCTCTGGTTCCACTGGCAACATGCCAGACGTAAGCATTGTTAAATTCCAGTTGAAATGATTTTCCAAGCGAATTCAATGTTGCTGACATTGCATCAACCATTGTGATTGCGTTGTTATTTTCAATGGCTTTCCAGACTTCGACCCAAAAAAGGTCAGAATTTGATTGTGAAAAGTAATGGGCGAAGGTTGCATCTTCATAGGAACCCGGGTTTAGCGTTGTGGCAGGGGTTGTAAAAATATTGCCTGCGCCATCCAGATAATTGTAGTAATCATTCACGTAATCATACACAAGATCCTCAGCCCAGGTCGCATCCATTTCAAGCCAGTTTGAAGATTCACCATTCCAGCCGGCGCTCATGAATTGAAGGGCATGTTTAAATTCGTGGGCAGCGGTCACTTTGGCTGCACCAATTGCATCACCTTCCGGATCATCATTTGCAGGAAATCCCGAAAAGTTTCTGTGCATTACAATTTCAGTTCCATTTGCACCACCTGCCACTTCTGTTAATCCATAATATATCATTTCCTTAAAGCCAATTTCATAAGGATTTGATGAATTAGCCGGGGGTGCAGTGAATCCAAGTTCTGTCACTTCTTTATCCCACGATTGATCAAAGTATAACGCAACCCGTTCTACATAATCTGGTGTACCATTCGAATTGGCATCTGCAGTTGGCACTGCATGGTCGCCTGATGTAAGATAGGTTAATTTAAACCTTCCGGAAGGGGAAAGGTAAATGGAGGAAACCTCTGTTGGACTTTCTGCCAAATAGGACTCAATTTCAGAAACAGTTGTGGGTGAAAGAGAAATTTTTGACTGATGGTAGGTTTTGACCAGATCAGTTCCGCATTTCCCAATTGTGTTAAGAATAAATTCACTCGAAACAGGTTGGTCAATTGCCTTACGGTTAAACCCCAAACGGAAGCCGGTTAGTAGTGCATCCTCATCAGAAAGTGAACTGTTGCTGACTATTGTACGGATTGAATTTAGAAGTTTTTCAGAAGAATGATGAGTTGAAGCGTCTTGCGCAAAAAGTGAAATTGACCCAAAAGAAAAAAATAAAACCAAAAGCCCGGATTGGGCTAAATTATTTAACAACATAGCTGTTAACCCTTATGAATATACGAGGTGACCAGAAGAATACGTAAGAAATTAATGTGGGCTGATATGTAAGCCGTAGTTTCTATTGGTAAGATGGTGTATTTACCTGTGTTTTTCAAGTCAATCAAGTCAGGGTTGAAAATTAAAAGTGTAAAATTGTGATCTCAGTCTCATCCCAAATCAAAAAACAATCGAAAAAGTGCTTCCAATTTTAACCTTCTTTTTATAATTTAATTTTATTACAGGTTGTTATTCTATAAAAATGTTGACATTTTTATAGAAGCTGGTTAAAAATGAAAATTATTGTTAATCTGATGGCGTTTCTTATTTGTTTTACTCAACCAAACAGAAACCAGTTAAGTGCCTCGGATTTAAAAATGGAACTTATAAAATGACATTATCTATACAGGGAAAAATTGTAGAAATATTTGGTACCATTCAGGTCAACGAGAAATTTAAAAAAAGGGAATTCGTTGTCGAATACATAGAGAATTCACAGTATCCTGAATATCTCAAGTTTGAGTTTAATCATGATAAGTGTGCCATTCTCGATAATTACAAACTTGATGAATTTGTTGAATTGCACTTCAATCTGAAGGGAAGAGCCTTTAACAACCAAAATGGCGGAAAAAACTATTACAACACCCTCCAAGCCTGGAAAATTTTAAAAATTGATCCGGAAACCCGGGAACCTCTTCATCCTGTTAGAGATCTTCGGCCGCAGCAGCAGCAACCGAAACAAACAAATGATTTCAATGACCTGCTTACAAATTCTTCAGATGTCGATGACGACTGAGGGAAAAGTTATAAGTTACAAGTTACAAGAAAAATGGGCACTGAGTCCCGAGAATCGGGAAAGTGCCCGTTTTTATGCTAAACCCTATTACCTTGTAACCACCTATAAATTTTAACTCCTTATAACTTATAACTTCCTGTAACTTGTAACTTTTCCCGGCATTCCGCCCTCCATTTATATCTTTCCTCCCAATTCCGTATATTTGCAATCCCAAATTTTTAATAGCAGAGAGCTTAATGCCAGTTCCAGGAATTGATCAGGAAATCCAACGTCGCCGTACCCTTGCCATTATATCCCACCCGGATGCCGGAAAAACAACGTTAACAGAAAAACTTTTGCTTTATTCTGGTGCGATTCACCGTGCAGGCTCCGTTACCGGGAAAGCCGGAACCAAATCAACCACTTCAGACTGGATGTCAATTGAACAAAACCGGGGAATTTCCATTTCTTCGTCAGCCATGCAGGTTGAATACGGTGATTATCTCCTTAATATTCTGGATACACCGGGTCACCAGGATTTCAGTGAAGATACCTACCGCACGTTGATTGCCGTTGATTGTGCGATCATGCTTATTGATGCAGCAAAGGGTGTTGAACCCCAAACCATCAAACTTTTTAAGGTTTGTAAAGACCGTGGCATCCCAATTATCACCTTCATGAATAAGCTCGACAGACCGGGACAAAATCCGTTTGATCTGATGGCAGAAGTTGAAAATGTGCTGGGCATTACCTGTGTACCGTTAACCTGGCCGATTGGCAACGGAGATGAGTTTCAGGGAATTCTTGAACTTGAAACACTGAAAATATCAAAGTTTCAGGAAGTTATTAAGGGACAGTATCGGGCACCTGAAAAAGTTTCTGATCTGAATGCTCCTGAATTGACCGATTTGATTGGGGCAAAAGCCCAAAAACAGGTCAATGAAGATGTGAAGCTGCTTCGTGAAGCTCTTCCTGAATTTGATAACGAATATTTTATGGCTCAGGAAATCACGCCGGTTTTCTGGGGAAGTGCAATCAATAACTTTGGAATTGAACATTTTCTTGACAGTTTGGTTCGTCTCACTCCGGTTCCCGGCTCTTTTAAAACAACAATTGGCGAAGTAAAACCAGACGCAGATTTCTTTTCTGCCTTTATCTATAAAGTACAGGCAAACATGAACCAGAAACACCGTGACCGGGTGGCTTTTATGCGTATCATGTCGGGTAAGTTCGAAAGAGGTATGGACGCTTACCATTTCAGAATGGGAAAAGACGTTAAACTTTCCTATTCCTACAAAATCTTCGGACAAGATCGTTCAATGGTTGAAGTAGCTTGGCCAGGTGACGTGATTGGTCTGATAAATCCTGGTGTTTTTCGGGTTGGTGATGTGGTTTCAGCCGGACCCAGATTTGACATTGCCCGGTTTCCAAGATTTGCCCCTGAAATTTTTTCCCGGGTTTATCCGGCAGCTTATTCCTTTTCTAAAGGATTTAAAAAGGGTGTAACTGAATTGGGTGAGGAAGGTGTTGTTCAGCTTTTTTATGATGCAAATGATACACCAACTCCCGTAATTGGTGCAGTTGGTCAGCTTCAGCTCGAAGTTTTTGCTACCCGGATGGAAGAAGAATACCGGGAAAAAATCAAATTTGAAGAATTGTCTTTTACCCGTTGCCGCTGGATTCCAGATTCACAAAAACTTCCTGAAGGCAGATCATTTAACCTGTATAAAGACACTCAGGGCAGACGGGTTCTTCTCTTTGATTCAGAGTGGGAACTGAATTATGTGAAAGAGAAAAATCCAGAGCTAACCTTGTTGGATGCCCCGCCAAATGAACAGGGAGTCAATCTCAAATAATCAGAGTTTGACTCTTTTCAAGCGAAGTGCATTTGATACCACTGAAACCGAGCTGAATGCCATAGCGCCACCCGCAATCCAGGGAGTGAGTAGTCCCATTGCTGCAATTGGTATCCCAATCAGGTTGTAACCAAATGCCCACCCAAAATTTTGCTGAATATTTTTTGATGCAGCTTTGCTGATTTGAAAAGCAGTCACAATACTTTCAGGCCGGTTGTTCAGAATAGTAATTGATCCTGCATTGATCGCGATATCTGATCCTGAACCCATTGCAAGTCCAACAGTGGCACAAGTAAGGGCTGCCGCATCGTTCATTCCATCCCCAACAAAAGCAACCCTTTTCCCATCCTTCATAAGCTCTTTAATAAAGTTGGCTTTGTCTTCAGGACTTTGTCCGGATTTCATCTTTGTTATCCCGGTTTGTTCTGCAACAGACGCTGCAACTTCCATCCGGTCGCCGGTCAGCATCCAAACATCAATGCCACGGAGTTCGAAAAACTCAACCATTGCCGAAGATGATTCCTTCACCTGATCTGTAAGTTCAATCACACCAATGATTTCATCACCGAATCTAACGTAAACCAACGGATTCGGGTTGTTTTCAAAACCTGGAATTTCAGAACCAATTCCTTCCGAAACGAAATCCTTTTTCCCGGTAATTAAAGTCTTTCCATCAACTTCTCCTTTTAAACCGGCACCAGTATGTGTTGAAACATTCTGAGAATCCAGTAGGGCAATCTGTTGGTCAGAAGCAAATTCCCTGATTGCATTTGAAAGGGGATGGACGGATTGCCGTGCAAGTGACGCTGCCATTGCCAGAATTTTTTCTTTTCCAAATCCATTCAAATCATGAACTTTCCTTACGGTCATTTTCCCTGAGGTCAGAGTTCCGGTTTTGTCGAGAACTAAAATTTGAATTTTCCCAAAATTTTCTAGCGAACTTCCATTCCTGAATAAGATACCATTTTTAGCGGATCTCCCGGTTGCTACCAAAACTGATATGGGAGTTGCCAATCCAAGTGCGCAGGGACAGGCAATAACCAAAACAGAAATAGCCGCTAAAAATGCAGGTTCAAAATGTCCCTGGTTTACAAAAAGAAACCAGAATCCAAAAGTAATCAGAGAGATTACCATGACAACCGGGACAAAAACTCCTGCAATTTTATCAGCCAAAATCTGAACAGGTGGTTTCGAAGTTTGAGCCTGTTCCACGAGTTTTATAATCCCTGAAAGAACCGTATCCAATCCTACTTTTTCGGCTTTTATGGTGACGACTCCGGTCAGATTCAGGGTTCCCGATTTTACAGATTCCCCTTTAGCTTTTTCAACTGGTAAACTTTCACCAGTTAACAAAGACTCATCTGCCGCCGTTAAACCAGTCACAATAACGCCATCAACGGGGAAATATTCCCCTGGTCTTACCAAAATCAAGTCATCTACGACCACATTTGAGACTGGTATGATCGTTTCATTCGAATTTTTAAGAACAACACAAGTTTTGGGTACGAGATTTAGTAACTCTCCTATTGCCTCACCTGATTTTTTTCTGGCCTTTTTCTCAAGGTATTTACCCAGCATAACCAAACTGATGACCATGGTTCCGGACTCGAAATAGAGATGTTCACCACCAGAAAGCATCGAGTAAACACTGAACCCAAAAGCAGCCCAGCTTCCAAGACTAACCAGAACATTCATATCCGGAGAAAGCTGAGTGAATGCCTTCCATGCACGACTATGAAATTTCCGGCCAAACCAAACCTGTACCGGCATAGCAAGCCAGAACTGAAACCAACCGGTATGCATGAAATGAGGAAGAAGATGGCGGCCAGAGTTCACAACCATCACAACCATATCGAGCATGATCAGCACGAAGGGGAAAGTAAGAAGTAAGGCAAGAGAAAGTTCAGTTAGATCAGGATTTTGTTTTTCACTTTCAGGTTCTGATTTAACACTGAAAAGTTTTGCACCATACCCGATTTCCTGAATTTTTCCGATAATTTCAGAAATTGAAATGAGGTTGCCATTGAAGTTTACTTTTGCAATTTCAGTACCAAGGTTGACTGAAATCTCAGTAACTCCAGGCATTTTCCCCACTTTTTTTTCAATTCGGGTCACACAATTTGCACAGGTCATTCCAGTAATAGAAAGTTCTGCACTTTCCATTTTCTCTTTCGGAACCTGATACCCGGCATCCTCGATAACCTGAACGAGTTTTTCTCTTGAAGTTTTCTCAGTATCAAAAGTTACAGAGGCTTTTTCTCCAGCCAGATTAACTGAAACTGAAGAAACACCCTCTGCCTTGGAAAGTTTTTTTTCAATCCGAACGACACAGGTTGCGCATGTCATTCCTTCAACAGGAATATCAACCGAGTTTTCCATCAGTTAACAGAAGTGAGTTTGAATCCAGCCTCAGAAATGGCTTCTGAAAGCTGAAGTGCGGTAACCTTTGCATCATCATATTCAATTTCGGCTTCGCCAACGACAACAGAAATAATTTTTACGTCCTGGATCGAATCCAATTCTTCTTTTACTGAACGAACGCAGGAATTCATGCAATGCATACCTTCAATTTTGAGTTTGTGAACAGTTTTCATCTTTGCTCCTTTGGTTAATGTGAAAATCGATATACAAAGATGAGGAAGAATCAGGAAAGAACTGTTACAGAATTTTCCCGTAATGTTTCATGATTTTTACCGAGGAATTGAAAATATAGAGATGTCATCCCGGACTTAGCCTGCCCCGTCCCGAGAATCGGGATCGGGGATCCGGTTAACGAAGTTCTGCGAAGCTCATCCATGTATTCAGACTTTTTGGGGAAGTCCAACCTAACGAAAGAAAAGAATTCAGTGAGAATGGGTTCCCGGCTGAATTTTGTCGAGGGAATGACGGGTTTTTGATGCAGATTGTCTGAATTCAGTTATGGAAAGTCCGGTAACCTGCTTGAATTGTGCAGAAAAGTGGGCTGCTGATGAATACTGAAGTTTCCCTGCAATGACTTTATTTGGCAGATCACCGTATGAAATCCATTCCTTTGCTTTTTCTATTTTTAGCAGAATAAAATACTTTTCAATCGTAATCTTTTCATGTCTGGAAAATAATTGTGTCAGTCTGGAATAACTCATCGCAAAATGGTGGGTAAGTATATCGGATATATTTTGACTGAGCGGATTGAAATCGAGTTGATTGACTGTTTGAAGCAAAAAAGTTTTAATCTGATCACAAACCTGATCATCCTTACTTTTCAATAATTCAAAACCGGAGGAAATCAGTTTACCTTCCAGTTCAGATCGTTGTGAATCGGTTGGAGTTGCAACAAGATCAGCTTCGCCCAACCTAATTTCTGAAAATGAAATATCAGCGGAAACGAGAATGGATTCCACAGCGCTAATGCACCGTGGACAAACCATATTTTTAATGAAAAGGGTTTCTCTTTGTTTTTCCATATCAGACTTTAACAGTGAGCACAACGATCCCTGAAATTGTAAGCAACATGCCAACAATGGTTTTGACTTCCAACGGTTCACCGCCGTAAACAATTCCCATCAACGCTCCGAAAAAGGGTGAAGTAAAGGCAATTGGCATGACCGTGCTCAAGGGTGCACCTTTGATCGCCATGTAAAAACAAAGCATGCCAACCGAACCGGCCACAATTCCACCCCCAACAATCATGTACATCAGGGCTTTGGGTCCGGCATTTCCAATCAGCTTCCAGTCGGGAAAACTGACTGCACCTAAGATTAGTAAAGCCACTGCTGTCCGGATGGTAATTCCAAGTTGTGGACTCAGATTTCCCATGTGCAGCCCTTTTTTCTCAAAATAGCCACCGATACCCCAGGCCATTGAAGTTAACAATGCAAAAATGATATATTTCATAAATCACCCATTCAATGATTCAGTGAAAATACAAATTTCAAAAACGAATTGTGAGCAAAAAGTCATACCATACTTTTTAAGTTGACTTCTTAATCTCTTAAGAAAAATTATGCTAAATCTGTTTATCTGCAGGAAAAATTGACAAGCCTGTTTGATTACAAAAAGTAATACCTTTATATTGCAGCATAGCGGATAAACTATGAACTCATTTGTCAAACAACGGTTATTAACTTACCTCAAATATGCGGTCATAACTGGCGGCATTATCGCCTGCTTTGCCGTTCTGTTTAACGGAATACTCATGCCGTTTTATGTGAACCAGAAAGATATTGTTGCCGTCCCTGTTGTTTTAGGGCTAACAAGAGAGGTTGCTGAACAAAACCTTTTATCTCTTGACCTCCAGCCCATTATTTCAATTTCAAATTACGACCCAAAACAAAAGCCAAACACTGTCATTTCCCAAAATCCGGAAGGATCATTAAGTGTTAAAGTTGGTCGGCGGGTTTATCTTACTATAACTGCGTCAGAGCCTGCCAAGGTTGCTGTTCCGGAGTTAACGTCAAAATCAGAACGGGAAGCAACGATTCTGATTGAAAAGGCAAAACTTAAAAAAGGTGGCGTCATTTATAGTCAGAGTGACAATATTCCTGAGAATGTAGTTATCAGTCAATCGGTTAGTGCCGGAAAAGAAATTAAAGAAGGTTCTTATATCACCCTTGTAATTTCAAGAGGTTCAGCCCGAGATTTTGTTCAGGTGCCAGATTTAACCAATCAATCTCTTAATGAAGGACAAAATCTGCTTTTAAAAGCAAATTTGACACTTGGTATCATCTCCTTTCAGTATACAGATGATATGCTTCCAAATACAATTGTAGATCAATACCCAAAATCAGGCGGACAAATAAGTTCTGGAAAACCAGTTGATGTGTGGGTAACAAAAAAGGGAAAACCAGAACCCAAAAAGGAAAGCAGTGGTCGTGACTAATTCCGTTCTTATCGCACCAAGTTTACTTTCTGCTGACTTTTCACGGTTAGGTGAGCAAATAAAAGCGTGTGAAACGGGTGGGGCAGATTGGATTCATTGTGATATCATGGATGGTCACTTTGTGCCCAACCTGACGTTTGGTCAATTTATCGTGGCTGCTGCGAAAAAAGTAACCAATCTTCCTCTCGATGTTCATCTGATGATTGAACATGCAGATCAGTATATTCCCGAATTTATTAAAGCAGGTGCTGATGTTGTTACGGTTCACCAGGAAGCAGTTTACCATCTTCACCGTTCGGTTTCTCTAATCAGATCACTTGGCGCAAGACCTGGTGTTTCTGTAAATCCAGGTACACCCGTTTCATCACTTGAAGAAATATTGCCATTTGTTGATCTGGTATTAATCATGTCAGTTAATCCTGGTTTTGGTGGGCAGCAATTCATTCATACCATCCCGCAAAAAATTCAAAAACTCAGGCAAATGGCTGATAAATTAAATCCTGGTTTGCTTATTGAAGTGGATGGCGGAATAACACCCGAAACAATTGGTAGTGTTACAAATGCCGGGGCTAACGTGTTGGTTGCAGGGTCTGCTGTATTCAAATATGAAAATCCTGGCGAAGGTATTAGCCTTCTCAGAAAGGGAATATCAGGGTAACCAATGAGTAAAAAAATATTATTTGTTGATGACGACTCAAATCTGCTGACGTTATTAACTCATACTTTTAACAAATATGGATTTACCACACTTGGCGTTCAGAACCCCAGAAGATTGATGGATGAAATTGCCTCCTTTTATCCGCATATTATCTGCATGGACATTTCTATGCCCGAGATAGACGGGATAAGTCTGCTAAAAGAGGTAAAAGTAAACTTCCCACAAATCCCGGTTATTATGGTTACCGCAAGCAATAATGTGGATTACGCCATTGAGAGCCTCAGATCAGGTGCTTATCACTACATAAAAAAGCCGATTAATCGGGAAGAACTAATTAAAACTGTTGATCAGGCGCTTGAAGTCAGAAATCTGAAAGTTGAAATCAGTCAGTTTAAACGTCAGGTCCGGTCAGATTTTGATATTGATTCACTCGTCGGGAAATCGCCCGTTTTTGAAAAACTTCGAGACCAATTAACCAAACTGGCAAAGGTTCCCGAAGCGCCCGTCATGATTACAGGGGAAACCGGAACCGGAAAAAGCTTCCTTTCAAAAATTCTTCATCATATCACACCTGAAACAGCCGGACATAGTTTTGTTGAAGTGAATTCGGGCGCTATCCCTGGTTCAATCTTTGAATCAGAACTTTTTGGATACATGAAAGGTTCGTTTACCGACGCAAAAAAAGATAAAATCGGCTTGGTAGAAGAAGCTCAGGACGGAACTCTTTTTCTGGATGAAATTGATTCTGTTCCACTGGCAACTCAGGCAAAGCTTTTATCCTTTCTTGAATCAAAAAAAGCAAGACGTATTGGTGGACTCAAAGAAGTCTCGATTACCACAAGAGTTGTGGTTGCAACCAATGCAAACCTTGAAGAACTTTGCAGAAATGGCTTATTTCGTGAAGATTTGTATTATCGCGTCAATGTCATTAATCTTAAAATGCCTGCTCTTCGTGAAATCCCGCTTGATATTCCGTTGATTGCTGAAAAAATCCTTGAAGAAGCATCTACAAAATTCGGGAAAACAGACACCCGCCTCAGAGAAGATGCAGCTGAGTTACTAACAAGATACAATTTCCCTGGAAACGTGAGAGAGCTCAGAAACATTCTTGAGCGTGCACTTATTTTCTGTTCTGATAATATAATCACCCCAGAAGACCTGAATTTAAATGTTAATTCTACATCGAAACCTGAGTCAATGATTTTTGGAATAGGCCGGGTTGTTGATCTGGAAGGACTTGAAAAGGAATACATTCAGTATATTTTGAAGTACCACGCCAAATCCTATCAGGATGCAGCAGACATTTTAAATATATCGACCAAAAACCTTTGGGAAAAACGTAAAAAATACGACCTGGGCGAATAACTTCTTTCCTTCGAAAGCATTACCATGAATAAAATCATGATTGTAGATCCGGATAGCGTTTCATTGAAACAATTGAATATGCAGTTAACGGCAGGTGGTTTTGAAACCATGATTTTTGACCGGCCGGCTGATGCGCTGACTGCTGCTGAAGTATTCAGACCAGAGTTGATAATATCCGAAATCAATATTCCTGATATGAACGGATTTGCCTTTCTTTCTGAAGTGAGAAAAATTGAAAGAATGGTAAGAATTCCGTTCATCTTTTTGAGCTACCAGGCTGATACTCAAACCAAAATCAAAGCCTTTGAATCAACTGCAGATGAATTCATAGCAAAACCCTATGAGTATAAAGATCTTTTGGTCAGACTTAACCTTCAGATTAAGCTCAGGAAAGATCCTTACTACAATCCGGAAACCAATACCAGCGGAGACCTGAGAAGTAACCCGCTCCGATTGATTTTTGACAACATCCGGATGAGAAAACAAAGCGGAATTTTGCGGGTTGTTCATTGGGGAGAAACCTCTTTTGTTGGCTTCAAGGATGGAGAAATCGTTTACGCCAAGTCAATTAACCGGATAGGGAAGCAAGCTATATTTTATTTATTCACCCTTCAAACCGGAAAATTCAAGTTTGATGAAGGTGATAAAATTCCTAGCCGTAATGTGCTTGATACTTTTGGTCCGCTCATGGCACTTTCTGAAAAAATATCTGACATTGCCGCAAAAATTCTTCCCAGATATACTGGCACGAGCAGAATTATTTATGTAGAACCTGCACTTCTTCTTCAATTGGGTGGTTCAACTGACATCAAAGACTCAAATCTGGGAAAATTGCTCGAAACCTGTCAGTCCCTTCAGAAGGTCATTAATTACACCGAATACGGAGTTCTTGAAGTTCTCAAGTTACTTCAGGAATATCTCTCTGATAAAAGACTGATCATTGAAAACACATCAGATTTCGTTAGTTAAGATTTATTGTATTTTTTTTAAATATTAGCTCAAAAGGGACTTGCGCACGATAAATCTTTGCCGTATCTTTGTACCACTTTAAAATACAAGCGGGAATAGCTCAGTTGGTAGAGCGCAACCTTGCCAAGGTTGATGTCGCGAGTTCGAGTCTCGTTTCCCGCTCTTCGTTTTTGTTTTAGTTATAGGAAACCAGTGAGACCAACCAAGGTTGATGTCGTCCCGAAAGTCGGGAAGTCTCGTTTCCCGCTCTTCGTTCTTGATTTTGTTATAGGAAACCAGTGACACCAGCCAAGGTTGATGTCGTCCCGAAGATCGGGAAGTCTCGTTTCCCGCTCTAAAAAATCCCGGTTTCTCGGGATTTTTCGTTTAGAAAATGTTCTTTATAGTCCGGCGACGTACCCAAGTGGCTAAGGGAGAAGTCTGCAAAACTTTCATTCGGCGGTTCGAATCCGCCCGTCGCCTCTTTGCCTTTGTATTGTGTCGCCGAGATGTTGGAATAGGTAGACAAGAGGGACTTAAAATCCCTTGGCTGCTAACAGCCGTGCGGGTTCGATTCCCGCTCTCGGTACATAACCTTAATCAGCGGTCGTGGTTCTTAAGCTCTTCTGATTCACCACGCCGTGTTGTTATTCTAAAGAAATCAGTATCTGTCATTTGAAATGAAATAGCATTGGGCGGTTAGCTCAGTTGGTTAGAGCGCTACGTTGACATCGTAGAGGTCACTAGTTCGAATCTTGTACCGCCCACTGCTACTTTTAACTTTCGCAGGACCCTGTCGTGGACAAAATCCGTATAACGTTGCCGGATCAATCGGTACGTGACTATCCAATCGGTACAACCGGTCTGGAAATCGCAACCTCCATTTCCCGTTCACTGGAAAAGGATTCTCTTGCTATTGCTGTAAACGGCAAAGTAAAAGATATCAATCTGCCTCTGAATCAGGATGCCCATATTCGTATCATTACCTTCGATTCTGATGAAGGAAAAGATATTTACTGGCACTCCAGTTCACATATTATGGCGCAGGCAATCGAAGAATTGTTCCCTGGAACCAAGTTTGGTGCCGGTCCTTCCATTGAAAATGGCTTTTACTACGATATCGATTCTCCCCATTCTTTCACTCCTGAAGATTTCAAACTCATTGAAGATAAGATGAAAGAAATCGGAAAAAGGGAACTGACCATCCGCCGTCAGGAGCTTTCCCGCGATGAAGCCATAACCTATTTTAAAACGTCACGTCAGGATCTTTATAAAGTTGAAATTCTTGAAAACACCATTAAAGAAGATGATGTTGTTTCTGTCTACCATCAGGGTGAATTTTCAGATCTTTGTACCGGTCCGCATTTACCGAATACATCCCGTTTAAAAGCTGTAAAAGTTTTATCCGTTTCATCCAGTTACTGGAGGGGAGATGCTTCCCGCCAGGTGATGCAACGTATTTATGCCATAACCTTCCCTAAACAAACCCTTCTTGATGAGTATTTGTTTCAACTTGAAGAAGCCAAAAAACGGGATCACAAGAAACTTGGCAAGCAGCTTCAATTATTTATGTTTAGTCCGATGGTGGGTCGTGGATTGCCGGTTTGGCTTCCGAACGGAACCATCATCCGCCGGACTCTTGAGCAGTTTCTTCGTGAAGAACTTCTGAAACGTGGTTATGTGGAAGTGATTACGCCTCATATTGGTAACCTTGAAATGTACAAAACTTCAGGACATTACCCATATTATTCAGATTCTCAGTTTGCACCGATGACAGTAGAAGATGAGCAATATCTTCTGAAGCCGATGAACTGCCCGCATCACCACCAGATTTATTCCAATCAGCCAAGATCCTATCGTGATCTGCCATTACGTCTTGCAGAGTTTGGAACGGTTTACCGGTACGAACAATCGGGTGAACTCAACGGACTTTCACGTGTTCGTGGTTTTACACAGGATGATGCACACATTTATTGTACCCATGATCAGTTAAAAGCTGAACTTATCAATGCAATAGAGCTTACTCAGCTCGTTTTCAAGCTTTTCAACATGCCGGTAAAAACCCGGTTGTCTTTCTGGGATCCGAACAATAAAGACAAATATGCAGGATCACCTGAAATGTGGGAACAATCACAGGAAGAAATTCTGGATGTTGCCAAAACCATGGATCTTGACTACTTTGTAGGAATGGGCGAAGCTGCATTCTACGGTCCAAAATTTGATTTTATTGTAAAGGATGCCATTGGGCGTAAATGGCAGTTGGGTACCGTTCAGGTTGACTATGTGATGCCTGAGCGTTTCGGTCTTGAATATGTTGGGCCTGAAAACACCAAACTGCGTCCTGTTATTATCCATCGTGCACCTTTTGGTTCGATGGAACGTTTCTTAAGTATTCTGATTGAACATTTTGCAGGGAATTTCCCAACCTGGCTGTCACCGGTTCAGGCTGCGGTTCTCCCGATCAGTGAAGTGTTTAATGACTATGCTGCCGATGTTGAAAAACAATTGGCTGATGCAGGTGTGAGAGTAAAACTCGACCTGCGCAATGAAAAAATCGGATATAAGATCCGTGACTGGGAAACCCAAAAAGTACCTTACATGCTTGTCATTGGCGGAAAAGAAGCCGAAAGCGGTTCAATTTCCATCAGGAAGCACGGACAGGGTGATCAGGGAACAGTTCCGGTTGCTGAATTTGTAAAAATGATCAGTACTGAAATCCAGTCCAGAAGTTTGTAATAATCAAGGAGAAGAACCTATTAACGGTCCTGTTAAACCCTCATCTGATAAAGTCAGAATCAACGAAGATATTCGTGCAAAACGTGTTCGTGTCGTTGATCCGGACGGAATCCATGGAATTTATTCCATCCAGGAAGCTTTAGCTTTAGCTGAATCCAAACAGCTTGATCTGGTCGAAATCTCGCCGATGGCAGACCCACCAGTCTGTAAGATTGTAGATTTTGGCAAGTACAAATATGAATTGACGAAGAAAGAAAAAGTCGCCAAGAAAAAACAAACGGTAGTTATTGTTAAGGAAGTTCGCTTCCACATCAATACCGATGTTCACGATTTTGATTTTAAAACCAAACACGCCATCCGGTTTCTTGAAGAAGGTAATAAAGTAAAAGGCTCTGTGATTTTTAAGGGCCGGGAAATTACTTACCAAAATCAGGGATTGGATCTCCTGAAAAGATTCCTTGAACGCCTTGAAGATTACTGCAAGGTTGATCAGGAGCCAAAGCTGGAAGGCCGTGCCATGACGGTGATGCTCTCACCGGAGAAAAAGAAAAAATAATAATCAACCAGAGGACGCCATGCCTAAAATGAAAACCAACAAAAGTGCAAAAAAGAGGTTCAAAGTAACCGGTACCGGAAAAATTCTCCGCGCCAAAGCTTTTGCACGTCACATTTTAACATCCAAATCCCGTAAGCGCAAAAGAAGCCTTCGCAAAGTCTATGTGATGGCTGAGGTGGATATGCCACGCGTAAAACGGATGCTTGGAATGTAATCGATATTTAAAATCAGGAGTTTAAAATGCCACGTTCGCAAAATAAAGTAGCTTCCCACCGCCGCCGCAAAAAAATTATTGCGCAGGCCAGCGGATATTTCGGTCGCCGTAACGCTGTTTACACCGTTGCAAAAAATGCTGTTGAAAAAGGTTTAGCCTATTCATTCAGCGATCGCCGGGTTCGCCGCCGGAATTTCAGAAATCTCTGGATTGCCCGTATCAACGCAGGTGCACATCAAAACGGAACAACTTACAGCCGTCTGATTCACGCACTTGATGTAAAGAATATCACACTTAACCGTAAATCACTTGCTGAATTGGCTGTGAACAATCCGGAAGCCTTTGCAGCTGTTGTAAAACAAGCTCTGGCCTGATTTTTCTTTAACCGAAAAGGGAACAGTCAGCAGGGCAATGACCTGCAGGCTGTTCCCTTTCTTTTTTTATAGAGTCCGATATGGAAGAACAGATTAAACTGGTCCACGAAGCCATTGATGCTTCTTTGCCTTTGAGTTCATCTGATGCCATTGAAGCTTTCAGAATTCGTTTTCTTGGCCGGAAAGGAACTGTAAGTGCTCTGTTTGAGCAGCTTGGCAGTGTTCCCAAAGAGCAAAAAGGACAAGTCGGAAAGTTACTCAATGAGCTGAAAATCAAAGCTCAGAGCGCGATTGATTCTGCTTCAGCAGCCGAAAACGGCAAATCCCTCGTCATCCCGAAGACCGACCTGACTTTACCGGGAACTCCCATTCAGTTCGGCAGACTTCATCCGTTAACCGTTGTCTTAAATGAAATGATCGAGATTTTCAGATTTCTCGGTTTTTCAGTGGCATCAGGTCCGGAATTGGAGCATGACTGGTACAATTTTGAAGCATTGAATTTTGAGCATGATCACCCGGCCAGGGATATGCAGGATACTTATTTTATTGATAAGGATCTTTTGCTGAGAACCCATACATCACCGGTTCAGATCAGAGTCATGGAAAATCAGAAACCGCCAATCCGTTCTATCATGCCCGGTCGTGTTTACCGGAATGAAGCTGTTTCTGCCCGGAGTTACTGTCTGTTTCATCAGCTTGAAGGACTTCTCATTGATAAGAATGTTTCCTTTGTTGATCTGAAAACCATATTGCTTGCATTCGCGAGGGAGTTTTTTGGGCCGCAGACAAAAATCAAACTGAGACCTTCCTATTTTCCGTTTACAGAACCTTCAGCTGAAGTTGATGTAAGTTGTCATTTATGCCACGGAAAAGGCTGCCGGGTTTGCAAACATTCTGGATGGCTTGAAATTCTGGGTTGCGGAATGGTTGACCCCAATGTTCTGAAAGCAGCGAAAATTGATCCGGAAGTTTATTCTGGATACGCTTTTGGAATGGGAATTGACCGTATTGCCATGATGCGCTACGGAATTGATGACATTCGACTTCTTTGGGATAATAATTTACGGTTTTTACAACAGTTTTAACTATGAAAATCATATACAGCTGGCTTAAAGAATTTGTTGACTTCGACTGGACAGCCGAAGAACTTGCCAATAAACTAACCATGACCGGACTGGAAGTGGAAGGCATTGAACGTACAGGTGCCGGATTTAAAGGCGTTGTAGTAGGAAAAGTCGTTTCCCGTGAAAAACACCCCAACGCTGATAAACTCAGTGTTTGTATGGTTGATCTGGGTGACGGACATCCTGTACAGATTGTTTGCGGCGCACCCAATGTGGCTGCCGGACAAACCGTTCCTGTAGCGACAGTCGGTGCTGTTTTAGGTGGCGATTTTGTCATTAAAAAAGCAGCCATCCGCGGACAGGAATCCAACGGGATGATCTGTTCAAAATCTGAGCTTGGACTTGAAGAAGGCAAATCAGACGGAATCTGGATTCTTGAGGATTCTCTCATTGCCGGACTTGATTTTGCTACGATTTTGAATTTAAAAGAAGATTATGTGCTTGAAGTTGCTATTACTGCCAATCGGGGTGATGCACTTAGTCATTTGGGTGTTGCCCGTGATGTAGCTGCTCTGGCCGGAAAAATGGTCAGAATGCCTGATCTTTCCATCGACCCGAAATATTTATCTCAATCTGAATCATCAGAAAAAATAAAAATTGAAATAGAAAGTCCGGAAGCCTGTTCAACTTATGTTGGCTGGTATATTGAAGGTTTGGAAGCCAGACAGAGTCCGGAATGGATGCAAACCCGCTTGAAACAAATGGCACTTCGCCCACGGAATGTTCTGGTAGATGTAACCAATTATGTCATGATGGAGCTTGGTCAGCCGTTACATGCTTTTGATTATGACCGTTTAAAAACCAAAACCATAAAAGTTAAAACCTTTTCCGGGTTGTCTTTTACAACTTTGGATTCCAAGTCCCGCCAACTTCCTGAGAATGCGCTGATGATCTGCGATGGGGAAGAACCCGTTGCAATTGCAGGAATTATGGGCGGAGAAAATTCTGAAGTGGTTGATTCGACTTCAAAAGTTTTGCTTGAATCTGCGTGGTTTAATCCATCATCAGTTAGAAAAACAGCAAAAAAACTGAGTTTGAGTACTGACTCTTCTTACCGTTTTGAGCGTGGAATTGATCACAATCTTCAAACTATTGCCGCTCGCCGTGCCGCCAAATTGATTGTTGAGCTTGGCGGTGGTAAAGCTTCTTTCAAACCAGTTGAGGTAGTTGCGAAACCGACTCCTGTTTTGGAACTGACACTTCGTTTTGCTCAGGTCAAGCGGATTCTTGGTATCGAAATCCCGAAAGATTCTATTCACCAGATTTTAGATTCTCTTGGCTTTAAAATGGTTGGTGAAAACTCAACAGAAATGATGGTAAAAGTTCCATCTCACCGTCCTGATGTTACCCGGGAAATTGATCTGATTGAAGAACTCATCAGAATTTATGGGTTCCATCATGTTCCTGAAGCTGAGACAGTAGCTGTTTCTTATACACCAGAACAAAAGAGTTATTATTCTGAAGAAAATAACCTTCGTCACCTGATGAACGGCGCTGGTTTTCAGGAAATTCTATGTAATTCAATGATTCCCAAAGCTGATGCTGAACTGGTGACTTCTGAAATTGTTCCGATTTTAAATCCGCAGTCAGAAGACATGGGTATCATGAGACCGGCACTGGCGCCTGGAATGCTTGCAATTGCCGTGAAAAATCAAAATCATGGACTTGCTGATCTCAAGTTTTTTGAACTTGGACATTGTTTCCTGAAAAAACCATCGAAACGATATTCCAAAATTTCAGGTTATGATGAAACCATTCATTTAGGATTTCTGCTTTCAGGAAATTTCATGCCAGTTTCCTGGAATCACGAGTCAAAACCTGTTTCTCTTTTTGATTTAAAAGGATACCTGAACGCTGTAATCGGTGCTTTTCAGTTTGCTGATCCAGTTACCCTGGCAGTGAAGGAAAGCAGTTATTACGAAGATTATCTGACTCTGAATGTGAAAAATCAGGAAATTGGGTACCTCGGCAAAATTTCCAAAACCGTCCAGAATTTCTATGGTTTGAAACAACCCGTTTATATTGCTGAATTTTATTTGGATGAAATCCGGGCTTTAAAACCAAGAGTTGCCAGATACCAGGAACTTTCAAAATTTCTTCCTGTTGAAAAAGATATGGCCTTTTGGGTTTCAAAAACAGTTGCAGCAGAAGACATGCTGCTTTCAATTCAATCAGTAAAACCCGAATTGATTCGGAATGTCATTATTTTTGATGTTTTTGAGGCAAAACAAAACCCAGATCAGGAAAAATCAGTTGCATTCAGAATGACTTTGCAGAATTCAGAAAAAACCTTTACTGATGAAGACATTGAAGGCATCATGAATGAGGTGAACAAAACTCTTGAAGATAAATTCAAAGCCAGATTGAGAGGCGCCTAATGGAAAGGGAATCCATTCAGCAATTGTGGATGAATTTACAGGAAATTCAGGATAAACTCAGGCTGCAGCAAAATGAAATTGACCGCCTGATGCTGAATAATCAGCAACTGGAAGAAAAACTCAGAGCAAAAGAATCAGACCTGAATCAAATGCGGATGTTATTCCAAACCAATCAGCAAACCGTTTCAGAAGAAAAAAAGCAATTTGAAACCAAAGTTCAAAGTCTGATTGACCGGATTGATTCAATAACTGGTGAGGAGGGAATCTGATGGAAACTGTAAAAGTTCACATATTTGATACAGAATATTCACTTAAAGGTGATGATCCTGAACTGATCAGAAAATGTGCGTCAGTCGTTGATCAGACGATGCGGGACCTAAGTCGGGGTCGTTCTGACCGGTCACCGGTTGCCCTGGCTGTTATTGCAGCACTGAATCTTGCAGAAGAACTCGAAATGCAAAAGAAAATAACGGAAGAGCCTGATGAGTTTTACCAGACCGAAGTTGAAAAAATGGTCAGGTATACGACAGACTTGCTAAAAGACTGAACCCAACCGATATTTGCTTTTGTCGCACCTGCTATTGACACGAACAAAAAGAATCTGACAAATAATACTTCCAGGGGACACAGTTTTTATCTTGTAATGCAGGCCTCACTCCTTCGGGATTTCATCTCACCTGACACCTTAAGTGGTTATCAGCAGGTGGCCAAAGATGTTCAGTGGAAGCAAGAATTGATAAAACCCTCCCCACCGTGCAGGAAAATGAGATTCTTCATTTTCATCAATAGCAGTGTTGCGGCACCTTTTTACATCCCGAACAGCACCTTTTGTTTCCCTGCCAGAATTGATACATCAATCTCCATTGCATGTGTATCAATAATTTCACCATCTGCATGAATAGTTAAGTCAACCAGACTTGAAATTGTACCAGCATCTGTTGTAAATGATGAAATTTCAGGTTCGCCAAGATGGGTTCCTTTAATCACTTTAGGGAAAATATCAAATACGCGCATTTTCTTAACACCTGAAATCACGGTTGCATGAAATATACCATCGTCAACTTTTGCGTGAGGGGTAAGTTTAAATATTCCGCCGGCATTGGTTCCATTTCCGAACGTCATCAGGAATAAATCAATGTGGAAATCTTCTTCGTTGGTGCGAAGGACAATCTTGGGTTCTTTGTAGGTTACAAGAGTGGTAACTACTGAATAGATATAAGAGAGAATTCCAAGATATTTGAGTTTATTGGCCTTTTCAGCGACAACGGCATCAAACCCAATCCCAATATTGTTAATGAAAAACCGTTGTGTATTGTTGGTTTTTACATATCCGACATCAACCGGCCGTTCATCAAACTTCAGAATCTGGTCAAGGGCATCATGAACTGAAGGTGACATTCCTATCATCTTCATAAAATCATTCCCGGTTCCGCATGGAATCAAGCCAAAAACAACAGAAGAATCCTGAATCCCGTTAATAACTTCATTTACAGTTCCGTCACCGCCAACTGCAATGATATGGGTCGTACCAGCAGGAAGGTAGCCAGCAAGTTTAATGGCGTCACCAACACCCGTTGTGTAGTTGATGTCAGCTGAAATTCCTCGAGATTTTAACTCATTTTCAAGAGTTTCTCCATATTGCTTCCCTTTACCGCCCCCGGCATTTGGATTAACGATGAAATAAAGATGAGGTTCAGCCATATTTTAATAGTCTCTCTGTCGTTTTTATGTTAAAGATAAGCATTCAACAGCTTATCACCACATCTAATATCTGGCTGATTTATCCTGGTCGGAACTTACAATTCTAAACACCTGATCTTTAATATGAACATTTTCAGGAACAGCAATATCAAGAATAATTCCTTTTTCAATGGGATGGTGACTTAATACCTGAGAAATGATCTCAGAAACACCCGTTTCTTCAGAGATGAAAAGAAACGGTTCGCCAGGTGCAAATAAGCTGGATTCAATCTTTAATTTGGCAGAACTTCCGTCATCAGAAAGTCCGATAATCTTACCAACATATTCTTTCCGGTAGGGTGACAAATTGCCTGAAACCTCAGAAAATTCAGTTTCGCCGGGAATATCAAGAAAAAATCCGTCAGAAAAACCACGGTTATAAACCATTTTGAGCCGATCCATCAACTCATTTTTCCTCACATCAGTTAGTTTTCCTTCCGCCCATAAATCGATGGCAAGCCGGTAAACCGAAACTACAGTTGACACATATTCGGGCGACCGTTTTCTTCCTTCTATTTTAAGGGAATCGACACCTGAATCCAAAATCTGCTCAATGAAGGGGAGTGCACATAAATCTTTAGGTGACAGAACATGATCCTCACCCAGAACCATTTGTTTTTTAGTTTCTGTATCGGTTAACGTGACCTGGTAATTCCGGCGGCAAGGTTGAATGCAATCCCCACGGTTAGCACTTGTATTAAACATTTCCTGACTCATGAAACAGCGTCCGGAAACAGCAATACACATTGCCCCGTGAATAAAAACCTCAATTTCCATATTGGTAGACTGTCTGATTTTTTTTACATCATCAAGTGAACATTCACGTGCAAGTACAATACGGCTGGCCCCCATGGCTTCATATCTTTTTGCTGACATCGAGTTTGAGATCGAAGCCTGGGTTGAAATACAAAATGGAATTCCAGCTTCCTTACAGGCTTCAATCACAGAAAGATCCCAGCAAATAATACTATCGACCTGAGCACGTGAAGCCAGATTAACCAGGTTTCTCATCTCTTCAAGTTCATGTTCATAAACGATCGTATTCATGACAAGGTAAGATTTGGCTCCGGCGGATATGCAGGCAGAAACAACCGAATCGAGGTCATCTGGCTGAAAGTTTTTTGCCCTGGCTCTCATATTAAAAAGAGACGAACCAAAATAGATTCCGTCTGCACCGGCATTTAAGGCCGCCTTTAACATCGTTTTATTTCCTGCGGGAGCCATTAATTCGGGAATCTTCATCAGCCAACCTCTTTATTTTCTAGAAGCACAAAAATACAAGTATTTCCCTTTGTTGCTATTAGATAATTATTAGAGTCCATTTACTTCTTTACCTATATACTTGTTTAAACCTTGCTTTTACTGCCTTCAGAAGGTTATGTTTGTGTTCTACAAAACCTATACTGCCAATTATGCACATTTCATTTGCTTCCAAATTGAAAACCTCAATCTCCTTTATTTTTACCTTTCTTTTTTTATTCTTCACAACCCCGGCGTCCAGTCAGGATTTATCACGATTTACCCATGAAGAGTGGACAACAGATGACGGTTTACCTCAAAATACAGTTCTATCAATAAGCCAAACCCGTGATGGCTATATTTGGCTGGCAACATATGAAGGATTGGTAAGGTTCAATGGCGCTGAGTTTAAGGTTTTTGATAAAAACAGCCTGCCGGGTTTAACCAATAAATCCATTTTAACTCTTGCAGAAACCTCAGACTCCAGTTTATGGGTTGGAACCAGGCTTGGAGTAAACCGATTCAAGTCGGGAAAACTGGTTTCTGATTCTGCAATTAATTCCATTAAAAATCAGTTTGTAAGAGCAATTCTTGAAGATCGTCATAAAGTGATTTGGATAGGAACTGAATCCGGGTTGGGTGCTTATCAAAATGGGTCACTTAAAATTTATACCACCGAAGATGGACTTGTTAATTCAAATATCACTGCACTTGAAGAAGATCAGGATGGCAGGCTTTGGATAGGTACATCAGACGGACTTCAGTACTTTCAAAATGGAAAATTTTATGCCGCTGAGAGAAACGAAGAGTTACCAAATTCTTTCATCAGATCATTATTGATTGATCATGACAATGTTGTCTGGGTTGGTACTTCAAACGGACTCGTTAAAGTAATCAACGGGATAATTCGATCCATTCCAACCCAGCTAAAACTACCGAATGAAATCATTACCACGCTAATTGAAGATCGTTCTGGTGCAATCTGGATTGGAACTGAGGCCGGTCTTGTTAGATGGATAGATTGGGAGTCTTCTGTTTTTTCAGTAAAAGACGGGCTTTCAAATAATAAGGTCCGGTCCCTTTTTCAGGATCAGGAAGGAACAATCTGGATTGGTACAAATGTAGGTCTGAATAACCTCAGACAGGGAAGATTTAGTGTTATAACATCTCAGAAGGGTCTATCTGATGATTTTGTGCGAACCGTTTTTCAAGATAAAAATGAAACGATCTGGGTTGGTACAGGTTCAGGTTTAAATGCCATAACAAAAAATGGGATTATAAATTACCCAATTACAGCTGGTCTGCCAGGTGAAGAGATCATTTCTCTGGCTGGCAGTGAAGACGGAACCCTTTTCATTGGTACCGGAAATAATGGTTTTTCAACTTTGAAAAGGGGAGTATTTAAGAATTATTCAGTAAAGAATGGGCTGCTTTCAAATACTGTGAGAGCCATTTTGGCGGAACCAAATGGAATCGTCTGGATTGGAACCAACCGTGGATTAAACCGGTTTGACGGATCAGGATTTTCAAAACTTAATACGGGTGATGGTCTTTCCGGAAATATTATTCTTTCGCTTGCAAAAGATAAAACTGGCCGGTTATGGATTGGAACAGCATCTGGATTAAATTCAATGACACCCGATGGTAAAATAACGGTTTACCATGATTTAAACGGAAATCTTCATTCAAATGTATTTTGTATTTACCCGGATGCAAACAGTAATATCTGGGTTGGTACTGATAATGGACTTTTACTTTATAAAAGCGGATCTCTTTATTCTTTTAACATTAAAGATGGACTATATGATGATATCGCTTTTCAAATTCTAGAAGATACTCATGGAAATCTCTGGATGAGTTGCAATAAGGGAATTTATGAAATAAAAAAACAGGATCTGCTGGATTATGCTGATGGAAAACTTGTTAAAATTACCTGCAAAGTGTACGGTAAATCTGACGGATTAAAGACAAGTCAATGCAATGGGTCGTCACAACCTGCAGGATGGAAACTCTTTGATGGAAGTTTAACTTTCCCAACTGCAAAAGGCCTTGCCGTTGTCTATCCGGAAGAGGGGAGATCAAAAAATAGTGTCCCGCCACCTGTTGTTATTGAAAATGTGTTGTCTTTCAATGAATCAATTTTGCTTCAGGAAATGATAAACCTGGCACCGGGAAAAAAAAGATTTGAATTTCATTATGCTGCTTTGACCTTTATTGAACCAGAAAAAGTACGGTTCAGGTATTTTCTTGAAGGTTTTGATGAAGAATGGGTAGATGCGGGTTCCCGGCGTATTGCTTATTACACCAACTTGCCTCCTGGACATTACACATTTAAAGTAATTGCAGCAAATAAAGACGGTGTCTGGAATTTAGCAGGGGCAAGTGCTTCTCTTTACCTTGAACCCTTTTACTATCAAACCTGGTGGTTCTGGACAGCTTTTGGTTTTTTGGTGATTTCAATTTTGGCAGGACTTTATTTTTACAGAGTCAATCAATTTAAATTTCACGAGAAAAGACTTCAGAATCAGGTGGCAGAAAGAACAAAGGAGATTTTTTCTGAAAAGGAAAAAGTAGAAACGTCGTTGAGAACCACGGAAGCTGCCAAACAGGACTTAAGAGCAAAGACAGAAGAACTTGAACAAGCTCTGATTCAACTCAGGAAAACACAATCTCAGCTAATTCAGTCTGAAAAAATGATTTCCGTTGGTCAGCTTACGGCTGGTATTGCCCATGAATTAAATAACCCGATAAACTACATATTCTCTGCAGTGCTTCCTTTACGGCGTGATGTTGAAAATTTGATTTCCACCATTGACCATCTGGTAAAATCCTTTCCAGAGAATACTGAACTTGTTAGACTGCTTTTGACCCATCACGATTATGATGAAGTGATAACTGAAATTCCGGTTTTGCTTGAAGGTATTGAAGACGGTGCACGCAGAACAGAGTTGATTGTGAGAAGTCTGAGGAATTTTTCAAGACTCGACGAGGATATTCCCAAAAAGATTGATTTGCTGCTAAATATTGAAAACACACTTTTTCTGCTTAGAAACCGTATTAGCGATCATATTACTATCATCCGGGACTTTGAAGAAATTCCAATGGTTGACTGTTATCCCGGCCAGCTCAATCAGGTATTTATGAACCTGCTTCAAAATTCACTTGACGCACTTTCAGGTCGTGGAACTCTAACCTTAAAATCCTGGCTTGAAGGAAATGAAGTCTATCTTTCCTTTCAGGATGATGGTACCGGAATTCCGGATGCTATTATGCCGAAAATATTTGATCCGTTCTTCTCGACGAAAGAAATTGGTCAGGGCGTTGGACTTGGTTTGTTTGTTTGCTACGGAATCATCAAAGCTCACCAGGGTCATATAACGGTTTCAAGCAGGCCAGGAATAGGAACGACCGTCACCGTTATGATGCCAGTTCATCCGCCTTTTCAACCAGGTTTTGAATCTTTGGAAGCATGATTTTAAAACACGATCCTTTACCAGGTTCACTTGTGACCATTATTTTGCCATGGTGCCGCTGAATAATCTGGTAAGAAATTGAAAGACCAAGACCAGTTCCTTTTCCAATTGGTTTGGTCGTGAAAAACGGATCAAAGAGTTTAGATAAATTTTCCTCAGGAATCCCTATTCCATTGTCAGTTACTGATAAAATGACAAATTCTTCAGTTTCTGAAGAAACAACTTCTATTGTCCCGGATTCCGGAATGGCTTGTATTGCGTTCAGCAGAACATTCATTAAAACCTGATTGATCTGTCCCGGGAAACCTGTGATAAGTGAGCGGTGGTTAAATTCGGTATTAATTTTTATCCGGCCGGTCATTTCCTTTTCCAGCAATTTTAAAGTAATACCAAATCCCTCAGACAGATCAAACGCTTTCATGTCATTTTCATCTACACGCGAAAAAGTTCTCAGACTTTTTACGATGTCGGAAGTTCTGATTGTCCCGTTTTCTATTCCTGCAAATAACTGCCCGATCTCAATTTTAAGTTCGTCTGGTGATAAAGAATTCCGCATAGTCGTTAATTCACTTAAAATGGTTTGGTTTTCCTTTGAAATAGAATCAGTGGGCAAGCTAATTTCGAGTGAATGGTATAAATTCAGGTACTTCAACAATTCGTTTACATCTTCTTTAAGCGGATATATGCTGGATTGGATGAAATTCACCGGATTATTGATTTCATGAGCAATACCTGCAACCAGGGTACCCAGTGAAGCCATTTTCTCTGACTGAATGAGTTGAGTTTGAGAGTGTTTAAGCTGTTCATAACTTGCTGCCAATTCAGATGTTTTTTCAGAAACCAGTTTTTCCAAAAGCTGCTTTTCTTTTTTAGTTTTTGCTATTTTCCACTGAATAAACAAATAAATGCAGATCAGTAAAACCAATAAATAAAAGCCTCTTGCCCACCAGGTTGAATACCAGGCCGGAAGAATTGAAAATGAGGTTACGGCTGAACCGGAGATATAACCATATACATTTTTCCCTCTGACTTCAAACCGGTAGTCTCCAGCAGGTAAATTGGTATACTCTTTTGCTGTTTCATTCGTCCAATTACTCCATTGTTCACTGAATCCTAACAACCGGAACTGATATTCAGTTTTTCCTTCTCCGTCATACGTCGATGAAGAATAGTGAAATTGAAGGTTTCGCAACTCCCAGGGCAACTTCGGAATTTTTTTGGATGTTGAATCTGCGAGTACAACCCTTCCGCTGTCAGAAATCAATTCCCTGATGTGGGTGAAAAAAGGTGCTGAACTATTTTTTTTAATGGCTGGATTAAAACTAAAGATTCCATTGTCACCACCAAACCAGGTTACACCTTCTGGTGTTTCAACAATTGACCAGATACCACCCAGGGGAAGGCGGTTGAATGGGGCAAACTCAACATGGTAAGATCCATTACCTGAAAAGGTTACATATTGAACATGCGAAGCATTGGTTACCCAGATTGAGGAATCTGTGCTTTTTCTTATGATACTAGAAGCATCAATTAATTCATGGGGAAAATTAGGATAAAGCTCAAAAACCGTCTTGTTTAAATCCTTTTGGTAAACTCCATTTACAGTGAGGATAACAAGGTTTCCATCCAGTTCTGAAGTAAAATTTTCAGCTACGGGTAAACCGTTTGAATGATTGAAATGATCAATCTCAGGGCTCAACCAATTTTGATTTAAAAATCTAAATCTGAAAACACCTTCAAAGAAACTTCCTGACCAAACATGGCCATTTTTATCCTCATTTAGGGAATATATCCCCATATCTGCCTGATTGACCTTCCCAAGCAGGCTTATTTTATCTTCTGAATAGCGATAAATAAAAAATCCAACTGGCGAGCCAGCAAAAACAAGTCCGGGAAAATGTTTTGAAACCAATAAAACCGAAAGATTTTCTGAACTGATTTTTTTTATTATGCCATTTTTAATTTGGAAAAGACCTTCAGTAGATGCCGCCAATATGCTTTGTCCAACTTTTTCAAAATGCCAAACTTCACCTCCGATTTGATGAAGTTGTTTAAAAGTAAGATCTGAAGGAAACGAACCGGTTGAACCCAAATCAGCAACAAAAAGTCCAAACATGGTTCCGGCATAGAGGACATCATTCGAAATCTGGATTGAAAGCACAATTCCTTTTAATCCATTATTTTTTGAAAAATAACTCCAGGGCGATGGATATTCAACCCGTGAAATACCCTGTTCTCCAGTTACCCAAAGTCCGTTTTCGTGATCTGCATAAACTGAGTAAACTATATTGGAAGGCAGGCCATGTTGCTCAGTAATAGTATATTCAATTTCGCCGTTTTGATCACTAATGAGCACCCCGCCACGAATGGTGGGGATTGCAATTTTCCCATTACTCAACAGAATTGGATGGAGATAACTATTAAATTTCTTAAGGTAGGTAGATGCAGGGCAATCTAAATAAACAGGACCCTTATTCCTTAACTCAAAAAGTCCTTGTCTTTCAGAGATTAAAACCAGTTCGCCCTTTCTTTTTTTAAATCCGAATGAAATATCACTTGTTTTAAAAAGTGGGTGATCACTTACCAAAGTTAATTTTTTCCCGTTGGTACGTTTTAATCCTGAATTTTTTTCAACCACATAAAGTTCATTATCCAGACTAAACATATTTGAGAAAGATTCATTTTCTGGTTTGATAACTGAAATGACTCCATTTTCCACAATATAAAGTGCATCAACTGTGAGAAAACAAATCTGATTATTCAAACTGACTGTTTGCCAGACTTCCTTAAAATGTCTGTCCGTTTCTTTTAAAAGGGGAAGCAAGCTTTGGTAAATGGTTTTGCCGGTTGAATCTTGTTTCAGAAAACCAAAATCGCCGGTTCCTCCAACATACACCTTAAGGTCATTTCCGACGGAAAGTGATCTTACTACATTATTTTGGGGCGTATCGATAAAATTCCAGTTTTTTCCATCAAATTCAAGAACACCACCCCGGTTATTCCCGAAATACATAATTCCATCAGGTGATTGAACCGAGCAATAAGTTTGTGGATCTGCTTTATATTCTGATGGACCATAAACCCGAATGAATGGGGAACTGAGGGAAATCTGAAGCCCAGAAAGCAGAAGAAGAGGCACCAGTAAGGCTTTTCGAAGAATCAGAGTCTTTTTCATATTGGGAAGTTAGGGAAAAAGAGGGCAAGGTTCCACTAAATTATTTGACGATCACATGGGATTGTATAATTCAGACAAAAAAAAAGGTCCGTTTTTGGCGGACCCTTTAAAAAAAGACGAGAGTAATTAGTCTGCTATTTTAGCACTGAATAAGGCTATATACTTATCTGCTTCTTTTCCGTAGGTGCTGTCTTTATATTTTTCCTTTAGCTCAGTAAAGGTTTCAACAGACTCTTTGTAATTTCCGGCTTCAGCGAGATTCAACCCGGCAAGATGAAGATAACGGGCAGACATCACATTCAAATCAGCAGTTTTTGCAGCTTTAATATACAATGATGCAGCGTCAGCAAACTCTTTTTTCTGCTCCTTTGTTGCTGCGAGTCCGGCATATGCAGCACTTTGCATATAAGGATCTTCAGAACTGACTGCATCATAATACTTTTCAGCGTCGTCATATTTTTTCAAATCATAAGAATACTTTGCAGTATACATTTCAGCAACTGTTCCGCTGGGTGTTGAACCAAAATCATCAGCAATGGCTTTTAGACCAACTACTCCAGTTTTTGGATCACCATTCAAGGCAAGATCAGTTTGGTTCGATTCGATTAGCGGATATACTTTTGAAAGCAGGTCAGAGGCTTCTTTTTCATTGCTGCTTTTCAAATAGAGGTAAGCAGCTATTCCGGCAACAATAACCAGAAAGGCAACACCTGCAATGAGAATTTGTTTTTGAAATTTATAATAATAAGCAAGGACTTCAGTGTAAGCAGTGACCAATTGGTCTTCTTTGATTTCCTTGTGTGATACTTTGACAGGTTTTTTTGATTTCAGCATGTCGTTTTACTAAACTCCGATAACAGAAGTGGCTTAATTTTTAGGGTAAATACTAATTTAATAAAAAAATTGACCAGTTGCACCTGAAAAGGTATTTTTCATCAACATTGCTATCGTCATAGGGCCTACACCACCTGGAACAGGGGTTATTGCCTTGCATTTTGGTGCACAACTCTCAAAATGTGCGTCACCAACCAAGCGATATCCCGATTTTGCGGAAGAATCAGGAATTCTGTTGATACCAACATCAATTAAAACACAACCATCTTTAATCATATCACCGGTGATGGCATTTGGTTTACCTGCTGCAGCAATCACAATGTCAGCTTCACGGGTAAATTTGGCGATGTCAGGTGTGCCGGTATGGCAAATAGTAACGGTGGCATTGGCAAGTTTTGATTTTTGAACAAGCAGATTGGCGATAGGTTTGCCCACAATATTGCTTCTTCCGACTACAACAACATGTTTTCCGTCAGGCAGATTTCCTGATCTTTCAAGCAAAACCATAATTCCGGCCGGCGTACAGGGAACAAAACCCGGTTCACCAATGACGAGTTTCCCAACATTCACCGGATGAAATCCATCAACATCTTTCCGGTAATCAATGGCTTCAATTACTTTTTTTTCCGAAATGTGCTTCGGTAAAGGCATTTGAACCAGTATTCCATGAATATCAGATCTTTGATTAAGAAGGGAAATCCGTTCAAGAAGAAATTCTTCTGTTATCGTTTCAGGATAACGTTCAGAAACACTCAGAAAGCCAAGTTCTTCACAGGCTTTGATTTTGGAACCTACATAAGCCTGAGAAGCCGGATTTTCACCAACTAAGATTACAGCAAGTCCGGGAACCGGTTTTCCTGAAAAGATCAGTTTATCAACCTCAATTTTGAGTTCCTGTCTGATTTGCAGGGCAATGGCTTTTCCGTCAATTAGCTGGGTCATTTGTCGAATTCCGGGAAAAAGAGTCTTTGAATGTTTTTTGCTTTTCCGGTGGCTAGTTCCACCTTCACAATTACCGATGCGAAGTGATTGTCTTCAGTTGCAGATTCATATTTGGATGGTGTTCCAAGAACAAACCGTTTCATGGCTGCTTCTTTTTTCATTCCGATAACTGAATCGTAGGCGCCGGTCATGCCAACATCCGAAATGTAGGCGGTTCCTTCAGATAAAATCCGTTCGTCGGCAGTAGGTGTGTGGGTATGGGTTCCGAGAACAGCAGAAACTTTTCCGTTGAGATACCAGCCCATGGCGACCTTTTCAGCAGACGCATCCGCATGAAAATCGACGAACAAAACCTGTGATTCCTGTTTGATTTTATCGATAATCCAATCAGATGTTCTGAACGGACAGTCAATCGGATACATGAACGTTCTGCCCTGAAGATTCAGAACGCCAACTTTTCCTTTTCCGTTGGGAATATCATAAACGCCATAGCCATAACCCGGATTTCCTTTCGGATAATTCAACGGGCGGAGAAGGCGTTTATCAGTGGCCATGTAAGGGAAAATCTTGTGTTTATCGAAAGAGTGATTTCCACCTGTGATCACGTTTACGCCGGCACCATAAAGACGTTTGATCATTTCTTCATTCAAGCCACGACCTTCGTGAAGGTTTTCACCATTGGCGATCACAAAATCCAGTTCGTATTTCTGAATGAAAGATGGCAGCATTTTTTCGACAATGTTCAGTCCGGAATCTGAAATAACATCGCCTATCATCATTACATTTATCGTTGTGCTCAAGTCCGGACTCACTTTCTATTACAAATTTTAAGATTTAAACAACTCGTCAAGTGAAAGCGGACGGGAATTTTCCCATTGCCTGTCGAATTCAGCTTTGAGCTGATTGACCACTTTTTCATCATGGATTTCAAATGCTGCCTGCGGAGTATCACCGTGAATCAGCGGATAAACGTACATAATCGCCACAGAAAATCCGTCACGCGTTCCGAGAAAAAACATATTCACCGGAACGTAACTTTCATCAGCAACCCGAACCTGCATTTTTTCACGGATGATGGTTTCAGAAGTTGACGATTTAAGTTTATTTGTGAAAACAGTGAGCCGTTCCATCCGGCGGCGATATTGAAGAATCTGCTCGTCCGTTTTTCCTTCAAATACCAGAATTCTGACTTTTCTGATGCCGGTATCTTTAAAAATATCAACAAAATTGGGGAGTAAATCCTCATAGGCCAGGGTAAAAGGTGCATTGAAGAAGGAAAACTCGTTGCGAAACCCTGACCAAAGTGCAATATTTCTTGGGTTATCCTCAATCCGGATTCTGGGTTTCAATACTTTAGGTTCCAGGAAATAAGAATCAAGACGATCACGATTTGACTTGAGGATACTTTCAATGGCATCCATCCGGCTTGAAACCTGCCAGTTTTGGGCAACCATGTAAAAAACGAAGAGACACACAATCAGGAAAAGCATGGGAAGCAGAGCAGTTTCAGGCAAAATTCCCAAAGCATTGAGAATCAAAGCCGCGATGGCGCCGATGCCCCAGATCAAAGTTGAAAGATGAGTGATAAGCTTACGCATATTGCCTGAACTCCAGGTCAGGAAGCAGGAATACCAGAACGGGAAAACCGGATTTTATCGCCCGGCTGAATGTTATGTCTGTCTGAAAATCCGCCAACAACTTCAAGAACGTAAAGCGCAGAACCTTCAGACGGATATTTTCCTTCTGAATAAGGCTGGGTATATTTCTGAATGGAAACCACTTCAAGAGCTCTGTTGATAAAAATCATGTCAAGGGTAAGGTGAGTGTTTTTCATCCAAAAGGTTTGCGGGCTTTCATAATCAAAAATGAAAAGCATGCCTTCTGTTTCTGCCATGTGCTTCCGGTACATGAGTCCCTGCATCCGGCTGTTATCATTATCGGCAATTTCAATTTCAATTTTTAAAAGGGAACTGTCGTTTTTGATAAAGGACAATTCGCCGTCTTTTCTGAATTTAATGGCATCTTCAGTTATCTGCTGATGGGGAACAGATGATCCCGGTTTCAGAAAATAACTGATGCCGTAGGTCAATCCGATTGCGGCAATCAGAATGACAATAATTAATTTTGTTGTGATTTTTTTCATATTTTCAATGTTTGCTAAACAGTCTGCAAAAATACAGAAGCCAGTTGTTGAATCATAACCCAAACGTCTGAAAGTTGTAAATTGAACCGAGTTGCACCCTTTATAAGGATTTGCCGGCCAGGAAATAGTCTCCTGACGTTTGTTGCTGTCTGCACAGCCTGGGTAGTTGCGGGTGGTGTTTTGGTCCCCGTTGATTCTGTTTTACTTCTGGGGGCACTTGCAGCGGCCTTAACTGCTGCTGCAGGGAATGTGATCAATGACATTTTTGATTTGGAACCAGACCGGATTAACCGGCCAGACCGGATTCTTCCTTCCGGGAAGTTAATAGTTTCAACTGCAATGGGGCTTTATGGTGGCTTGATTATTTCATCGCTGTTAATTGGGTTTTTCTTTCTATCAAAGGAAAGCAACCTGATCATTTTGTTAACTCATCTCTCACTTTTTTTCTACTCCCGTTTACTTAAACGGCTACCACTTTACGGCAATCTTCTCATTTCCTTTTTGATGGGATTGGCGTTTATTTACGGATCGGTTCTGCTCGGAAATCCAATTGCCGGTTTGGTTCCTGCCGGATTTGCTTTTCTTTTTACCTTTGCAAGGGAGCTAGTGAAAGACCTTGAGGATATTGAAGGTGATCAAACAGCACAAATGAAAACCTTTCCGGTTGTTTATGGAATCCAATCTGCAAAACATTTATCTATTTCTGTTATCTGTATGTCTGTCATGTTATTACCCGTTCCGACATTAAGTGATTATTATGGCTCATTTTACCTGATTGTGGTTATTGGGTTTGTTGGAATTCCAGCCATCGTTCTTTCAGTTTATCTTTTTCTTGCCAAATCCAAACGGGATTTTTCTTTAATCTCACTAGTCCTTAAAATTTTGATTTTACCGTCTCTGCTAGCTATTTCGCTCGATCGGTATATAACTCTATGACCCACAAAACCGCCGTAACGTTTTTAACCATTCAAACTTTTGTTGTAAGTCTGGGTTATATTTTGACAAAAGCAATTGGTTTTGATATGGATCCGTTTTCCATATTATTTTTCCGTGCTTTTATAACAGGTCTTGTTTCATTTCTATTGATTCAAGTCTTGTACAAAACTGAAGCCAGTGAAATAAACGAAAGCAAGGCTCTGTGGAAATTGTCTTTTCTTGCCGTTCCGCTCAATCAAAGTTGTTTTCTGATCGGAATTCATTACACATCAACCGGTGAAGCTGCTGTTATTTATGCCCTCGTTCCTGTGATCACTTATTTGATTTCGCTGTTCAGAAAGGAAGAATTTTTTGAAATTAAACGGATGTCCGGGGTTTTGATTGCATTCATCGGGGTTTTGATCATTTTACTCAGCACCCATACTGCTTTTTCAGCCGGACATCTCTGGGGAAATTTAACCATTCTGGCTGGTGCTGTTACCTGGGCTTTTTACACCGTTGAAAGCCGAAGATTCAGCATTCGGTATAATCCGTTTGTGTTTTCTCTCAAAATGCTGACTCATGGTGCGGTCTGGAGTTTCCCGCTGATTATCTGGGTTGTATTCAACGGAGTTCCGTTATCAACCAAACCGGAAGTCTGGGGTGTTATCGGTTATCTTGCCATATTCGGCACTATTGTGAGTTATGCGCTTTGGGTAACAGGTCTGAAAGTGCTGGAACCCAGCCGTGTGGCGATTTTCACAAACGGGCAGCCGATCATGACCACGATTCTGAGCTATTTCATTCTCAGTCAAGCAATTACGTTACCGTTTCTGGCAGGTGGAATTCTGGTCATTTCAGGTGTTTTGATTACCCAATATGCAGGTTTGTGGAATTATGCTAAGGGAAAAAATATCAAATAATATTAGGGTTTTATCAGAGGTTCGCTGGATAATTTTCACCTGATCGGTCATGTCCTATCTGTCACAGTTTGGTTTTAACTGTCCCATTTATTTTCCCCTTACCGATTCCGTTTAGAAAATCACCTTTTGCTTGTTATTTTTGTAAGAAAAACAGGGCAACTCCATGAACTTACATCAGGACGGACCCGGATCATCCCGGAAAAGAAAAGGCGACTCGCCCCGGAAAAAAGAATTCGACGAAATGAAAGCCCTCCTTTTTGAGGTCGGGGTTCTTAATTTTGATTCCGAAAATCTGGATGACATTCTCGAGTTTTACACTGAAAATGACTATGATGATGAAGCCCTTGAAATCATCAATTTTGTTCTTGAATCCATGCCTCATAACTCAGATTTCTGGTTCAGAAAAGGCGTTATTCTCACCGAAAATCAATATTGGGAGGATGCTTTTAACTGTTTTCAGACCGCATTGACTTACAACCCCACCGATCCTGAAACTCATTTATTCAGAGGTGTCTGTCTCGACAATATGGGAAGTTTTGAAGAAGCCATCAGCTCTTTTGAAATGGCGTTGTCAATGGATCCGACCAATGCAGACATTCATTATAATCTAGGTGTTTGTTATGAAAAACTCGAAGATTATGGTGAAGCCATTGAGAATTTCAAAACGGCTCTGGTTTTAAACCCCATGCACCGTGATGCTGCTTTTGAACTCGGTTATTGTTACGATATGATTGGTGAATCAGAGAAATCAATCGAATACTACGAGAAGCAACTCAATTCAGACCCTTACAATTTTAACGCCTGGTACAATCTGGGTGTAGCTTTATCCAAACAGGATGCGTTTGAACGTGCGCTTCATGCTTTTGATATGTCATTAGCGATTAATGAAAAATTCGGACCTTCCCAATTTAACAAAGCCAATACACTCGTTCGAATGGGAAAATATGTTCAGGCCATTGCTGAGTACGAAGATTATCTGCGAAATGAACCCCATGACAATGCGGCCAGACAAAATATCGCAAACGCATTTTTAGAAATTGAAAAATACTCAAAAGCAGTTCCTTATCTGAAAGAAGTCGTCGCCGATGAACCCGAGAATGCCGATGCCTGGTATGCTTTGGGATGCGCCTACGATGGAAATGAACGGTTTTTGGAAGCTTTAACTGCCTTTCAAATTGCAGTGAAATTTGAATCTGAAAATTCGGAATATCTTTATGCCGTTGCCGATACTCTTTACAATTTGGGTCGGCCCGAAGAATCACTTCCGGTTTATAAAAAAGTAGTTGCGCTTGATTCTGCAAATCATCAGGCCTGGTACGATCTGGCTGAAACGGCTTTTGAACTGAATTTGTACCGGGAAGCTGAAAAGGCCGTTGCCATGGCGGTTCTGCAAAGCGGAAATAACTACGACTACCGTATTCTTGCCTCACAGGTTTACTTTGCCGTCGAAAAAGAAAAAGAAGCCTGGATAAACCTAAAAGCTGCTTTTAAAATTGATCCGACAAAAATCCAGACCATTCTTGATCAGATGCCTGATATTCAGGATAATTTTTTCAAAGATTTGAAATAACCCACATGGTAATTTCCGGGTCTGAATTTCTTGAACTTGCCTCAGAGGATAAAAACACCTCCTTTCTTGGTGTAATAGGCAACCCGATTTCCCATTCCCGTTCACCCGAACTTCATTCTTTCATTTATTCTGAACTTGACCTGAAGGCAAAGTATTTTGCTTTGTCTTTCGAGACAGATGACAGTCTTCTGAACTTCCTGGAAGAAAGTGAAAAACTTCCCAATAATCCCGGATTTAATATCACCATTCCTTTTAAGGAAACAGTTTTCAGAAAATTTAACTCACCTCAATTACAAACCATCGGTGCCGTAAATACGCTTGTTAAATCTGACGGAAAATTTCTCGGGAATAATACCGACTGGATCGGATTTGTTGATCCGATCAGACAACTTTCTATTAAATCTGCTGTCATTCTGGGTTGGGGTGGCGCTGCAAAAGGAGTTGTGTTTGGGCTTCGTTCAGTTTGGCCGGAGTGTAAAATCACCATCATCAGCCGGAAAAAACACGATAACCTGCCAGGCATAAACTGGGTTTTATCGGACTATTCTGATTTGAACCAAGCTATAATACCTACCGATTTAATTGTGAATTCAACACCATTGGGAATGAAAGGGAAGCAGGATAATTTTTCTGATCATTTTCTTAGTCGTTTGCCAGAAACAAACTTTGCTTACGATATTATTTACACACCAGCCGAAACCCGGTTTTTAACCTTTTTCAAATCCAAATCAGTTCCGGTTCAGAATGGGCTTGCTATGTTTATTGGTCAGGCACTAGCTGCACATGAATTCTGGTTTGGCCACCTGGCTCCACAAAGAAAAAAAGATCTTTCGAACTCCCTTGCCAAGCTGCTACAGCCATGATTTTACTTCTGTTTGGCTTTATTCTGCTTCAAACCCAAACTTTTACTTTTCTCGGTTTGGACATTCCTGTTAATCCGGATCACCTGGAATGGGCTCAATCAACAAATAAAATCAATTTTTCTGACAGTCAGTTCGAAGAAATTGCAAATGAGTTTGTTTTGGATACAATCGTCACTGCCGGATTCACAGATTGGCAGAAAATTCAGTTTTCAATTGCCTATTCCGGGGAATTATTCCCTACTAACAAAGAGAAATCATCCCAATTAACCTATTATCTGTGGCGAAAATGGGGTTTTGAGACAGAAAGGGTAAAAACCGATTCTGGTTTGAGAGTCCCACTTATTTCAGTCAGCCAGCAACTTTTCGGACTTCAATTTTACCGGATTTCAGGCAAGAAATTCTTTGACGTTTTAAAACTGACTCAGAGTGAAAAGGATAACGGAAAAATTAAAATCACCCTCGAAGACAAAGACCCGGATGAGGGAACAGATTTTCGTCCGGTTACATTTAATCTTGGTGAACTACCAGTAACGGGAGTTGCCAAAACAGAGAAAATCCTGACATGGACGTTTAAAGAACAAACTTACTCGACCAAAGTAGAACTCAACAGGAATCTGTCACTTTATTATTTCAGTTTGCCAAATATCCGGTTTCAGGATGCATTAACTTACCGGTTTTCACCCGATTTATTGCGAACACTGGTCATTCCTTTAAAAGCCCAGATGAAAGAAAATGGATTAACTGAACATGAAAAAGTGGAATGCATCCGTCAACTGCTTCTACAATGTTTTCCTTATATTGATGATCAGGTTTTGTTCGGATATGAACATCTGCAGTTTCCTGAAGAAATTTTGCTTTCTGAAGGCTGTGATTGCGAAGACCGGTCTGTTTTCATGTTTAAATTGGTGGAAGAACTCACCTCACTGAAGCCACTACTTGCCGATTTTCCAGAACATGTGAGCTTGTTGGTAACAGCTCCTGAAGGATGGCAAGGTGAAGTTTATGAATTTGGATCCCGCTATTATGTTTATTGTGATCCGACTTATTTTAATGCCCCCTTTGGCGAAACACCTGAAGAAATCAGAGAGTTAATTCCGGAGATTATTGATTATGACGAAAAATGAAAGCTTTATCGAAGTCAAATTTAACACACCGTTTAAAATTAAAGCTGGTGTTTCTACCCGTATTGGTGGAGAAAGCACCGGACCTTATTCCTCATTCAATCTTGGAAAAAGTTCTGGTGAAGATCTTGATCCGGTTACTAAAAACAGGAAAGTTTATGCAGACTGGTTTGGCAAAAAACCTGAGCAACTTGTAGTTGCATTTCAATGTCATGGCAATCAAATTGAAAGTGTGACGAAGCCGGGTGAATTTAAGGATGTTGATGGTTTTATGACTCAGACACCTGATTTACCACTTAATGTTTCAATTGCAGATTGCTTTCCGGTTTGGTTTCATGACTGTGTAACCGGCTGGATTGCAGTTACTCATTGTGGATGGCGTGGCGTTGCAAATGGAATTCATAAACTTCAGATTCAGAAATTGATTGAAACTGGCAGCAAACTTGAAAACATTCAGGTTGTAATCGGACCTGGAATCCGTTTATGTCACTTTGAAGTGGGTGGTGAAGTTGGTGAATTTTTTCCGTTGAAATTTATTCGGGAAAGTGAAACCATCGGTAAGTTTTTCGTGGATTTACCAGGAACTATACGTCAGGATTTACTTGAACTTGGTATCTGGCAGAAAAATATTGAGGATATGGATCGGTGTACCTATTGTGAACCGGATTTTTTTTATTCCTATCGCCGGGATGGCGGAGTTACCGGCAGAATGATGGCCGGAATCGTCATTCAAGGGACGAGTGACCAGTGACAGGGGACAATAAACCAGCAAAAGCAGTTCACCTTACGTGGTACGTTATACGAAGAAATGACATATTAATATTACCCATAATCTGTATCCGCATGTCATTTTTCACTCGTCCCTTGTCCCTTGTCACTGGTGACCAGTCACCAGTCACTTGTCACCGGAAATTTCAAGTCTTGCTGTGAAATGTCTTAAAACCGGAGCTTCATAGATAATTCTCAACCCCCGCACAGAATCCCGATTTGTAAACAACTCTATCAATCCTTCTGCCACATAATTCATGTGCATGGTTGTATATACACGACGGGGAATCGCAAGCCGAACGAGATCCAATCTTGGCAGAATTTCCTTTCCTGTAACTTCATCTTTCTTTCCAAACATAAGCGAACCGACTTCCACTCCACGGATTCCAAACTGTTTATAAAGTTCGACGACCAGGGCCTGGCCGGGAAATTCTTCTGGTTTGATGTTTGGGTAAAACTTTCTGGCATCAATGTAAACAGCATGCCCGCCAGCCGGACGAATAACTGAAATACCCGCACCGGTCAATAAATCAGCCAGATATTTCACCTGATTGGTTCGATACGCCAAATAATTCTCATCAAGGGCTTCCATAATCCCGATTGAAATAGCTTCCAGATCACGACCTGCAAGTCCGCCATAAGTTGGGAAGCCTTCTATCAGAATCAGATAGTTGGTAATTCTGCGCGACAGTTCAGTATCATTCAGAGCCAGAAATCCGCCAATGTTCACCAATCCATCTTTCTTTGCACTCATGGTACAGCCATCGGCATACGAAAACATTTCATTGGCGATTTCCATGATGGATTTGTTTTCGTATCCTTTTTCACGGGTTTTGATGAAATAGGCATTTTCTGCAAACCTGCAGGCATCAAGAAATAACGGAATTCCAAAAGGTTTTAGTAGATTTTTTACGTTTCTGATATTTTCCATCGAAACTGGCTGGCCACCACCCGAATTATTGGTAATTGTCAGCATACAAACCGGAATTCGTTCCTTTCCATATTGTTTGACAACTGCTTCCAGTTTTTTCAAATCCATATTGCCTTTAAACGGAAGTTCAAGTTCGGGCTGATAGGCTTCATCAATGACAAGATCAAGTGCCGTCCCTTTGTGGAATTCGATGTTTGCCCTTGTGGTATCAAAATGGCTGTTGCTGGGGATGACGGTATTTTCATTGGCAATCAGACTGAAAAGCAGATTTTCAGCAACCCGCCCCTGGTGTGTGGGAATCACATGATTAAAACCGGTTATTTTTTTGATGGTTTCTTCAAACCGATAGAAACTCCGGCTGCCGGCATAAGCTTCATCACCCGTCATCATTCCAGCCCATTGCCGGTCGCTCATGGCACTTGTTCCTGAATCGGTGAGTAAATCAACAAAAATGGTATCGGCCGGGATCGAGAACAGATTATTTCCGGCTTCTTCCAGAAATTTAATCCGTTCTTCAAGGGTCGTCATTTTTATGGATTCAACAACTTTTATTTTAAATGGTTCGGCTGGGAAACGCATAGCAGATTTTCCTTTTCCTTGGTCATGGTTTGGTCTGCCTAAAGGTAGGAAAGTTGAAGTTGATTTGAAACTGATATTTTCTGTCTATTTCAGAACCACCAGTTTGCGGGTGAAAAGTTTTGAATGTCCAGAAATTCTGATCAGATAAACGCCGGTCGATAAAGTCTCTGCTGATAGATTCACAGTTTTACTTTCGCCGGATTTCAACCTTAAACCAGGAAGGTTTTGTACCAGCTGACCCGAAATGTTGAAAATTTCTATTGCAATAGTCTGATCTTTATCAGCAGTGATATGAAATACAGATCCTGGGTTTGCCGGATTCGGGTAAAGTTCTGAAACTGAAAGAATCTTCGGTAAATAAGTCGGGTTTTCTTCCGAAAATGCAAAAGAAACCAGGCCGGCAACTGACCGGGTGCCATCAAGGTCTACACAAAATATTCTGAATTGATAAGTTTGATCTCTGATCGCATGGAAGGGAATTGAAACAGTATAAAGATTACCTGTTTCATATCTCATTTCGTCAAGGAATTTGTAAGAACCCAGTAATTGCCATGATTCTTCACGGGTTGACACTTCGATCTCATAACCGGCTACATTCAATTCATTTGTGGTCTTCCAGCCAAAAACAGAAAAGCCATTTTCAAATTTGCCGGAAAAACTTAGAATGGAAACCGGCAAAGGTGTATCGGGAATTAGTAACGGAGCAATCGCCTCATAACTGTTTAATTTTCCAAATCCCCACGAGGCATTGGGAACAGAGCCAGTTACAGCGTCAACATTTGCACCATTTTGTAACAGATCTTTTATTTGGGTGGGAGTGAGTGAAGAATCGGCCTGAAGAAGCAAAGCAATCGCACCGGTAAGATGAGGCGCGGATGCGGAAGTCCCGCCAAAAACCCCAAAAGCTGTCGTCACATTTGAGGGTGCAGAAAGTTCTGGTTTTTGCCGTCCGTCCCGGGTTGGCCCAATACTTGAACCCGATTGTCGTGATCCGGTTGATATTTCGTAAGCGCCGGCGGTCACAGCCTGAACAGCAGTTCCGGGCATTGTGATGACTTTTTGACTGTTCACATGATCCTGAAACGAACCAGAAACTGAACTGATGTTTATCCACCCATCAAATATGGATCCTGAATTATTTTTTCTTGAATAGTGAACTGCTTTCCATTGACCGGTTTTTACTTTCCGGTTATTAAAATTGATCAGTTCCCAGTCAATAATATTTCTCTGGCTGATAGCGTCAAAATTATTTCCGATGTATAAAAATCCGTCTGATGTTGAAAGGGTATCAAAACTGGCTTTCAGTGAAAACGGACCATAAACATTTCCTGTTGGTCCGATTAGTGAAAAATCAAGACTGTCACCTGAAGGATACCAGGAGTTCACACTGAAACTTTGTCCGTTACCGTTCGGATTTGAGGAAATCGTAAACCTGAGAGTATCAGTAAAACCCGTAGCCGGTAGGTTTCCGGTAATGTGAATGTTTTGTCCGCCGCTGTTTCCGGCAGCGATTGCAAAAATTGAGCCTGGACCAGAAAGGGAATCGATGGCAATTTCGTGTACTTTGGTTCCATCGTGCGGACCAAACTGGCTACCCAGACTATAACTTATTACAACAGGTTTTCCCAGTGATTTGGCCTTTTTCTGAATATAATTAAAAGCATCAATGGTATTTGCCAAAGTTGAACCCGATTTCCTGACGACGAGAATGATATCAGATTCTGGAGCCATCCCCTTAATTCCGGAAGCAGAACCGTCTGAACAGGAGATTGAAAGACAATTTGAACCGTGTGAATTGGTTGGAACGCCGGTAACCTGACTTGCATCAATATTTGCTGATGTCCATTCTGTACCGTACGAATAAACCGGAAGTGCCGGATACTTTGCAGGTGTGTTGGTTCCTTGATTCCAGATAAACAAAACCCGTGACGTTCCGTCTGGTTTTTGAAAATCACCATGACTGAAAGAAAATCCGTCATCCACAATTCCAACAATTACCCTTTTTCCGGTATAGCCAAGTGTGTGAACCGTATCCGTCCAGGTTCCACGAAAAGTTGATCCATTCATTTGCTTTGAACGGCTCACATTCATTAATGGCATATCACCCGGTTCTGATTCGATAAATTCAACAAAAGGTAGGTCGGCAAGAGTTTGTATGGATGACTTTTTGCAAGTTACGGTGATCAGATTTCCAAATATTGAACCAGGAACAGCACCGGCATTTTCCAGTTCAGAACGTATTTGTTCAGGTGAAAATCCATCTGAAATTTTTACAAGAAACTGATTTTCTGTTTCTGAACCCGACATATTTTTTGCCAGTGAAGACTTAGAAAGTGCGAGCTCCTTTTTGAGGTGATTTCCAGTCTTTTCGTGAACCTGACTGTGAACGCTTACAAAAAAGAAAAGCGATAGGGTAATAATTATGAATTTCATGGTACAAATATGCAAAAACGTCCCTTAAAATGGTGTGATGTGGGTGGGATGGGTTGCCAAATCAAAGCCAAATCGTTAACTTCAATTCATGAAGAAATTTAAAAGACGAAACCCGCCATCTGAGACCTACGTCGGGACTGATTACGAACTCACGAGAGGTCACCCAATGCCTTTCGGAGCTTCACTCTGGCGGGGTGGAATCAATTTTTCAATTTACTCAAAACATGCAACTGAAGTCCGGCTGGTTTTAGTCAACCCAATTACCTATGAAATTGTTTATGAATGGCCACTTGATAAAAACTATCATAAAACAGGCGACATCTGGCATTGTTTTCTAAAAGATCTTGACCAGACCTTGTGTTATGGCTGGAAAATGGACAGGGAACCCAATACACGGCCACACATCTACAGATATAACAGTCAGCTTGTCCTGATTGATCCGTATGCAAAAGCCTTAACCGGTGGTCACGTTTGGAACAAGTCTGTTCACAAAGAACGGTTTTCATCAATTATCAACGATGAATTCGACTGGCAAAACGATAAACCCTTAAATGTTCACCTTCTCGATTCTGTAATCTACGAAATGCACCTGCGTGGATTTACAGCCCATCCTTCCTCAGGAGTAACTAACAGGGGAACCTTTAAAGCCCTTATACAAAAAATTCCTTACCTCAAAGATTTAGGTGTCACTGCCGTTGAACTTTTACCTATTAATGAATTTGAAGAAATGGAAGGTTCAGACCGGCAGAATCCAATAACCGGTGAACATCTGATGAATTTCTGGGGATACAATCCGATTTCTTTTTTTGCCCCGAAAGCATCTTATGCTGCAACTGGTGCGAGTGGTGGTCAGGTTAACGAATTCAAGGAAATGGTACGGGCCTTTCACGCTGCAGGAATCGAAATTATTCTGGACGTCGTCTTTAATCATACGGCAGAAGGAAATGAAAACGGATTTACTCAAAGTTTCAGAGGGATTGATAACCCAACTTATTACATCATCGACCCGATCACAGGAAAGTACCACAATTACTCAGGTTGTGGGAACACCATTAACTGTAACCATCCGTTTGTCAGAGATTTCTTTATTGATTGTCTGAAGTACTGGGTTACTGAAATGAAAGTGGACGGATTCAGGTTTGACCTTGCCAGTATTCTTGGCCGTGATCAGGATGGAACGGTACTGAATAATCCGCCATTACTTGAAAGAATTGCCGCCGATCCGGTTTTATCAAACACAAAAATTATCGCTGAAGCATGGGATGCAGCTGGTTTATATCAGGTCGGATCTTTCCCGCATTGGCAAAGATGGGCAGAGTGGAACGGGAAATTCAGAGATGATGTCAGAAAATTTATAAAGGGTGATCCTGACCTTGCCGGAACAATGGCAAAACGCCTTACCGGTAGTGCTGATCTTTATGAACATTCTTCACGGGCACCCTATGACAGTATCAATTTTGTAACCTGTCACGACGGATTTACCCTGATGGATTTGGTTTCATTTAATGAAAAGCACAATGAAGCCAATGGCGAAAACCAAACGGATGGAACTTCTGATAATTTAAGCTGGAATTGTGGTCACGAAGGTCCGACTGATGACGAAGCAATCAATGCACTTAGAATCCGACAGATCAAAAACTTCTCGTCAATTCTGCTCATGGCTTTTGGTGTACCGATGATTCTCGCAGGTGATGAATTAGGGAGATCTCAGAAGGGAAATAATAACGCCTATTGCCACGATAATGATATTTCGTGGATTAACTGGTCAAATTTAAAGAAATACAGTGAAATTCACCGGTTTTTCAAGCTAATGATCTTGTTCAGAAAAGCTAACCCAATTCTGAAACGTGAAAAATTCAGCGATTTTGATCTGAACTGGCACGGATTTAAACTTTTCGAACCCGATTGGTCTTCTGAATCGAGATGGATTTCAGTTCACATTACAGCAACCCGTTTTCCTGAATTAACCGGCTACAAACACGTTCAGCTGATCATAAATGCCCACTGGGAAACCCATACATTTGAGCTTCCACGATTGGTTGGAAAGGAATGGTATCTTTTTGTTGATACCTCAAGACCATCACCTCTGGATATTACCGAACCGGGAAAAGAAGTCTTATTATTTAACCAGGATGATTACGAAGTCAGACCCAGAACGGTTATTATTTTGGTTGGAAAATAATTGGATTTCTCAACGCCACGATTGATCTCATCTTTTAATGATTGCAGCTGTGCTGGCAATGACTTCATCATCAACGGTGATAGTAATCAGATAAAGACCGTTTGCGACCTGGATACCGGCATTGGTTTCACCATTCCAGTAATAACTAGGTCTTCCCAAACCAAGTGTATCAGTGCGCACATTGGTTTGATAGGTATTGGTTACTGTTGCTAACCCTGGTTTTTTAAGTGGAGAAAAGGTAAGTTCGTCAGATGCCGTGAACGATTCCTGTGTATCACATGAAAATGCAAGCAACATGGTTAATATTGAAAACAGATAGTTTTTCATAATGCGAGTCCGAGATGAATTGATATTTTGATTCCGTTATAGTCGGGTTTGAAACTTTTTGCAGAACGTCCTGTTTTTTTACTTGATTCAATAGTGTATCCCGTTTCTACCTGATAGCCTAACCTGAATTCAGAAAACGAAACCCCATTTTCGTAGAACCTGCCAATCACGGCCTGAATTCCTGCAACATTGGCATTTATATCTATATCTTCTTTTATTTCCTGATCGTCACCATCTTTTCTGAATGTCACTCTTTCCTGCCGGGTATCAAAAACCCAACCATAACTACCGCCGAAACCATAGTACAACTTCTTTTCTGCCACATCCTGCCAGAATAATTTATCTGCATGCAGGTTAACCGTTGTCATCGAATGATTTAAATAATATCCTGAATTATCTAAACCGCTCAAGGCAAGGTCAAAAGCGAAAATCGGAATCTTTATTCCCTCATTTCCATAATTATCCCATCTGATATCTGAATAAACCCTTAAAAGCGGATCATGAAACATCATACCAAGACCAATCTGGGATGATATCCCACCTGAAGGGTCATCAAGATTATTGAGTTTCCCCGTTTCGGACAAATCTTCAATCAGTGTTTTTTCACTTTCCATTTTGTAGAATGTATAACCCAATCCGCCATGAATAAGAAATGAAATGTTTTTTTCACTTCTTATCCCTTTCGATTGCTGAGCACATACTTTTGATGGGAAAAATTGAATAAGGCTAAGTGCAAATGAGACGGTTAAAACTAATCGGGTCATCGGGTCAACTCCTCTTTTTGAGAACAACAATATTTTCAATATGATAGGTATGAGGGAACATATCAACAGGACGGATATACGCAATTTCATAATCAAAAGATGCGAGTATCTTTAAATCCCTTGCCTGAGTCATGGGGTTGCACGAAATATAAAGAATCCGTTCCGCACCAAACTGAGGCAAAAACCGACAGGTATCTTCCGTTAAACCTGCTCTTGGCGGATCAACAACAATGATATCAGGTTTTCCGATTTCATTTTCCCAACTTTTCAGCAAATCAAGACTTTTCCCAATATCACCCTGAAAAAACGAAGCATTTTGAATTCCGTTTATTCTTGCATTTTCTCTTGCATTTTCAACTGCTTCCGGAATCAGTTCGATACCTGCAACTTTTGCAACTTTGCCTGCAGCCATAAGTCCGATGGTACCTGGACCACAAAAAAGATCATATAAAATGTCTTTACTTTTAAGTTCAGCAGCTTCAAATGCAGTTTGAAATAAAATTTCAGCTTGAAGGGAGTTGGTCTGAAAAAAGGAATTTGGATGGACGATGAACTCGATTCCGAGCAATTTCTCAGTCAGATAATCTGAACCGAAAACGGTAATTTCACCTTCACCCTTGGGAACCGGACCTTTTCCCGAATGAAGAATATTGATGAAGCTTTTTATTTCAGGAATATCTGATTTAAACAACTTAGCAAGATTCTGATTAAACTCTTCGTTTTCATGTGTTGTTACCAGAATGACCATTAAATCACCGGTATTAATTCCAAACCGAAGAATCAGAGAACGCAGAAAACCCGTGTGTTTTTTTGAACTGTAGGGAAGTATGCCATTCTTGAGGCAAAAGGATTTCATCAGATTCAAAATTTTGTTGCCGGTTTCTGGTTGAATGTGACAGGCTTCCAGATCAACAAGTTTATCGTAACGGCCGGGTACATGAAGGCCAAGTGCAAAATCTTCAGGTTGAGAAACACCATTTTTTATTTCAGCTTTGGTTAACCAACGGGAATCAGAGAAGGTGAAATCCATCTTATTTCGGTAATAGAACGGATTTTTTACCCCGATTATGGGTAACACATTGGGATTTTGGAAACCACCAACCCGTACTAGGGCATCAACAACCTGCTGATGCTTAGCCTTCAATTGAGTTTCATAAGTGATATGCTGCCATTTGCATCCGCCACATTCACCAAAATGTTTACAAACCGGGTTTATTCTTGAAGGACCTGGAATAGTCAACTTATTTATCCAACCTTCTGCATAGGATGATTTTACTTTTGTAATTTCAACTTCGACTTCATCACCCGGGGCTGCCATTGGGAGAAAAACCACAAAATCATCAATTCTGGCAATGCTTTTCCCTTCAAATCCGATAGAATCAATAGTTAATGTTACAATATCCCCTTTTTTGACTGGTTTTTCTTTTGGTATTACTTCAGGTTGGGTTTGATTTTCCATACAGATAAGTTTGGATTAATGGGTTATTGAAGATTTGGAATCAATTTAAATTAATTATAAATTTATGAAATTAAAGGACTAAACTCTATATTTCAGTTTTATTTATCTGGATCCAGTAATGAATACACTAAACGGGTCAGCCGTTTGTCTGAATTCCGTTGTCATCCTCATCATGGGAGCATCAGCATCAGGTAAGTCTTCTCTAGCGTACAACCTCATCAAAAGAGGGGGTTTCTGGCTGGGAGACGGGCAAATTTTCTTTGGTGATGAAACGCCAAAACCTCTTCTTTATCCAAATGATTCAGGCGATTTTTTATCAATACGGTATCCGACACTTTTTCAGGAACTTGTTCCGCCAAATTTTCAAAGTGAAATCAGATCCTCAGACTCCCAACTCATCATATCTGTTAACCTTTCGCGTGTTTTTCCCCTTCAAAAACGGACAAAATCACCATTATCACCGGATATGATCATCTGGACAGAAAAATCGACTCAGGTTCATTCTAGTTTGTATCCCGTTCAGGTAAGTGAGTTACGATCATTGATATCAAAAAGTAACTTAAATTTACCCGACAGGGGAATATCGGGTTGGAAATTTATTTCAGGATCCGGATTCGAAAACCGTGAACAGATTATCGCCAAACTTGAAAAACTGACTGCTGAATTGGGATTTAACAGAAAAATCCAAACTGGCGTTCAGTAAATTATTAAAAGGAATTTTTATGCAAAGTTACCGGGCAGTTTTGTACAGTATGAGTGCATTGATGGGCGAGAGTTATGAAGATGAAGAAATATTGGAAAATCAATTTTCACTCGGCCGGAATGAATTAAAAGAACTCAGACAGTACATTGGTCCGAGAAAATGGCGGTCACGGGTTCTTTCAGATATTAAAAATGAAATTACTGTGGCTATACAGGATGGAAAGGAAACGCAGATTTATCCGGATACCGGAACAGTAACCCGAGTTGTTCTGAATAAATACAGCAACACTGAACCTTCTGATGAACTTGTTGAAAACATCATCAGAACGTTTAACCGTGTAAATGATTTTACGCTTTCACAATCATCTTTACATGTTGTTCAAACCATTTTTGATCGCAATTATATGCAGTCCATTCTTTCAAATTCTATTATCCCGGCAAGAATGTATGCTGAAAAATTGAAACAACTTGGCATCGGGCATTATTTTGATACTGTACTGTGCAGTTCAGATTTAGGTGTCTCAAAACCTAATCCTGAGTTCTTTGCAATGGCACTCGAAGCCATGGGTTTGAATGCACAAGATGTGCTTTTTATTGCAGACAACATTGAAACCGATGTAGCTGGTGCTGCCAGTATGGGAATTCCAACTATTCTGGTCAATCGCTACACGCAAATACCTGAACTGCCGGGCAATGTGGCGCTTGTTCATGATATCAAACAAATTCTTGATTACTTACCACAGGTCTGATTTTTATGGCTTCAGATAATCAACTCGTCGAAAAAATCATTTTATCCATTATGCAGGATACTGCTAAATCGAATTCTGCTCCAATAAAATGCAATGATAAACTTTATGGAACCTGTACACACGGGTGGGATTGCCCAAGCCACAAATCTGATGTGGTTTCGCAGATTATAAATGCGGGTGCCTGCCGGGTTGGCAATGCACTTGGCTCTTGTGAGGTTACACCCAATGTGGCAAGAATGATTGATCACACACTGCTTAAACCAGAGGGAACAAGAGAAGAAATTCTTCAGCTTTGCAAAGAAGCAAAAGAATATCAGTTTGCTTCGGTTTGTATCAACCCGGGCTGGGTTTCATTGGCTTCACAGGAATTGAGAAACTCAAAAGTTGATGTTTGTACTGTCATTGGTTTCCCGTTAGGGGCTACAACTTCAAAGGCAAAAGCAATGGAAACCCGGATTGCCATCGAAGAAGGCGCAACCGAAGTTGATATGGTAATTAATGTGGGCTATCTCAAATCAAAAATGTACGAAGAAGTTGAAGCAGACATCAGGGCAGTTGTTGAAGCTGCAAGCTGCAATCATGTTTTAACCAAAGTTATTTTGGAAACTTGCTTATTGACCGACGAAGAAAAAGTGATTGCAAGTATTCTAAGTAAAAATGCTGAAGCTAATTTTGTGAAAACCTCAACCGGATTTTCAAAGGGTGGCGCAACTGTTCAGGATATTGCATTGATGAGAAAAGTTGTGGGGCCTTTAATGGGTGTTAAAGCCTCTGGTGGAGTTCGTTCGTTTGATGATGCAGAAAAAATGATTGCTCATGGTGCCAGCCGTATCGGAGCAAGTGCATCAGTTGCAATTGTAAAACACGAAGAAACAAAATCAACTTACTAATGAAAATACTTATTTATCTGATTTTATTTCTGTTTATTTCTTCCTGCGGATCATCTGGTTCGGGAAGGGAAACGGGGAAAACAACCGGTAAAGAAGCAACTGACCGCCTGGATGTTGACTGGAAAGCTACCAGAACCCAAATTATTGACAGGGATGAACCTGTGATTATTGGTCTTGATACAACTGCTGACTGGTATCAGCCAAAAGGAAATGCCAGCACATCTAAGTCCAAACCAGGAAAAGAAGTTAAAGGCTACCGGATTCAGTTATATTCTACAACCCAAAGATCCAAAGCCGATGAAGTTGCCACGGAAGCAAAATCACGATACGGCCTTCCAGCCCATATCACTTTTGCTGCACCCAATTACATTGTCAGGGTTGGAAATTATCAAACTCAGGATGAAGCAAAAGATGCACTTGAAAAGTTGATTTCCTTTTACCCAAATGCGACACTGGTTCCTGATTTTATCAGAATCCAGTGAAATTACCTTGCAGCCGAAGATTCTTCTGTAACTTTTACAAGGGTTTGTTCTACTGCCAAAGGTTCAAATTTTACGTTCATGAAAATTCCGGTTGGAACGGTTCCGGTTACTGCATTTGACCAGTAAATTCCAATAACCGATTGCGTAGATGGTTTCAAGGTTGTTAAACTTTTTCCACGTTTCTCACCTGCTTCCGGAAATAGCTTAAAAGTAAACCAAGCCCGGTTTTCTGACTCATTTTTGATCTCCACGAAATAACCTGCCTTATTTTCAACTTCATCCGCTTTTGCAAATGAGATCCGGTACAACAATTCTGGGTTTGATGGATCTTCCTTCCATTCTGACCAATCTTTTTGGGCGAGAACTGGCGAACTTGTTATAAAAAGAAGAAAAAGTGAAGAGGTGATTAGCTTGATTGGTGACATTTTTGCCTCCGATGCATAATAACTGAATAACTTTATTGTGGGACTGAATTTAGAACTATCATTAAACTGATGTTTGTTTCTTTATTTAGTAAAGACACATCATCAAATACCTTACAAAGATAAGGTATTGCCCGAACACAAGTTTAATTATCTTATATTATTATGTTATTAAATGTAAAATAAACGGCATATCCGGGCAATATATTTAATAATTAAGGTATGCATTTAAGTATTTCCTATCTTCACACAAATAAAAATTGAAGACTAAACTCGAATTTAGTTTTATTATCGCCTAACTTAAAAGGTTCAGAAACACCATTTTTTCAATAAACAAAATCTAAAATTCAAGTAAATTTCATCATTCATGTCTTCATTCAAAGTCATTTCAGATTACACGCCGGCAGGTGATCAGCCAACTGCGATCAAAGAATTAACAGAAGGTTTTCGATCAGGAGAAAAATTCCAGACGTTGCTTGGGGTAACCGGCTCGGGTAAAACATTCACAGTGGCCCATGTTGTTCAGAATCTCAATAAACCTACTTTGGTTCTTACACACAACAAAACTCTGGCTGCCCAGCTTTATGGCGAAATCAAACAATTTTTCCCTGATAATGCTGTTGAATTTTTCATCTCTTATTATGACTACTATCAACCTGAAGCCTACATTCCTTCATCAGATCTCTATATTGAAAAGGATATGTCAATCAACGACGAGATCGACAGGTTACGGCTTCGGGCAACCAGCTCACTTCTTTCCGGAAGAAAAGATGTTATCATTGTTTCATCTGTTTCGTGTATTTATGGTATTGGTGCTCCCGAAGAATATCTGAACCAATTAATTGAAGTCAAGGTTGGGCAAACTTTAAAGCGAAATGAACTTCTTGACAGCTTAGTTAACATCCATTATGTACGAAATGATATTGACTTTAAACGGGGTACATTCCGGGTTCGGGGTGATGTCATCGACGTAATTCCGGCTTATGAAGAATTTGCATACCGGATTCAGTTCTGGGATAATGAAGTTGAAAAAATTACGATGATTGATCCGATTGAAAATACGGTAATCGGTAAATCTGATGAAATTGCAATTTTTCCTGCAAAGCACTTTGTTACCAGCCGTGATTCACTTGAAGAAGCTTTACGTGACATCGAAGCTGAAATGAAATGGCGATTAAACATCCTCAGAGAAGAAGGCCGTTTTCTTGAATCTAAAAGACTTGAGGAAAGAACCCGTTTTGATCTTGAAATGATCAGAGAAATCGGGTATTGCTCGGGTATCGAAAACTATTCCAGGCATCTTGCCCGGCGGAAAGAAGGCGACCGACCATCTGTATTATTAGATTATTTCCCGAAGGATTTCCTTTTGGTTATCGATGAATCGCATCAGACAATCCCGCAGATTCATGGGATGTACGGTGGCGATCGATCCAGAAAAATCAATCTGGTTGAGTATGGTTTCCGTTTGCCATCCGCACTTGATAACCGCCCCCTTCGATTTGAAGAATTTGAAGGCATGATTAACCAGGTGATGTTTGTCTCAGCAACACCAGCTGCTTACGAATTGGAAAAGTGCAAAGGTGTCATTGCCGAACAGATTATCCGCCCAACGGGCTTACTTGATCCAGAAATAAGTGTCAGACCTGTTAAAAACCAGATTGATGACCTGCTTGCTGAAATCAGAAAACGGGTTGCAAAAAATGAACGGGTTTTGGTAACAACCTTAACCAAGCGAATGTCTGAAGATCTTACCGATTATCTGAATAATCTTAATGTTAAGATCAGATATCTTCACTCTGATATTGATTCACTTGAACGGGTTGAAATTTTACGCGGACTTCGTCTTGCCGAGTTTGATGTTTTGGTTGGCATCAATCTTCTGCGCGAAGGACTCGATTTGCCTGAAGTATCCTTGGTTGCAATTCTTGATGCAGATAAGGAAGGATTTTTAAGATCTGAAACGGCTTTGATTCAGGTCGCCGGCCGTGCTGCCCGTAATCAAAATGGACTTGTCATTCTGTATGCTGATACGATTACCGGTTCAATGGAAAGAATGATGGCTGAGACAAAACGAAGACGCAAACGGCAGGAAGAATATAATTTACTTCATGGAATCACACCAACTACTGTTTTCAAATCCCGTGATCAGATTATGCAGTCTACAACCATAGCAGATTCAAGAAACAAAAAAGAAGCCCTGTACTACACGGAAGATACGGTTAATATTACAGCTGCTGATCCGTTACTATCTTACCTTCCGAAAGAAAAGGTTGATAAAATGGTGCTGCAACTTCGAAATGAAATGAAGTCTGCTGCCAAAAATCTTGAATTTGAACGTGCTGCTGATATTCGTGACGAAATTGAACGCTTGCAAAAAATAGGGAATAAGTGAAAAGTGATAGGTGGAAGGAAAATCAGAAGCATTTATTAAATCTGGACAGTTCAATTTATCACTTTAAATTGGCCAGTTATCACCAACCACCCGTTCTCGTTTTGTTCTTCAATTCATTTTGTCTAACTTGAAAGATTATTCTGAGGTTAAAAATGGACCAAAAATCAAACTCATCCCAAAATCCTGAATCAGGACAGCCAGGGTTTAATCTTGGCGGCATGTATGAAGGTGTAAACAAAGGCATGGATGGTTTCAGAAAGATTGTTCGTGAAAATCCGGCAATCGTTTTAGGTGTTGCCTTTGGTGTTGGACTTCTTGTAGGGATTTTGACATCTGGCAAGAAAAAAGATGCCGATTCTAAATAGCAGGGACTTCAAACATTCGCACCTTACTGAGTTTTCTGACCATGACCTTTACGAGCAAATCAGGCTCCTTAAAATTGAAATAGAAGTTGCCAGAAAATTTTCAGAAGGAAAACAAGAAACAAAAACATCCATGCAGTTCATGTCTGGACTTATCTTTTATTTTCTTGGCTTTTTTATTCTGATTACCTCAATTGTATTTGTCATTAGTCTGCATTTTTTTGGAATTCTGACCGGATTCTTAATTTATGGCAGCCTGTTCATATTAACCGGTTTATACCTATTATTTTCAAAACCGAAATGGTTTGGGAATGGCCTTAATTATTGGTATCGGCAATTTAAAGGAGAATCTTAGTCATGAGTCTGGAAAAAACGACTGCTGATCTTGAAAAAGAAATTTTTCGGCTTGAAGAAGAAATCAGATCACGTGAAGCAATCAGGCAAGAACAACCTCAACTTCCGCCAATGCTTGAAATCGAGGAATTTATTCGTAAAAACCCAATAATTGCAGTTGGAATTGCGATTACGCTTGGTGTTTCAGTGGGTTACCTGTTAAGAAATATGAACGCTTCTTCTGGTTTCCTGCAAAAACTTATGTCAGGACTAGAAGGTAATGGCGAAAATTCACAACCAGATATTTTATCCATGCTCATGAAATTTCTGAAATAAGATAATGGAGAGATTTCAGCCATTTTTCATCTGGTTTGGTGAATCTGCACTTTTTTTTAAACAGTTTTTTGTTTGTCTGTTTACACAAAAATTTGAGTGGCGCCAGTTTCTGAATCAATTTGACGAAATTGGCTCACGTTCGCTTATTCTGGTTGGGATTTCTGGGCTGGCAATCGGTGTCGTTTTGTCAATGCAATTCAATGCTACTTTGGCAAGATTCGGCGCTGAATCTATGCTTCCTTCAATGATCTCGCTTTCTGTTATTCGTGAAATTGGACCCATCATCACTGCCCTTGTTGTGGCAGGCCGGGTGGCATCCGGGATTGGTGCAGAGCTGGGTTCAATGCGAGTCACCGAACAAATTGATGCGCTCGATGTTTCTGCTGTTGATTCCTTTAACTACCTGGTTGTCCCAAGGATCATGGCAGGAATTTTTGCTCTTCCTATTTTAACTGTTTATTGTGATTTCATCGCAATTATTGGCGGGTATATTGGCATTTTAATTGAACGGAATATAACTCTTCAGGAATATATCAGTGCTGCCATCCGTTTTCTGGGTCCAGATGATATTTTCCCAGGAGTTTTAAAAACGACGGTTTTCGGTCTTATTATCACCTTTGTAGGCTCTTTTAATGGTTACAAAACAACCGGCGGAACCGTTGGAGTCGGACTTTCAGCAACGAATGCGGTGGTTCTTTCTTCACTTCTGATCATTGTGGCAGAAGTTGTACTTGTAAAAATTTCTATTTTATTTTTCTGATGATTGAACTTGTTAACGTTTACAAAAGATTTGGCACACTTCAAGTACTAAACGGTGTTTCTCTGACCTTTAAAACAGGCGAAAATACGGTTATTCTTGGCAAGTCAGGCTCCGGGAAATCGGTTCTTTTGAAGCATGTTGTCCGATTGTTAGATCCTGATGACGGGTCTGTTTTGGTTGACGGAAAAAACATCGGCGATTTCAAATTACATCAACTGATGGAATACCGGAAAACTTTAGGATTTCTATTTCAGGGAGCAGCACTTTACGATTCACTTTCCGTTTTTGAAAATGTAGCATTTCCGATCAGGCGGCATACAAAAACACCTGATAAAGAAGTTGAAGATCAGGTCATGGAAGCTCTGGGTTGGGTCAGCCTAACAAATGCCGCTCAAAAGATGCCTTCTGAGCTTTCTGGCGGAATGAGAAAACGGGTCGGACTTGCACGAAGTCTGATTTTAAAACCCAAAGTTATGTTGTATGACGAACCAACAACGGGTCTTGACCCAATAACAAGTAACGAAATCAGTGATTTGATTCTAAACCTGCAGAAACAATTCGGAACGACCGGATTGATTGTAACTCATGATATGCCTTGTGCATTTAAAGTTGCCGACAGAGCTATCCTTCTTTCTGAAGGAAATATCCTATTTGATGGCGGCATAACTGAACTTGAAAATTCAAATGAACCGCTTGTAAAAACCTTTTATGAGACCTCAGTTGCCAAACGGCCGGAACTCTCCCTATGATGACTAAAAAACCACTTTACCGCCTTGGAATATTTGTTGCAATCGCCTTTTTTGGCTTCTTTATCGGTATATTAAGTTTAGGAGAGCGTAAAGGCTGGTTTGAAAATACCATGGGCATTTATGTCATGTTTGTTGATGTAGATGGTCTGGAAAACGGTGCTCCGGTTCGTATATCTGGTATCAATGCCGGAAAAGTCTCAAGCATTCGCCCGCCGTCCAAAGTTGGCGACAGAGTGATGGTCAGAATGGAAGTTGAAGTTAGCTACAAAAATCTGCTCAGAGAAGATGCCGTTGCCCATATTGAGACTGAAGGATTGGTTGGATATAAATTGGTTGTCATTGATCCGGGTAGTGAAACTTCGAAACAGGTTGAGGAAAACGGATTTATTCAAAGTACTGAACCGGTTAAACTGTCTGACATCACCAAGAAATTTGCGAATGCATCAGAAAATATTGCCAGCATCGTAAGAAATGTAGATGCAATTGCGGATTCGATTCAACGTGGGAAGGGAACAATCGGCCGGTTGATTTATGATCAGTCATTGTACAAAAACTTTTCATCTGCTGCCATTTCTGTTGACAGTGCATTTACTTCCTTTAGTGTACAATCCCGTGAAATTTCGAGCATTTTTGGTCAGATTTCGACTACTTCCAAACAAATTATGGATAAAATAAATCGGGGTGAAGGTACAATTGGAAAATTGGTTACCAGCGATTCACTTTATAATGACATCCGTTCAAGTACAACAAATTTTGTTCAGGTCGTCTCCAAACTTGAAGATGGGGTTTATTCCTTTTCAGAGAACATGGAAGCTTTGAAACGAAATTGGTTCTTTAAAGGCTATTTTGAAGACCGGGGATATTGGAGCAGGGAAGATTTCACCAAAGTTGATCAATATCTGACAAAACGTAAGCTCGAACTTGAACAAGTCCAAACTGATCTTTCCCAACAACTTGAAATCCTGAAACAAAGAGAACAGGCACTGAGGGATAAAGAAAAAGAGTTGGAATCCAAAGGAAAATAATTCTGAATGCGTCTTGTCCCTCAGCTTTTTAGACGTTTCAGAGATCACGATATTATTCGTATTTCCGGATCAATTGCATTTCAATTGATTTTGTCTTTAGTTCCGGCACTTTTATTTGTGACCTGGCTTATTCAGGTCATTGGTTTTAATCCGCAATCCACAATCCTTTCATCCGAAATCAGTCACTGGCTTCCAGATGGATTTCTTCCTCTTACTCAATCCTTACTTTCTGTACTCAATAAAAGTGATCACCCAACGGGTTGGGCACTTGCTGGTCTTGGATTTGCAGCCTGGTCAGGTTCTTCTGGTTTTTCTGCCATTATCAAGGGTTTACTTACTGCATACAAAGTAAAAAAACAAACCTCATTTTTCGTCATCCGGTTCAGAGCTTTGGTCTTGATGATTACCTTCGGGTTGATTATGTCTGCTGCGTTCAGCCTTGTTTCTGCAGGGGAACATTTCCTTTCGTTTCTTTTTCAGTTTTCATCCGGAAAAATTCTGATAACCCTCATTCAATGGCTGACTGGCTGGCTGCTTGTGTTTATTGCGGTTTCATTTCTTTATGTATTTTCGCCGTCGCTAAATCTGAAACTGAAATCAGTTCTGCCCGGCAGTTTGCTTTTCTCACTTTCCTGGGTGCTTTCTACCTGGTGTTTGAATGAAATACTTGACTATCTCATTGTGTTCAAGCAAACCCTGAATGTTTTGGGTTCAACGGCTCTTTTAATGTTGTGGATGTATCTAACGTCCTTTCTTCTTCTGACTGGGGGAGAAATCAATGCCATTCTGCGATACCCAAAATCAAAAGGACAAACCAGAAAATGATTTCAAACTGAAAGGTCTTCGTCCTGAAAATTGAATAATTCTCCAGAATTTTGTTTCTTTGCTTCACTTTATTCTGAAAGAACTATGAGTACTTTACCATCCGTTTCTGCTCGTCTTGTCCTTGAAAACGGCGTTTGCCTTTCAGGACGTTCATTTGGTGCTGCCGTTGATTCCTTCGGCGAAATTGTCTTCAATACTTCAATGATGGGATATCAGGAAATCCTGACTGACCCAAGCTATTGCGGGCAAACCATGGTTTTCACCTATCCCATGATTGGTAACTATGGAATCAATGAAGAAGATATTGAAAGCGGTAAAATTCACGTTTCAGGCGTGATCGTCAGGGAAGTTTCAACCATTGTCTCCAATTTCCGGGCAACTTCATCTCTTCCCGACTATCTTAAAAAACACAACATACCGGCACTTGAGGGAATTGACACCCGGCACCTCACGCTGATTCTTAGAACTGAAGGGGCAATGAGATGCCTGATCACTCATGATCTTACCAGTTCAGTTGAATCGCTTGTTGAAAAGGTAAAAAAATCACCCAGCATGATCGGGGCAGATCTCGCCAAAGTTGTTTCTGCCGAACAAAAATATTCTTATTCTCCAGCACACCAAATCACTGGCTATTCACTTCCAATTCACAATGAACGACGGTTTAAAGTTGCTGCAATTGATTATGGCATCAAGCAAAATATTCTCAGAATTCTGCATCAAACCGGATGTGATGTAACAGTTTATCCCTGCAAGACAACTGCTTCAGAAATTTTGGCTACTAATCCAGACGGCATTTTCCTTTCAAATGGTCCCGGTGACCCCGAAGCAGTGACATATTCAATTCCTGAGGTTAGCAAACTTATTAATTCAGGGTTGCCCGTTTTTGGAATCTGTCTCGGCCATCAGATCAGTGCTCTTGCTCTCGGTGCAAAAACCTACAAACTCAAATTCGGACACCGTGGCGGAAACCATCCTGTTAAGGATCTTCGCACTAACAAAATTGAAATTACGGCTCAGAATCATGGATTTGCAGTCGACCTTGAATCCATCCCGGCAGAACTTGAACTCACCCACCTGAATCTCAATGATCAAACCGTTGAAGGATTTCAGCATCGTAAACTTCCATTTTTTTCTGTGCAGTACCACCCTGAGGCCTCACCGGGACCTCATGATTCTCACTATTTATTTGATGAATTTATCAGATTAATGAAAGAAAAAACACCCACTGCTTCTCATGTTTAATTTTTCATGAGAGTTCCTGATTCAGGGGTTTTTCAACTGGAAAAAATGATAGAAACTTCTTTCATTTGTCTTTGCATTTTCATAAGGATTTAAAATGGACTATATGAATGGCAAGCTTTTGCCATATAAAGACAAATTTCCCAAATTGCATCCAACAGTTTTTGTTACTGAAGGATGCTTTATTATTGGTGATGTAGAAATTGGTGCCGGTTCGAGTGTTTGGTTTGGTTCAGTAATCCGCGGGGATGTTCATCATATCAGAATTGGTGAAAGAACAAACGTTCAGGATGGAACCATCATTCACGTTACGCATGATACCTTCCCAACTATTATTGGTAATGATGTTACGCTTGGCCATGGCGTCATGCTGCATGGCTGTACCATTCACGATACAGCTTTGATCGGCATGAGGGCGACAATTCTTGATCAGGCGGTTATCGGTAAAAACTCACTTATTGCTGCAGGAACCCTCATCAGAGAACGTTTTGTGGTTCCTGAAGGCGTTTTGGTTGCAGGACTTCCGGGAAAAATCATTCGTGATCTGACTGAAGAAGAAATCAAAAATCTGCATCAATCCAGCTTGAATTATCAGGGCTATGTAAGAAATTACCTGGAAACTGAAGTTAAGTGATCAGACAGGCCAGTCGTGCAGAGCTGTCTCATTATCAAAAATTAAAACAGAAGAAATTCCGTCGTGAATTTTGTCAGTTCACAGCAGAAGGCTTAAATCTGTTCAGGCAGGTCAAACATCTTCCGGGTTGGTTTCATTTTATTCTGATTGAAGATGCCTTTTATTACCAGCATTCAGATGAATTTCGGGATTTACCTGAAAATTTGTTCAAAAGCGCGTCGTTACGTGAACTTGGTGAACTTTCTGAAACTGAAAACCCTCAGCCAATTTTGTTTATCCTGAATAACCGGTACCAGCAATTTAAACCCGATTTTTCATCATTGAATCGTATTCTATACCTTTTCGGGCTTCAGGATCCGGGAAATGCCGGCACTTTACTCAGAACTGCTGCCTGGTTTGGCTGGGATGCGGTTGTTTTTTCTCATGACTCAGTCGACTGGACGAACCCAAAAGTAATCAGAAGCAGTATGGGGAGTTTTTCTTCCTGTCCCGTTTTTGAAGATTCAAAGGAAAGGGAATTGCTGGCGGCTGCCGGGAAAACGATGGCAGGCTATTTTCTTGATATGGATGGAATCCCGATTAATCAGGCAAAAGGAACCAAACATCCGGTTTGTCTTGTAGTTGGCAATGAAGCCAATGGCTTTTCTGGTTATGACCCGTTTTCTTATTTTTCTGAATCAAAGAAAGTGCATATTCCTGGTCACGCCGACCGGATTGAATCGCTAAACGCAGGAATTGCCGGTTCCATTGCCTTATTCCAACTAGCTGGAAATAAAAATTTTGGACAGTAAAAAAATTGCAATTGTTACCGGTGGTGTCAGGCGTCTAGGCGGATTAATTTCTCTGGGTTTGTTGGATGCTGGATATGCGGTTGCGGCTGTTCATAACGGACAGGTTCCTAAAGATTTTGAAATGAAAACAAAGGGATTGGATTTTTTATCAATTCCTGCTGATCTTTCAGATGTTAACCCGTCTCAGTTCAGTAAAATTATTGAACATGCAAAAGATCACTTTCAGGGCGAGATCAAAGTTTTGGTCAATAACGCTGCAATCATTGAAGAAACTGATTTTCTAACCTGTTCAACCGATGATTGGGATAAACTTTTTTCAGTAAATTTAAAATCAGTGTTCTTTTTTAGTCAGGCCGTTGCTTCAGAAATGAAATTGAATGGCACATCTGGGAATATTGTTCTGATTTCAGATACGGCTGGTAGCCTCATCTGGACACATTATTCAATTTACAACCTGACTAAAAACGGAATCAGCCACTTAACCCGGATTATGGCAAAAGCGCTTGCTCCCGAAATCAGAGTAAACGCAATAGCACCCGGCACAATTATCCCGTTTGAAGATGCTGATGAACATTGGATGGAATCAGCCAGGAACCGATCGGTTCTTAAAAAAATAGGAAATCCGGATGAAATAGTTAAGCTTATCCGGGTAATTCTTGAAACTGAATTTATGACCGGTTCTATTTTAACCGTTGATGGTGGAAGGTCTTTGATTTGAAGTCTTATTTAAATTTTTACCAGCTCGGAAATACCAAATACGAGGATGTTCTTAACCTTCAACGGAATCTTGTTGAAAAAAGAATTTCTGATAATCTTGATGATGTCATCCTCGTCACTGAGCATGAGCATGTATTCACTGTTGGCCGAAAAAAAGACAGCAAAGCCAATATTTTGGATAGCGGATCAGTTCCTATTTTTGAAATTGAACGTGGCGGAGATGTCACCTATCACGGCCCCGGTCAACTCGTCATTTACCCGATCATTAATCTTGAAGGAATTAACACCCACCTCGATTTCTATTTAAGAAGTCTTGAGGATATTGTTATCAGAACACTTGCAAAGTGGGGCATTAAAGGGACTAAGGTGAAAGAATATACCGGTGTCTGGGTTGGCGATAAAAAAATTGCAAGTATCGGGATATCTGTAAAAAAATGGGTTACCTACCATGGTATAGCACTGAACATCAACACAGATATGAGTTATTTTCAAAAAATAAATCCTTGTGGGCTCAATTCTGATGTTATGATTTCAATGAAAGATATTATTCGCCGTGATGTGCCAATTGATCAGGTGTTTTATTATATCATGAAAGAATTTGAAATAGAATTTAGCAGACCGGCCAGATTGGCCGATAAAAACGAGCTGGAACAAAATGGTTAAGTCAGTAAGAATGGGCCACACGGCCATTGAAGTTGAAAATATTAAAAACGCAGCCGAGTTTTTTTCAACTCATTTTCAGTTTGATGTCATTTACACGTACGACGACTGGGGTCTTTTACGCCATAAAAACACTGGTGATGATCTGGCATTACTGATTCCAGGGGGAAAACATCACCCGCATCTAGGAATTCGTGTAGCATCAAATCAGGATGTTGACGATGCATTCAAGAGTCTTTCTGGTTCAACAGCACAATTGAAAACTCAACCCAAACTGCATCGTGATAATTCGTATTCATTTTACTTCGCCGATCCGGACGGTAATCTTTTTGAAGTCATTTTTGATCCATCCAACCCTTAAATGAGATAACAATTTTTATCGCCAAAATCATGATCTGGGATTGTGGGTAGTTGCAGATTAATCAGATGATGTGATAAAAATGACGGATTTACTCTGTTTTTATAAGGTGCACCATTGAATGATAATTATTTCAGATTGGGAGAATAAATCTGATTGACATTCCGAACAGCATCTGCGATATTTGGGCTTTATATAAAAAGAGCTTCAGGAGTTTTTAATGAGCATTAAAGTTAGCCACGTTGGCCACGTTACAGTAATGGAACTAAATGGAAAACTGATGGGCGGAGACGAAACTAAAGAAGTCCGCGATGAAGTTGAAAAACAAGTTAAAGCAGGCAATACAAAGTTTGTTTTTGACCTTGGAAACATCAAGTGGATGAACAGTTCCGGATTAGGCGCAATTGTGAGTTGTCACAATGTTGTTAAAGAAGCTGGTGGTTCTCTGAAATTAGCCAGAGTCGAACAAAAAATTGAATCATTGCTTGTTGTCACCCACCTGATCAAAGTTTTTGAATGCCATAAAACGGTAGAATCCGCAATCAATACCTTCTGATTTTAAAGTAGTAAAGGCTTCAGGATACCCTGAGCCTTTTTACGTTTATCTCTTCCTGATTTAACTCTTTCCTTTTAACCCAAATCCAAGTTTTGCCTTTACCTTCTGACTGATAAACTTAGTAAAAGAATATTTCACTTTTGAAGGCAATGCTTTGACCATGTAAGCATTCATTGACATCGTAAAAGAGGGTTCAAAATAACAATTTACGGTGCATCCCTGACAAAAATTGTACTTTCCCTGCATACTTTCTGCTGCTTTCACCGTTTGTGAATGGCGCTGATCAAACAAATCACCATTAAGTTGAATCTTTTGGTTATTGAAATGATAACAAGGTAACAACAGCTCATTTCTTGCACTGATAACAACGGTTGTGCTCACTGCTTTACAAACCGGATCAGAAATATCATTTCCGCCATTTCTTCTTAAATCAATAAAAGCAGGATTCAGGTAAGTTCCGGGTGTATTGATGTAACTTTCAAGAATATCCAGCACTTCTGGTGTTAACTGCCCGCCACGATCACCATAACTAAAAAGTGGATTTATAATCAGAATGACACCATGCTTCCGGGCAAGTGATAGCATTTCCGGCAAATGATGAACATTTTCATTTCTTACTGTAAAATGCAGATCTGGCTTTTCACCAAGAGAGAGAGCCAGCTCAATACTTGTAAAAACAAAATCAAAACACTTGACACCCCGATGAAGATCATGTTCTTCCTTAATGGGAGAATCCAGGGAAAAATGGAGCAAATCAATTAACCCTTTTATCGATTCTGCCTTTTTAGGATACAAAAGTCCGTTTGAAGTGATGGTTGTCAGAAATCCTTTAGATTTTGCCATTCTGAGCAATTCATCGATATTCGGATGTAACAGAGGTTCACCTCCGGTAAAATCGATAACTTTAACACCTAGTTTTTTTAGGTCAGTCAGATTTTTTTCTGCATCATCAAGGTTGATAAAGGGCGATTTAAAATCTTCCCAGATATCACAAAAATCACAACTTGCATTGCACTTGTTGGTGACATAATAATTAGCGAGAATGGGTTTCATGATATTCTCTGCCTTTCCAGGTTACCTTCCTGCTAAACAGGGTTATTATTGGTATACTCAGATTAATAAATGGATAAACAATTTCAAACTGGAAAAAACCTTTACGGTTAAAGCTTGTTCCCGTTTGGTTGCAAAATTGGTTGATCAGTAAGTAATCGGTCGCAAGTTTTATCAAAATTGCTGCGAGACATAACCACGGATTTAGCAACCAGCCAAAAAGAATCGAAAAATGGAGCCCAATTCCCGAAGCAACAAGTACCCAGCTTCTTACCGGACTTTTAACCCCGCCAAGAATCCAACGTTTTCGTTGACTAACAAATTCCTTCCAGCTTCTGTTTGGTTGAGTTAAATGAAGGTTTTCATGGGTTGAAGGAAATACAACCTGCTTTCCGGCAGACAAGAACAAGCGAAAAAGAGCAAAATCCTCTGTAATTGAAAAGGGAAGTAAACGATAACCACCCAGATCATTGTAGTCCTTAATTCTGAAAGCCATATTATTTCCAATGGCAGAAAGCGGGAATCCGGAATGAAGACTACCCGAAGCAACAGCCATCATATACATCCAGTCTGTCACCTGACCTTCTCCCATAAATCCATCTTCTGTGGAAAGTGTCGGACCACACGCCATAGAAATTTTGGAGTTTGTGCTGAAGGTTTTATTTAGAAACCTGATCCATTCAGAATTCAGTTTCATATCGGCATCAGTAGTTGCAATCACAGAAAAGGTAGCCGATTTAATTCCTGCATCAATTGCCGAAGGTTTCCCGGAATCATTTTTCAGACTTACTACCTTTACCCATTCGTAATCCTGCTTGAATTGAAATAAAACCTGAAGGGTTTCATCATCTGAATGATCATCAACAAAGATGACTTCAAATCCACATTCCGGACGTTCGAGTTCATTGAGGTTATCAATTAAACTTAACAGATTCGAATGCTCATTTCGTACAGGAATGACCAGTGAAATTCCATCAACCTTTTCAGATTCAACTTTGGTTGAACCAGAGTTGGCGGCCTTTTTCAATCCACCGAGGATTCTAAAACCTTCAAAAAGAAAAACGATAGCAAACAGCCACAAAATTATTTCGGTAAGGGCAAGCATGACAACTCAAAATCATTTTGGTTACATATTTCTTTTACAAGTATCAAAGATTCTTTAATTCTATCGTGAAACTCTGGTTTATCATGAAAAACAAGAATTGAACCCTTTTTAAGCCATTCATTTTTTCTTTTTTGAATCACATTGGGTTCAAACGATTCAAGCCAATCAGTAAACAGAAAGCTCCAAAATAGGATAGTATAGCCTTCCTTTTTCAGTTTCTTGCCCAAACCAGGTTTCCATGAACCATAAGGTGGGCGAAACCAGGATTGGTAACCATTTAAGTTTTCAAGACCCAGCTGTTTGAGTTGGGCTAATTCAAAATCTATTTCACTAAAAGATAATTTTGAATATTTTTTGTGGCTAAAACCATGAACTGCAAACTGTTGACCATGAAGATTTTGAAAATCAATTTCTGCTTTTCTGATTCGTTCACCAACCCAAAAATGTGTTGCAAGGATACTCTGACTTTCCATCCAGTTAAGTAAGTCCTGGGTTTTGTGGTTTGGTCCGTCGTCAAGTGTAAGATAGATGACTTTTCGATTTACATTGTCCTTTACTGAAAAACCTGAAATCCCAGTTTTGATTAACAAACGTGTAAGCCAATTTGCAACCATCAGTACCGCACACCTTTCCACTCAAATCGGGAAAATGTACCCATCAAACCAGTAAAAACGAGGTAGGGAATTTGAATCCAACCAAACCAAAGAACAGAAAACGGATTTACTTTTTGCGTAAGAAAGTTGTTTGAAGCAGACAAAAACAATCCATCAGCAAAAAATTTGATTAAAAATATAAAAAATGGAATAAACCAGCTTACCAAACCTAAAAGAGCAAAAAATGGCAATAGTAAAAACAGAAAATGAGCGAGCCAGAAAAAGGCAAGAAAAACCTTGTAACTTCCAGATTGATAATGAAGTCCTTTGCTTGCCCACCTTTTTCTTTGGTTCCAAAAGGAACTCAAGTTTGGCTGTGGTCTGGTTAGAACCAAAGCTTCCGGTGTGGGAAGATATTGAATTCCATCTGGGTATTTTGCATGTATTTTGTGCATGAGAAGTTCATCATCACCACTGATCAGGTGTGAGATTCCCTCAAATCCACCAACTGAATTGAAAGCTTCTTTTTTGATCCATAAGTTTGCACCATTTATGGTTGACGGTTTCTTTTGCCCGACTGAACCTGCCGCAACCAACATCAATCCTGCAAATTCAAGATGCTGCCAGGTTGAAAAAAGTGACTGGTCAGTGATAAATTCAACCGGACCAGCAATCATCTGACTCGATTCAGAAATTGCATCAGTAAAGACCATTCCCCATGAAGATGAAACAATGCAATCTGCATCTGTTAATGCAATCCATTTTCCACTTGCAACTGAAAGTCCACATAAGATTGCTCTTTTTTTGGGACTTTTAACATCAGAAAACTCGGGAAAAGATTTGGTTTGAATTCCCTTTATCATAGGATGCAGTTTTGCCATCTGTATAACAAGTTCAAACGTTGAATCTGTCGAAAAATCATCAACGACAATTATTTCATTTATAATTTTTTGGTTTTCTGGCGTGAGAAGAGATTGAAGGCATCGCAAGATATCTTTTTGTTCATTGCGTGCTGCGATGATTACAGAAACAGAAGGAATAAAAGTTGAAGTTTGAGGGAAAGATTTGGGGAGCTTTTTAAAACCAATCAAATACCAACTTAATGTTGTCAGGTAAAATATACTGAAACCAATGAAAACAAGTTCCATTATTCAACAGGTTCTGCAACCGGTTTATCTGAAATTTTAAGTTTGGCTGAATGCCTTTTTCTGATTCGTTGAATTTTCATAAACCTGACCTGTTTTGAAAGCGAAGTCGGTTTTATTTCCATTGCCATGATGATCAAAATTCCAATCACAGAAGGAGTAAGTCTGTTGATAATAAAAAGTAGAAGTGCGCTGAAAAGAGCAATTTCGGCACTCAAGCCAAATTTTGTAAAAAAGTAAACTGAGGAAATTTCACGAATTCCCAAATCACCAAATGTCAACCCAGACAAAACAGATCTTACCAGCAGAGTTGCTGTTGCCCCAAGATATCCAATTGAGATTGGTAATGATCCAAATGCTAAAATGATCAGATAAAACTGAGTTATATAGGTAAAGTATTTAAGTACATTTACAAAAATCAAATAAATATTATCGCCGGCATTTAATCTTTGGGCAGCCAGTGTTGCACCATCCAAATGAAATTGACCAATAAATTTAAATTTGGGGATTAGCTTGAGAAAAGGTTTCGGCGTAGCACAAAAGAAAATTCCTGCAATCCCAAACAGGAGAAAGAAAATTCCCAAACCCATTATCAGTTCTTTTTCGACTGCACCCGGGATGTAATTCCATGCAATGACGATAAAGGCTATTGAACCAGCAATACACGAAATAAAAAGGAGAGAGATCTTTTCAATAAAATGAAGGGCAACAAGTGAGGCTTTTGGAAATGCAGACATATTTAATAAACGACCTGCATAATCACCAATTGGTGAAAGTGTCACGGTATCCAAAGCAAGTCCGGAAAGCATGGAATAAAAGGTAACCCGTTTCCTTACTCTGGAATCGATAAACCGAACAACATAATCCCACTTCAACCAACTGAAAAAAATGTTTGGAATGACAAGGAGGCCGGCAAGAATCAGGTAAGAAGAATCAGCACGGTGTCCCAGACGAAAAACTTCATTCCAGTTTATAAAAAAACAAACTGAGATCAACCCGGCAAGGGTGAAAATTTTTAGTCCCCATATCAGGGGTTTGAAATATTTTTGAATGAAATTTTTGAACACTTAATTTATTTCGGGGAAAAGCGCTTTTCACTTTTCCATTTAGGATTGAAAAGCTGTAAAAATACGGAAAAAAATGGAAGTAGGAAATGATAGAGCAGGGCAAAAACTGAGATCCGGGTGATGGAAGACACAGGAAACCCTAACCTTTTCAAAATTTGACGTCCTTTAAAGATAGGAACAAGTAATCCACCAACGAATAGAACACTTCCTGAAAGGAGTCCCGGAACCCAACCAAGACCACCAGAAATGACAATTAATAATGTAAAGAATGGAACCCAAAGGTCATAAATACCCAATAAAAGAAGTGTTTTGAACCTATAATTTACCCCAGCTTTATAATGCCTGGCTTTTTGATTCAACAATTCCAACCAGGAATGTTTCAGACCTTTGGTGTCTACATTAAGAAAAAGATGAGACAACCGTGGTTCCTTACGAAGTAATTGCTGAAACAACAGATCATCATCACCCGATTTTATGTTTGCATGACTTTCCAGTAACTCTTTCTGAAATAAATCCTTGTGGAACCCCCAATTTCTACCGACAGCCATGTATGGCTGTTTAAGTTCAAAAAACAGGGTGTATTTCACTGCCGTGAAAAGCGCATCCATAAATTGCAGTTGAATCAAAAAACCATCCTGCGGTTTAATAATTGGAAGGCTATAACCCACAATAATACCGGAAGTTAAAAAAAGGGTGCGAAAATCTGGAAAAAAGTGTGGGGGGAGGATGCAATCTGCGTCAGTAAAAGCAAGATGGTTATTTTTTGAATGAGTGATGCCTTGATATACTGCCCATTTCTTGGGTGAATCGGGCCATTCAGATTCAGAAATCGAAACCATGCTAATTGGAAGGCGATCCATGAACGATTTTACTATTTGTTCTGACCGATCAGTACAACGGTCAAGCACAATTACTATTTCATCCTGATGACCAGGAATGATCGAATTTAATAGCGAAGGGAGGTTATCTTCTTCATTGTGAGCACAAATAATCAGAGAAATGGGTTCATTCATTATGATGATTGACAAAGGATAAGTAATAGCGTATTTTCGTTAGCATAAAACCTGGTGAGGTGTCATCAGGTTTTTTTTATTTTAAAAAAAGGTCCAGACAGAGGAAACCATGTCAAACGAAACGATTTATCTTACCCTGGAAGGCAGGGGACGACTGGAAAAAGAACTTCGGGAACTAAAAACGAGTGGCCGTAAAGATATGGCATCTAGAATTGCCGAAGCCCGTTCCCATGGTGACTTAAAAGAGAATGCAGAATATGATGCAGCAAAAGAAGCACAGGGCCATTTGGAAATGCGCATTGCCAAGCTGGAAGAAACGCTCTCTAAGTCAAGAATTCTGGATACCTCGAATTTGGATCTGACCAAAGTCACTGTTTTAAGTACAGTGAAAGTTGCTAACTCCAAAACAAATAAAGAGTTTAATTATACTCTGGTTTCAGAAGAAGAAGCTGATCTGGCAAGTGGTAAGATTTCTACTCTTTCTCCAATCGGAAGGGCGTTGCTTGGTCACTCCATTGGTGATCTGGTTGAAATTAAAGTCCCCGCTGGTCTATTGACTTTAAAAGTCCTCGATATTACCCGCCAATAACCCCTTTTGGAGATCTGTTATTCAGATCTCCATTTCTTCTCTTTGCTTGTTAATCCCAGTTAAACATCCGGGTAACTTTTTTCCCTTCCAGATCAGACCTGAATAACTTGTTTTCCAACTGAAAAATCTGATCTCTGCCTGCAGTCATTAATCCTTTAATCTGAAAAACCAATTCCTTCTCATTCAGATATTGTGGATTTAAAAGCGATTTATCTTTCATCTCGATTTTATTATAGGTAAGCGTATTCAGGTCAACAATGAAAATGCTTTGACGATTGTAGCCTGAAGGGAATTCACCAACTTTAGCGGTGAGGGCAACACTTTTACCATCAGCGCTGATATCAAAAGTGCCTTCTTCATCATTTTCCATTTTAAAAGCAGAGAAAATGTTGCGGGTTGAATTTGTTTTTGAATCAAAACCCACCAAACCGCCATTGTCCAGATAAATCAGCTCACCAGTGGTTGGATTAACACGAGGTTTTGATCCACGCACCAATTTCCGAAGTTTGTTCGTCGCCAATTCAAATTCAAAGATGAAATCTCCATCCTTTTTAAGATAAGTATTGTAAAAAATACTTTTCGCGTCAACAGACCATGCCGGATTGGAATGCCCTCTGATAACCGTATAGTCTTCATTATCAGTCAGGGTATATGAATCTGTCGCCTTAGAATCCATGTTGAATACTTTTACCACTGAATTCGGAGTGTTAATCAGCCCGGATTCTTCACCATAAAGTATCTTTTGGCCATCGGGAGACCATGAACACAAAAAGTACGGATCTGCATTTGTTGTAATTGTGATTAATTCCTTCGACCATAGGTTTTGAAGGTAAATTCCATTCTTCTTGTTCCGGAAGGAATAAAAAAGAACCCAATTACCCGTTGGATCAACAGCACTGTTTGGCGGAGAAACAGAAAAAGTAGACTTCCGGTCATCGGTCAGATTATACATCAGGTCTTCTTTGATGCTGTACATCAAAATATCATATTCAGTTGGGAAACCAGCAACAGTTTCCTGCAAAACAATATAATCATCGTTGCTTGTGTTAAAAGGAAAAGAAACCCTTCCTGCGACAATATAAGGTTTGTAAGGTAGTTTAGTTTGAGCAACTGACAGGGTAATCCCTGAAATTGCAAAGAGCACAAGTAACCAATACTTTTGCATAGCTTAATCCTTAAATTGAAAGAAACCGGGTTGAAACAAAATTTTTCAGTTGACTATTTTACAGATGAAAAACATTTTCCTCTTCTGGCTGATTTACCCTGGCACCTTGACCTTGACAATTGGCATCAGGTTCAGAGAATCAAAGAACTGAATATCCGGAAAGGGAATCACCGCCATCCGGTCAAGTTCATAGACCATTATCACAAATATTTGGCTATAAAGCAAATTCCGGCCCATCTGGCAGAGAAGGAAATCAGATTTTACGACCTTTTAAACCGTTTAGGCATTGCAACCCTTACTGCCCTTGGCTGGGTAAAAGTAACCCGCCCACCTGAAAGAATGAAAGATGTAATTGGACAACCACTAATATATGACGATACTGCATTTCTGGTTACCAATTTACAAAGAGATGTCATTCCTGATAAGGATTTACTGGGTTATGGACTCAGTAAATTTAATGAGCAAAAAGTCTGGAATTCAATCATTCAATTGTTTGTAGACCTTCATGCCAATAATATTTATTGGGGTGACGGAAGTTTAAATAATGTGCTCATCCGGTTTAAAAAGGTAAGATATCCGAGTTCAGCCAGAAATCTGACCCTGCTTGAAGGTATTCTTGTTGATACAGAAACCATGGAAGAATTTCCGGCCATTTCTGATGAAAGACGAATGGAAGATTGGGATCTGTTTTTTGAATCACTCGAATGGACACTTGAAGATTTAAGTCTGGCCGGAATAAAAAAAAATATCAATATTCCGAAATTGAAAAAGGATATGTTGAAAAAATATGACCACTGGTTAAAAATCACCCGGGATCGTCAGAAATTTGAGGAGGTCACCCATCTACAAACGCCAGCATTCGAACTCGAATGGATGCCAGAAGGTTCATTCCAGGTATTTCTAAAACAGGTCGAAGAACACAAATGGTATTTGAGTGAAAAGAAGGGAAAACCGGTTCCCCTTAACGAGGCTGCCGTAAATTGGTATCAAAAGGTCTTTCTTCCAACCGCCGCACAACTAGCAACCCCTGAAATTGAAGAATTATTCCCGCAGAGAACGCCAACCCAACTTTTCGTGGAAATCATGAACCACAAATATTTCCTTAGTTTACAAAAAGGAAGTGATGTCGGGACCGGACCTGCAATCCGGGATTATGTTCAACGGTTTGGCCATTTCGATCAGGCAAAACCATTGCTTAAAAAATTCATGTCAAAAATGGAAGGTCAGCTTTCAGGATACCTTCAACGGGAAAATATGTAGGGAACTTTTATGGTCTGAATTGCAGATTTTGGATCAATTTTCGAAAATTTCCACAATTTGATTCTGGTCGTTAATGATTTTGTAAAGGCAGGATTTTTCAAGGTAGAGTGCAAAGCCTTAACTGTTGCCACTTTGCCATCTGGTTTTATGGTAACAGAAAATTCAACTTTTCCGGACAGATTCGGATCACGTTGTTTATAAGTTTCAAAAAGTAGTCTCATATCCTGATCATGAAAAGCAACAACCTGACTCAGGTCATTTGCATCCCGTTGTGTAACAATCTGACCTTTTTTATTCTTTTTTGGCTTACTTTTGGACGGATCAACAGGTAATTCTTTTCCTGGAACCGGTTTTGGCTGACTTAATGGAGGCGCTTTTAACTGGGCAAAAACTGAAACAAATCCAAACAAAATCAAAATGGTAAAAATTGGTGCCATCATCATCATCTTCATTTCTTTTCCTCTGCCCGGTTTGATTTATTTGGGATTGAAGGACGGAAGATATGAAACACAGGTTCAGTTGTCACCTGACTATACAGGTCTTTTATCCAGTCCGGACCATATTTGACAAGAAAATACAAGCCAGAAACAGACCGTTCCTGCCATTTTCCTTCAGGCATCAAACTTGAATCCAATCTTTTCATTTGCCCGAAAGCCACTTCCTGCGATTTTTTAACTGATTTTTCAAGCCTTGAAAAGAATTGCTCGACTGATTGAACCGTTCTACCGGTTAGCCCATTCCAGGTATCTTCTAAAGTAGAATCAACAGATTTGATCATTGGCAGACGATCAGCGAAAAGAGAGTTGAATTCATTTTTTATTTTCCTGAATTCAAGATCAGAATCAACTCCGCTCAGGTTTTTAAGTTCAGCCTCACTCCAATCCGGATTTTTCATGATCTCTTCAGGAGTTTTTCCGAATTTTTCAAGCAACCTCTGAATGGCAGGTTCGACAAAAACACCTGATGTTCTTGGGATGCATAAAGGCATCACAGTTTCAGTTTCGTTATAGGCCAGTTTTAACTGTCCCCAATAGCTGAACTCGCCAGGACCTAAAATCACCCCAACTGTTGGTAAAACCGTATCCTGAAATAATGGACGAGTCACTACATTCGGACTAACAGATCCCGGATTTTCATTTATCAGACTGATGACTTGCTCAACTGTGAATGAGTTATCAGTTCCGGCAAGTTTTAATTTGTTATCCGAAATCAGTTCAAGACCCAATCTTTTCCCGTTTCTGATCATGAAAAGATTTACAGTTCTAGGCGTTAACTGAACAGGAATGGACCTGTCAACCATGGACTTGGTTTGAATGGAAACACTTTTTCCAGCAAGTTGTGACGTTAGCTCTTTTGTAAAAAGCGGGAGAGCCAATCTTTTGATTTCTGGATCTGATGGATTTAAAACCAGCAACCCATAATCTGCAAACCAGCCTCTGGCTAACGTCAGGAAGGCTGATGCATAAGAATCACCTGGTTGATATGACTTCCTTAGTTTTTCAACCATATCAGCTTTAAAATCAGTTTCAGGCAATTGGGTAATGACCTGATCAAGAAAATCGGAGAAGGATTCAGGGATTTGACGTGCTGAAATCTGAAAATATGCTTCGGTTTCAGGTTCCGGGAAAACTAAGGTTGATTTCTCAGGTTGCTGGTAAATTGCAATTTCTTTGAAGTCATGATCTTCAACTTCCAGCCAAAAGACAGGAATAAAATTTGTCTTTGGATATCGACCTGATAGCTCTTCAGCCCATTTGATTGCGGATAGGGTTTTGACCAGCGTGTATAACGGACCGCCAAAAAATCCGGCCTGTTGACCGGTTACAATTACGACAGTATTACTTTTAGCCAGTTGCTCAAGATTATAATCTGTTTTTGCTGAAATTCCTGAATTCTGCCGAACCATCGCCGAATGGAGCGCTTTTCTTGTGTCGGATGGAAAGGACATTCTCTTTTGAATTACAGATTCCCAGTCCTTGTCACTTTGAAAATGTCCGGGATACAGGTCAACTATTTCTTTTTCCTGATTCAGATAACGTGAAAGCAGGTGCTCAGGTGGGAACAGATCAGTTAACGGGGTCAAAATCGGATTCTCCGTGGTGCGGGTTTGAGGTCTTCCCGTCCTTTTAGTTTGGTTTTTAAACCTGAAAGTTCTGTTGGCGTCAGTTCTCTGACTTCGCCGGGTTTTAATCCGGAAAGAAAAAGATTCTCAATCCGGGTTCTGACCAATCGTAACGTTGGGAAACCACAGGCGGCTGTCATTTTGCGAACCTGTCGGTTTTTACCTTCCTTCAGAATGACTTTTATCCAGGTATCAGGAATGGTAAGTCTAACACGAATTGGCGGATTTCTTTCCGGAAAGTCTGGTGTTTCACTTAATATTTCTGCTGCTGCCGGCCGGCATTTTTCAGTTCCCAGCATGATTCCTGACCGAAAGGGTTGAAGATCAGGATAGGTAGGTGAACCTTCAACCTGAACCCAATATTCACGTTCATGTCCGAATTCAGGGTCAAGCAACAAATGAGTGATTTCTTTGTCGTTTGTGAGTAAAAGTAGTCCTTCACTGTCTTTGTCGAGCCGGCCAACGGGGTAAACATCAGAAGGGAAAGAAAAATTCAAATCCTTCAGACACGTTCCTGAACCTTCCTTTGAAAATTGGGACAACATGTTGAACGGTTTGTAAATGAGATAATATTTTTTTGACATAATCAGGTAAAAACCCAGTAACAGATGATAATACTTGCAATGATGCCAGCCAGATCTGCCAGAAGACCAGCCGGAATGGAATGACGGAATTTTTTAATCCCAACAGAACCGAAATAAACGGCGATAACGTAAAAAGTGGTTTCAGTTGAGCCCATAATCGTGGCTGCCATTTTGACGATCAGCGAATCGGGACCATGGGTTTTGATGAGATCGGTAAGAATGGCAAGCGATCCGCTGCCTGAAAGAGGTCTCATCAACGCAAGAGGAAGCAGATCAGAAGGGAAGCCAACGAAATCAAGAGCCGGTGAAGCCCATTGTGTGATCAGATCCATCGCACCTGAGGCCCGAAACATACCGATGGCAACGAGCATTGCAACCAGATAGGGAATGATTTTAACTGCAACATTAAATCCTTCCTTGGCGCCTTCAACAAATTCTTCATAAACAGGAACACGGGCTTTTATGACCGCATAAAGTGGAATCCCAACGATGATAACCGGAATCGCCCATTCAGAAAATGTTTTAAGGAAGTCAATCATACAGCGTCTTCCTTATCCTTCATGAAAACTTCGAGTCCTTTAACTGCAATAATTGCCGTCAATGTTGAAAAAATGGTTGCGATAAGAGCTGTTATGATAATATCAGTGGGGGAAGTTGCACCTGAAGCGACAAGAATTGCGATTACCGTTGCAGGAACCAAGGTAACCGAACTCGTATTCAGGGCAAGAAACATGACCATTGCATTGGTAGCCCGTTCCTTGATTTTGTTTAGCGACTGAAGTTCTTCCATGGCTTTTAAACCAAGCGGAGTTGCGGCATTATTCAGCCCAAGCATGTTGGCTGAAAGATTCATGACAATAGCACCCAATGCCGGATGATCTGCAGGAATGGAGGGAAATAATTTTCTCAGGATTGGGAAAAGAGCTTTTGAAATGAGGGTAACCAAACCTGATTTTTCACCGATCCGCATAATGCCGAGCCAAAGTGCCATTATTCCGATCAGACCGATTGAAATATCAACAGCGGTTTTACCATAATCGACAGCAGCCTGTGTGACGGCAGCCATCTTACCTGTAAAGGCAGCAACGACAACCGATACAACCATTAATCCGAGCCAGATGTAGTTGAGCATTTTTTTCCAATCCAAAAAATTACAGGTCACGAAATATCGGTTACGGGTTACGTATTACGGGTCACGAAAGCCAGAGACGAGGGACAGGTGACAAGGGACAAAAAACTGGTTACAAAATACGGAATTTCATTCTTTAACCCATCCAGAATTTTAATACTTTTTCTGACGTTTCAGGATCAGATGGATTAAACCAAACCACATCAGAATCCTTTTTAAACCAGGTCATTTGCCGTTTTGCGTAATGCCTTGTATTTCTCTGAACCAGCTCAATTGCCCGGTTTTCATCATATTCACCCCGGAAGAAGGGGAAATATTCCTCATATCCAACCGTTTTTAAAGCGTTTGTCTGAGAAGTGAATCCTTTTTCAAGCAGAAATTGAACTTCATTTTTCAGTCCGGCTTTAACCATATCGAGAACTCTTGAATTAATACGGTTATACAAGTCTTCACGTTCAGGGGCCAGACCTGCACAAAGATAGGGAAAAGGAAAGGGTTCCGGTTTATCATGCTGTTGCCACCATGTCATGGTTTTTCCAGAGGCATACCAAACTTCAAGTGCACGAATAACCCGTTGGGTTTTTGTTGAATCCCGGCTTTGTGCAGCCTGAGGATCAATAGCCTTTAGCTCTTCGAAAAGTTTTTCTCTTCCTTCATTTTCCAGCCGAATAAGCAATTTATCTCTAACTTCCGTATCGGCTGGAATATCAGAAATTCCATTTTTCAAAGCAGAAAAGTATAATCCTGATCCACCTGCGACAACTACCGGTTTACCCCGTTCAAGAATTTCTGAAATCCGTTTTCTTCCTTCCCGGAAGAAATCAAAAGCTGAAAAGGGCTGATCTGGCTCAAGTTCACCAACAAAATGGTGCTGAACACATTCTAATTCATGTAGTGATGGAGCTGCAGTTCCAATAGTCATGTGTTTATAAATCTGACGCGAATCAGAAGAAACGATTTCGGCTCCGGTTGCCTTTGCAAGTTCGAAGGCAAGAGAAGACTTTCCGCTGGCAGTCGGACCAACCAGGAATAAAACCGGCAGTTTCATCAGAAATGTCCTGAACCCAGAACAGACTTCAGTTGTTGATAAAAATCATTAACGGGAAAACCCATTACGTTGGAATAATCACCTTCAATTCCAGAAATAAAAGCAGACATCAGACTATCCTGAATCCCGTAGGCTCCCGCCTTATCCATTGGTGAGCCTGTACCAATGTAGCATTTAATTTCTTCAGGCGAAAGAACAGAAAAGCGGACTTTGGTTTCTATGGTTCTGGAAATTTTAATTTTTGACTCCGGAAATAGAACTGAATAACCAGTGAAAACAGAATGAGTTTTCCCGGACAAAAGTACCAACATTTTTTCTGCTTCAGCAGAATCAGCTGGTTTATTAAGAACATGTCCATCGTATGCTACGGTTGTATCTGCAGCAATGATAACAGAATCGGGATTTAGATTTTGAACTTTACGAGCTTTACGAAGCGAAAGTTCTTTTACCATTTCTGCCGGATCGTGGGAAAGAGAATGATCATCTTCATCAATGGAAGGAGAAATGACCGAAAACTGCAAACCCAGACCTTTTAAAAGTTCCTGCCGGCGGGGTGATTGACTGGCCAGAATAAGCGGGAAAGTGTTTAATTTGGAAATCAAATTTAGCATGGTTAGTTTTTTCTGGAATTTCTGAAAAACTGATTTCTGAGTTCCTGATTTTTTGTAAGTAAGACAAGAAAACCCTGTTCTGACACCCGGTTACCGCAAATGATGACAGCAATTGGAAGTACAATTTGGGTTGAATCAGAATGACTGATTTCAATTGCTTTTTCAATTGGCTCTGATTCTTCTGACGTTAACCAAACCGTCAGGAATAATAGCAGCGTCCAAACTATGGTATTGATTGTGTTCATTTTTTGTAAAGGTCTGAGTTAACTAAACTAATTCCAATTCAGTACAACTTCACAATCCTGGCACCCCGGTAATAAAACCTGAAAATCTGATCATAAGTGTAACCCCGGCGACTCATTCCGACCGCACCCCATTGGCAGATTCCAAGACCATGACCGTAACCCCGGCCTTTAAAATGAACTTGTTCCAGTTCACCTGAGTCCGACCGAATTGTTTCCAGATCAAACCAGACTGAGGACAGAATTTTTCCGGTTGAATCAGGGAAAAGCCATCTCAGGTAATCACCCTGAGCAAGAACTTCGGCACCAGATCCGTTTATTATTCTGAGACCCAATACCCGGCCAGAAGAATCTCTTCCTGAAATTTCAATTTTTTCCGTCGTCTTATTTTTGAAAATTGGGTGAGCCGGGTTTTTCTCTACATACTTAATTATCTGCCTGAAGAAGAATGTGTTATGCCGTTTCATATCAACTATTCTTTCCCAGTTGAAGAACGGTGAAGCTCCGCAAAATGAGGAAGTGTCATCACCACAATAAACCGATTGCAGGTAACTTATTTTATTTCCACCCCAAACACTTTCAGAATTTTCTGTTAATCCGCCACAAGTTGAATGATATAAGGCTTCAATTAATGTTGAATCAAAAACACCGACCATTCCGTTTGTGGCAGCAATGGCAACCCGGTAGGTGTTGTTTTCACTTTTTGTACCAAAATAGGCCTGATCCATAACGGTTGGGAGTAAGTCATATTTCCCAATACTTGCTTTTTTACTTAGTATTTTTCCGTAGGTAAATGTTCTGGCGGCAATTGCCTGAACTTTTACTGATTCGAGATCCTGTTTTTTCCGGCCTTGTCCAATTTCGGTTGGGATTACCGATTGAAGGTAGGATTCAAGATCAACATGGTTCACAACAAGTAACTCATTATTGGAATAATGAAGGATAAGACTTCCGTGATATTCATTTCCATCTAAAAGAAAGGTTTCAGTACTGGGTATTTTGATGGAAAGGGAATCGGATGATACAAATTTGTTATCACCGACTGTTAAAGAAATAGAATTTCCTTTCAGGGCAACCAAACATTGGGTTTGCGGAGTAATCCGGCGGACTCCGATTGAAGTAAATACTTCTGAGCCGGTTGGAAGTGTAATTTTCTGGGGTATGGTTCCTTTATAAAGTAAAATCCGGATAACCGGATCCTGCCCCAATTTCATAACCTCAAAAATAGATTGAGGTTTTACAAGCTCAGGGATTCCAGCGAGAAGGAAAAGTATTCCCAAAAATGCTATCAATTTAGTTTTCAAACCGGGTAGCCTTCATTAATCATGAGCCTTTATTTTCTGTATCCGGATCAAATTGTTTTTCATTCATCCGTGAAAATCAGCGTGATCTTTTAACCCGGCAAGTATTCTTGCTTGGGCGTGGGAGAATCGCATTTCCGCCCGGAACCGGATTCTCAGTTTCAAATAGGGTTGTGCCTGGGCGGTTCGAATTGTGTGTGGTTTTGTTTATCTAACAAGATTCACCCCGCTGGGGTTACCATTTCAAATTTGCAAGTTTTTTACCAATTACAAATTCCCATAATCCATTGTTAATATCCTGACCATCCTGTTCATCCCTGTTTAAAACGTATTTTCCTTTCAGATAATCCGTTTCCGAACTAGAATCAGTCCTGTCATTCCAAGTGACAAAACGAACAAAAGTTGCGGAAACCAGTCACCAAACCGGGTATAAAGCGAAGGCTCAGCAATGAGTTCGATTTCCTGGGACAAAATGCGTTCTGTCCAGTACTCTGTTGATTGAATGACATTTCCGTGCGGATCAATAAACCCTGAAATTCCATTATTCGCAGATCTGACAACCCATCGGTGGTTTTCGATTGCTCTGAGTCGGGAAAATTCAAAATGTTGGTGATACCCCGAAGTATTTCCCCACCAGCCATCATTGGTGATAACGGTAAGAAATGTGGCGCCTTTCTTTGCAAACGTTCTGATCAGTTCAGGAAAGGCAGATTCGTAACAGATTGCTGTCGGGAAAACTGCCTTCGGATTTCTGGAAAGAATGTAATTTGACGTATCTTTTCCTTTTCCCCAACCGCCAAGTCCGGCCAGATTAAACCTGAGGTCTTTCATGAACGGAGCCGAATCGACCCACGGAACCCGTTCAGCAAAAGGAACCAGTGAGATTTTTCCGTAAAAGTGTGGTTCCGTTATCCCGTCAAAAACTGTTGCTGCATTGTAATTGTGATAGTATTTCTTGTTCATCCGGCTCCAGCGGGCACTGGGTGGAGCTGAAAGCGAATCTTCATAATAGAAAATGTGAGGATAGCCGGTCAGAATTGCAGTATTGTGTTCAGCACTGAACGTTTCCATTTCCTTTCTGATAAACGCCCCACGATCATCCAGCAAATAATAGGAAACTGCTGTTTCTGGCCAGACTATCAGATTAATGGACGTATCCAACTGAATAAGACTGTCGGATAGGTTCATCAACTGTTCATAATTTTCTAGTTCCTGATCCCATTTTATCCATGGATCTACATTTGGCTGAATGATTCCTGCCTTCATTTTCCCGATAGATGGAAGTTTTTCCTGTCCGATAAAATATCCAATCAGAATCGGCATCAAAACGGAAAAGGTTACAATCAGGCGGACTTTGTTGGTAATTGGCCGATCAAGAATCCAACTTACAACAAGAAAATAGAACAGAATATTAAAGGAAAAAACAAAAGCTGAGACCATCCAGGCACCACCCACAGATGCCCACTGAAGCAGAGGCGAAATCAGGTATTGCCCGTTTGCAAGAAACATCCAGGGAAAGGCAAGTTCCCAAATACTGAGCAAATATTCCCCAATAATCCATAAAAACAGAAGAAAAACAAGAGAAATGGCTTCTGATTTAATCCGGTTTCTAAGTAATAACCAAATTGTAACCGGTATCATTAAGAAAATCGGATTGACCAAAATGGCCCCCATGCCACCCGCAAAAGTGGAAAAGCAAATCCAATAAACAGTGAGAGTGTGGGTAATTAAAAGATAGAGGTAGGTTTTTACCCAGGTTGTCCCAAATCCTTCATTTCTTTTGAAAAGAAAGAATAAGGGAATTAACGCAAACCAGCCAAAAAAGGAAATATTAAACGGCGCGAAACTCAAACACCAGAAAAGTCCGCCAAGGAAATATCCCAGAAATTCTTTCCCGGCACGGGGTTCGATAAAAAGAGATTTGAAAAATGATTGCATGACCACATCCCCCGTCCGTCAGCCGACGGACACCCCCTTCAAAGGGGGACTAAATACTTATTACTTATAATTTTTATTATATCGTATAACGTACCACGTACGGCGTATAGCGTATAGTTTAGACCGCCTTAGTTTCCAATCCTGTAATTCTGGGTAAATATCCAGGGAAGCGCCCAATCTGCATTATCACGCCAAAAGAACAGGAAACCATACCAAGGTTTTCTGATCTGCCAAACTTCTGCCCGGTAACTGCCATCATTTTCGAGAAGAATATTCTGATCAGCTGGTTTTTCAAATTCCTTCCAAACCGAACCATTTTTGAACAAACGAAGAATCAATTCACTTTCAGTTTTCGGGATTCTCATTGACCAGATGGCGGTATCCGGATCAGCGTGTAAATGAATATTTGTGTACGATTTTCCCCGGATTGTCATCCAGGTTCTGAAGCCGTCAGCTGGAGCAAGCAAATCATTTGAAACGAAAAACTGTCCTTCCCGGATGGCATGGTTGATAACCAGAGTGTTTTGATAAGCAGAATGTGAAAGAAAAGGTTCAGTCAGTAAATGAAGAACCGAGGTTTTTAAAACTGACGGATAGGAAGGGAATTGAACAGTCCAGATGCCAAGCCATTTTTTAGGTTCAACTGCACCTGATCCGCCAATTAAAACAAGGGGATCGGCTGTGGGTCGATTAATCCAATTAATCCCGGATTCCGGGTAGGTCATAAATTTATTTAAAATCCAGGGAAGATGGTCGGACAGTAAAAAAGAGGTAACAGAAAAAAACGGGGAGGAAAGGTTTCGCCAGCCAGATTCAAAATTCCATATCTCAACAGCCTGAACAGATGAATCTGCAGATTTCCAACCTAATTCAGGATGGTTAGAGTAAAGCGCAATGTTGAATCCCCCGGCAAATGGATTTTCATCAGGGGAATACAAATCAAAACGATCACCGGCTGAAATATCAGTAAAATCGGGAACATCCAAAGAAGCAAACCAACCGGATCCGCCTGGAAGGGAAACTTGTATTTCGGGAAGGATAGTTAAACTATCATAAAAACCACCTTCACCACGAATCCTGGATTCATAAGAATTTTTTTCGGTGGTAATCACAAAATTGTATTCTGCAACAGTTTGTTTTAAACCGGGATAATCAATTTCAGCGCCTGAATAGGTCGTAAGAACATGAAAAATGCCCTTGTAGTGATGAAATCCATCCAACTCAGGAGCACTTAACTCAGCAGTCTCAGTTTGATACCGAAGAGAAAAGAGAAAGGTAATAACAAGAACAACAAGCAGAACCAATCCGGCAACCATAACCGATACAATGAACCGGTCAGTCTTCATTGGGTCTCCGCCGGTCAGAAAGACCTTCAATCACCACAACAAATTCGCCTTTGTGCTCTTTCGATTTTAAAATGGCAAGAACGTCAGAAACAGGACCCCGAATCGTTTCTTCAAATTTTTTGGTAAGTTCACGGGAAACTGAAACGTTTCTTTCACCCAGAAATTCTTTTATTTCTTCAAGTAGTTTTACAACCCGATGGGGTGATTCATAGAAAATGATGGATCCGGTTTCTTCTTTTAATGAAAGCATCCGGGTTTGGCGTCCTTTTTTGTGCGGAAGGAAACCTTCGTAACGGAATCTGTGAACTGGCAGTCCAGAAATAACCAAAGCTGAAATGGCTGCACATGCGCCGGGAATTGATTCTACACGGATTCCCGCTTCAATTGCCAGTTTGACCAGCGGATAACACGGATCAGAAATACCGGGAGTTCCGGCATCGGTAATGACCGCCACAGATTTCCCGCCAAGGAGATCCTGAATCAGTTCAGGTCCTTTTGTCCGTTCATTATATTCATGGTAGGCCGTCATTGGGGTTTTAATCTCAAAATGACGGAAAAGTACTGAAGAATTTCTTGTGTCTTCAGCGGCAACAAGATCGGCTGTTTTGAGAATATTGACGGCACGAAACGTCATGTCATCAAGATTGCCGATGGGAGTTGCTACGAGGTAGAGGGTTCCGGGTGAGGCGTTATTTGACATTCAGACCTGCTGATACCAGTCACGGGGATAAAGAAAATCGGTCCCGACTGCACGTGTGGTTAATTTGGCGATGACCGGCATTCTGCGTTTATATTGGGATCGGATCACCATTCGCCTGATTTTTTTGACGAGATCAGTTGAAAATCCCAGTTCAACGATTTCTTCATCTTTTTTACGCAGGTCTATCATGTGATACAAAATCTGATCAGCTTCCGGGTAGCTGAAACCCATTTCCTGCTCATCAGTCTGGCCAACCCAAAGGTCTGCGGAAGGTTTTTTGGTGATGACTTCTTCGGGAACTCCGATAAACCGGGATAATTCCCAGATCTGGGTTTTGTAAAGATCACCGATCGGATTAATTGCTGATGCCATATCACCATACCAGGTTCCGTACCCCAGCATAAGTTCAGTTTTATTGGAAGTTCCCAGAACCAAAGCAGAATCCCGGAAGGAAAGATCAAAAAGCGTAATCATTCTCATTCTGGCCATGACATTGCCTTTTCTCTGGGCATTCATGTCAGGATCAGATGAAAAATAACCGTCACAGGCGGATGTAATAGATTTGGTTTCCATTTTAATTTTAAAAGTATTTGCCACAAGTTCGGCGTGCGAAAGGGAATCAGCAGAGCTGGTCTGATAGGGCATTCTCACACCGAGCACGTTTTCGGGACCCAAAGCACGGGCTGCAAGTCCGGCTACGAGGGCAGAGTCAATTCCACCTGAAAGTCCGAGAACCACTTTTTTAAATCCGGGCTCTGTTACTTCCTGCCGGATGAAAAGTTCAAGGGCTTTTGAAATTTCTGCGTAGTTTAGAGTTAAATTGAGCATAATGGCAAAGATACAGGAAAGGAAGGTAATTTTTAATTTTGCAGGATGAAAAGTGAGTTTCCTTCCATCTTCTACCTTCTAACTTCTTTCTTCTATCTTCTGTTCTCCGACTTCTTCCTCTTTATTTTTTGAACTTATCAGATAGATTAATTATCTTCCTGACTTATTCCTTTTTCAGAAGATTTTTAGAAAAACTATGAAACAGACCTACATTTCCGACCTAAAAAACCACGTTGGTGAAACCGTTACCCTGAAAGGCTGGCTCTATAACAGCCGTCACAGCGGAAAACTTGTTTTTTTAATCATGAGAGACGGCACCGGACTCAGTCAGTGTGTTGTATTTATTAAAAATGTTGCAGAAGGTGAGTTTGAAGTTGCAAAATCACTCACCCAGGAAAGCAGCTTTATTGTTACCGGAACAGTAAAAGCTGAACCCCGTTCAGTTGGCGGTTACGAGCTTGATGTTCAAAAGGTTGAACTCGTTCATCTTGCCCAGGAATATCCGATTACGCCAAAAGAACACGGTGTGGAATTCCTCGCAGATCGCCGGCACCTTTGGGTTCGTTCTCATCGTCAGTGGGCAATCCTCAGAATCCGCCATGAAATTATTAAATCCATCCGTAACTTTTTTGATGACCGGGGCTTTACTCTATTTGATGCGCCGATTTTTACTCCGAATTCGGTTGAAGGTACCACCACACTTTTTGAAACTCCCTATTTCGATGAAGGTTCTGCCTACCTTACCCAGTCTGGGCAGCTTTATGGTGAAGCCGGAGCAATGGCTTTTGGTAAAGCCTACGTATTTGGACCGACCTTCAGGGCAGAAAAATCAAAAACCCGTCGTCACCTGACTGAATTCTGGATGGTAGAACCTGAAATGGCGTTTTATGATCTGGATATGAATATGGATCTGATGGAAGAATTCGTTGAACACATCGTTCAGCAGGTTCTTACCAACCGGAAAATGGAACTTGAAGTTTTGGAAAGAGATATTACCAAACTTGAAGTTATCAAACGTCCATTTCCACGTATTTCCTATGATGAAGCGGTTGCGATCCTTCACAAAAAAGGACTACCGTTTGAATACGGAAATGATTTCGGTGCACCTGATGAAACCGGAATTGGTGAAGATTTTGATAAACCGGTCATGGTTTACAACTGGCCGAAGGAAGTTAAAGCCTTCTATATGAAGCAGGATGAAAAAGATCCGTCAAAGGCTAAAGGTGTTGATATGCTCGCACCTGAAGGATATGGCGAAATCATCGGCGGAGCACAGAGAGAAGACAACCTTGATCTCCTTCTTGAAAAAATACGTGAACACAAACTCCCCGAAGAAGCTTATGACTGGTATCTCGATCTCAGAAGATATGGTTCTGTTCCTCATGCCGGATTTGGAATGGGTGTTGAAAGAACCGTTTCCTGGATTTGCGGCATCCACCACGTTCGGGAAACCATTCCGTTTGCAAGATTAATGGGCCGTTTGAAACCGTAAAATGTTCTGGTTGTCATCCCCGTGCAGACGGGGATCCAGTATTTGTCCTTCTACCTTACTAGTTTTAGTTGAATAAAAAAACAATGGCAAGATATTCGTTTAAAGATGTTGAACCCAAATGGCAATCTGTTTGGGAAACAAAAGGGATTTTTAAAACTCCCAAAGCTCCTAAGAAAAAATTTTATGTTCTTGAAATGTTTCCGTATCCGTCAGGTGATCTGCATGTGGGACACCTGAAAAACTACGTAATCGGTGATGTGGTTGCCCGGTATAAAAAACTTCACGGCTATGACATTCTTCACCCGATGGGATTTGATGCATTCGGTCTCCCAGCAGAAAATGCGGCCATTGAACGGAATGTGTCTCCCGGTGATTGGACTTATGGCAACATTGAAACTTACAAAAAAACCATGTCGCTGCTTGGCTTAAGCTATGACTGGGACAGGGAAGTCGTCACTTGCCGTGAAGATTATTATCGGTGGACTCAGCATATTTTCCAGCTTCTTTTTGATAACGGACTTGCCTACCGCAAAAAAGCATTTGTTAACTGGTGTAACGACTGTCAAACCGTTTTAGCAAATGAACAGGTTGAAAATGGGGTTTGTTACCGTCACGGAACGCCTGTAACCAAGAAAAATCTTGAACAATGGTTTTTAAAGATCACCGAATTTGCTGATGATTTGCTCGCTGACATGGATCAGTTAAGTAACTGGCCGGAAAGTGTTAAGAAACAGCAGATTGACTGGATAGGGAAATCGCTTGGTGTTGAAATCCAGTTTCAACAACCGGAACTGAACCAAAAACTAACGGTTTTCACCACCCGCCCCGACACCATTTATGGGGTTACTTTCGTTTCTATTTCTCCGGAACAACCACTGGTTGAAGAAATCAAGAAACTGGTTACACCTGAACAGAAAAAGGGAATTGAAGCTTATCAGGTTCTTTCAAAAGCCAAAACAGAAATTGAACGGACGTCAACCGGAGAAAAAACCGGGATTTATTCAGGACTTGATCTTATCCATCCGTTAACCGGGAAAAAAGTACCGCTTTGGATTGGTGATTACGTTCTGGCAACTTACGGAACCGGGATCGTAATGGGCGTACCTGCCCATGATGAACGTGATTTTGCTTTTGCAAAAAAATATGACCTGCCGATCATACTTGTTATTCAGGATCAGAAAAATAACCTAACTCCTGAAACCATGGAAAATGCCTTCACTGATGAAGGTATCATGATTAATACACCGGGGTACGATGGAAAATCCTCAGAAGAATTTATTGTTGCAATCGCCGAAAGGATTGAGAAAGAAGGGTTTGGCAAGAAAACCATCAATTATCGCCTTCGTGACTGGTTAATTTCCCGTCAGCGGTACTGGGGTGCTCCTATCCCAATGATTCATTGTGCAAAGTGTGGTGTGGTAAAAGATCCGTCACTTCCGGTCAGACTTCCTTCCGAAAAAAATGTGCAGTTAAAACCTCAGGGCAAAACTCCGCTCGAAACAGATGAATCATGGATTAACACAACCTGTCCAACCTGTGGAGGACCCGCCAAACGGGATGCCGATACCATGGACACCTTCATGTGTTCATCCTGGTACTACCTCAGGTATTCAGATAACAAAAACAGTAATGCCATTTTTGATTCTGATATCGCCAACATGTGGCTTCCGGTTGATCAGTATATTGGTGGTGCCGAACATGCCGTTCTTCATTTGCTTTATTCCCGGTTTATCACCAAAGCACTTCACCGCATCGGACTCATCAATTTCACCGAGCCATTCCATAACCTTTTTACTCAGGGCATGGTAACCATGTTTTCCCCCAAAACAGGAAAACTGGAGAAAATGTCGAAGTCAAAAGGAAATGTGGTCCCCGTTGGAGAGTTTGTAAAAGAATGGGGAGCTGATACAGGCCGGGTCATGATTTTGTTTGCAGCTCCTCCCGAACGTGATTTTGAATGGACGAATGAAGGTGTAGCAGGTGCAAACCGGTTTCTGAATCGAATTTGGGCATTTGTCACTGATAACCTTGATCTTTTGGAAAAAGCTGAATTTAAAACACAGTTTGAGATAAAAGAATTGGATCCGGTTTCGTTTAAAATTTACCAGAAAACTCATCAGACTGTTAAAAAAGTAACCGATGATCTGGGTGATTTCAAGTTCAACACAGCGGTTGCTGCCTTTATGGAACTCATGAATGAACTGAACAAAACTGACCGTGCTCTTTTAGAATCCAATCAGCTTTACAGGGAAGTGATTAAACACTGTACCGTAAGATTTCTTGAAGTTTTCACGCCAATTGCACCACATATTTCTGAAGAATTGCTTTCTCAACTTGGCTTTAGTGGTTCAGTATTTGATCGGGGTTGGCCATCTTTCCATCCGGAAGCCACCATTTCTGACAATATCACTCTGGTAATTCAGGTAAATGGAAAACTCAGGGGAAATATTGAAGTCCCAAGAGATTCTTCAGAAGAAACTGTGAAAGCTTTAGCAACCTCAAATGAGCAAGTTCAGAAATTTTTGCAGGGTCTTACTATTGTAAAAATTATTGCAGTACCGAATAAACTTGTTAATATTGTAGCAAAATAAGAGTAAGGGAATATGCCATGAAGCGGTATGGTGAATTGGTCGTAGATGAAGGGTATGCAACTGAAGAGCAGGTATTGAAAGCACTTGAATACCAGAGAACCAGTGAGAAGTTACTGGGAAAAGTGATGATTGATATGGGAATTATCACACTTGAGCAACAATATGAAGCCCTGACTTTCGGGAAATCACCTGAAGGCGGCGGTAAAAGATTTGGTCAGATATGTGAAGAATACGGCTATGCATCAGCCGTTGATATTGAACGGGCACTAGCCTTTCAAAAGAAAATCAAAGGATATTTGGGTGAAATCATGATGGAGCTCGGTTATCTCACCCTCGAACAACATAATTATATAGTAAAATTACAGCAGGAATACGGTGTCTAAACAACAAATTACTTACAAATCAGCTGGTGTGGATATTGATGCCGGTGAAGAAACTGTTCAACGGATCAAACCTCACGTCAAAAAGACGTTCAATTCAAGGGTTTTATCTGACCTCGGAAGCTTTGGCGGCATGTTTGATGCTCGTTTTCCAGAGTATAAAGAACCTGTTCTGGTATCCTCCGTTGATGGTGTGGGAACCAAATTAAAAGTTGCCCAAGCTGTCAATAAACATGATACAATCGGTCAGGATCTGGTTAATCACTGCATCAATGATATCCTGGTTTGTGGAGCAAAACCTCTTTTTTTCCTGGATTATTTTGCTACTGGAAAGTTGAACCCGGAAATTGCTGAGCATGTCATTGGCGGAATGGCAAAAGCTGCCGGAGAAAACGGTTGTGCATTAATTGGTGGTGAAACTGCAGAAATGCCTGGCGTCTATAATGATGAAGATTATGATATAGCCGGAACTATCGTTGGCGTTGCAGAAAAATCCCTGATTTTAAACCGTGAAAATGTTAAAAAGGGTAATATTCTATTAGCTCTTCCTTCAACAGGACTTCACACAAATGGTTATAGTCTGGCCCGCCGGGTTATTCTTCTTAACCATGAATTTTCTGATTTCTCATCCGAACTTGGAATGACCTTTGGTGAAGCACTTTTAGCCGTTCACCGGTCCTATTTTCACTCCGTTTTTCCGTTGATTGAGCAAAAACTTGTAAATGGTATCAGCCATATTACAGGTGGTGGTTTAATTTCAAACACAATGAGAGTCGTTCCTGATGGATTAAAAATGGAAGTTGACTGGACATCGTGGGCACGCCCTGCAATTTATAAACTGATTCAGGAACTGGGAAATGTGCCTGAAGAAGATATGAGAAGAACCTTTAACCTGGGAATTGGTTTGGTTCTTATTGTATCTCCACAAAATATTGAAGAAGTAAAAGGTCATCTGGTATCGAAAGGGGAATTACCCTTCGAAATTGGAACAATTGTTTAAAAAAAAAGCCGGCAACAGCCGGTTTTTTTTTATCTATCCGCCGTACTGTTCAGGTTTTATCACAATAACAGCCTGCGATCCTCAAATAATGAGGTAAATCGTAAATTATATATTATTTTCGTAATTAATCATACCTGTAACCATACAATTCAGGGATTTTTCCTATGCTGAATCTGGTAATTATCGCACTGTTAGCTTATCTGGCCGGTTCTTTTCCAACTGCCATTCTTGTTGGTAAGTTATCCCGTGGAATTGATATTCGCCAACATGGAAGCGGGAATGCAGGCGGCACCAATGTTTTCAGAGTTCTTGGCTGGAAATTAGGTGTTTTTGTCATGTTGGTTGACATGCTCAAAGGTTACCTGGCTACCGTTTATATTTCCCAGGTCTTTTTTTTCCCGGGGGAAGTTTATAACCCGGTTTATCTCGAAATTTTAGCAGGCGTTTTTGCCATTGTCGGACATATCTGGACCATTTTTGCCGGATTTAAGGGCGGAAAAGGCGTTGGTACCGCCGCTGGATTTTTATTTGGTCTGATTCCCTTGGCTGCACTTGGTGGTATGGTGATATTCTTTACACTTTTTTTCATTTTCAGATATGTGAGCCTGGGTTCTGTTTGTGCTGCAATTGGCATTCCATCAATATTGATTATTCAAAAATTAACAACAAACCCTGAACTTGAACCCGTTCTTATTTACATTACCTCCGCAATTGCTTTATTGATTATTTATACACATAGATCCAATATTCAACGGTTACTGAATGGCACAGAAAATAAAATCACCAGTTTAAAGGGCGGAAATGCAAAATAATCAGTCATCTCAAATTGCTGTTTTAGGTGCCGGAAGCTGGGGAAACAGTCTTGCCATTCTGCTTTCACAAAAGGGTCACCAGGTTACACTTTGGGAATTCAGTGTTGAAGCTGCAGAGATTCTTCAAAAAACTAGAAAGAATTTAAAATATCTCGGAGACGATATCGTTTTCCCTGAAGCTTTGTTTATTACATCCGAGTTAAAACCAGCTGTTGAGAATGCTGAAATTATTGTTCTGGCAACACCTTCTCATACCATCAGAAGTGTTGTAAAAAATCTTGTTGGGATTATCAAACCCGATTCAATCCTCGTCAATGTAGCGAAAGGAATTGAAAACGGTACTTTTTTTACCATGTCACAGGTGATTGCTGATGTAATTCCTGATATAAATCCTAACAGAATTGTGGCTTTATACGGCCCCTCACATGCAGAGGAAGTTAGCCGTGGGCTGCCAACAACAGTAGTTAGTGCCTCGTCTGATCTTGAAACAGCACGAAAAATCCGTGAAATTTTTGTTACCCCAATGTTTCGTGTCTATTCTAACACAGATATCATTGGCGTCGAAATTGGCGGATCAGTAAAAAACGTGATGGCAATTGCCGCTGGTATCTCAGATGGAATCGGCTTTGGTGATAATGCTAAAGCAGCTTTAATGACACGCGGAATAACTGAAATCACCCGTCTGGGTGTTGCGCTTGGTGCCAAAAAGGAAACATTTGCAGGTCTTACCGGTGTGGGTGATTTAATTGTGACTTGTATGTCAAGACATTCAAGAAACCGTCACGTTGGTGAAGAAATTGGAAAAGGAAAGACTTTAAAACAGGTACTTGATTCCATGATCATGGTTGCAGAAGGTGTGAATACGACCAAATCAACACTCGGTCTTGCAAAAAAATTGGGAATTGATATGCCTATTACCGAAGCTGTCCACAGTATTCTATTCGAAGATCACGACCCAAAAGAAGTCGTCAAAACGCTTATGACCAGGTCTGTAAAAGATGAGGATTGGGGAAATTGATTTCCTCAACTTATTTGGGTAATTTAAAAGTTTAGTTAATTAATTTGTCCGGTTTAGAATTGAGGACTCAAAAATGAAAAGAAATCCCCGCCTTTTTACTTTAATTTATTTGGCAATACTTACAAGTATTCCTGTTTTCGGACAAGAGAACCCAACTGCTCCTGCCACAACCACAGCACCACCACCCTTGCCAGTACTTTCTGCACCCGCAGATACACTTACCCCCCAGGTTGAAAAAGGTATTATTGTTGCCGAAGCAAAACTTGCACAAATTAACCAAAGTATTTCAAAATCGCCTGCCGAACAACCCCAGGTTGTTGCACCCATTCCGGGAGATACAACCAAAGCGGTTCCTCAATCAACAGTTTCTGTCAATATTCAAAAACTAATCAGTGAAACTGATTCGCTTCTTTATGAACTGAGACTCCGAGTTGAACTTCTTGACCCGAAAATACCAAAAACACAAATATCAAAGCGAAAAGTTAAATCACTACAAGAGTCGTCAAAACAACTTTTAGTGAAATCATCTGCGGCTCATATCAAATATGCCGAGGGACTTGATTTTGCAGATAAAAATTTGACTGAAGCACTCTCCCTTCTTGAAAAAACAAATTCAGCACCTTCAGCTCAGGAAAGTGAAACCAATCAAACCGAAAATCCTGATTCTACGAGACAAAACTCTGGACCATCGGTGGATATTAAGGCAAATCTGCTATCCGCACGAAAGCTTGTAATTGATGCAGACTCAACACTTAATCAGGTTGCGGTTTCCATACCAGGTCTTGACCAGAAACTAAAGGAAACATCCTATTTATCTGAACGGCATCATTCGCTTAAAGTTCTTGCTCGTGACCTGAAGAATCTTACAGCTTCAGCTGGAATGACATCTACTGTTGCAAGCAGACGTTTGATTGACCCTGCTGCTGATTGGGATTTTGATGCTAAAACTCCTTTGACAACTGACCCACGTGTTAACCCCGTGAAGTCATACCTTGATAAAAATCTCGGTGAGAACGGCAACATTTTTAAAACAATTGCCAAAGATTCCATGCTTTTCACATTCAGAGTACCGGATGCCTGGCGAAAATTTGAAAAATTTAAATACCCGGTGATTTCCTACTCTAGTCCTGATAAAAAGATCATTATTACAATCAATCAGTCTCTTGCCTCTGTTGACTCATTGCACTATTGGGCAGGAATTTATGAAGCTTCCTCATATGGTAAAAATCAATTTTCTGATAATTATACCAAGTTTCCTAAATCACGAGCCCAGTCATTTGGTGCTGATCAAACTTACGTAGCCAAGTATCACTACGGTTCTAAAGAAATTGCAGCTCTTTTTCTTCAAAGAAAAGGGGAAGTTGTTTCTGCATTTGTTGAATACCCAAATGGAAGCCTAAATGATTCTGATACCGGTATAATCAATCTCTTCTTAAACTCATTAAAATATAAAGATATAAAATAAGCAGCATGCGGTTTTCTGATGCCGCTTTAAAAAGTCTGATCCAGCAGGGCGAAGGTGTCGCACTGGAGTTCAAACGAAAAATTAACCATCCAAAGAAAATTGCAAAAAGTCTGGTGGCTTTTGCAAATTCTCTGGGTGGTTTTTTAGTTATAGGCGTGGATGACAATGGCTTCATCTACGGAATCGAAGATGAAAAATACCCTGCAGAACTTCTTCACTTAATTTCAGAAACTGATTGTACGCCACCGGTAAATTATTCGTTATTTTCTATTAAAATTGATAACAAATATGTTTTGGTTATTGAAATTCCTGAAAGTTTGACGAAACCCCATTTTATTAAAACAGAGAATCAGCCTTATATTAGAGTTGGTGATAAGTCAATCGTTGCGGGACCTGTTCAGATTGCTTTGATGAAGGAGAAAAGCAGTAAATCTGGTAAGATTAATTTTGGGGAAGCTGAAAGATTGTTGTTTGACTATTTAACCGCCTACGGAACTATCACTCTTGAGAAATTCAAAGTTTTATCGGGTTTAAATGTAAATGAATCATCTGAAAGGCTTACCCGGTTGATTCAAATTGGGATGGTAAAATCTGTTTTTATTGAAACGACTGAATATTTTACCCTGGCTTAGCTATTTTAAATCTTTTAGCATCTGCAGATAGCTCTCATACCGCATCGGATGAATCAGTTTGTTCTCAATTGCTGATTTTACAGCACAAATGGGTTCATGGGTATGTGTACATTTCGAAAATTTACAATCCTCAAGATAGGGAACCATTTCCCTGAAGAAATGACTCAACTCATAGGCATCAATGTTCATGAGTCCGAATTCTCGAAGGCCAGGAGTATCAATGATGAATGAATTTTCCATGACCTCAAACAATTCTGCATTGCTGGTGGTGTGTTTCCCCTGATTCCATTTCTCAGAAGTTTTCCCGATTCGTAAAGCAAGATCTGCATTTAAAGAACTGATAAGAGTTGTTTTACCAACACCACTTAAACCAGTCAGGGAAGAAAGTTTATTTTGAAAAACTGACTTAAACAAACTACCAGAAGAGGGAAGTAACAAGTTTTCAAAATAAATACCGTCTGTACAGCCAGAGTACAACTCTCTGATTCCTGTTGAAACTTCCTCGAAATTTTCGGTTAAATCTGACTTTGTGAAAACCAAAATAGCGGGAATCCGGTAAGATTGCGCAGCAACTAAACAACGGTCAATAAAATTAAATTTCGGAGCAGGCTTAACCAGTGAAGAAACAATAACAACCTGATCAACATTGGCTGCAAGAACATGTTCGTTATTTTCATTTCCGATGGCACTTCGGGTCATTTTATTCCGGCGGGGAAGAATTGTGGTAATGACCCACTCATCCTGTTTTTCAACATCCACAAAATCACCAACCACAACCGGATTGGTAGCTTTTGATTCAATAAGCCGGAGTTTGCCTCGTAATGAAGCAGAAACAACATTTCCATCATCCAATTTGATCAGATAGGTACTTCCTACAGATTTTGTAACCCGTCCTGTCATATTTTCCCATTCGTGAGTTGTTTGATTTATCAGAATCTGATATATTTAAAATTAAGAAAAATACGGTAGATAAAAAATTAACTGAGACCTGACCTAAAAATAAGGAGAATCAAATGGCTCATATTCTTGTTGTGGATGACAGCATTACCAACCGAAAAGTTATTGTCAATTATCTGCTCAGTTTAGGACATACAACCTGTGAAGCCGGTGATGGTTTTGAAGGTGAAACTGTTGCAAAAGCTGAAAAACCTGAGGCAATGATTCTTGACGTTGTCATGCCAGGCAGAAACGGATTTGAACTTCTTCGTGAAATCAGAAAAACACCGGGATTCGAGAAAACCCCGATAATCATGTTGACTTCAAAAGATCAGGATTCAGACCGGTTCTGGGGAATGAAACAAGGGGCATCTGATTACCTGACCAAACCTTTCAGCGAAGATGAACTTAAGGCAGCACTTAAGAAACATATTAAATAATAACGCCGGAATGGCGTTATTATACTTTACATAATATATATTATATACTATTTAAATACGCAATTTATTTTGAAGATATTGGAATTATGAATTCTTTTTCTTAGTTTCAGACAAAAGGATATTTAAAAGGTGTAATTATGTCAGTCATTTTTTCAAGATCATGTGAATATGCCCTTCAGGCAGTAATGTACATTGCAATGCAACCACGAAATCAAATGGTTCTGCTTAAAGAAGTTGCTGAAAAAGTTAACATTCCCAAGCATTTTCTAGGTAAAATTCTTCAGAAACTTGCCAAGTCAGGATTGCTGGATAGTCAGAAAGGACCGAATGGTGGCTTTGCACTTTATGAGACTCCAAACAAGATTACCGCTCTCATGATTGTGGAAGCAATCGATGGTCTGGACCTTGTGAACAAGTGTGTAGCCGGATTCCCTGAATGCCACCGTGAAGATCCTTGTCCCTTCCATGAAGATTGGGCTCACATCAGAAACAACATCAAGGAAATGCTCGAGAAAGAAACCGTTGAAAAATTGATGCAGGATGCAAAAGAAGGAAAACGGATTCCATTTTTAAAACCGGGTTATCTAACAAAATAAACATTGTTATGTAAAGTTATTGTATACAAAAAAAGGGCTGTCATTTCTGACAGCCCTTTTTTTATCTCTTATAATAGCTTTCAATGGTTTTGAGAAAAGGTTCTGCCAGTTCTGAATATGAAAATTCACCAACCGATTTGATTTTCATGGTATTTCGGGTCGTCACTTTTCCGATTGCTTTAATGGTAAGTTTCAGTTTCCCTGCAAGTTGCTCAAAATCATGCTCCCTTCCCTTCTTAACTGAAACCAACACCCTGCCCTGATCTTCATTGAATAAAGCACTTTCCATATTGGAAGTTTCAGGAAGTTCGAATATTTCAAGTCCCAGGTTTTCTTTCCGGCGAAGCAGAACCAGTTCAATAACTGCAACAATAAAACCACCGTCACTCAAATCATGGCAGGCACTGTAAAATCCGAGTTCATTGCCTTCAAGGATGAGTCGGTGAAGCAACATTTCTTCTTCAAGATTCAGATAAGGTGCATCCCCGAGAGTTTGTTTATGGATCCATGATAAATATTCTGAACCACCAATCGAATTCCCTGTTTTACCAATCAGATAAATAACTTCATCAGCTTCGCAAACTCCAGAGAATAATGGCTTTGTTTTTTCGACATCTTCAATAAGCCCAAGCATTCCAATAGTTGGGGTCGGAAAAACTGAACTATCAGGACTCTCATTATAAAATGAAACATTTCCACCTGTAACAGGTGTGTCAAACACACGGCAAGCATCACCCATGCCACCCAACGCTTCAGAAAACTGCCAATAAACTTCTGGTTTATACGGATTTCCAAAATTGAGACAGTTTGTAATTGCTAATGGCTTCGCTCCCGAACAAACCACATTTCTTGCTGCTTCTGCAACTGCAATCTGGCCACCTTTGCGTGGATTCAGATAAACGTAACGACCGTTGCAATCAGTTTTAACTGCAAGGGCCTTTTTTGTTCCTTTAATCCGGATTACAGCAGAATCAGTAGCACCAGTCTGAGTAAGTGAGTTTGTACGAACCATGGAATCATATTGATCATAAATCCAACGTTTCGAGGCGATATTCGGGGATTTAAGCATCTGAAGGATTTCTTCCTTCACATTTTTAATTTTGTAACCAGTCAGATCGGCATTTTGGACTTCATCAAGATAAACTGGCCGTGAACGTTCTCTGGTATAAACCGGAGCTCCACCACCCAAAACCAGCTCATATGCTGGAATGTCAGCCTTTTTCTCATTATCCCGGAAAATTTCAACCCGACCGGTGTCGGTTACTTCTCCAATAATGACGGCATGAAGATCCCATTTTTCAAAAATGGCTTGGATTTGACTTTCAAATCCTTTTTGGGCAACGATAAGCATCCGCTCCTGTGATTCAGATAACATCAGTTCATATGCTGTCATGTGAGCTTCACGGGCCGGAACTTTATCAAGGTCAATTCTCATTCCAACTTCACCTTTTGCACTCATTTCAGAAGTTGAGCACGAAATACCAGCTGCTCCCATATCCTGAATGCCTACAACATATCCAGTTGCAATGGCCTCTAGAGTGGCTTCAAGTAGTAACTTCTCTGTAAACGGATCACCGACCTGTACACTGGGTCGTTTAGCTTCTGAGGCTTCTGAAATTTCTTCTGAAGCAAATGTTGCACCATGTATCCCGTCACGACCGGTTGCACTTCCAACAATGAGAACTGGGTTTCCTATACCAGCAGCTGTTGCAGAAGCAGTTTTACCTGCTTCAACAATCCCGACTGACATGGCATTTACAAGCGGATTTCCCTGGTAACACGGATCAAAATAGATTTCGCCAGCAACTGTTGGAACACCAAATGAATTTCCGTACATCGAAATTCCCTTGACAACACCTTCCAGAAGAAATTGGGTTCTCTTATTTTCAAGACTGCCAAACCGAAGCGAGTTCAACGAGGCAATGGGTCTGGCTCCCATGGTAAAAATGTCACGATGAATACCTCCAACACCAGTTGCTGCACCCTGCACTGGTTCAACTGCACTCGGGTGATTATGACTTTCAATTTTGAATGCAACGGCAAGTCCGTCACCGATATCAACAAGACCGGCATTTTCTTCACCGGCACCGACCAATAACCGGCCACCTGATCGTGGTAATTTCTTGATTTCAAGAATCGAATTTTTGTAACTGCAGTGCTCAGACCACATCACTGAAAATATTCCCAATTCAGTAAAAGATGGGACTCGACCAAGGATTTCCTGAACGCGCTGATATTCAGGTTCAGTTAACCCATGGGTTTTGGCAAGTTCTGGTGTTACTTCAGGTTCAATAAACCGTGGTGTTTCCGGGGATTTCATAAGAAGGATCCTGTTTTTTCTGTCTGGGTATCATTAAAATCAGTGCAAAAATACGGATTACTAGGGCAACAACAAAAATAAGTTGGATGCGGGAACCGGGTGTTCCCCACTCTGAATTAAAAATGGAGCCGGAAAGTAAAGACCCTGCAAAAAACATGAGTCCTGTAAAAGAAGCATAAACTGCAATTTTGAGATTCCGGTCAGGATCTTTCGGATCAGATAAAGAAATTGTGGCATTGGTCAGCATAAAGCCACTGTAACAGAATCCGAGTAAAATCGCGTCTAAGAAAAATAACCAAAGGTGATTTGAATCAATGAAAAGCCATAAGGAGGCAGATAAAACCAGTCCTGAAACAGAAAGTTTTAAGGCAAGATCAGCACCATGAAGATCAATTATCTTTCCAAAAAGGCGATAACCTGCTACCCCTAGAAATAAAATTCCGTTTTGATACCATGCGAAGGTCGTGTAAGATATGCCGCTTTGCTCAATCATGTAAACTGGGATAAACATAATAACCATGCCAATCGACATCATGATGAGTGAAACGCGAATCATACGGCCAGTCATCAGTTTATCTGTAAATACAAATTTGATCCGGTCGATATGGAATAGTTCTTCCGTATTTTTAACGGGATGCGGCGGATGGGACTGATACTTAAATAAGATGACGGTTACCACACCCAGAACTGCACTGATGCCGAGAACAATTGAAAAACCCAGAGCATCATTTCCATCCCCTTTATAATGATCAATAATTCCAGCAATGATCAGGTGGAAAATAACAGAAACAATGGCAGTCACCCCTTGCCTGAATCCAAAGTATTTTCCGCGCAGTTTCATTGGCACCAGATCACTCATCCAGCTGTTCCAGCTATGAGCAAGCATTTTATCCAGGAAAAAGTAGCCAGTAAAGAGAAACACGAAGATCCAACCGTAACGTGACGGATCTTCACTCAGCAACAATATTGCCGGAAAAACCCAACTTGTTCTGGCGAATAGTGCCAAACCCATAACAAACTTTTTCCGGTCAATCCAACGATCAAGCAGATAAACACTCAGGAAGTAGAAAACCTGGAACAAATAAGAAAAACTCGCAAGAATCGAGATGGTCTTTTCAGACAAACCAAAAAGAAATCCCATACCCATGAGGTAGGAACTCTGCATGAGAATATATTGAAAATTTGAGGCAACGCCTTCAAATGTTGAAATCTGCAGGCCGGAACGGGTTGGTGAATCAGGTTTCAAGGGAGAAATGGGAAAAATTGAAGGAAATAAAAAAGGGTCAGTTTTTATTCCGACCCTTTTGAAGTTTAATTTTTTAAATCAGTTGCAGCTTTGGTGATTTCTTCAGGGTTTTTGTACTGGTGAAGAAAAGTAAGTCTGTCGGTAAGTGCAGAAGCGGGCGTCATAAGCTTTTCTTTGTTAAAAATAGCCGAGTCACGGTTCTCAAAAACGATATCATATTCTTTACTCATTACGATGGCTTCTTCCGGGCAAACTTCTTCGCAATATCCACAAAAAATGCAACGAAGCATATCAATTTCAAATATTGAAGGATATCTTTCCTGAGCTCTTTCAGTTTCATCAGCCTGGACATAAATTGCAAGTGGCGGACAAACACGTGAACATAATCCACACGCCACACAACGTTCAGTTCCATCTTCACGGGCAACTAAAACCGGTCGTCCCCGAAAAATTGAGGGCGGAGTCCAGCGTTCTTCCGGATAGCGCATTGTGAAAACCGGTTGAAACATTTGTTTCAGCGTATACCACATCCCTTTCATGATTTCAGGAAGGTAAATTTGCTCCGAAAATTTCAGACGCTCATTGATATCAATTTTTTTATTCATTTCTAAAATCCGGAAAAGGAGTTGCGATTGGGCAACTGTTCAAATACAATTTTTATTAGCTTCGTAAAGATCAGATTTTCAGGAATTTAAGTCAACCGGTGAACCACCAGAAGTGACCTGATCAGGCAAGATTAAAACGTGAGATTAGTTTGGGTAGAAGTTCAGGCAGTTGAGTTTCTGTAATTCGGGTACTTCCAGCTCCGGAATGTCCGCCACCGCCAAATTCACGCAGGGTGAAACCAACATGAAGTTCATTAATCCGGTTCAGAATTGATTTTGCAACACTCACTTTTACCAGACCCGGTTTGTCAGTCATCCTGGTTAACGTAATGCTGACCTCGGACTCTGGAAAAAGTGCGTAAACCAAAAACCGGTTCAAAGAAAAATCTTCAGGCGGATTTGAAAGAAAATCAGTTACTACAACCTTTCCGTTCATAATTGAAGACTGCTTCAACACAGATTCAAATTCGTCTTTTCCGTCTTTGAATTTTCTGATTCGCTCTGCAGGAACTGGATCTGCAAGAACCAAATCTACATCATTTACATCAAGAAGATCAATAAGATAATCCCAATAATCTGCATCTGCCAGATCATGGGACGGAACAACCGTCATACTTAAGAGGACATACCCTTGAGGATTCAGGATATCATCTTTGGATAACAAAGCACCATCAATGATATCGGTTTGCTCAGTCAGGTAACTAAAGGCCTGGAGTTTCGGAAACTGGTCCTTGTAAGCTTTCCAGATTAATCCGGCTGCTGAAGGTGCAATTTCAAAAAGTCCACGAAAAGAATCCGGAATTTCATTTGAGGCGTGGTGATCAAACCACCAGGAGCAATTGGGGTGGTATGGTAGGTTGGCAATGATATCGCCGGGTTGGACAGGAAAAACACCATCCTGAATATCTTTGGGTTCTGAATACGCGATAGCAGAAATCCGGAAAATCTTCTTCAGAAAAAGCGCACAAACCAACCCGTCAAAATCCGGCCTGACAATGAGTCTCACAGATTATCCCTGATTGTCGAGGTTTTTTTCTACAATCAGATCGAGAAGTTCCTGAATAAGTCTGGGATCCCAGGTTCCCTGCTGGGTTTCCTTCAGCATAATATCAAAAGTTGTTTTGCGATCGAGAGCCTTCCGGTAAGGTCTGTCAGTCGTTAAAGCATCATAGAAATCAACGGTAGAAACCACACGGGCTACCAACGGAATTTCTTCACCTTTTAATTTATCTGGATAACCAGAGCCATCCCAACGTTCCTGATGATGCCGGATGCAGGCAAGAACGGGTTGCAGCGTTTTAAGAGGAGCACAGATCTTTTCACCTTCTTCAGGGTGAGTTTTCATGACATCATATTCGTCTGCAGTAAGTCTTCCTGGCTTCAACAGGATTGCGTCACTGATTGCGATTTTTCCAATGTCATGAAGAATTCCACCACGGATTACAATTTCAACTTCTTCAGCAGAAAGCCCGATTCTTTCGGCGAGAAGACGACCATAAAAAGCTAACCGGTCACAGTGACCTTCAGTATATTCATCTCTGGCTTCAACTGCACGGGCAAGTGAAAAAATAACAGTTTCAGCATTTTCTAACTGATCAGTAAAATATTTAGTCTTTAGAAGAGACCTCACACGTGTGATAAGTTCAGTCCGGTTAAATGGTTTTCCCAGAAAATCATCAACACCAATATCAATTGCTTTTATTTTGGCATCAAAATCATAAAGACCAGTGAGCATGATGATGGGTATAAGCCGGGTTTCACGGTTCCCTTTCAACACTTTCGACAGTTCATAACCGTTCATTTTCGGCATCATCATATCAACGATGACAAGATCCGGTGTGCGGGTGCTTATTTTTCCCAGTGCCTCTTCACCATCCTGAGCAGTTTCAACAAAATAGTTTTCTTCTTCAAGACAATCTTTGAGAAGAGTCAAAACTGACTCATGATCATCAACGACCAGAATTCTTGACTGTGTTTTTGGTACAAACTCAAGCACGGTTTTCCCCTGTTCTTCTAATTAGAAGTAATATAATTAAATAATCAATAATCTAAAACTTACTGTTTGGTGTTTTTAGTTTATTATGCCAAAAATTTCGTAAAAGTCCTTTTCGTCCGCGACGACTCACCGCAAACCGGGAAAATTTCTTCCTGAACTGATTCTCTGATAGGGCAGTCAAATCCTTTTCTGATAAGGAATGTAACAGTTGATTTGGCGGAAACCAGTCTGGTTGAGGTACCAAAGAAAATCGTTGATTCCACGGACAAACATCCTGACAAACATCACAACCCCAAACCCACCCATCAAGATTCACTTCAGGAGAAAGTTCGGGTGATTTTACTTCAATGGATTGATAGGATATGCACTTTACTGCATCAAGATGGCCATTTTCCAGAATTGCAGATGTAGGACAGGAGTCAATACAAGCCCGGCAGGTTCCGCAATGATTGATTTCAAACGGAGCATCGGTTTCCAGATCACTATTAAGAAGGAAAATCCCGATAAAGAAAAAGGAACCTTTCTTTGGTTCAATCAGCAGTGTGTGCTTCCCTACCCACCCTAACCCGGCAAGTCTGGCATATTCCCGTTCAAATATAGGTGCCGAATCAGTAAAATACCGGCCATCAGCAAGTGGATCTTTTTCCTTCAGTAAATTTAAAAGTAAGGCAAAACGATCTTTTATAATCAGGTGGTAGTCTGGTCCTGCGGCATATTTTGAAAGTTTCCCGAGTGGCGTTTCAACTGAAAATGTCGCAGGTTTATCGTAATGAAGAAGGGTTACAATAACTGACTTAACATCCGGAAAAAGCAGGGAAATATCTTCGCGGACTGGGAAATTTTTATTCAGGTAATCCATCTGACCGTTAAATCCTGAAGAATTCCAGGATTGCAGCCGGTTCAGATGTTCAGTAAGCAGATGGGGTTTGGTGATTCCAACAGAGTGAAAACCGACTGATAAAGCAAATTGCTTTATCAGTCCGGAATTCAATTTGGACATCAGGGAACCTGCGGAACGACAGTTACTTTCATTTCAATTCTTTCAACCGGATTATCTCTCTGATCTTTGGCAACACCAGCGATGAGATCAGCAACATCCATTCCTTCCAGAACTTCACCAAAAACAGTGTATTGACCGTCTAGAAATCCGTTATCTGCCACATTGATATAAAACTGTGATCCAGAAGATTCTCTTTTAGGATTAACTGCATCACCCTTTCTGGCAGCTGCAACGGTTCCACGCTTGTTTTGCAGTTTGATTTCGGCTGGAATGGTGTAATTGGGTCCGCCAAGACCGTGAGACGATTTTTCGTTGGTTTTTGAATTCGGATCACCACCCTGAATCATGAATTTTGGGATAACCCGATGGAAGGTGGTTTTATCAAAAAAACCTTCTGTTGCAAGCTTAATAAAATTTTGTGTGTGCAATGGAGCTACATCCGCATTTAAGCTGATCAAAATGTTGCCATGAGGGGTTTCTATTTTTACCTGAGGATTACCAGTTGACATTTTATTTTCCGGTTTAATGATTAAAAAGTAGGGTTTTTATGACTTCTCATTTTTCACTGAGGTTTGTTTATTTGACAAAACTATTCGTATTGAACAACCAACCCAAAGGCATAGGGTCCGCAATGGCAACCTAAAACCGGTGAAACTTCTGACGTTGGGATGAGAACGGTTGGATATTCTTTCCGTAAAGCAATTTCAAGGTTTACGGCAGCTTCAATATTGGCAGCATGAACAATACCGATACGCTTGACCTTCCTGGATTTGTCTATCTGGCCTATCAGAAAATCGACCGCTTTTTTCCGGTTTCTTACAATTCCGACTTTTTCAACACGTCCGTCTCGGGTAAATGTAAGCACGGGTTTCAGCCCAAGAATTTTAGCAAAAAATCCTTTAGGTTTTGACATCCGGCCACCTTTAATCAGATATTCCACAGTATCCAGATAGAACCACAGGTGAAATTTTTCTCTGATTTCCTTCTGGTTTTCCACAATACTTTCCAGGGTGGCACCTTTTTCAAGTTGTTCAACAACTTCTTCAAGCATAAATCCTGATGAAAGAGATATCTGACAGGAGTCGAAAGCAAGAACTGTTTTTCCCGGTGATGATGATTCCATCATTTTCCCGGCAGTTACCCCACCCTGAAACGTTCCGCTGACTGCTGAACTCAAACCAAACCACAACACCTTGTCTTTTTTGCGCGTTGCTTCAATAAATTCTTTTTTTAAGCGGGCCGGTGAAGGTTGTGAAGTTTTTGGAACAATATCTTTGTTCTCCCTGAGTTTATTGTAAAACTCAGTTGCCGTGATTGATTCCTTATCCTCATATTCCTTCCCGTCAAGAAAAACGAGCAATGGGGCAACCCGGATATTATATTTCAGGCGAAAGTTTTCAGTTATCTCACACGATGAATCAGCCACAATTCCATAAGCAAGCGTTGAATCAACCTGCCCCCAGGTGCTCTCATGCTGAGCCTTCATATCTTCTGCCTTGCGCTGAAGAATAGTACCGTGTTTACCGGCTATAGCAAAGATGGTTTCAGGTTCATTGGTATGGATATGAACCCTCACTTTTGTTGCTGAACCTGCAACAATCATTGAATCACCCAGATTCAGAAGCTGTTCTCTGATCAGGGGCTTCTTAATGTCTTTTCCTTCCAGCAAAAACTCGGTACAGAATTGAAAATGAATCGATTCAGGATCAAACTCAATATGTGATTCTTCTTCAATTTCAACATCAGCACGGTCAAGTTCTTCAATATGTTCTTCCTTGATGGAACCTGCATTTATAAACTGCGAAACACCTTCTACTATATTCACAAAACCAGATGCACCAGAATCGACCACATTGGCTTTCTTTAGCACTTCAAGCTGATCTTTAGTATGCTCAAGGGCAACTCTGAGTTCTGCCAAGGAATTTAAAATAAGCGGACGAAAGTCTTTCTCAGTTTTGGCGATTCTTTTAAGTGAATCTGCCCAATTTCTCATAACAGATAAAATGGTTCCTTCTCTCGGGTTGCTGATCGCTTCAATGGCCATATTAACAGCCTTTTCAGCAGCGAAAGCAAAGTCAGAAGTGCTAACCTTTGATTTTCCGTTAAGTCCTTCAGCAAGCCCCTGAAAGAACTGGGCCAGAATTGCGCCAGAATTGCCTCTAGCGGCCATCAAAGCACTTTCTGCAATCGCATAACCGAATTTCGAAACATTGGGTTCGTAAGAGTCATAAGCACGTTGCAGAATGGCCCGCATGGTTGAAGCCATATTGCTTCCGGTATCACCATCAGCAACCGGGAACACGTTTATTTTATTCAGATGGTCTCTGTGCTTGATAAGGTTCAACGATCCTGCAATGACTGATCGTCTCAGCCGGTGACCGTTCAGGTAATGGATGGCCATAAATTTTCCTGATTATATGTTTTGTAAAAATCGATTGCGATTCAGCTCTTCAAGATAAGCATTAAAATCAATTCCAGCTTTATCTTTGAATAATCCGGCAGAAAAAAGCATTGTTCTCAGTTTTTCTAATTCAAAACTGTTATTCCCTATTTTCTGGGAAAGACAGGTTCTGCGTTCCATTACATCTGGCCAGGTGAAACCCATTTCCTTTTCAAAAGCAAAAATAATTTCATCAACCAGTGTGATTTCACTTTCTTTCTTTCCCGGTTCTGAGCCCGAACTGGTTAAGATATCCTTGCCATAAAAAGAAATCAAACTTTGACCAATTGGTATTGGTTCCTTTTTCTGAACAAATTTGCTTTTTTCGGATGGTGATTTCCCGCTCCATCCAAGTTTGGTCGTATTTTTTCTTTCTTCTTTATCCAACCAGTCACATACCTGTTTTGCAACAACCGGAAATGTGGTAAGTTTTCCACCAATAAGGTGCAGACAGTCCGGGTGGAATTTATCGTGAAACAACGTGTGTTTTCTGGTGATCTTTCCGGGCGTGCGGTTAAGTGGTGTTGCCGGTAAGGGTCTGACTGCACAGAAACTAAACTCTATTGCTTCACTTCCCAATCCGGGAAACAACTCGTTCAAGGCTTCCTTCAGATAACTAATTTCTTCATTTGTAACTGTAACAAATGAAGGGTTTCCGTTATATCTGATGTCAGTGGTACCAAATAAAATTTTTCCAGCCCAAGGCAACCAGAAAATCGGACGATGATCTGATCCGGTTTCAGTATAAATTCCAGATTCAGGCAGCTTCCCGGGGAATGAAACGACAAGGTGACTTCCAGCAGTTCCACCCATATAAGTGGTTTTGATTCCGAGAGAAACATTTGTAAAATCCACCCAGGCACCGGTTGCATTAATTATTTTCTTCGGATGGATGAGAATTTCTTCTCCGCTGAACTGTTGCCTGAGTAAAATTCCCTGTTCATTTTTTCTGACAAGGTCAACATAATTAAAGGCGGGTGATCCTGACCGTTTCAACAAATCAAGTATCAAACGTTCTGGCCATTCAACCATCCCATCAAAATATTGATAACCACCGGTAAGACCCGATGATTTGATGCCATCAAAGCGGTCAATTATTTCTTCTTTTGATAGCCAGTTATGGGTTGGGACTTTTTTTGATCTTGCAAGAAAATCATAGGCGGTCAGCCCAAGTTTGAGCATCCAACGGGGTCTTGAAGCATTTTTAGAAGTGGGAATAACCAAAGGAATCACTTTGGTGAATTCCGGAAACTCAGACAAAATCCATTCTCTGGCGTGAAGACTTTCATAAACCAGATCAATTTCACCAAATTCAAGATAACGGAGTCCACCATGAATCAAATGGCTTGAATGACCCGATGCACCAGAGGCAAAATCATATTTATCAATCAACAGGCAGGAGTATCCTCTGGCGGAGGCTTCACGGAGAATTGCAGCTCCGTTAATGCCGCCGCCAAGAATAAGAAGATCAGGGGAAGCGTGATGAAAGGCAGAAAACTGATTGTTTCCCGGAAGCATAATTAACTGATAAGGTTAAAAACGTCCTGTGGATAGTTAACAATAAGCCCACGAATATTTGAATTCAGAAGCGTACGACACATCTCGAGTTCTTCTTCTTTAAGTTTGTAATCAAATTCTGTGTAGGCAATGATTCCGGCTTCAAGATCATCAGTTACGATGGCAATAAATTCAGGATCACATTTAGACATCGGAACAATAATAAACTCTGCGTTCAGCTGTTTAACTTTAGAAATCCAGCCTCTTTCATCTGGCTGATCGGTAAGAACGCCAAGACGCATTTCTGAGCTGTAATGTCTGAGGATATCCAGGCAATCCCAATTGAAACTTGAAAAAAGAATTTTCTTGGGGTCAACCCAGCTGTCAACCTGCGTGTAAAGCCGGTGAACAAAGGTTTTCAGATTTTCACCCTTTAACACAGGGCTGATTTTCAATTCGATATTCAGCAGAAAATCCTGACTGTTTTCAGGAAGCAAAGCCATCAGATCATCCAGCAAAGGAACGGTTGTTCCTGCAGATTCAGGTCCATAATAGGTGCCAATATCAATTTTCTTGATTTCTGCCCATGAAGTCGTAGGAATTTTTGCTTTGGGACCACCAAACCGGGTGAGATCTTCGTCATGATAAACGATAACTTCACCGTCACGGGTCATTTGAACATCAATCTCTGCACCGGCAACTCCGGTTAATTCCAGGCAGGATTTGAACGCTTTAATTGAATTTTCAGGGAAATACCCGCTATTGCCTCTGTGGCCAAAGATTTGTACCGGAGGTCTTACTATGGTAACTTTCTTCTGAACTTTTTTTGATTTTTTTGGAGCTTTTGGTTCGGACATGATTTGGTATATTTAAATTAACGATCGTTTGATCTTGGAAAACAGATTCCGGAATAATTATTCAGCTTTGATTTACTGTGACTGGTTCGATTTTTTACCCAGATTTTCTAATTTAATGTTTTCTTACCGGAATATGCAAGAGAATAATGGTAAAAACTTCAAATAAACAAAAAAAAGATTCTTTTATACAGATGCTGACATTCAGATTGACTTCAATTTTGGTTGAATATGTTGTAAATTGAGCAAAAATAAAAACTCATGATGAACCCACAAGCCCTGCTAACCCTGTTGGATGATACTGACCCCGTTGTTGAAAGAGAACTTCTGAACTACTTTACTGTGAATAACAGGTATGAAGATCTTGTTCAACTCGAAGTCATCAAAAAACTGGTTTCTGAAGACCGGAGGTTTTTTTATGACAATTTGTACAGTCTTTGTAAGTCAAACTGGTTTCTTCAAAATCTGAATGCCTTTCTTGAAGCAGATTCCCTTCTGAACCTGGATTTGCTAACAGATGTACTGCTAGGTATGAATGTCCTTTTTGATGAACAATACCCTGTCATGGATGGTCGGATTGCGCTTGAGAATCTGATTGAGGATGTGAGAGAAGTTTTGCATCCGCATGATGATAGTGTTGACAAAATTTCTGCACTGAATAATGTGATCTACTTTAAACATCATTTCAAGGGAAATCATAATAAATACTACCTGCCAGAGAATTCTGATTTGTCTTCCCTCCTTGAAAATAAAACCGGAATTCCAGTCTCGCTTTCTCTCCTCTACTATCTGGTAGCAAGAAGATGCGGTATAGATGTTCACCCGGCTGCCCTTCCTCGCCATTTTATGCTTTTTGTCTCGGACCCCCATTTTCTTTTTATTGACTGTTTCAATTCTGGCAATATTCTTCAGCCCACTGAGGTTGCCGATTTCCTGCTTCAAATCAATGTAACTGAAGGCATCAATACCTATCTCTATCCTTCTGGACGTTCTGTAATTAAAAGAATGCTGCAAAATCTCGTCTATATCTATTCTAATGCCGAACAACACGATAAATTAGCCATTATTGAGAACCTGATCAAAAAAGTAGACTCGTTTGAAGCACACTGATCTCTCTCTACCAAACGAATTCAATTACAATCTGGTTGCCGAATCTCCAGAACTCAACCTGTCTGATCCTTTCAAACTCAGACAATGGATTGACCAAAATTTTCCGAAACTTCCCCCTTCGGATAAATTAACTCTTTCACAAAGTATCACCCTAAGAAAACGCCTCAAAGAAAAGCACTTTCCATTTTCATTCTGGTGGATCACAAAAAACCTTTTTGAAATGGCTACCGATTTTAGAATTGCAACCTTCCATGCCCAGTTGCTAAAGGAAATGTCACCCTCAGTAACCGATCTCACAGCAGGATCTGGTTTTGATCTTGTTGCTTTTCTTCTGGCAGGATTAAAGGTTACTGCCCACGAAACCGACCCAACCACCGCACTACTTCTCGAGAGAAATATTCACCATTTCTTTCAAGGTCAATGTCCTGTTTTCCGTCATAGTATATTTGGGAGTACAGGAAAAATACCTGAATACTGGTTTGCAGACCCAATGAGAAGATCAGGTTCCGGAAGAACTTTCAGGTTGGATGATTACACACCGCCATTTAGTGAAATTGTTTCCTTAAAGGAAAAATCAACCGGTTGTCTGGTGAAAATTTCTCCGATGACACCCTTATCAGATCCGGCTTTAAATGGATTCAAAAAGATAATCGTATCTCTGGACGGTGAGTGCCGGGAAATTCTGTTGGTTCATGGAAATCCTGAAACAGTGGATGGTTCACTTTGGATTGATGGAACCCTTTTTAATCCAGAAGGTGACATGAAGCAGGATGTCAGTTCCGGAAGAGAAGTGAACACATACATCTTCGACCCAGACCCGGCAGTAATGAAATCTGGCCGTCTTGCATTCTGGTCTGAAAGGGTCGGACTACGCCTTCCTGCAGAAGATAGTGGCTTTCCACATGGCTCATCGACTTCCGTGGAACCTTTATTTAAACCATTTTTACTTATTGATGAACATTCATATAAAATGAAAGATATTCCTGATCTTTCCAAAAAATATTCACCCCGACGGGTTATTCTTAAAAAGAAAAACACATCTGTAAAATTAGAAGAGGTTGAAAAATTACTCGGGAATAAAACCGGGAAAACCGACCCTGCAGTTTATTTTTTTATCACAAGTGAAAATGAAAAAACAGTTGTTTATGTGGCTGAGCTTTTACCTAAAACTCATTGACTAAACCAAAGTGAATCTTCGCAGTGGAAAAGGTATCGCCTTTTCCCATGCCAAAAATCACTTTAACAATACCAAGCGGAGACGACAAAATTGCCCCCCCCCCTGCTCCCGGATACACACCTTTGTCAGCCTTCAGGTGAGTTCTGTTTATTTTAGCTCTTTCCAGAAAAGCAGTGTCAGAAAATAGAAAAACATAGCTTCTTTCAGAAAGCAAAAACCGGTATTCAAGTGATGCCATTGCCAGACTGCTGGCATAGAACTGATTCTCACGATAACCTCTTAAATTCTGAATTCCACCCACCAAAAACATATCCGGCAAATCAATATCGGGAACCCGTGTTTCCCAAAACCGGAAAAAACCTGCAACAATTTGCTGTCTAGTAATTGCTACATAAGTTTCGGCTTCAAGAACAGAACGACGCATAAATGAACTTTTCTTTTCGGCCGGGGTTAAAACACTATCAGGACCAGTAATGGTCTTAACTCCAAATTGAAAGTTTACTGAAACACGGTACCCTTCTGAAGCATTAAAATAGGAATTCCTCGTATCTATGCCGGCACCCAAACCACCGAGAAATTTTTCAGAATTTAAAACATCCGGACCATTAACCCTTGACCTTAAATTCGAAAGACCAACAATACTTTCAAACTGCCCGTCAAGACGAATGGTGAGTGGATCAAAAAACCGGAGCTCAGAGCCTGCAGAAAATCCCCTTTTGACGAAAGTTGTATCTTGATTGCGTTGACTTAAAGACGTCCAAAGATCAATCTGTTTATCAAACACCCAAGGTTCCATAAAATAAAAATTGAATTCCTGTGAGTACTGATTCTCTCTTACCCAGTACAAATTCAGTTTTCTTGCATTCCCCAGGAAATTTCTCATGTGAATTTTAACCAATCCGGTAAAGTAACCATCTTCTCCTTTTTTACTTGCCGGAAGGTAACCAAGAACACCATCAAACCGCGTTGAGGGTAACTCTTTGACCTTTACAAACCATTTAAAATTGTCGTCATCAGTAAGTTGAAAAGTTGGCAAATCAACCGTCTCAAACAATTCACTCCGCTTTAACCTGCCCTGAATGGCAACTGCTTCTCTCTCCGAGAAAAGTTGTCCGTTTTTAATTGCTGCAACTCTTTCCAGAGTTTTGTTTGATACATTTTCAGTTCCATCTGCTGTTATTCCTGATAATTGAACCCGCTTGAAATCAGATGAAATAAAGGTGACCGAATAGAATATAGTGTCTTTATTTTGGTTGGAAAGTTTAATTTCTGGTCTTACAGTTGCAAACGGATATCCCGCTTTTCCCGCCAATTCCAAAAACCGGAGACTATTTTTATCAATAATGGAATTTGAAAAAACAACCGGTAATTCTTCAGTCTGATTTGGAACCAATACCGATAAAGAGTCTGGAATAACCCAATCAATTCTGGCAATAAGGGAAACAGAACCTTCGCTGCCATACACCAAAATGCGGTAGCCATCAAAGACTAAAGAATCAATTGCGGGGAAATAATGCCCGTTTTCAGCTAGTTTACTGAAAATAGTTGTCACAATTTTACTTTTGTTTTGGGCCAGGTTTTCTGAGACTTTAAATGGATCACCATCTATTGGAAGGGATTCAACATCATTCAATGACGGAAATCCATGCAATTGTACGGGAATTTCTTGTCCAACTGAGGTGTTGAAGAGAAAAATAATTATCATTAAATGTAAAATTATCCGTTTTACCCAAATGTATAAAAATCTGGAATCTTGATTTTGGTATCCGTAAAAAATACCTTTAGGCATAAAACCCGTCAAACTATTTCTGCTCATTATTAAATTTTTCACCAGAGTATGACCATGATCCAAAAGATAGTAAAGTTTGTTCTTTTTTCATTTCTGGGTGTAACCCTTATTACCGAAGTTTCCGCTCAAAAGCCAGGAGCCGGAAAAGGTTCTCTGACCTACATCAAAACTACAGCAGACAAGGATGCAACACCGCTGCGGGCTATTCTTGAGGGTGATAAACTTTTTCTAGCCACCCAAAGCAAGGGCGCTTACATCTATAAATTGGTAAATCCTGATAGTTTGCGTGAGGTCGCTCATTATGCCGAAGGTGGACTTATTAATGGCGGAATAGCGAAAAAGGATAATTTCCTTTTTTTATCTGACGGACTTAATGGTATTCTTTCGATTGATGTTTCAAATGATAATATGACCCTTGTTCAGGAATTCAAACCTGCCAATGATGTTTATGATCTCGCTATAAAAGGAGACATTCTTTATGCAGCAGAGTCAAAAGCCGGCCTCACAACCTACAAAATCCTTCCAGACGGAAAATTTACTCTTCTACAGAATTACAAATCAGCAGCCAAATGGGCCTGGGCATGGCGCACACAAATTGTAAATGACACTCTGTTTGTCATTGATCAACAGGAAGGTATCAAACTCTTTAATATATCAAAGCCGGAATCTCCTGTATATTTAACATCATTCAAAACCAATGGAACGCCAAAAGATATTATTAAAGATGGTGAAACCATGATCGTGGCAAACGGACCTGAAGGACTGCATACCTTTTCGTTGAATGCCGCAGGTTATAGCCGTCAGGTTGAAGACATTGACATCAAAGGTGATGCACAAAACGTTTTCAAATCAGGCCGATATTTTTTCATGGCAGCCGGTGACGATGGAATTTATATCTTATCCGAAACCTCAACAGGTCGTCTTGGAATTGATTTTAAAACAAAAGAACCCGGCGAAATAATTAGCATGGTAAAACGGAATGAAGACCTCTATGTATCTTCAGACCGGGGCTTAATGATCTACAAGTACAATTCTCCTCCAATTTTTGAACCAATTAAACGGCAGGTAATTGATGAAAATCAGGTTTTAACTTTTTCACGATCCGGTTATGATCCTGATGGATCTAAAGTGATCATTTCTGCTGAGGGTTTACCTGAAGGGGCAGACTGGAATATTGATTCCACATTTTTTAAATGGAAGCCAACTTTTGAACAATCTGGCCGTTACCGTGTTTATTACACAATTACAGAAGACACAGATGCTTCGCTTTATGACCTCGATACCGTTTTCATTACAGTAAATCACGTAAACCGACTACCTGTGATTGCCAAAATTGAAAACAAATTAATCGATGAAAACAAAGAACTTTCTTTTAAAATTGAAGAAGGAACTGACCCTGATCGTGAAGATGAGGGAAAGCTGGTTCACTTTTCAAGGAATTTGCCTGAGGGGGCATCCTTTGATACCAAATCCTTAAAATTTACCTGGAAGCCAACCTACGATCAATCTGGTGAATATACAGCAATTATCGGAGTCAAAGATCCAAGTGGGCTCGAAGCTACTTCAGAATTAAAGATTAAAGTAAACCACGTTAACCGTCCTCCAGTTCTTGCTGCAGTTGGAGCAAAAACAATTGATGAAATGAAAGACCTTATTTATGTAGTCAAATGGTCAGATCCCGATACAGAAGACAAGGGTAAGCTTGTAATGAATGCCACCGGCCTTCCCGAGGGTTCTGTATTTAATAATGAGACCGGCGATTTTTCATGGAAACCAACTTACGAGCAATCAGGAACCTATACGGTTACCTTTAAAGTAACAGATTCCAACAGCGATAAATTGGGAGTTTTGTCTGACGAAGAAAAAGTTACCCTAACCGTTAATCACGTAAGCCGGACACCTTTCATTGTTGCAGTTCCAGAACACGGCACAAAGGAAGATCAGCAACTTTCATTTAATATTCGTGTTTTTGATCTCGACAAAGAGGATTTCGGTAAGCTAAAAATAACGGCGACTGATTTGCCTAAAGGTTCTTCATTAAAGGACTCTGTATTTACCTGGACGCCAGATTACTTCCAGGCCGGTGCTTACAACGTTACGTTCACAGTTACTGAACCTTCCGAACTGAATGCCTCAACTAAGGGGTATATAGTAGTTGAAAACGTTAACCGAATGCCGGTAATTGCAAAATTTGTAACTCCTGCGCAGGGGAAAGAAGATTCCCCGCTCCAAATCCAGTTTGCAATAACAGATCCTGACCTTGAAGCGCTTACTCTTACTTTGGGTAAGCTCCCTGAAGGAGCAAAATTTGATGCTGCAACCCAGACTTTTTCATGGGTACCCACTTACGAACAAGCAGGAAATTATGAGATGAAACTGAAAGCTGTTGATCCATTGGGCGGTTCAGCAGAAGCCGATCTTTCACTGGTAATCGCAAATGTGAACCGATTCCCTGTATTTGCTGCTCTTGCAGACCAGGCTGTTAACGAAGACCAGTCATTGACCTTTAAGGTCAGTGCTACAGACCCAGACCGCCAGAAGGTCGTTTTATCTTCAAGTACACTTCCCGAAGGTGCAACATTTGATCCATTAAACGGACAATTAACATGGAAGCCAACCTTTGAACAATCGGGTTCCTATCCGGTTACATTTAGTGCAGTTGATGAAGAAAATGCAAAAACTGATAAGCTGGTTACAATCGTGGTTTCAAATGTAAACCGTTTGCCTGTGCTTACAGCAGTTCAGCCAATTACAGTAAATGAAGTGGATCCTGTCAATGTTCAGTTTAAAGCCACCGATCCTGATCGTCAGACTGTAAATTATTCATCAACAAACCTCCCTGAAGGTGCTGTTCTAAATGCAACAAGTGGAGATTTCTCATGGGTTCCCACTTACGAACAAGCAGGAAAATATACAATTTCTGTTTCAGCAACCGATCCTGAAAATGGAAAAGTATCAACTAACCTTGTTGTAGATGTAAAAAATGTAAATCGTGTACCTGTATTTGAAAATGTAAAGGATCTCTCGATTGCTGAAGGGGAATCATTTGACTTTACTTTTAAAACTTCAGATCCTGATAAACAAACGTTGGTCATCAGCAAATTAAAAGGAACCCTTCCAAAGGGTGCAGTATTCAATGAGAAAAATGGCGAGTTCTCATTTAATCCTGATTTTACTCAGGCTGGACAATATGGTCCGTTTGAATTAACCGTTTCTGACCCTGAAAAGGCCACTACAAGTGCAAAATTCAGCCTAACGGTAACAAATAACAATAGAAAACCAAAACTGACGGTTCCTGGCTCAAAATCAGCTATTGGTGGAGAATCAGTTGAGTTTGCTGTTTCTGCAACTGATGAAGACAAAGAAACCTTAACTTTTAGTGCATCAGGTCTGCCAACCGGTGCAACGTTTGACCCTACTTCGAAAAAATTCAGCTGGATTCCTTCTGAAACAACTTCAGGTAAGTTTACAGTAACCATTTCAGTTACAGATGGCATTGATTCGGTTTCTGACTCTGTATCGCTGACAATTACAGCGAAACCAATACCTGTACCTCAGGGTGGCCAAGGACAGTAACACTTTTTAGACTCAATCTAAATTTCATCATGAAACTGATTTTTAATAGAATCGGCTTGCATTTAGATCGTGTGTTTAAATATTTTTGTTATACATTTGTGTAGTAACAATTTTTGTACGAGGAGAACAGTCTATGCCTTATGTAATTTGCGAACCCTGTGTCAGTACTTGTGACACCGCCTGCGTTGAAGTATGTCCTGTTGATTGTATTCAACCTTCAGAAGGATTTGAAGACGTTGCCGGAAAACAACTTTACATTAATCCTGATGAGTGCATTGACTGCGGCGCATGCGAGCCAGAATGCCCTGTTCAGGCAATTTTTCAGGTGGATGAAGTTCCTGATAAATGGAAAAACTATATCGATATCAATGCTGATTATTTTAAGTAATCAGTTAGCATCAGTATAAATAAAAAAAGCCAGTTTTTCGACTGGCTTTTTTTATTTATATCAAATCCTGATTTTGGATTTATGCTGATTTCAGTGCACAGATTGCAGCTACAGTTACAATATCTTCACTTTTACAACCTCGGCTCAAATCATTGATTGGCTTAGCCAACCCTTGAATAATTGGTCCTATTGCTTCTGCTCCACCCAATCTTTCGGCAATTTTATACCCGATATTCCCGGCATCCAGATTTGGAAAGATCATGACATTGGCTTTTCCGGCCACTTCTGACCCGGGTGCTTTTCTTTCACCAATTTCCAGAATGAATGCGGCATCAAACTGCATTTCCCCATCAATATGAAGAGATGGTACCTTCGATTTCACAAGGTCTAGCGCCTGAGTCACTTTTACAACCGCTTCATGCTGTGCACTTCCCTTTGTCGAAAAAGATAACATGGCTATCCGTGCTTTTTCACCAGTTAGGGCTTCATGAGTTTCTGCTGAGGCAATTGCTATATCTGAGAGTTGGTTTTCATCAGGATAAGGAACGACGGCACAGTCACCGAAAGTCACTGGTCGGCCATCAGGCAACACCATCAGAAAGACGGATGAAACTGTTTTATTCCCTTCTTTCATGCCAACAACCTGGATGGAAGCACGTAACACGTCTGCTGTGGTTGTCACAGCACCAGTCACACATCCATCAGCATCACCCCGCCTAACCATCATAGCAGCAAAATACAAAGGATCTTTCATTTTTTGTCTTGCTTCATCATGAGTCAACCCTTTTGCTTTTCTCAGATTGAAAAATTCATTGGTATAATCAAATGCTTTTTCACTGATTAACGGGTCTACAATTGAAATTTTAGCTGATAATTTTATACCGGCCTGTTCTGCTGCTGCTCTGATTTCGCTTTCCTTTCCAACTAAAATACACCGGCAGATTTCTTCAGCAGTTAATGTTTTTACCGCTTCTAATGTTCTCTTTTCAGTTGATTCCGGAAAAACAATTCGCTTGTTCAGTTTTTTCGCATTTTCTCTGATTGTCTTGATGATGTTCATAAGTCTACCTATTCTGTAAGTGCAATTGTTGCAATTGAGATCCGTGCTTCAGGCCATTTGGAAAGGATAAGTTTGCCGATTTGTTCAAGAGTTGCTCCAGTTGTGATGATATCATCCACAAGAAGAACCGATCTGTAATTCAAATCTATGTTAACCTTCGGATTCAACCCAAAAACTTCCTTTTGACTTGTCCATCTTGATATACGGTCCTTTTTTGTTTGAGAATCAGTTTGCCGGGTTTTTAAAATAATTTCTTTGGCTGGAAGCACAACATGCCGGGTTTCTCTGGCAATTCCCATTGCAATCATAAGGGCTTGATTATAACCACGATCAATCTGTTTCAGTTTGTGAACCGGAACAGGAACCAGAATTGCCGGCTCAGATGCTGATTCAAGTTTTTCATTTATTTTTTTTCCGAGAAATCTGCCCAGATAAAGCCCGATTCCTTTTCGGTTCTGATACTTCAGATTCTGAAAAAGAGTTTTAAGGGGCGATGAATGCTGATACCAAAATAAGGTAAAATTGTGTTCGGTTTTTACCCGGCCAATCATCCGGCTTTTTAAAACCTGCCTGATATCAAGGGAAGCATCATAAGTCTTTATCTGATTCCAACAGGTGAAACAAAGAAACTCCTGGTTTTCGTCTCGTCTTTTTCCACAATGGAGGCAAATTGGCGGATAAATAAAGTTAAATCCGGCTTTCACAATAGATTGAAACATAACCCCAAATGGCATTTAAATTACGATTGAATGTCAAGATACAAAATTGACAAATTAATTCCCTTTTCCAGTTTGGCAAATCATGTTAAAAATAGGCTCTGACTTCAGCACGGAGGGTATGGATTGCGGGTTCGGAATTGATCAATCTGCCATCATAACTGACGAAACTACTTATAAATGAGGAAATCTGATAGTCAAAGTATAGTTTCCAGGAAATTAGTTTTCCCTCTGGATTTCCGTTTGTAAGCTCGAAAGGAAACGAAACCGCGGATCCTGAAATTTTCGTACCTGTATATTCAAGTTCGGCCCGAAATCTTCCCTTTGAAGTAAACGAATAGGAGTATCTGGCGATTTCACTCCAAATCAGAGCTTTTAAACCTTCAGCACCTTTTTGTTTCCGGCTATCCAGATTTGATTTTAATCCGATTTCCCAGGTGTAACCTGTCCGGTAACTGACATCCGGACCAAAAAACAAACTTTGGATTTCGTAATCAGGCCGGTAATTCAGCTTCGAATCGTACTGATTTAAAATATAACCCGTCTCTGTTTTTGTGTAAATATTATCAAAAACCTTCCAATTTATCCGCACCGATTTTTCGGAGAAATTGCGGATTTCAGTGTCAAGTGAAAATTGAATCATGGTTTTACGTTCATCTGACCTGAGCCTAAAACTGAAATCCCGGTTTTGTTCATTAAAGAATAAATCCTGAATCCACTGTTGGGATCCGGCAATTGTCGTTGATGAGTTAAAAAAGGTTCCGATTTTAAGAAAATACACATCAGACAATTTTGTTGTTCTTGTCTTCTCTGCAAGATTCAGAACGGTTTCAGATGACCAGTTTTTCTGTACCCATTCCGGCAAAAAAGAGAATGCTTCTGATTTAACTGGTTTTAGTCTGATCCGCCACGATGCATTCAAGTCTACGACAGGTTCGAGGTCATCGCTCGGGAACGTTCTGAGAACAAATTCACCATCATCAAATCGGGTCAGTTCAAACTCATTGATTTCCTGGATCCCATTTTCGTTTCTGTCAGTCCAGATATAATTTCCCAAACCCTTTTGAACTTTAATAAAAATCCGGTCTTGTTTACTTGTTTTTTGAGTATTGACCTGATAATCGGTTTCAGATTCAATTGATCGGTTCAAAGGAGAAAAATTGGTTGTCCATTTTACAAGTGTTGCTTCAGAATTGGCATTTCCTTTTTGGCGGAAACGCTCACTAAAACTTTTATTGTAATTGGTAAGAGAAAGATCTGTCCCGAAACTGTTCCATTCGGAAAGTGAAAATTGAACATTTTGTGTGTAAGCCGTGCTGGAACGATAAAACTTGCCACTGTCGGGTTCTGATTCAGCTCTGATTTTTCCGCTAATGGTGGTTTTAATTAGGTCATAATTTCCTGAAAGCACCAATTCACCTTCATCAGCCAGATAAGATGAAATTAAAAGCGAATCTGAACTATTTTTTTTAAGCGATTTATTTTCATGCAGCCAGTTTAAAGTTGGCGTCACCCAGCTGTTCGGATAGGCAAGCCGGGCAGTTTGCAGATTCCAGTTTGTTTTCTGATCAGTGCGTTTATTATCAGCGACCGTTTGAAGAATTGAATATGAAGTATGAACCCATTCGGGAATGGCTTGTGTGAAATCTGCGGTAATCTTTTTTGATTGGAATTGACTTCCCTGACTCAGGGTACCGATTCCTGTATTTATTGAAACTGGTAAAACTGACTTCCAGCCTGATTTAAACTCTAATTGTCTTTCCACACCAGTTTCAGGACTATCAAATGCCCAGTTTCTGTTAAACTCTACTGCTTCAAACCGATCAACAAAGGTAAATCGACGGCCAACATATCGCTGAAAGAGCGAGGAGGAAAATGAGCCGATTTCGGTTCCGTTTATTTTCACCAAATCAGATTGATAGTTTAATTGATTTGAAAAGGCCAAATCTTTTCTTTTGTTTTCATCCAATGATGAAAACTGGTTGTCATCCCGATCTGAAACTGCAAATTCCTGTACCCATTTAAGTTTAGGTGATAAATTCAAATTGGTTTTGAGACTGACGGCCTGAGTTAAAGATGGCAGTGGCAAATAGGTAATTGGCTCGTAATTTCCGCCAGAACCTATGTATTGATAGTAGCCAAATGTTCTTCTTGTATACGACCCCGTTCCAGGTGTTACTTCTGAGAATGATATACGATAAACAGCATTTACATTTCCGGGTGCGTACCTGTAAAACGTAACAGGTCCGGTCGAAGTTAATGTATCTACCCGAATATAGTTGCCCGCAGGTTGTCCGGTTTCCAGATTGAATCCTACAGAATCAACACCGGATTTTATAGCCTTTAAGGGGTCATTTCCGGCTTTTGAAATGAGGTCTTTATCCGATTCAGTTAAATCAAGATCAATTGGTGCACTTTTATTATCAGCTTCACGAACTGCGGTGATTTTCATATTTCCCAACCCACCGGGAAGAGTTACTTCTGCATTTCCCGCATAAAAATCACGGGCATAAAGCCGGTCTGAGTATTCAAAATCAACGGTCACTCTCGAAGCAGAACTCATCAAAATTTTTGGCGTGAAAGTTAGTTCGCCAGAAGCATAGTCGATTATGTAATCGTTGCTTTCGCCCCGGGTCAGTAAAATTCCATTCAGGTAAACCCGTTCAGTTCCTGCAAGAATGATGATAAATTTTTCGTTGTACTTTCCTCTTAACCGATAAGGCCCCTGGTTTCCATCGGTACCATTAAACTGGTTTGAGTTAAATTTTCCCTTTGCATTTGCAAAAGCAAACATGCCGGAAGAGCTGCCATATTTTCCAGTTACCTGAAGACCCTGAAGCTTTCGGCTATAACTTAAAAAGGTCATTCCAGACTCATTTAAATTGTAATCACCCAACGTCAGACTGTATGATTTGTGTTTAAGCTGAATATAGACTTTATCAAGTTCCTGAAGCGTTTGTGTATTTCCTTCTGGTTGAAGCGGTATATTTTCGTCGGTTAAAACTGCCGAAATTTCAACATCATCTGTCAGATTTCCATCCAGTTCCATCCGGAATCCGCTATTAAGTGTTAAATCCCGATTTGAACCAACGGTAATTCCCCTGACGAATGAACCCGATTTTCTTAACCGGGAATCATCCCAAAGATTTGGGAGGATAGTTGTCGTTGCAACAGCTTGTGCAGTATTTATCTCTCCACCCAAGGCATTGGTTTTTCCCATCGAATATCGTTTGTATTCTTTTTGAATGGTAAACGGAAAATAACGGAAGGAAAGAATCAGGGTATCGGTTGGATGCAATTTAAACCACTCGTCAAGACCTGGAACTGAAATGGAGTTCGATTGAAAATTGAAAACAACTGGATAATTCACTTCAGGATGATTCCAGTTGAATGAGGATTCTGAAATCAGTTCTTCCCGGTTAAGTAAAATCGGAAAGCTGGAATTTTGTGTGATCAGGATGGAATCGGAATTAGCAGGAATCAGTTGAGCAAAAACAGGTGGCGAAGTAAGCAACGAAAAAAGGAGGAGAGAAACAGGAAACAGGATTAGATGCGAAAAGGAAAAAGGATTTCCATTCTTAATATCCGGGTTTGATTGATTTGGGACAGTTTGAATTGGGAAAATCAATTTGGTTTGATACTTAAAATCAAAAGAATAGAATCAGTAAGAACGTAAATCTGATTTGTTCTAAAAGCAATATCGCGAATTGGGTCAGGTGTCAGCCAGTTAAAATCAATAGGCTCGAAACCTTTATCAGAATCAACTGGAATCAGAATATTTGAAGACAACTTCCACCAGACGTTGCGCAGATTAAATAAGGAACCCCGGTCGGCATTTATCCGGCGAACCGGATTTCCGTACCAGTCAAATACCTTGTAAACACTGTCTGAGCTGTCAAATATGGCAAGTTCCCGTTCTCCAGCAACGGCCGATTCTGGCTGAAACAATTGAAACGAGCCTGATTCAATGCCACCATATCTGAAGATTGAGCCATGCTGAAGATTCATCCTGATCAGATTTTGGTTTTCCTGATCCACAATCATCCAGTCATTATTGGGAAGAAGTGCCATAAAAACCGGGTACCCAAATTCCATATCTGCATGAGGTGGATTGTGACCTTCTGTTATAGAAATCAAACCTAACTCCCGGGTTAACAGGGTAATCCGGTGATTTTTATAATCAGCTACATAAACGTTGAGATCATTCGCTACCCAAACAGATCGTGGCTCATTCAGATATTGTGCGCCGGATCCCCTTCCGCCAAAAGAAGCTAAAATCGTTCCCTTCTGATCAATTTTGTCGAGACGGGAAGCTGTCTGAGAAAGCAGGAATAACTCGCCGGAGGCTGAAACTGATATACCCGAATAAGCCTCGCTAAGTAAGACCGACCCAATTGGTTCCAGACGAAAAGATTGTGCAGAAGCGATAAGGGAACAAAACAAAAATAAAAAGCTAAAGAAAACCGATCTAAAAATAAGAATTCCCCGCTTTTTAATAATTTGTGTGACCATTCTGAAAACCTAATTAGTCAATAAAAACCAATTGCAAAGGTTAAATTAACCTTATTGTTGAGATTTGAACCAATCCACAGTGATTTGAAGCCCTTCTTCCAGACTCATTTTCTGTTTCCAGCCCAGTTCACTTTGAATTTTTTTCGTGGATAAAACAGATCGTTGCTGCTCGCCAGCCTTCGATTCTGCATGAACTTCTTTGGCAGGATTACCGAGTGCATTGTTGATGACAGCAAATAACCGATTTACGTCTGTTTCTATTCCGGTTCCAACATTAAATATCCCAGATTTTTTATAGTCCAATGCCAGCAGATTTGCCTGAACCACATCACCTACAAAAGTATAATCACGGGTTTGAGTTCCCGCACCATTAATGATAGGTTGTTCACCTGCCACAATTTTTTTGATGAAAATGGCAATAACCCCAGCTTCGCCATGTGGATTCTGACGGGGACCATAAATATTGCCATACCTTAGAATAACATGTTCGAGCCCAAATACTTCTTTATAGTAGAATAGATATTTTTCAAGACAGAGTTTTGTAATTCCGTATGGAGAAAGAGGCCGTAACGGATGTTCTTCATCTGCCGGGAAATAATCCTGCTCACCATAAATTGCACCACCGGTTGAAGAAAACATGAATTTTCTGACGCCATTTTTTCTGCAGGCCTCCAAAAGATTCAGGGAGCCAATAACATTGGTGGTTGCATCAAACATTGGATCTGATACACTTTTCCGAACATCCATTTGTGCTGCATGATGAATGACAACTTCTGGTTTGAAGTCAGCAACCAAATCCTGAATTTTAGGATCACCAATATCTAACTGATGAAAGGTTGCTTTGGGATTAATATTTTGGAGGTAGCCACAATATAAATTATCGACAACAGCAACTTCATGCCCTTTTTCAACAAGCGCATCTACAACATGGCTGGCAATAAATCCAGCTCCACCAGTGGCTAAAATTTTCATTTAGTAATCCTTTCCAAAGCTTCAATTCCCTTTTTTCCGATATCTTTTCGGTAAACCATGCCATCGAAGGAAACAGTTTTAATATGCTGATAAGCTCTTTCGAGACTTTTTTCAAGCGTCTCACCAAAACCAACACTACCCAAAACACGCCCCCCATCAGAAATCACTTTCCCGCCAGCAAGTTTTGTTCCGGCATGAAAAATACGTTTATCAGGATTGTCTTTTGAACCAAAAGTAATTTCTTTTCCTTTTTCAAACTGATCAGGATACCCGTTTGCAGCAGCTACCACAACCGATGCAAATCCGGCTCTAAATTTCAAATCAGAAACAAGTTTTCCAGATACCACCTCTTCGATTGCGGCTAGAAGATCGCTTTCGAGCAACATCATTTCAACCTGACATTCAGGATCACCAAAACGAACATTGTACTCAACCACTTTTGGTCCTGAAGCTGTAATCATCAGTCCGATATAAAGAATACCGGTATAAGGATGGTTTTCACCTCTTAATCCAGTAAGTGTGGGCTTAATGATGGTTTCATCTACAATTTTCATAATCTCTGGTGTACAAACCGGAGCTGGAGCATAAGCACCCATTCCGCCTGTATTTTTCCCGGTATCGCCATCACCAATTCGTTTATGATCCTGGGCAACTGGGAAAACACGATACTGAATTCCATCTGTAAGGACAAAAACAGTGGCTTCTTCACCTTCCATAAATTCTTCAACAACAATTTTATCCCCGGCTGTGCCAAAAGATTTTTTGTCAAAATAGAGTTTTACTGCATCCAGAGCTTCATCCAGATTTTGCGGAATAATCACTCCCTTGCCGGCCGCCAGTCCATCTGCTTTTAAAACAATTGGAAAGGATGAATTTTTCAGGAAGGAAATCAGTTTTTCCTTTTCCGAGTCTTCAAAAATCCAGTGAGCAGCAGTTGGAATATGGTGACGATCCATGAAAGTTTTGGCGAAAATCTTTGAACCTTCGAGGGTTGCACAAAACCGGTCTGGACCAAATATGGCAAGATTCCGTTTTTTAAAGGTATCCACAATTCCTAAAACCAACGGTTCTTCGGGACCAACAATGGTGAGGTCAATCTTTTTTTCTTCGGCAAATCTGGCTAAAGCCTTGATTTCATTTGCCTTAATAGGGACATTTTCCCCAAAATAAGGTGTTCCACCGTTACCTGGAGCAAAGTAAAGCTTGGTTGGTTTTTCAGAAAGTGCAAGTTTCCATCCGAGGGCATATTCTCTGCCGCCGGATCCGATAATCAAAATTTTCAAGAGAGTTCCATGTTAAAATTAAAAAAAAAAAGGTCACACAAAGATGTGGGGAATTTACCACCAAGGATTAAAATTACGAAAATGACCCATGACTTCATATTTCATTCTGGTACAATTAAACTGTCCCTAAATAATTACCCTTCATTTTTTCATTTTCCATAGTGAAGTTCATTTTGTGAATACTGGCCGTTGGAACTGAAATGTGCTGATGACGAGCCAAGCTATATCTGGCAATAAAATCGCCGATCAGAGGTTGATGAGAGATTAAAAAAATGTTTTGCTGTTCCCAGGATTTTATTTCTTCAAACATGGCCGAAGGATGTGAGGTATAAACCAGTGATTGGCAATCAAACTTTGGGATATCAATCATAAGTTCATCTTTTATAACCTGCCAGGTCATTTGCGCCCGCCAAACCGGAGAAACCAAAAACAAGCCGGGAGCAATCTGTTCATCCAAGAAGGAATGAAATGCCGTTTTTACCTCACGAATACCCTTTTCGGTAAGTTCACGGTCAAAATCTGCCTGTCCGGGTTGATTGCCGGCTTCACCATGTCGCATTAAAAAGATGTTTTTATACATTAATTAATCCAGAGTTAATCCTCTTAAATTGCTTTTAAAGGCTAAGATAAAGAAATTTGCAAATCTTTTGAATTTATTAACCAGCTAAAGGAGCTTTTGAACATGAATTCCAATTTTATCTCCCTGATCGATGAGATTATTGCACGGGAAGTGCTTGATTCCCGCGGAAATCCGACTGTAGAAGTTGAGGTTATTACCGAGAACGAAATCGTCGGACGTGCTATCGTTCCCAGTGGTGCATCCACAGGTGAACACGAAGCTGTTGAACTCCGTGACGGAAACCCGATGCGTTACATGGGAAAAGGAGTTCTGAAAGCTGTAGAAAACGTTGAAGATATCATTTCTCCTGAACTCGTTGGTGCCAACGTTTTTGATCAGGTCGATATTGACAACCTGATGATTGAACTTGACGGAACAGAAAACAAGAGCAAACTTGGCGCAAATGCAATTCTTGCCGTTTCTATGGCCTGCGCACGTGCTGCTGCAGCTGAACTTGGCCAGCCTATCTACCGTTACCTCGGCGGATTCAATGCCAATACCCTTCCTGTCCCAATGATGAACATCATCAACGGCGGCGCCCATGCTGATAATAACGTGGATTTCCAGGAATTCATGATTATGCCTGTTGGTGCTCCTACGTTTGCTGAAGCGCTCAGAATGGGAACAGAAACCTTCCATACCCTGAAAGGCATCCTGAAGAAAAAGGGATATTCTACAGCAGTTGGTGATGAAGGCGGATTCGCACCTAACCTGAAATCAAATGACGAAGCACTTGAAGTGATCATGGAAGCAATTACCAAAGCCGGTTATACACCTGGTCAGGATATTTTTATTGCCCTCGATCCTGCTTCTTCAGAATTTTTCATTGACGGAAAATACATTTTCAAAAAATCTGACAAACGTGAACTGACTTCTGAGCAAATGGCTAAGTTCTGGGAAAATTGGGTAAATAACTACCCGATCATTTCTCTTGAAGATGGTCTTGCTGAGAACGATTGGACTGGCTGGAAATATCTGACTGATCTGATCGGAAAGAAAGTTCAGCTTGTTGGTGATGATTTGTTTGTAACCAATCCTGAAATTCTGAAAACCGGAATTGAAAAGGGTGTTGCCAACTCTATCCTAATCAAGGTCAATCAGATTGGTACGCTTACTGAAACCTTTGATGCCATCCAAATGGCTCATCGTGCCGGTTACACAACTGTGATTTCTCACCGTTCAGGTGAATCTGAAGATACCACAATTGCTGATATCGCAGTTGCAGTTAATGCAGGTCAGATCAAAACCGGATCAACCAGCCGTACCGACCGGATTGCCAAGTACAACCAACTCCTCCGCATTGAGCAGGAATTGGGTGACAGCAGCAAATATCTTGGAATGGAAGCTTTTTACAATATTAAGAAGTAACTTTTCCTGCTTTGAATTAAAAAGCCACCCGGCAAAACCGGGTGGCTTTTTTTTGTGATAAATTTCAGCCGGGTTTGAACTCTAACTTCCCTGCTTTACCTTTGTGCAATCATGGAACTATTCAAATCAGTATTCAATCAAACAGCTTCCTTTTTAAAAAGACGCCGGTATCTAACCCTCTTCCTGATTATTTTTATTTGGGTTGCCTATGCACTTGTTATGGGCGATAACGGACTTTTGGTAAGGTATAATCTTGAAGTTGAGAACAATGAACTTAAAACTGCCTTGAAACGGGAAGTTGAAATTCAGGATTCACTGAAAAAGGAAATTAAACTCCTGCAAAACGATAAAAAACGAATTGAACAAGCTGCCAGAGAAAAATATGGAATGGTAAAACCTGGCGAAACATTGTATAAAGTGCAGGTTTCAGACGACACGGACAAATGATAATGGTTAAGGATCAATGGTTAATTGTTAATGTTTATAACCTGGTATCCTGAGCCTGTCGAAGGGCGGCTTTTGACGGGGTAAATGTTAAATCATTCCACTTATAACTTTACCACTGACCACGTGTAATCACCTTCATCACCGCTTCAGGCCGGTCAGTCGCCAGAATATCTGCTCCTCTTTTAAAAAATCCCGCATAAACCGTATCTCCGCCTTGTTCTGCCACCTTATCCTCATTAAATACGCCAAGGGCAGCCAGAATTTTATTTGCATGTAAACTGTCATACAAGGCAGGTTCAGGTTCCTTGATTCCCACAAAAGCGGTTATCATGTTTGTCGGAATTCCCGATTCCCTGAATGTTTTCCATTCTGTAAGATTTTGAATAACAACCGAAATCATAACTCCCGGATGGAGGAAGTGAACTTTCATTGCATCTTCAACTGAGTAAGTAATAAAAAGTGCGTAACCTTCTGCCTGATGTTCCTTGATTTTATCAGTCACCATTTTAAATGGAACACCTCTTTTAACGTCAAGTGTGAGAAGAGCTTTCCCCTTAGCCCATTCCAAAACTTCATCAAGAGTTGGAATTCCAGATTCTGTCAGATTTCCTGCATCATCTTTTAACTTTACCTTTCTAAGCTCATTTAAAGTGTAATCAGAAACTTTTCCTTCCGAAACAGAATGTGTTCGACCCATTTCTTCATCATGACTGAAAACCAGAACAGAATCCTTTGAAACCCTGACATCACATTCAATCATGAGCAAACCCAGTTTTGATGTTTTTTCAAAAGTCGGAATGCAGTTTTCTGCAAATCCGGGTGAAGGGCCTCCACGATGTGCTGAAACCCATAACTTTCGGTCAGGTGACCATGTTAATTGCTTTTGCAGCTCTTTTAAATCAGGTGTTTTCGCATTCCAGGAAGAACATGATACCTGAAAAAAAAGGATAAACAGAATTGAGGTTTTGATTAAAACAGATCTCATATTTTCTCTCTTTGGTTTATCTGATTGCTACTTACCACCCCGAAGCTAATTCGGGGTCTTCTCTTCGTTCGACTTTTTCTCATAAAAAACGGGCACTTCGACTCCGCTCAGTGACCGTTTTTATAACTTATAACTTTTTACCCCGAAGTTAATTTGGGATCTTCGCTTCGCTCGACTTATAACATGATTTTCTGTCTGATTTAAAATCATAATTTCCGTACCTTTGCAGCATGAGTCAAACCGAAAACAACAAAACACCGCTTCACATTATCACTGGTTTTCTTGGCGTAGGGAAAACGACTGCCATCATTAATTTGCTCAGTCAACGCAGGGATACCGAAAATATTGCCGTTATCGTCAATGAATTTGGTGAAGTTGGTATTGACGGAAGTCTGATTGAGGCGGATGGAAAACCTTTCAACCTTGTTGAAGTACCAGGTGGTTGTATTTGCTGTGCCAGTAATGAAATGCTGATGGATTATATGGGATTCATCCTGAATGATATTAAACCAACCCGGATTATCATTGAACCCAGCGGGATTGCACGACCGTCGGACCTCATTTTCCAGCTAAAATCGTCTGAGTACAAATCTTTGCTCGATTTCCGGCCGGTTATAACGCTTATTGATCCTGCACTTTATCATGATGAAGATTTTCGTGATTCCATGGTTTTTGATGACCAGATTGAATCGGCCGATATTGCAATTATCACCCGAACAGATCTTTCAACCCCTGAAAAGGTAGCCCAAATCCGTGAAGAACTTGAGGCGATGCTTCCCTCAAAGCAACTGATCGTAGAAACTACATTCGGTCAAGTATCTGCCGAAATTCTTGATTTAGTTGCCGATAAACAGTTTTCATTCAGACCAGGCAGAAAAGAAAAAAACCTCCCGCACGACCATTCTTTTTATCTTGGAAAAGGATGGATCTGGGAAACAGGAATTTTTGACGATGAAAAACTTTCAGCCCTGTTTACTTCACTTGCAGGGGAAAAACGATTGCTAAGGGCAAAAGGAATTTTTGTCACACGTGAAAATCCAGTTTTATTTGAAATTGCGGGTGGTCATTTCCACAAAAGAACGTCAGAATTCCGGCACGAAAACCGGTTTGACCTGATTGTGCATGAATCTGACCAGAAATTAGTGTCTGAGATTAAAGAAAAACTCGATTTATGCTTTGAATCAGGTGCTGGTGAATGACGAATTCCTTCCCGAAATTACTTCAGACTTTTCGTCACACCTCGTTTCGTATTTATTTTTTCGGTCAGCTTGTTTCTCTTTCCGGAACATGGCTTCAGCGGATTGCTGAGGCTTGGCTTGCCTATCAGTTAACCCATTCTGCCTTTTACCTCGGGTTAGTTGGATTTATGGGACTTTTCCCCGGGATATTTTCTAACCTGTTTGCCGGCGCCCTGCTTGACCGGTATCCGAAGAAAACTATTATTGTTATTACCCAGACTTTGTTAATGCTTCAGGCTGCCATTTTATGCTGGTTCACTCTCACCGGAATAATTAACATTCAGATTCTATTAGTACTTTCCTTTTTTCAGGCTTTGATTTCAGGTGCAGATATGCCTGCACGCCAAACCTTTCTGATTGAACTTGTAGGAAAAGAAGAACTTCCGCAGGCAATTGCACTGAATTCCGTTATGGTAAATCTTGGCCGGATTTTGGGTCCGGTTATTGGTGCATTTATCATTCCGCTTGCAGGTGAAGGTGCTGCGTTTGGGTTAAATGCCGCAACTTATCTGGTCATTCTCTTTTCTTTTTTCTGGATTATCCCCACCGTTCAGCAAATTGAACAAACAACTGAAGGTATTTTTTCCAGAATCAGAAACGGGTTCGATTATGTTTTCGGAAATAAAGACATCAGAAATTATCTGCTCCTTTTTGGTTTTTGTAATCTGTTGGGCATGTTTTATTCAACTTTGCTTCCCTTATTTGCTGAAGAAAAATTCGGTCGTGGTGCTGAAGGACTATCTGTCTTGATGGCCGCTTCGGGAATTGGAGCGTTTTCGGGTGCGTTTTTGCTTGGTGGATTAATCACACCGGCCAGACTCAAACCTGTTTTGAAAGCCGGAACGCTGATGCTTTGCTTTTCACTGATCATGATGGCCATAAATCCTTGGTACTTCGCTGCAATCGGGATTTTATTTATTGGCGGATTAGGAATGATGATTCAGATTGCGGGAACTAACATGTTGCTTCAACATGTAACTTCAGATGAATACCGTGGCCGGGTGATGAGTTTTTACACCTTCACTTTTACTTTATGTACTCCGTTAGGAAATTTATGGGCAGGTTCACTTGCAGAACTCACAAACCGGGAAATGCCATTTTTAATTGGCGGCGTTTTCCTCACGATTTTACTTTTTATCTTTACAAGAAACCGAAAAGGGATTCACCATGCTCGAACCTGATGAATTTGAATTTTATGATCTGCTTGATGCCTATAAAGAACGGTTTGGTATTTTTCCGCCCACACATCACCTCGATGAAAAACTTGCAATGAAACTGATCAGAAAATCTCTGGAAGATGATCAGCCAATCCCGGATACTGATGGAACTCCACCATCAGATCAAGTGAAATGAAATGATTTCAAAGTAGATTAAAAACTCTAATGAATAAAAGACATTAAAACCTTCTTTCTAATTTCCATTTAACGTAGTTTAGTTTATGATTTAAGGATACTTTGGTATCTTTGTAAAGTTGAAAATGCAATAAAAACTGTAACTTAGAGCAAATTTCTCATAACTAATCGGAGTGATACTCACATGCAAGTACCCTCGTACGTCAAAAACCAAAAACTCATCCAATGGGTGAAAGAGGTCTCTGACCTGACAACTCCAGACCAGATTTACTGGTGTGATGGTTCTCAGGAAGAATACGATCGTCTGTGCGAAGAAATGGTTCAAAAAGGAACCTTCATTCGCTTAAATCCGGCCAAAAAGCCCAATTCATTTCTTGCGTTTTCTGACCCAAGTGACGTAGCCCGGGTAGAAGACAAAACCTTTATCAATTCCCGCAGAAAAGAAGATGCTGGTCCTACCAATAACTGGGTTGAACCAGAAGAAATGAAAGTTACTTTGAACAACATCATGAAGGGATGTATGAAGGGTCGCACTCTTTATGTAATTCCTTTCAGCATGGGACCATTAGGATCACCTATCTCCCACATCGGTGTTGAACTTACTGACTCTGCATATGTAGTCGTCAACATGAAAATCATGACCCGTATGGGCAAGCATGTTTATGATGTACTGGGTGAAGGATCTTTCGTAAAAGCACTTCATACACTTGGTGCACCTCTTCAGGCTGGTGAAAAAGATAAAACCTGGCCTTGTAACCCAACCACCAAGTATATCTGCCACTTCCCTGAAGAAAATATGATTATTTCTTACGGATCTGGATACGGCGGAAATGCACTTCTTGGTAAAAAATGTTTTGCTCTCCGTATCGCTTCCACAATGGGTCGTGATCAGGGCTGGTTGGCAGAACACATGCTCATCCTGGGTGTAGAAGATCCTAAGGGCGAAAAAACATATGTAACCGCTGCATTCCCTTCAGCTTGCGGAAAAACAAACTTTGCTATGCTTATTCCACCCAAAGCAATGGGCGGATGGAAAGTTACCACCGTTGGTGATGATATTGCCTGGCTGAAACCAGATGAGCATGGCACCCTTCGTGCTATCAATCCTGAAGCTGGTTTCTTTGGCGTTGCACCTGGTACTAACTACGATACAAACTCCAACGCAATGGATTCACTTCAAAAGAATACCATTTTCACAAACGTTGCCCTTACTGCTGACGGAGATGTTTGGTGGGAAGGTCTGACCAAAGAAGTTCCTGAAGGAATGACTGACTGGACCGGTAAACCGTTTGACAAAACTTCAGGGAAACCTGCAGCACATGCCAATTCACGTTTCACTGCTCCTGCAGCACAATGTCCTTCAATTGATTCCAAA
>JAFLBE010000029.1 GCA_017303995.1 Bacteroidota bacterium | reverse complement strand
TGAAGGGTTAAACGGATTTGGATAGTTTCCGGCAACTTCGAAAGAAACAGGAGTTGCAATAAAAGAAAGTATCTGGGAAAGGTTGTTTTTCCGTCGGTATCAACTTGTTTTAGCTGATAAGAAACTTTTCCGGAAACATTTTTATCTGTGAACAGATAAGATTGTTTTTCAGTTGTTGTTCCTTTTCCTGAAACAAACCCAACAGACTGGCCATTACGAAGAACTTCAAATCCGGCGTTGTTGGTTTCAGTTGTAGTTTCCCATTTCAGTAAGGCGTTTTTACCTGAAGCTGAAACTGTGAAAGAGGAAAGTTCAACGGGAAGTGTATTGGCGTCATAGATATCAGTCAAAGATCTTACAAGCAGACCAAGGCCAGAAGATTTTTCAACCCAGACTCCTCGAAGATCTTTTGGCCAGATTGGTTCAGAGGAACCATCAATATCTCCGTTTCCATCAATATAAACAGTAAAAGGAGTTGAAAATTCATCCTGGAATGAAAGGGTAGCATCTGTAGCTATAAGTGGCCATGTACCTGAAATCAATGTAACATTTTTAATTCCAACTAAAGAACCTTCAAAGGTTGGTCCGTTTGAATTAAGGAGTGAAGCAGTTTGAATTGACTCTACAACAGGGGTTGATGCACCAACTTCAATTATATCAGTTCCAGATGCTGGACTTATTTCGGTTAATCCTGAAAATTGAATAACCTGACCCTTCACGATATATGAAGTATCTATTTTCATGTTGGTTAGACCAATTTTAAAGATATTAACGCCACCTGTTGCGTCTTGGATAAATGTTTCTGTGTTTGTTGTAGAAAGTTTACCAGATTGTACAGAAACAGTTCCTTGCACTGCAACATAGGAATTTAAATCATTTGGAATACCACCCGTTTCATCACGAATTGAACTAATCGGGATAATTACAAAAGCCACAGGTGAGTTGGCGATTGATGTAAGAGTACCGCCAGATTTTGCAGTTTTAACACTAAATGAATAATTTCCATTATCGGTTGAACTAGCTGGATTTGGAGTTGATAACCCTGTTAGTTGAACTGTACCGGTTGTTGTGTTTGTAAGTGTTGCCGAAGATATTGTGATGACGTTTGATAAAACGCTAAAGGTAGCTGACGAAAATCCTGTCCCAGATAGGGCAACATTTGATTCTGAAATAGTTCCCCAACTTGTTGGTACAGTAACTGATGCAGAAGTTAGAGTTCCGGTTGAAGTCCCATTTATCAATACATCTACAGATGTTAAAGTATTAGCTGAAAAAATATCTTTTCCTGTCAATATTCCTGCAGTTGCATTTGAGATGGAAGCAGTACCGTCTCCGTCATTTAAAGGCAATACTCCAGTTAATTTTACATTGTCAAAACGATTATTTCCAGTTGCATTTGATGCTCCTGAAATCGTAATTCTTAACTTAAAGTCTGGATTATTTTCCACTTCACTAATTGCACTTAAGTCAACTGTTTGAATACTAAAAGAGGTGACATTTCTACCGGTTATTGTTGAAACATTTGTGAAATTTGTACCATCGGAACTGTAATCAATGGTATGTGTATTGAAACCAGTTGAAGTTCCACGTGTTGCGTAGGAAAAAACAATATCAACATACCCAAGTGTTGAAACACTAAATACTAATGATTTACCATTATTGCCATCACCAGTGGGGCAGAGAGCATTTCCAGATACATCAGCACCAATTGCATTCAAGGTTGAACCAGCAAATGCTTCTGTTGTAGTAAGATCATGAGATAAAGTTCCTGAGCCGGAAGCATTAGCAATTGGACTTGGCCACTGTGCAGTAGCAGTTCCTGTATTTCCGCTATTAAAATTCCAGTGTGTAATAGTAACCTGACCAAAAACCATGGAACCCATTAATAATCCCATGCCTAACAGTATCATTTTTTTCATATTAACTCCGTTTTATTAAATAACTTCCTAAGGTACAACTTTTCATTTTTGGGTTCAATCAGGATGGAAGTCCAATTGATTAAATTCATACTAAATTAACAAGAAATGACTTAGACTTACTTTTTACCCGTCAGCCAATCCCAAATTCCAAGACTGAAATCTGGGAACAGGTCAATTCCCATGAAGGATTTCAGGATGTATAGAATAAAAAGCAGTAACAACACAGCAAACACCAAAAAAAATAGGGTTTCAACCCATTCAATTAACCTGATTTTCCAGGGAATTTGGTTCTGTGACCTGATTACTTTTCTGCGTTGCTTCATTTATTTCTGACAAGTGTATTCAAGGGTTCAGGATTGCTGTCATTTGAATCTATTTTATAGGTACCCGCTTTTAGCTTTTCAGAAACAAGTTCTGCTTGAAATCCGGCAGGTGGGTTCTCCCAAGCCGGTTCCTTTGTCAGAAAAACAGTGTCTGGTAATTCAGGTAACAAACCTGTGTAGGCAGATGCATAAAACCGGTTATCACGGTAAATGAACCAGGCTTCAGGTGAACCCAGGATAACTGAACTCTTAGTCAGCTTACCATTTTTCAAATTCTGGGTTTGCTCAACCCTTTCCGAAAAAGCAAAAATGGATTCTGAATGGCCAGCCACATAAAATATCTTCCATAATGAGAAAACCAGAATGGTCAGCCCAGCCAAAGCAGGTAAAAGAATATTCTTTTTTCTGATCAGCTCTGAAAATCCCCAAACCAGAAAAATGGCGTAATAAACGGTATAATGCTGATTTCCTTTTGGATTTATAAAATCAGCAAGTAAGATCCATCCAATGAGGACGGGGGGGAACCACATTTTATTCTTCCATGAAACCCAGAAAACGCCCAAAAGAAGTAGTAACCAGCAAATGATTTCAACTATTCTTGACCAGACCAGGTTATAACCTTCATTCCCGGGAAGCTGAAGCCTGAAATTGAAAAGCTGGGTAAGGGCCGTTCCGGAAGTTGCTGCAACTCCTCCCTGGATATTTCCAATAAAACCAGAAACCGTGGCCGGATGAAGTATCAGATAATAGGCGATTGCCAGTGAACCGGAGATGATATTGATGACAAGAAAACGCCAGATGTGATTTTGAAGATTTGGTTTTAACTGATTATTTGGACCGTCATTATTTTTGTATGGATTCTGAATTCCGCCGGTGGCCGGATCTTCGACTTTCGGGATGACAGTATTATTTATAACTCCAAACCTGTAAATGAGAATCCAAATGAAGGGAATGAGCAGAACCGCAGCCGGGTGAATTTCGAGACAAAGAAAAGAAAGTAAAACCGGAATAAACCGGTGACCTGAAAGTACAAGCAGAGACATGAATCCGGTCATCAAAAATAAAAATGATTCCGGACGGATAAAACCGCCTGCAAGAAGAACAGGTTCAGATGCCATGAGCCCCAAAGTCAGAGCCACAGAAGAAAATCGTGACAATCCGGACTTCAGGAAAGCAGCAAAAAACATCCATCCGCCCAGAAAAAGAAACAGTCTGCTTACCAGAAGAGCCGGGAGCAAATCCCATCCGAAGGAACCAAACCAAAGTGAATATAGTGGGATCAGACTTTTCCCAAACCACGGAAGGGCACCATTTCCTGAACCAAAAGTGATGTCAGGGGGAAGGTTTTTTACCAACGGATTGTAATACATAGACAGATACCAGGCATTATCCACATTGTAAGGGATGAGCTGCCAGGGAAGCAGGAGAATCAGGATCAGGCCGGAAAAGAGAAGCAATAGATCAGGTTTTAATTTCATTTTACCACGATGGCCACAAAGGTCTTGACGGGAACACGAAGAATTTTTGGTAAAATACGAATTAAAGCGGACAAAGGCAGGATGGATCTCGTGGTAATGAAAGATGAAACGGCGGAGCGTGATTTCAGGAGGGAATCATGTCACCCTTTCAGGGTTTGGGATGAAATCTAATTTGAATATTTCTATAATCATGCCACCCATTCTGGGTTTTGGGAATTTGATTATTTTTTTCTGGTACAATGTTACCATTTCAGGATTTTGGATAAATTCTTATTTGAATATTGCTAGAACCATACCAACCCGTGGGGGTTTTTGGATTAAATATCCAAAAATGGATTTCAATCAAAAATAATTAAGCAGTTGATGATGGTAAATGTGGCAAGAAAACTGAGAAAAGCCTGAAAGGCTGACATAATTATAGGAACATCAACAATAAATGCCAAATAAACCCTGAAGGGGTGACATTATGTGAAGAGGACTTTGAGAATTTTCGGTTTAATTCATTGCAGGATTTTAGGAACCTGAAATCAGGGGCATTGTCATCCCGGCGCGTTGGCCGGGATGACAATGCAAAACATCTTAGATATTTGCTTTAACTATTCACAAGAAGGCTTCTTACTGAGATATCCTCATCAATTTCCTCCCAATGAATGCCGATACCTTTGCCGATCAAACGCCAATTATTTCTTGCTTTAGCATCAGCATCCCTCAGTCGAGGAAACCATTCTAGCGGAGCTGATATTTCACGACCATCTGCCAAAATAAGCTTCAACGCATCATTTGAAAAAGAAAGGTCGACAACCCTGCTTTCAAACTTAATTTGTAAAGTACTCATTCCATTTCTCCCCGAAATAGATTCTGTTTTCTTCGACAAGCAGACGAAGTTCCGAAATTTCACTGCTTCTGAATCCGTTTGATTCTGCTACCTGAACAGGGTTCAGCCAGAACTTGGCATACCTTTCAGCTTGTTCAACATGGATGTGTGCAGGTTCACTTCCTTCATTGCTAAAAAAGAAGAACCTAAAACCATGAATTCTAAGAATTGTTGGCATAGCTGAAAAAATCCAAAATTAACTTATATAAAAAATTATATTTTTAAAGATACGGCTTTAATAAAAATAGAAAAAGGAAAGAGTGAATTACAATTATTTGAGGTGTTTTAAGAAGGAATTATGTCACTCATTCTGGGTTTTGGGATGGATCCCGGCGCGCGTTGGCCGGGATGACATCTTTTAAAAAGCAATTTACCAGATTTTCACTCTGATGTCAGCACCCCGATAGAGCTTATCGGTTTCTTTGACATCAAACGCTTTGTAGAAATTTTCGAGGTTAGCAACGATACCATTACAACGATATTCGCTGGGTGAGTGCGGATCGGTCATAATGCGGTTTCTGAGTTCATCGTCACGATATTTTCTTCTCCAGATTTGTGCCCAACCCAAATAAAACCGTTGATCACCGGTAAAACCATCAATTACAGCAGCATCTTTTCCATTCAAAGAAATCTGATAAGCTGTGTGAGAAACTGTAAGTCCGGCAAGATCACCAATGTTTTCACCAAGGGTAAACCGGCCATTGATTTTCATGGTATCTATGGGTGAGAATTGGTCATATTGGGCAACCAACATATCTGCACGTTTGTTGTACTCATCGGCATCTTTTTCAGTCCACCAGTCACGAAGAACACCTTTTCCGTCAGATAAACGGCCCTGATCATCAAAACCGTGGCTGATTTCATGTCCGATAACTGCACCAATAGCACCATAATTGACGGCATCATCAGCTTCAAGATCAAAGAAAGGTGGCTGAAGAATTGCAGCAGGAAATACGATTTCATTGGCTACCGGATTGTAGTATGCATTCACGGTTTGTGGTGTCATAAACCATTCAGATTTATCGATAGGTTTACCTAATTTTTCAACATTTTCTTTAAACTGGAATTCGGTTGACCGCATTACATTTCCAACCAGATCACCTTTTTTGATTTCAAGATTGTTGTACTCTTTCCATTTATCAGGATATCCAATTTTGGTGGTAAAGTTGGCAAGTTTATCCATCGCCTGAACTTTGGTTTCTTCACTCATCCAGTCCAGCTTTTCGATGCGGATTTTCATGGCAGCTTTCAGGTTGTTGACCAGATCCATCATCCGTTTTTTTGCTTCTGGCTTGAAGTGTTTCGATACATAGACTTTACCGGCCGCTTCACCGAGATTTTGATCAATCAGGGTAACACCACGTTTCCATCTGGGCTGCATTTGCTGAACACCGCGAAGCGTTTTGCTGTAAAATTCGAAGTTTGCTTCAACAAAAGGGGAGCTCAGATATTCTGCATAATCACGAACAACTTTTACTGTGAGATAGGTTTTCCAGTCTTCAACCGGATATTTCGCCAAAACTTTGTTCATTCCTTCTAAATAGGAAGGCTGACTTACTACATAATCGGTTGGGATGGAAACACCAGATTCTTTTGCAAAAACCTTCCAGTCGAAAGCTGGCGTAGCAGTATTTAACTGGTCAATGGTGTATTTATTGTAAGTTTTTTCACGGTCACGGTTTTGAACCCGGGTCCAGTGATAGTCAGCAAGATCGGTTTCAATGGCAAGGACTTTTTCAGCAGCTGATTTTGCATTTTTTTCACCGGCTAAGGTTAGCAATTTTTCGAGATACACGACGTAAGCATTCCGGTATCCAACAAATTTATCTTCCTTTTTGAAATAATAATCCCGGTCTGGCAGCCCAAGTCCGCTTTGATTGACGTAAGGAATGTAAACTTCAGGGTTCTTCTCATCCTGTCCGACATAAAAAGAAACCGGAATCTGAACACCTGATTTATATAACGATGCGAAAAGTTTGGTGAGATCTTTTGAGGATTTCAGAGCTTTTATTTTGGAAATCTCGTTTTTAAGAGGCTTGATTCCGGCTTTTTCAATTGAAACGGTATCCATGAAACTTGTGTACAAATCACCGACAAGCTGAGGTTCAGTCCCTTTTTTATTTGATTTTGCGGAAGCTGATTCTTCAATTATAGCTCTGAGATCACGTTCTGCCTGATCGGCAAGTGCAGAAAATGAACCGTAATTTGATTTATCTGCCGGGATTTGTGTTTTGTTGAGCCAGCTGCCGTTCACATATCGGTAAAAATCATCCTGCGGGCGAACGGAAGTATCAAAATTGGATTTATCAATACCTGATTTAAGTTGGGCTGAAGCAGGAAGGGCAGTTAATAAAGCCAGTCCGGCAAGCAGCAGGTGTGTTTTGCGCATGAACATCTCCTCAAGAATTTAGAAAGAGCGAACATACGGCAGAGGTGGTGTTTAAGTTGCAACGCAGGTTTTAAATTAGTGTAAAATAATGGGGGAAATGCTTTAACCACAGAGGTAGCAGAGTTTAAAACCTGTAGAGTTTCACAGAGAAATGCCTTAAACGCTAAGTCGCAAATCTGAATCCAGAGTACGCAATTGAATGAAAAGATTTTTTTATTTTTAAAAAATTAAAAAACTCTTGATTTCCTCCGTGAAAAACTCCGTGTAACTCTGTGGTAAAACGATGTTTATATCTGTGGTAAACGAATTTTATCTCTTAGGTAAAATCCCATCGAAAGTTAAAAATGAATAAAAGACATTTATATCACATTATGGTGTTTGAAATTGTATTAAATTAGGAAAGTGTGAGATTTCCAAATCAAAATGAGGTTTACCATGAAGAATTGGCTTGTTTTCATTACTTGCTTTGGTTTATTGGGTTTGATTGGATGCGACAAAGAAGAGGATAAAAAAGAAAACCTGGAACGCTTGTTGGGAGATTGGAAAGTATTTTCAGTAAATGGCGAAGCACCTGAGTTTGACAATTTCATGTATTTCAGGGAAAATGGCGTTTATCATGTACTATACATTGAGAAAACAGATACCGCCCGGTTTTCTGGAACGTATCTGCTAAAAGGAGATTCCCTTTTGGTAACCATTCAGGAAGTGACAACATCAAAAGGTACCATTGAATTTGTTGATGATAATACCATCAAATCTGTTAGTACCCGCACTGAGACCGGGTCTGAAATTACGACTGCTATTATTAAAAAGGTGACCAATGCCCCGAAATGGGAAACAACAGTTAAACTGCCGGGAACGGTAAATGATGTGAATGGAAATGTTTACCACACTGTGATTATAGGGAATCAGGAATGGACTATTGAGAATTTCAGAGCCACAAATTACAACGATGGTTTGCCCATTACCAAACTAACAGATAATGTTCAGTGGAGTTCTGCTTCCTCCGGGGCTTATTGTGTTTACAACAACCTTGAAAGCAATGTTGCTACCTATGGAAATCTGTACAACTGGAAAGCTATTAATTCAGGAAAACTTGCACCAGTTTCTGGTGGATGGAGAATTCCGACTTCTTCAGACTGGTCGAAACTGATTACCTTTGCCGGTGGTGATACTGTTGCCGGATTAAAACTCAAATCTGTTTCTGGTTGGCGGGCAGGCCATGCAGGAACTGATACTTACGGTTTTAAAGGATTGCCCGGTGGTTACAGAGGTTTTAACGGAACATTCTTTGAAATGAATGAAAAAGGGCATTGGTGGACGAACTCAGACCAGATAACCGGTACCGCCGCTGTTTATTCCATGAACTATCAAAACGGAATTGTCACGATGGGTGCAAACGATAAAAAAACGGGGTACTCGATTCGGTTGGTCAGAGACCGGTAGAAATCAGTTATAAGTGGTAAGAGGGGAAGTCGAGCAAAGCGGAGACCCTGAACTCTTTCGGGGATAAAGAAATTAAACTCCCCTCCTTTTTCAAAGGAGGGGTTGGGGGTGGTTTTCTTGGTCTGAGAACCTCAACAATAACGTAAAATTACTTTTGAGGTTCTTCTACATATTCAAGAATATCAGATGGCTGACAGTTTAGTGCCTTACAAATAGCTTCTAAAGTGCTGAAGCGTATTGCTTTTGCTTTTCCAGTTTTTAAGATGGAAAGGTTAGAATGTGTTAGGTCAACTTTTTCTGATAGCTCATTAAGCGACATTTTTCGCTTTGCCATCATGACATCCAGGTTTACAATAATTGGCATAGCTTATACCGTCAAATCGTTTTCATTTTGAATCTCAAGTCCCTTTTTGAATATAGTTGCAATAACATATACTATTGCAGCCATCAAAATAAAAGCTTGACTGTCTACCCAAAACTGATTTAGATGGTCGATTTCATATCCCCGATTCTGTAAGTTTTCTGCAGTTTGTTGGGCCAGGTAACTTAAAAGCCCGATGGATAATGTGAAGTAACTGATTTGTGTAATTTGTTTTGATACAAAACTGTTGAATGGTTTTGACAAATCAAGCGTGGTTACCAGCATGCTGACTACATAAAATAAGTACGCTTTCAAAATGGCAATAACCAATATAAAACTGTACATACTGAAAAAAGCCCATTTGCTAATCGAATACATTTCACTTAAGTCCAATTTTTGATATAAGTTTTGGACAAATTCAGGTTTGTAGAGGGCGAATACAAAATTGACAACCAATCCGCCGGCTTCGACGCACAAGCCAACGAAGATTATCCATGCTACTATACTTAAGGCTATAAATACGAAGTTGTTGTTTTTTGCCATTATTGTTAACCTTTAAATTTGTAGATTAAGAGACGTCCAATTTAACTTTCTTGATTTCTATTTTGACAACTTATTTTCTAAATACTGCTTGAAAAGTCCCATTGGGTTGAACCGAAGTAAATGCTTTTGGCTTGTCTCCATCCATTTGAAATGTAACTGTAATGCCATTGTTTCCTTTTACAGTGAAAACGTTTTCAGACAGCATCTGTAATTCGCTATCATCTTGTTCTGGAGCTATTGCCCAAAATTTAGCATCACGAATTTCTAAAATTATGGAAATGTTATAGGTTTCCAAAACATAAACGCCAACATATTTTTGTAAATCAACAGTTACAGGGTTTGATGTTTCTTTAGTAAGTAAAGCGTTTAACTTTAGTTGAGTCTCTGCTTTATTTTCAATCTGTAATGCATTGTTATAATTTGAAATGGTATTGATTGTATCCTTTTTTGCCAAAAAATAAGCAGCATACGACTCATAAACAGTACTGCTTTCAGGATAACTTTCGATGTTAAGTTCAAATAACGCTTGTGCTTTATTGAATTGATTATTACCCAAAGCATCGAATGCAAAATAGTTAATAAGTGCTTCTGGTGCTGAATTTTTGTAGCCCATTTTATCTGACACATTTGCATAATGGGTTTTTATTTTTGAAGCAATGAACGCAGTTGAATCAGCAAAATCATTTTCGGTTGCATCTAAATGAAAATAGTCAAAAATAAAACGTAACCCATCATACTCACTTAAAAGGGGTATTGTATTATGTCCATCTGTCTCATAATATTTTTGTGCATAGAGCAAACCATTGGTATTTTCTTTCAAGAATTCATCTAACTTGAATATTGAACGGATATGTTGTGTTTCAAATGAATTGTCGTTTTTAACCTGTGAAAGTGTCATTCCCCTGGGCATTGTATTTGCTGTTCCAACAAATAACCTTTTACCATTCATATTTTGCTTGGGCAATTTATCAATGGTATTGTTCAAAAACTTTTCGTTATTGTACCACATACTTGGGTCTATGGCAATGCAGGCATTAAATAATTGGGGGAAGTTAGTGAGAACATCAATTGCGGTGAGTCCACCTAATGAATGCCCAACTAACAATTTGTAAGGTGAAGTGCTGTAAGTCTTGTCTATGTGCGGTATTAATTCAGACGTTAAAAAGTCTATAAATGGGTTTGTTTTGTTCAAATCATCAGATGGAACAAAATCCCTAAATCTGTTTGTGTTTTCTATGGCAACCACAATCATTTCGGGTAAAACACCATTACCGTTGGCTTGACTAAGTTGTTGAATAATACCGACAGTTGAAAAGAAATGGGCATCACCATCCAATAAATACACGACAGGGTATCGCTTTTCAGGACTTACACTTTGAGAAGTTAAGTTTGGAGTATAAATCCAAATTTTTCTATTTTCATTCAATACCCTGGAAAAAATGATTTCTTTTTTACCTATGGAAATGTTTTCGGTATTTTGGGCATTTACACAAAAGGTAAGAAGTAACAAAACTGAGGATGTAATTAGTGTTTTCATAATTTAGTTTTGAGTTTCTGCTAAGTTAGTATTTCAATTGTTGTCGCAAAGACAAAAATAATACATATTTATTGATAAACAATATATATGTACCATATAACAATATATTTATTTTGTATAACAAAATTTAGTTATGATAAGTAGTTGATTATTTAGGGTCACCCCAAAAAATCACCACAAAATGTCATTTTGGCCAAAATTTGATTTCGAAACGTTGAACCGGTTAATATTGGGAACAAATATGAGGAAATAAGAGGTGGGTGGTAGTTGATAAAAGTAGGGCACTTTCTATAAGGTCCGGGGAATGTCGTCCCTCGATACAATTTTTCACATTGTGAAAAATCACTCGGGATGACACGCTCAGAGACCTACTTTAAACAAACAAATTCGGATTGTGGGTGGTTTTCTTTCTCAGTGAACTGGATCTGTTGTATTCTTGGTCAAAAATCTTCTATTTACATTTTATCAGAACCAGAGTTAGATCATCATGAGGTTCGGTTTCACCTCTGAAGATTTCAAGTTCCTGAATGGTGGCGTTAAGAAGCTGTTCCGGGTTGAATTTTCTCGCTTTCATTAAAATGGTTTTCAACCTGTCAATCCCAAATTCAAGCTGACTATCATTTCTGCATTCAGTTACACCATCCGTGTAAATTAAAAGCCAGTCGCCAGATTCAAATTCAAGTTCAATTGTTTCAAGGTTTCCACCAAAAGATTTTTCCGGATTCATCCCGATCGCAAGTCCTTTGGGTGAAATCTCAGACAATTCATCAGTTTGGAGTTTGTAATGAATAAAGGGAAGATGACCCGCACGGGCCAATTCAAGTTTTCTGGATTCTGAAAAAACGGCTACAGAAGCAGTAAGGAATATCTGTCTGGGAAATTGTTTTCTGATAGCCTGATTTAATCCGTAAAGACATGATTTTAATGAGTCAGATTGCTCAGACAAATATTTGTAAAGGGAAATGGCTCTTACCATGTAAAGTGCAGCCCCAATTCCTTTTCCGCTCACATCGCCAACGATCACCGCTGTCTGATTGTCCTTTGTTTTTTCAAACTGAACAAAATCACCACCAACCGTTGAGGCAGAAATGGATCGAAATGTCACTGAAAAATCGTTTAATTTGGGGGATGATTGAGGAAGCAAGCTTTTCTGGATTTCAGAAGCAACATCAAGTTCAGTTTTCAGAATGTGTTTATCTGCCAGTTCCATGAACAAAAGAAAGGAAGGAATCAGAAATCCGAGCCAGAGAAATAAAGTATCACTTTGTAAAAGTCCGATGAAGAAAAGAAAGGATCCAATTGCAAATAAAATCCGTCTTTCGGGGCGCATTTTCGTCAGGAACGAAATCAATATCATCCTGGGGAAGTACCATCCGTAATATTTCCAGGATTTAATTGATCCGGTTTTGTCTGGAGAATCCTTTAGATAAAAGGCTACGGTCTTTTTTGCATCCTGACTGAGCAGCTTCTGAAATTCATCGTAAGAAAGATCCTTCGTCAGCAGTTCATGAATACGTTTGGCAAGATTCATTTATCCTCAACTATTTGCTTCAAGTTACAACCTTTGACTTTAAAGAAGAAATGACGGTGTTACGGAAAAGTTTGGCATTTGGTTCAAGGTATTAGTTTTTTTAGTACCTTTAACTGGAAAAGAATTGATCTGAACCTAATTGGAAGACCTTTGCAAAGGATTTTGAAATGGAAATTCTATCTGACCTTGCCATTGTCATTGGAATGGGTTTACTCATTGGGCTTGAACGGGAATACAGTCATCTGGTACCCGGTCAAGGTTTGTTCGCCGGCATCCGAACGTTTCCGCTGGTTTGTTTACTTGGGTATTTAAGTGCTCTTTTAGGTAAATCTGAAGGGTACTGGATTTTTGCAATTGCCTTTATTGCGGTTATTGCGCTTGTTTCCATTTCGTATTTCACTCTCAGTCAAAAAAATGATATCGGAGCGACAACGGAAGTTTCGTTCATTCTCACTTTTATTTTGGGCGCTCTGGTTTTTCGGGGGGAAGTTCTTCTTGCCGTTTCCGCCGCTGTTCTGATAACTGTTTTACTATCAATTAAACTTCAGGTTCTTTCAGCCTTAGGTAAGTTTAGCCAGCCAGATTTTTTCGCTTTGTTAAAATTTGTGATCATGGTTGCCATTATTCTTCCCGTTTTGCCGGATAATCAAACCGGACCTTATCTCGCTGTCAACCCAAAGCAGATTGGCTATGTGATTGTTCTGATTTCAGGAATCAGTTTTTTCGGATACATTCTTACCAAATTAAAAGGTGCAGAAAAGGGGATTCAGTTTACAGCAATACTTGGGGCAATTGTTTCAAGTACAGCTCTGACCTGGGATTTCAGCAAAAAGAGTAAAGAAGATGCAAGTCATGCGAATCAGTACGGAACGGGAATTGTTCTTGCCTGTTCAATCATGTACCTGCGTGTATTGCTGGTTGTTTACCTTTTGAATCCGGAGCTAGGATTTTACCTCACTATTCCTGCTATTTTATTAGGCGTTGGCGGCTTACTGTTGGGTCGCTGGCTTGTGAAGGAGAAGGATCCTGAGCCTTCATCGGGAATGATGTCCGTTTCAAATCCTTTAAACATCCGGAATGCGATACTTTTTGCAGTGTTGTTTTCATTGATGGGAGTTTTGGTGCAGGCTGGAAAGTCATTTTTCGGTGATAGTGGTATTTATCTGGTGGGAGCCATTTCTGGATTAACTGCTGTAGACGCCATTGTTCTGTCGATGGTCAATTACGCCAATACGGATTCAGGACTTGTAAAGGTTGCAGTTATAACCATTTTGATTGGAATGACGGTGAATTCTCTTTTCAAATTTGGGATAGCAATTTTTAATGGAAACCAGATCATCAGACCCTTGATTTTCAAAGGTGTTGGTTCTTTGATTGTTGGAAATGCCATTTCAATTGGGGTTTTCTGGCTGGTTTTATGAGGGAAACACTTACCACTGAGGTACACAGAGTTATTCACTGAGGAAATACCGGGAGTTTTTTAATGAAGTAATTTAAAACAAACTTCTTATTGGTTCTCCTGGTCTTCGTTTTTTAATTTTTGCGTTAGTCACAATTTGAATAAACCTAAGCCATTAAAACATCTCTGTGTAACTCTGTCTTATGACTCTGTTTCCTCTGTGGTAAAGGCATTTTCCTTGAGAAGTTCATCTGCCTTTAATTGAATCTGATTTTCCTTGAACGACAATTTATCGAAAATCTCTTCGTTGTGTGAAATCAGAAGAATTGCTGTTCCGTTTTGAAGTAATTTTTCAAGAATCCCGGTAAACATTTTAATCGTTCTGAAGTCAACTCCATTTAATGGCTCATCCAGAATTAAAACTTCAGGTTCAGAAGCGATACTTCGCATCAGGTTCAATCTTTGTTTTTGTCCGCCGCTCAAGTACTTCACCTGTCCTGAAAGAAATGCTTCATCCAGCTTTTTAAGGAAAACGGGCTGAAGAAAATCCAAAATCTGATCATTGGTTTTGAGTTTTGGATTCTTTAAAGCAGTAAAAACCTGTTTTACAGTTGAAACCGGATTCAAAGCTTCATCGGCAAGCTGAAATGCCATTCCTGCCTTTTTTCCCCAAATCAACTTTTTCCAGTCCACCTGCGTATTCAGGGAAGTAAACTCATATCCACATATTGAAAGCTGAAGATTTTCACCGTGATACAAACCCAAAAGTAGCCGGGCAACGGTTGTTTTTCCTACACCACTGGGGGCTTTCAGATAGGTTAGGGTACCCGATTTAAGTTTAAGAGACTCAATCGGTTTTGTTCCCGATTGAAATGAAAGTTGCCGGCCGTGACAAATCACCCCAGAATTTAAATCTGCAACAGCCACACCTTTAATTAATCCCATGGGAGAAAGTTTTTTTTGCCATGAAATAAACTCATCGGGAAAAAACGGATTGCACTGAAGTTCACCAGAATCGGTTTTGGTTAATTCAAGCCAGGAAAGATTTGAAGTTAACTCTGATTTATGATTTTTGAACCAGGGAATAATGGTATAATCATGGGTAATAACTAAAACTGTAAACCGGTTTTGCTGATACCGACTGATCAGTTGCTCAAGAAAAGCATTCCTGAATCCGTTATCTAAACTACCAGAGGGTTCATCGAAAATGAAAAGGGTTTCTGGTTTCAGCTGATTTTGATTCGCAAGATTATCCATTTTTTTCAAAGCCATGGCGAGCAGAAATCGTTGTTTTTCGCCACCACTGGGTCTGAATGACTGTGGATAAAGGGGTAAAAGTGATTTCCACTGATCGCTTTGCCATAAACCGGACAAAATATCAGCTTCAGTTAAATCTGAGTTCAAATCTGCTTCGTTGAGTTGTTCCTGAATGGTCAAAGACGGATTAAATTGCGACGACGGTTCCTGAAGAACGAAAAAACCATTTTTCCGAAAAGCTTCAACCTGTTCCGTTTTTAAATAATCCTGGTAACCAAGTGAATTGATTTCGATAGACAACTTATCGGGATCGGTTAATCCAAAAATGGACTTGGAGATGAGTGTTTTTCCAATTCCTGATTCGCCAAAAAGAACATTGATTTTTCCCTGTTCGATTGAAAAATCAGTAATCGAAAGAATGGAATGAGAACCAACAGAAATATCAGCAGAAAAAGTGAGTGGTTTCATAGCCGGTGCCTTCGGGTAAAGGCATTTCCAATTTTAAAAGAGCAGGCAAGAGTAAAAACAATCAGAAAAGCAACCGACAAACCCTGCAAATGACGGGTAAAAAGGGAAGGAAAATAAAACGGGTCAGTAAATAAAATTCCAATCGATAAAATATCCTGCTTACTGTCAATTTGGGCAAGCATAGAACCCAATGTCGGTGGAAAATTTATCGGGCTGACTGATGATGATAACCCGACGGACAAAACAAAATCAATACTGCAAAGCAAGAAAATGGTGGCGCCAAATCCGCTGATCAGTTTATTGATCAGATGCGGAAGACTGTTTCGCATCCAAATTTCAATAAAGAGTAAATGGGTATCAGGAACACCGGCAGTTCGTGATGCGCTCACAAAATCAGTTTGTTCAAACCAGGCAACCCGCTCGAGCAGCATATCTGAAAATTCATAAAAAATAACGACACCAACCGTTACCCCAAAACCCGTTAAAATTGCTGTCTTCCCAGTCATAATCTCAGCGGTCACCAGTAAGGTCAAAATGAGAAAACCGGTTAACAATCCGATGATTTGGGGTACTGATCGGAAAATATTGAGGAATAATTCCCCAGTTCTGGCCAATTTTGGTCTTTCATTCCACCTTGAAAGGGTAATCCAGCTGCTCACAGTGAACGAAAGAAGAAGCGCTGTGGTCAAACTGATTGCCGAAACCAGTAAAGTATTTCCGAAACCCAACCAGACTCGGACAAGTGCAGGTTTATTTAAAAAGACCAAATCCCACACCAATAAAACAGAAATCCCGGCGAGCCAAATGAGGATCCATTTGGTGTCGTTTGAGAGAGAGGGGATTTTCATTTTTAAATTTGGAGTCATTTAAACCTTAAAATATTGTGAGGCAAATTCCCCGTCCTTTTGGCCACCATGATGTCATGCTGAACTTGATTCAGCATCCAGTATAAAAGGCATGGATGAGCTTCGCAGAACTTCGTTAACCGGATCAAGTCCGGTATGACAGCTAACAGCCAACAGCTAATAGCTAAAAGCTTACTTCCAATTTTCAAACTTCAGTTTTTGCTTATAAATGTGGAAATCAATGGCGACTTCAGTAAGCTTCACGATCAGGAAAAGTCCCAACATCATCGCCAGAACATCAGCATAATTTCCATATAAAACCTGCCTGAGCAGTTCATATCCATACCGTCCCTGAATATTTAATGCCATTTCAAGGATGATCAGACTGGTGATAGTAAAGGCAGCCAATTCACGAACCGTGTTCCAGTATTGTCGTTTGGCATTTAACAAAATGTGGTGAAGAATATGCCCGGGAAAATGTTTATGAAAGCCCAAAATTGCTTTCCAGGTGAGATTTGATTGATGTCCGTTTTCGAAGTTTTCGTTTACATTTCTGATACGGGCAGCAAGAACGTAACCTTTGTCCATTTCCTGATTCATCAGGTTTAAAAACTTTTGGGAATAGACGATCAACGCGCCGTTGGTAATAAGTCCGAGAGAAATCATCAGAATGATTGAATCAGACGGAATCAGAGGCTTTAACATGTAGGCAATCAAATATCCCGGAGAGAATAAAATCAGCAAACCGAAAAAACTGTAAACTGAATGCCAGAATTGTTTTCCGGAAGTCCGTTTGCCTTGTTTTGACCTGATAAACCGATAAAGCCCCAGAGTTTGTGAACCCCAAACCAAAATGAAAAGAACCAATCCAAAAATGAAAGAGAAACCCAGCAACTTGAGGAGAAAGTCAGGGAAATCACCAAAAACAAGTCCTTTTTGATGCCTGAGCTGCTCGAGGGTTTTGGCTGTTTCGTCTGATTTAAGGCGTGCAGCAGATCTTACAAAAGCTTCACCATCCTGTTCAACTGATTTTAAATCGAGAACGTCAGCGATCAGAGCCTGATGTAATGGATCCTGCCAATTGATGGTTGAATCTTGCAGCCATTTGGTCATTTCAGGATTTGATTCTGCTTTTTCGGGATGATAAAGAAACACAGATACAAGACCCAAGCCAGTGAAAAGACCTGCAATAATCAGAAAAACAACCAGGTGATTGAACAGAATGGATTTCATTATTTGGCCCATTCCAACCGGAGTCCTGATTCAATTTGTTCAACTGATACCGATTTTGCTGTTGCGTACAAACTGATTTTTCGGGAAAGACTTTCAAAAGACCGTTCAAATCTATCAGGAGTTGAACCTTCAACACGAATCAGGTAGCTACCTTTTTGGGGAATCAGACTAAATTGGACAATCTGTTGTCCGGATTTGTTACATGCTGATTTTAGTATTTGATTGGCTTCTGAAAGGATTTCTGTAACCCACTGAAGAGAATCGGGCGCGGCTTGTTGAACAGCATTGTTTTCGGTTGAGGATTTTGAAGAGGAAGATGAAAGACTTTTTGATGGAATCCATCCTGTACTATTCAGAGATTGAATCCAAACCAGAACTTTACCGTTTTGTGATGCAATTATTTCAGCAACCGTTCCGGAAGGAAGGGGATTGTCCGTTTTATGGTTCGGACTCACGGAACCCAATGATGTGGACCGTGATACATAACCGGAACCTGATCCTGATTCAAGGTTGTCCAGTTGAATCCACTCACCAGATTCCCTTTTTCGAATGGGACTTTTATTGCCGTCGAGAAGAAAGTAAAACCGTTTTCCTGCAAGTTCCACAACCATGGCTTTGGTCACGCCATCACTGAGCAATTCAGATTTGGAAATAAGTTTTAACGGTCGGTAGGGTTTAAGTAACTGAAAATCAGAAGGCGTCAGTTTTTGTTCAAACTGATTTCTGATTTCCAGTTTTTCCGGTTTTTGAATCAGAAAAAATTGGGACTTCCCCCAAACCGGAGTGATTGCGAAAAGCAGAACAAAAAACTGAATCTGCAAAAATCCGGAAAGGTTAAACTTCCTGCTCAATCTTCTTTCTTTTCTTTCCATTTTTCAACAGTTGAAAGCTGGGAAGAAACGCCATACAAATAAATCGAAGCCGGATCGTATTGGGTAGAGAAATAATTCAAACTTGGCAGAGAGAAGAGCCAGGATCCCAACGCCAATTGTTTTTCAAGTTCATCAATCCGGCGGGCATATTCCTGTTTGTCACCAATATTGTGACTCGACATGAAGCCGTAGACGTAATTGAGAAGCAGTTTAACTTCTTCAGCATTCTCTGTCGTTTCAGAATCCAACCGGAAGAAATTCCGTTCCTGTTTGAAGGATTTGGCATTCACAGTTCCGCCCATTCCATTTGTCACCAGATTGATCCGGTATGTTTTCAGATCAGGCTCACGAAGAAAAATGTCGTATAAATCAAAAAGGAAATTGCTTCTGTAACCATTAAACCCCATCAGAAGGGCATCATAATTTCCTGCTGCAATTTCTTCTTCAGTTGCAGTTGAGGCTCTGATTTTTCCATTTGAAACAGCCGGATCGTTTAAAATCTGGATGAGTTCGGCAAGTTCTTCACGGTTTCCATAATTCAGGTTAACCTTGATTCTGATCGAATCGGGTAAAACAGAAAGATCAGCGACGGGTGTACTTTTATCAATGGTGATAATTTCTTCGTCGACGTAATAACTGCTGGAAGGAAAAACACTGTAGTTCAGAAAATCGTTGAAATTATTTTCTTTGCCTGTGTAATCGAGAATATTACGTTGCTGCGGTGTTCCGATTTTGAAAAACCGGCTCAGGATTTCCTGTTTGTTCAGCAAAGTTTTCAGGGCTTTTCTTTGTTCAAGTGAAAGCCTGGTCGTGTTGAAAAGAACACCAAATAAGGTTGTACTGATGTTGGCTTTGGCAAAAAACTCTTCAGGATCGTTCAAAATCGGGGAAACTGCACCAAAAGGTGTTCCTGGTAAGAAATTGAATTCACCATTTGAAAATTCAGTCTGGTAAGTTGAGTTATCAATGAAAGGTTTAAGAATCAGATTCGTAATGGTGGCTTCACCTGCAGGATTTCGGATGTACAAATCAGGAATCCCAGTTGGTTTTACGACAAGATAAGGACCGGTTCCGAATGGGTAAGCTGCCTGATTCAGTTCAGATGTTGCCGGCAGAATTTTGAAGGAGAAAACCTCTTTCACATCATTTTCTGTCCATATTCGTGTCGCTTTCAGTTGAAATCTAACTTCATTGTTCGCATCGGGTCCAACAAAATCAAAGGTCTCAAGTGCTTGTGAAACCAGAATATAATCGGGTGAAAGACTACCGAGGGCCAAAATACGACGTAAAGTGAATCTCAGGTCTTTATCAGTTACCAAAACCGGACTTCCCTCGGTAACCGTTACTTCTTCATCATCGAGAGCAGGTGTAAAAGATTGGTGCCATTTTTTTGCGGGCTTCAGCCGAATGATGACCTGATTATCAGTTGTAACGCCAACAAGTTCACCGAGGCCATCCTCATAAATCACCCCGGATGGATTTGCTGAAATGTTGAAAAGTCCGTCATAGACAGCTTCGTCAAGTTTGTCGGAAAGGGGATCGGGCGCAGGTAGGTGCGGATCAAGAACCGGTTGCTGGTGAGAAATATACGGGAGGGCAATGGTGTCTTTAAGTTTATTCCACGGCCAGAAAAAAAGAGTGACTGCAATTGCTGCAACGAGAACGCCACCGCCGATATAATATTTTGTGTACATAAATTTCCTTGGTTAAAATTATGGGGCCTCGATATGTCCGGCCGTGGCCGGACTACTCAGCCTGACATGTCACACTGAGTGACGAATGAAATGAGTTGTATCGAAGTGTGAACAAGTACTGCCTACTAGAATTCAACTCAGTTTTTCTTGATTAAAGGTACCTGAACCATCACACTGACTTCGTGAACTTTAAATGATTTGTGAGTAAATCTGACTTCCAGAATATTTTCTTTGCCTTTATTGGTTTGAATTGGCGTAATTCTGGCGGTATAATCGTTTGATGCAACCGGTGCTTCGATGGTAAAGCGACCTTCGTTTTTAACCGGCTTTCCGTTGACGGTAATCGATTCAAACCAGGATTCCTGCCCGGCATTTTTTGCGATTTCAGCAGGAAGCTTGATGTTGATATCCCAAACCGGGAAGGCTGCATCGGTTTCTGGCATCAGATTCAATCTGAAGCGATACTGATTGGTTCCACCCTTAACGGTGGTTTCTGGTGTAACGAAAATCTTTCGGTAAACAACCGGTTTAACAATCCATTTCGCTACCAAAGGATCTACTTCAGCCAAGGCTGTTTTGATTTTTTTATCAGACCCACGATAATATTTTCCGTGCGAAACGATTGCCCGGGCTTTTTCAACGCCTTTATTACTGATATCAGAAACGAAGTCCTTGTAAAGTGCCTCTATGGCAGTTTCAGGGAAAGTAATGGTTTTCAGTTTCGTCAACAGATCGGCGATGGACTGATTTTTCTTTTTGAGATCGGCTTCTTTGCCGGTTGTAAACGTCAGTTCATAAATGGGTGACCAAACCTGATTCTGGTACAAACTGTCAACAGAATCAAGAGTTGTAAGATTGGCTGCCATAAATAAATTTACAAATTCCTTCGTCCGGGTTTCGATGGTTTCAAGAAATTGTTTTTCAAGTTCCTTAACGGCTTTGTTCTTTGTAGCCGCAATTCCTTTCATATCGAGAAAATCAGTATCCCTGTGGAAATCAACCAGAAGGTTTTCTGCTGTTGGGTATTCACCTTCCTGAATGGCCTTTAAAATGGCTTCTTTTTGGGATTTTACTGAGGCTTCGTCAAGTCCACGATATTGTCTGATGAGAAAATCAAGATCCTGATTCTTTTTAAGGAGAGATAAAATTCCCCTGAAATCACCGTTGGCCTTCAATTCATTTACATCACCTGCAATGACTGAAGCACGGCGATAATTGGAATGTGCTTTTCCGAATTTATCGTTGAAGGATTTCACTTGTCCGTTCAGGATGGAAACTGATTTCACACCGGCATATTTTCCATATTCTGAGGTTTGGGCAGCCGGCAAATTGGAGGAGAGATTATCCATTTTCCTTACAATCGTACCGTAAAAATCGGAACTTGGCCAATTTGAGTAGTTTTTAACTTCCTGTTGGATCGTTTCAAATTCAGCCTGTCCGTTTTCGAGTGCAGTGACATTCCGGTTAAATCGGTTTTTAAAAGCAACAACTGCCTTGAAATTTTCTTCAGGTTGAATAACCAGAAGCGGATAAACCGTTTCAACTTTGGCAATTCCATCGTCAACAAGTTTAGCATCAGATTTTTGCCGGATCCGTCCATCAAACCAGGAATTGAGTGCTGGAATGCTTTTTCTGAAGGTTTTGAGAATGTCAGCTTGAGTGTTGGAAGGGTAAGCACTTAAATTCTGAAGCAGGTCGGTAACCAGATCAGCATTTTCTGCAAGCAAACCTTGATTTTGGCGGGAATCTGAATCCAGCTTATATGCCTTGAGTAACTTATTATAGAGAGTCTGAAAGGAAAGTTCTGAACTGACGGATTGATCGAGGTCTTTCCATGATAAATAAGCCGGGTCTGCAGAGTTTTGAAAAGTAGAGGGAATGACAGATTTCGTATCATTCAGTTCGGATTGTATCCGTTCTAATGTGGGGAGTGTTTTTTCAAGTAAACTAAGTTCTTTGACAAAATCAAAGCCATTAAAATTGGCTTTAAGTCCGAGTGAATCAAGATAAAACCGGTTTACTTTGCTTGAAACATAATCTGACTTTAAAACATCGAACCGGTTTTCATATCTGAACCGCCATTCAGGAAGGTACCGGTATTGAATGTTAAGTTTAAAGTCTGAGTAAACACTGTCAATTACCCAGAAAGCAGGTTTTTCGGTTTTTTCCAGCTTCCATACTTTTTGTCCGGTCAGGTTAGACATCAGTTCGGGTGTTTTAATGATCTCACCTTTGCCATCATCAAATTTTGAGGTCAAATAACTTCTTACCGATGAAAATTGGTCTGATTTCAATGTCAGAACCATATTATCCTGTGTACTTCCAGGAAATTTGATGAAATACTTATCCTTTTTACTTAGCTCAAAACTATCCGTTTTTTTCTTGAGTTCGGTGTAATTGCCTTCGGCGGGAGAAACCGGTGGGCGTGGTGAAAGTTCACTAAAGGTTGAACACCCTGAAAAAATGCCCAAAGAAATGGCAACAAACAAAAACAAAATAAACTTCATATATCCTCTTATAAAATAGATATTTACTTAAAAACAAAGTGAAAGGGGATTGGTTTCAAAGTAAAAGGTAAACGCCGGGTTCTGACTGAACTATTAGAAAGTCAGTTCCATCTGCAAAGATACAGAAAATTCACGGGTAACGGGTCACGGATTACGGTAACGGGTTACCTATCACAGATCACGGGTTAGGAGAGGGTATGTTTATATCGATTCAACTCATCGGATTAAATGATATTTATGTAAAGCGGTTCCAACGCCATTATTTGCTATATTGCTCTTGTATGATGGGTATTTACCTTTTACCTTTACAATAAATGTAAACGTTTACATTTTAGGAAATCATGGATTATACAATAAAAGAAATCGCAGAACGGGCTGATGTCTCCATTGCAACGGTTAGCCGGGCATTGAATAATGACAAACGTGTAAAGGCCAGTACAAAGGCACTGGTTGTCTCAATTGCAAGAGAGTTTAATTACCGCCCGAACATTCTCGCCAGAAATTTTGTAAGAAGAAAATCGAATATTATCGGACTTATTATGCCCGATATCGTTGATGAGTTTTTTACTGAAGTCATCAAGGGTGTTGAGTCAGTTGCACATTCCGGCGGTTATTTTACTCTGGTAGCAAGCACTCATAGTCGTGAAGGTTCCTTACTCGAAACGCTGGCAGCCTTTACCCACCGCAGAATGGTTGATGGTTTGATTTTGTTGACGACTAACCTCTCCCCAGCAATTAAAAAGGGATTGAGCGAGTCAGGAATTCCGGTTGTGGTCATTGGCGAAAATCCTGAACTGAAAGAAACGGATGTGATTGCCATCGACAATTATCAGGGAGCGTATTCCCTGGTCAGTCATTTGATCAATAAAAAAGGATATACCAAAATTGCCCACATTGCGGGTCCGCCTGAAAATTCAGATGCAGTTCAAAGAAAGCAAGGCTACCTTCAGGCTCACCAGGATCATGGGTTAACAGTGAATCCGCATTGGATTGTTGATGGTGCTTTTACAATTCCAAGTGGTGAGGCAGCCTTCAGAAGATTGATGTCACTGATTCAAAAACCGGAAGCCATTTTTGCTGCCAATGATATGATGGCAATCGGGTGTTACGAAGGTGCAGATTCTTTTGGTCTGTCCATCCCGGAAGACGTTGCCGTTGCAGGATTTGATGATATTTTTGTTTCCCGTTTTTTATCACCCAGACTGATGACTGTTGGCGTTCCGATTGCTGAAGTCGGTAAAACCGCAGCCACACTTTTACTTGATCGAATGAACAGCGAATCTCACATTGCTTCACGCTTAGTTACTATTTCAACTGGTATGGTTTTAGGCCAATCCAGCTAATCTTAAGAGGATCTCAATGCAATTTGAAACCAAATACGGTACTTTTACTGATGATGGAAATGAATTTGTCATCAACCAATGGAAAACCCCAAAGCCGTGGACCAATGTTATTTCGAATGGTGAGTACGGACTTGTCATCTCCCAAACCGGTGGCGGATTCAGTTTTCTGACCCACTCTGAGTTTAACAGGTTGAACCGGTGGCATCAGGATATGGTTCAGGATAACTGGGGAAAATATCTTTACATCAAAAATAATGATACCGGAATTGTCTGGTCACCAACCTGGCAACCGGTAAAGCAAAATCCCGATAAATATGAAGTCCGGTTTGGGTTCGGATACGCAAAATTCATTTCAGAATTTCAGGGAATCCAGGCAGAACTGACGATTTTAATTCCCATCGGCGACAATGTCGAAATCTGGGATTTGAAACTCACCAATACGAATGCCAAACCCGCCAGTCTTTCTGTTTACACTTATTTTGAATGGTGTCTCGGGTCATCCGCCGATCACCACCGTGAATTCCACAAATGTTTTATCGAAACCGAGTTTGATCCCAATTTAAACGGACTTGTTGCCGGAAAAAGAATCTGGGAAATTCCACTTGGCGACCGTGGTCACTGGAATATCGAATATCCCTACAAAGGATTCCTGGTTACAACAGCTTCAGTCACTTCATTTGAATGTGATAAAGAGAATTTTCTTGGCAATTATGGCGATTTGATGAATCCGGAAGGAGTTGCAACAGGCGTTTTGACGGGCACATCCGGAATCTGGTATGATCCGGTAGCCACACTCAAATCTGACCTGACGATCAATGGCGGAGAAAGTACCCGGTTTCAGTATCTCGCCGGCATCCAGGAGAAAAAAGAACAGATTGCAGCTTTGATTGGGAAGTATAATTCAGGAACCAAAATTGATGCTGCTTTGAACGTAGTGAAGAAGTTCTGGGCGGATTATCTTGGAACTCTCGAAATCGAAACCCCTGACAAGGAAATGAATCTGTTTACCAATAAATGGGTACGTTATCAGGCAATTGCCGGAAGATTGTGGGCAAGAACCGCCTATTATCAGCAGTCAGGTGCGTTCGGGTTCCGTGATCAGCTTCAGGATAGTTTGACTTATCTTACCATCAAACCTGAACTGACTTTGAAGCAAATGAAATTGCATGCCCGGCATCAGTTTGAAGACGGAACTGTACTCCATTGGTGGCATCCGATTTCAGAAACCGGACTTCCGACCAAAATGGTTGATGATTTGCTCTGGTTGCCATTCGTTCTTGTTCATTATTTGTGGGAAACCGGCGATGACTCGGCTCTAGACAGTAAAGAACCTTACTATGACAACGCCCAGCTTGAAGAAGGACTTTATCAGCATTCGGTAAGAGCAATTGAAAAAGTATTTACCCGGTTCAGTGACCGTGGATTGCCCTTAATCGGAGCCGGTGACTGGAATGACGGACTTTCAGCAGTTGGCCTTGATATGAAAGGTGAATCGGTTTGGATGGCTGAATTTTTCTATTTCATTTTGACCCGGTTTGCACCTGTTGCCCGGAAAAGGGGAGAAACTGCCTTTGCATCCAAACTGGAAACAAAAGCCGTTGAATTAAAAAAAGCATTTGACCTTCACGCCTGGGATGGTGAGTATTATTTCCGTGGAACCAAAGATTCCGGTGAAAAATTTGGAAGCAGTGAAAATGAAGAAGGAAAGATTTTCCTGAATGCACAAACCTGGTCAGTGATGTCTGGGATTGCAGATCCTGATAAACAAAAACTGGCTCTTGCTGCAGTCAAAAAACACCTGATTTATGAAAATGGTCCATTATTGCTCCATCCGGGATACAGTAAACCGGATAAGTACATTGGTTACCTGACTCGTTACGCTGCTGGCCGACGTGAAAATGGTGGGGTTTATATGCATGCAGCCACCTGGTCAATCTGGGCTTTTGCTCTGAACCGGGATGCTGATGCTGCTCATGATGTGTTCAGAAAATTGTGCCCCATTGTGAAGGGAACTGAAGACCCAGATAAATATTCTGCTGAACCTTACGTGACTCCGGGAAATGTTGAAGGTCCGACTTCTGCGCTTTACGGTCGTGCCGGATGGACCTGGTACACCGGTTCTGCTGCCTGGCTTGCAAAAGTAACGGTTGACTGGATTTTGGGAGTCAGAACCAATGAAGCCGGGTTGATTGTCGATCCTTGTATTCCAAAATCCTGGCCAGGATATTCAGTGAAACGCCTTTACCGCGGAACAACTTATCACATCAAAATCAGCAACCCGTCAGGTGTTTCAACCGGGGTAACTTCTATGACCGTAAACGGGAAAGCAATTGCCGGAAATGTTATTCCGGTAACGGCAGGAAAAGAAGTGACAGTTGATGTTGTGATGGGGTGAAATTAAGTTATAAGTTACAAGTTAAAAGTTATAAGTATAATATTAATATGATCTTGTAACTTATAACTCCTTGTAACTTGTAACTCCATATATCTTGTAAATTCATGTAACTTATAACTGATTAAAATTATGTCTGAAACACCGAGGTATAAAATGGATAGAGTGAACCGCATTTTTACGGTTTTTCTTATCATTGTTGTCATCCTGCTGTTTTGGCTGGTTGCCACGCAAAACCCTCAAAATCCACTTTTTCAAAATTCAGGCAAAAAGAATAAATCCGGATTGGGAACTTCCGCCCATTCAACAACTTGTACATTGAATGAAAGGTTATCTTTTTGGGTATGATCAGTAGTTTGAACGGATCCTGGCAATTTCAAGCTGACCCAAACTCTGAACTTTCAGTGAACAAGGTCAGAGAGTCATTTCTTTTCGGACAGTTAACCGGTGCAATGCCTGTGCCTTCAAACTGGCACAATAACGGCCTTCCCGATTTTTCAGGAACTGTCTGGTTTTGTACCCGTTTCCATCAGATTTTATCTTCATTTAGCCTTCTCGAATTTAAAGGTGTCGACTATTTTGCCGATGTCTGGCTGAATGGTGAGTATCTGGGACATCATGAAGGATATTTTCAGCCCTTTACCTTCAGAATCCCTGACTTTTTGTATTTGCAAGCCGAACATGATCTTATTATAAAGGTAACAAGTCCGAAGGAAGAAGCAGGTCCGGTTTGGCCCTGGAAAAAAACTCTGATTAAGGGGATTTTTGGTCATCACGATTGCCGGCCTGGCGCAAACAGTCCTGAATTTGGTCAGGATATGAATACCGGCGGGATTTGGAACAGTGTCAGTCTGCATACTGGTTTACCCCTTTGGATTGAGCGTATGGCGGTTTCGAGCGAACTTAACACTGAACATACTTCTGCCGTAATTAATGTTCAGGTTTATTATCAGAACGGATTTACACTTCCAAAGTCTGTTTTTTTTAATCTTGCACTGACTCATCCGAACGGATCAGTTACCCATGAAAAAGTTCAGGTACAATTGAACCCTGGTCAGGGATCTTTCTGTTATACCTTTTTTCTTAAAAAACCAAAACTCTGGCATTCCTGGGATACGGGAAGTCAACCTTTGTACACCGCTGCGATTACCTGTGATTTATGTGGTGAAACCAGAGTTACTTTCGGAATTAAAACGGTTTCGACAGATGACAAGAAACAATTTTTTCTGAATGGAAAAAGGTTGTTTCTTCGTGGTACCAATGTCATTCCCGACCAATTGCTCAGCACGTTATCAAATGAGCGACTGGAAGCAATGATAAGCCTGATGGTTGAAGCTAATATCAATATAGTAAGGGTTCATGCGCATGTAAACCGTCCAGAATTTTACAAAACCTGTGATCAGAAGGGTTTACTTGTCTGGCAGGATTTCCCCCTTCAATGGACGTATTCTGATGCCCCGGAATTTATTTCAAATGCCGTTTCACAGATCAAAGACATGGTTCGTCTTCTGAAAAATCATGCCTCAATTGCATTCTGGTGCTGTCACAATGAACCCGGCGAACAGATAAAAACAGTTGATCCGTTTCTGGTCAGGGCTGTTTTATCCGAAGATTCAACCCGGATAGTCAGAATGGCTTCTAATTACGAAGAACATCCCTACGACGGCTGGTATTGGGGAAACCCGGAGCATTATGCAGGAACGCCAATGGGTCCGATGGTGACTGAGTTTGGCGCCCAGGCATTACCAGAACCTGATTCTCTATCAAAATTTATTCCGGCAAACAAATTATGGCCTCCTGATTGGGCAACCTGGGAATATCATGATTTTCAGTATGATCAGACTTTTAATATTGCCGGTATTGAAAAAGGAAAATCGATCAATCAGTTTGCAGCCAATTCACAAAAGTATCAATCGAAAGTGCTTGAAACGGCAACTGAATGGTACAGGCGAAAACGGTTTAACTCGATCACCGGTGTCTTCCAGTTTATGTTTCAGGATTGCTGGCCATCTATAACCTGGTCAATTGTGGATTATTATGGCAAGCGTAAATCCGGATTTTATTCCCTCAAGAAAGCTTTTGAACCTGTTCACTGTTCTGTTTTTCTTCGTCAGACGTCTTACCTTCCTGCAGCACGGCTGAATCTGGAAATCTGGCTGATCAATGATTTGTGGAAGGATGCCGGAGCGGTCACCGTGACAGTTTCAGTGGGGAAAAGTGAAGTTGGAAAATTGGGTCCATTTTCACTTTCTGCAGATAGTCTGATTCATATTCCCTTTGAAGACATCAAGTTTTTCATTACTGAAAACCTGATGAATGAGCAACGTTTGATCGTAACCCTGGCGGGTGAAAAAGGTATTCTTTCTGAATTTCGGTCTGAAATTAAAATTGGGGAAAAAGTATGAAAACCAGATTTTGCCTTTTTCTTTTGGCTGGAATTTCACTTCTTTCCTGTGCAACTCAGCCTCCCTCCAAACCCATTGTCTTATCTGCTAAAGGTTATTCAGAACATCTTGAAGTCAGGGTGAAATCTGATGATCCGGCTGTTGAATCCCTTCAATTTTATCAGAAAACTGAAACTGGCTGGATCAAAGCCGGACAACCATCAAAAACTCCAGGTTCAGCCCGGTTTTGGAAAGAAAAGAACAGTAACACTTCAGGACTTTTTGCTGTTAAAGCAGTGAATGAAAAGGGAATTGAATCTGCCTTGTCAGATTCTGTTTCGTTGGCATTCAGATCCATGACGGATAATGATTATCTCGATATGACGCAGGAAGCTGCATTCCGGTTTTTTTATGATGCTTCCCATCCGGTTTCGGGCCTTACTCTTGAACGGATCCCCGTTGATTTTCCTGATATCGTATCATCCGGCGGAACAGGCATGGGTTTGTTGGCTTTTCCTGTTGCCGTTGAACGCGGATGGATTACCCGACAGCAGGCAATTGACCATATCAGAAAAATGGTAGACTTTCTCGCAAAGGCAGAACGATTTCACGGCGCCTGGAGCCACTGGCTGAACGGAAAAACGGGGAAAGCCTACCCATTCAGTAAAAAAGATAACGGTGCCGATCTGGTTGAAACGGCTTATCTTATACAGGGTTTACTCACTGTCAGACAATACTTTACCAATGATGTCCCTGACGAGATTTATCTTAGAAACAAGATTACTGAATTGTGGGAATCTGTTGAGTGGGATTGGTTTCTTCGCTATCCTGAAAGTAAAGTTTTATACTGGCATTGGTCACCGGAATATGGCTGGGATATGAATTTCCCGCTGGTTAACTGGAATGAAGTCATGATCACTTATCTGCTGGCCATTGCATCGCCAACTCATGGCATTCCTGCTGATTGTTGGTCTAAAGGGTGGCAATCTGGAAAACATTTGAACGGAAAATCCTTTTATGACATCAAGCTTGAAGTTGGTTGGGACTATGGTGGACCCTTATTCTTTACCCACTATTCTTTTCTGGGGTTTGATCCCAGAAACAAACGGGATGGTTTAACCAATTATTTCAAGAATAACCGGAATGTGGCACTGATCCAGCAAAAGTATGCAGTTGAAAACCCGAAAGGATTTAAAGGCTATAATGCTGAGTGCTGGGGGTTGACAGCCAGTGATAATCCGTGGGGTTACGGGGCTCAGGAACCCTTCCGTGAAGATAACGGAACAATTTCACCAACCGCAGCTTTATCGTCGATGCCTTATGTTCCTGAATTGTCTTTACCAACCCTGAAATATTTTTACCACACTTACCGGGATTCTCTTTTTGGTGAATTTGGTTTTCGTGATGCCTTTAATCCGACAGAAAACTGGTTTGCAAAAAGTGTAATTTGTATCGATCAAGGTCCGATTATTGTCATGATTGAAAATTACAGAACTCAATTGCCATGGAAATTATTCATGGCAAATCCTGAAATCGAACCGATGTTAAAAGCCATCGGGTTTACTGAAGACAGGGAATAACCCAGTCTTCGCTTTTTTTCGTTTTTCGCAGTCAAAATTGGATTTATCAAAATGAACCTCATTAAAAAATATACCTTTCTATCCGGAATTCTTGTATGTCTGATTACCGCCGGAGCAACGAATTCTAACGCTGTTGTAAATCCCCCAAAACTGATCAAAGCAAACGGGTATGAACGCCATCTTGAATTTAATATTTCAGTGAATCAAACTTATTCAGGTTATAATTTATACAGAAAATCAACAGGCGCCTGGGAAAAAGTTACAAAACTGAATTATGGATCCCTTTTCCTTCATTACTGGAAAACACCTGAAAGTGTTGAAACTGCCTGGTATGCACTCAAAGGTATTGATGGCGGTGGAAATGAATCAGTTTTGTCGGATTCTGTGCAGCTGTCCTTCAAAGTGATGACTGACGATGAATATTTGGATATGGTTCAGAAAGCCACTTTCCGCTATTTTTGGGATTATGCTCACCCCGCTTCAGGAATGGCAAGAGAACGGTACAATTCTGGGAACACAGTAACAACTGGCGGCAGTGGCTTTGGCATTATGACAATCCCGGTTGCTGTTGAACGGGGATGGATCACCCGGGCCGAAGGTGCAGCAAGAGTAAAAAAGATCGCTCAATTTTTATACGGTGCCAATAAATTTCATGGTGCCTGGCCACACTGGATTAACGGATCAACGGGTGAAGTGATTCCTTTCGGAACCAAAGATAATGGTGGGGATTTGGTCGAAACGGCTTTCATGATTCAGGGTTTGCTTACTGTAAAACAATATTTCAACGGAACCTCCACTGATGAAGTGCTCAGCCGGGCACTGATTGATGTGTTATGGAAGGGTGTTGAGTGGGATTGGTACCTTCGTTATGCTGGTGGAAAAGTGCTTTACTGGCATTGGTCACCCAATTATGGCTGGGATATGAACTTTCAGTTGAAAGGCTGGAATGAAACCATGATCACTTATTTGCTCGCCATTGCATCACCTACTCATCCGATTCCTGCAGATTCCTACACAAAAGGCTGGGCTTCAGCCAGTTATTATAAAAACGGAAAAACGTTTTATGGTTACAAAATTGATGTTGGGTGGGATTATGGCGGTCCGCTTTTCTTTGCCCATTATTCGTTTCTTGGTTTTGATCCCCGGGACAGGAAGGATGCATACACCAACTATTTTACCAACAACCGTAATGTTTCGATGATTCACAATTTGTACAGTGCGGCTAACCCCAAAAAGTTCAAAGGATATTCAATAAATAGCTGGGGTTTGACTGCCAGCGATGATCCGACAGGTTACCGTGTTCATGAACCCAATAATGACAATGGTACCATTTCACCCACTGCAGCATTGTCATCAACTCCGTACACACCATCCCAATCGATAAAGGCAATCAAACACTTTTATTCAACCTATCAGGATTCAGTCTGGGGTCAGTACGGATTTTACGATGCGTTCAATCCCACCCAAAAATGGTTTGCTACCAGTTATCTGGCAATCGATCAGGGTCCGATTCTGGTCATGATTGAAAATTACCGCACCCAGCTTCTCTGGAATCTGTTCATGAAAAACCCTGAAATTCAGCCCATGCTGACTGCAATCGGAATGGTGCCGACAGATGTGATGGATGATCACCGTGATGAAATGACTTTTTTAATGGATCCTGCTTATCCAAACCCGTTCAACGGCTCCGTTTCTGTTCCGTTTCATGCACCCTCCGGTTCAAAAGTCCAGGTTGATATCATTAACCTGCTGGGCCAGACAGTGAGAACTTTAGGTGTGGTTTCAGAATCAGGAAATGAAGGACTCGTCAATTGGGATGGAAATAACCAATCAGGAAAACCTGTTTCATCCGGAATTTATTTTATCCGTTTCCAGACAGGAACCGGAATTCAAACCCAAAAAGTAATTTTTCAAAAATAAATGAAAACAACTCTCGGTTTTGCACTCGCTTTCTTTCTGGCATTTTCAGGATGTCAGAAAAAATCTCAGCCAAATGAAATCCGCTTTTGGGCGATGGGTGCAGAAGGGGAGAAGGTCAAACTGGTTATTCCCGAATTTGAAAAAGAAAACCCCGGCGTAACCGTTTCAGTTCAGATGATTCCCTGGACGGCAGCTCATGAAAAACTGGTTACGGCTGTGGCTTCGGGAACTGAACCCGATCTCACCCAGCTTGGCAATACCTGGATTCCCGAATTTGTTGCTTTGGGTGCTTTGAAAAATCTGGATTCCCTTGCGAATCAATCTGAAAGTGCAACTCAATCGAAGTTTTTTGAAGGGGTATGGGAAACCAACGTCCTTGATAAAAACCTGTACGGAATTCCCTGGTATGTTGATACCCGGGTGATGTTTTACCGAAAAGATGTTTTCAGAAAAGCAGGTTACGATCATCCGCCAAAAACCTGGGATGAACTTCGTGACCTTTGTGAAAAAATCAAAAAACTTCCCGGCAACTCGAAAAATTATGCCATTTATCTGCCCGCAAACGAATGGTCGCACTTTGTTACTTTCGGACTGCAAGCCGGTTCACCAATTCTGAAAGATTCTGATACCCGTGGGGCGTTCTCCGATCCTGAATTCCGCCGGTCGTTTACCTATTTGATGAGTTTTCTTTACGATTCCCTTGCTCCGCCACGGTTTACCGAAGTCACAAACGTCTATCAGGCCATCGAACAGGGCTTTTTCTCGATCTACATGTCAGGTCCCTGGAATATTCCCGAATTTAAAAAACGACTGCCCGCCCATCTTCAGTCCGAATGGATGACGGCACCTTTACCTGGTCCTGATAACCAATACCCGGGTTATTCTCTGGCAGGCGGATCATCGCTGGTCATGTTCAGAAATTCCAAAAATCCGGAGCTCACCTGGAAGTTTGTTGAATTTCTTTCCCGGAAGTCTACTCAACTTAAGTTTTTCAATGTTTCAGGTGATTTGCCAGCTGTTAAAGAAGCCTGGCAGGATTCTGTTTTTCTGGCGGATCCGTACCTCGCCGCTTTCAGACAGCAACTTGATCATGTGAAGTCTACGCCTAAAATCCCCGAATGGGAGCAAATTGCCTTTTCCCGGATTCAGACTTTTGCTGAACTTGCCACAGCCCGTAAACTCACGATTGACCAAACGCTGAAGCAGCTTGATGAATCGGTGAACATTATCCTTGAAAAACGTCGCTGGTATCTCGAAAAAATCGGAAAGGTAAAACCATGAGTGCCATACGGAGTTCAACTCACTGGGGTTCGGTTTTTCTCTTTCTTGGTCCTGCTCTCGGAGCAATCGGGGTTTTCTTTTTCATTCCGGTGATTGCAGCCTTTTTTATGAGTTTCACCGATTTTGATATTTATTCCCTCGGAAACTGGGATTTTGCCAGATTTGTAGGATTCGCAAATTATCAGAAACTGATGGAAAATCCTGTGTTCTGGCAGGCACTGAAAAATACATTTTATTTTGTGTTGGTTGGGGGGCCGCTGTCGATTGCAGTTTCCCTGATGGCGGCTATGATGCTCAACAGTCCGCTCACCAAACTCAGAAGCATGTTCCGGGTCGTGTACTTCCTGCCGGTCGTAACGACCCTTGTGGCAGTGGCTGTGATCTGGCGGTACATTTACCATCCCAAGTTCGGTTTGCTCAATTACGGACTCAGTTTCCTCGATATCAGTCCGGTAGATTGGCTTGGTGATCCGTTCTGGGCAATGCCATCCCTGATTATCATGGCAGTCTGGAAAAATTTCGGTTACAACATGATCATTTTCATTGCCGGACTTCAAAACATCCCGAAAGATTTGTACGAATCTGCCATGCTTGAAGGCGCCAATCCGTGGCAGCAGTTCAGGTACATCACCTTGCCGATGCTGGCGCCGACCACCGTTTTTATCACCCTGATGACGATTATCGGTTATTTCCAGTTTTTCGCAGAACCTTATGTTATGACGCAGGGTGGTCCGCTCAACGAAACCCTGAGTATTGTGCTTTATATGTATCAGGAAGGTTTCCGCTGGTGGAATATGGGATTTTCGGCGGCCATCGCCTTCGTTCTTTTCATCATCATTTTTATCGCCACCGCAATTCAACTTCGGTTGCAAAAAGAGGGGAGTCACTGAAATGAAAAAAACTCTCCATCATATCGGTCTTTCAATTGTAGCCATGATTTGTCTGATTCCGTTTCTCTGGATGTTGTCTGCCTCTTTCATGACGGCAGGTGAAACCGGACAATTTCCGCCAAGATTCTGGCCTGAACACTTTACCATTGAACATTACCGCACGTTATTCGACCGTTTGAATCTTGCCCGGTATTTTCTGAATTCGGTTTTGATTTCAGGTGCTGCAACTCTGATTTCGCTTTTGGTGAATTCCATGGCCGGCTATGCTTTTGCCAAATTGAAGTTCAGAGGAAAAGAAGGACTTTTCAAAGTTCTGATGGCGGCTCTTGTAATTCCCGGTCAGGTGACGATGCTTCCAGTTTTTCTGATGCTGAAGGAAATGGGACTCATCAATACTTACTGGGCGATTCTGATACCGGGAATGGCTTCTATTTTTGGCATTTTCCTGATCCGCCAATACGCACTGTCCATTCCCGACAGTTTGATCGAAGCCGCCAGAATGGATGGCGCCACCGACTTTCAGGTTTACTGGAAAGTGATTCTTCCTCTATGTAAACCGATTCTGATTACACTCGCCATTTTCACTTTTATGGGAACCTGGAATGATTTCCTTTGGCCGTTAATTGTTTTGAATGATCAGGAAATGTACACCCTGCCCATTGCTCTTGCGAACCTGATGGGCGAACATGTGCAGGACACCGAACTCATGATGGCTGGTTCGGTCATGACCGTTCTGCCGATTATTATTCTCTTCATCGTCCTTCAGAAATATTACATCCAGGGCATCATGATGGGCGGCGTGAAGGAATAGTTACAAGAGTTATAAGTTATAAGTGACAAGATGAACAACGGGTCCCGATTCTCGGGACTCAGTGACCTAGGATTTTCATAATCACTTTCCACTTATAACTTATAACTCATATAACTTGTAACTTATAACTTCCTCTGCATATTTATGCATTATTCCTAACCACTTAACCCTTAATATGATATGAAATCCTACTTAAAACTATCCTTCCTTTTTCTTCCTTTATTTTTGCATGCACAAACCCAACCTCCAGGCTTCGGTGAGACCCGTATTCTGGATGATTTTTCCGAAATTTCGGGATGGGTTTCAGGTCAATCTGATGGCGTCACAGCTTCCCTTTCACGGGGAAGTCAATCACTGGTTTTATCCTACGATTTATCAAAAGCCAAAGGTTACGCCTTCACTTCAAAGCCTTTCGATCTTGAACTTCCATCCGATTATGAACTGACATTTTCTCTTTCCGGAACGCCGGTTACCAACACCATCGAGTTTAAACTGATTGATGAATTTGGTAACACCTGGTGGCGGCCGTTTACCGGATTCAAAGTTTCCTCAGAACCTAAAACCCTTTCCGTCAAATCAAAAGATGTTTCATACGCCTGGGGACCCAAAGCTGTTGCCGAATTAAAACGGTTGAGCCGGATAGAAATTGTGATGACAAGTCTTGAAGGCGGGAAAGGTGATCTCCTGATTTCTGATCTCAAACTAACCAATCTGGGCTACGCCAAAACTGATTTTAAATCGGTCGTTTCCGGCAAAGAGCTGGATTCTGAAACCGGAAAGTCATTAACTGATGGAAGTTTGGCGACTGGCTGGTTGATAACCGAATCCGGGAAAAAATCAGTTTCACTGAAGTTCCTGCAAATTCAAAAAGTAGCCGGACTTGAAATCCGCCAATCAGGTTCACCACTGAAAAAGGTGAAAGTTTATCTGCTGAATGGAAAGAAAGAAAAGTTGGTTTTCTCAGATGAAACGGGTGTTTGGGACGGACGAATTATTCGCTGGAATCCGGTTTCTGCAGACGGACTCAAACTTGAAGCAGAATTTGAAAAGGGAACTGAACTTAAAGAAGTGATTCCGGTTGGTGACGAAGATGTCTTTCTGGTTGACGGTAGCAGTTCATCCAAAATTAGTGATGGCCAAATCAAAACTGGAAATAGTCTTTCATCCGGACAGATTTTGCTCACGTTTAAACGCCCGACCAGTGTAGGTGCTCTCCAGCTTTTCTGGGGAAAAAAGTTTCCGGCTGATTATTCGGTTGAACTGGCTGATGACCGGATTCACTTTTCTCAGGTTTTTACCAGAACCCGTGGAAATGGCGGAAAAGATGAAGTTATTTTTCAGGATGCACGTCCATCCGTTATCAGAATCAAATGGAATTCGCCCAAAATGGTAGATCTGAATGAGATTCTGGTTTCGGATTCTGAAGCTGCCGGTGATGCCAATAAGCAGTTTACAGCCCTTGCAAAGGACTCAAAACGGGGAGAATATCCCCGTTTCTTCACCGGTGAGATGTCCTACTGGACGGTTTCAGGGGTTGATGGCGATCAGCGTGAAGCTTTGTTCAACGAAGACGGCGCCTTCGAAGTCGGTATGGAAAATCTGTCCCTTGAGCCTTTTCTTCGTCTCGGAAAAGAACGGATCACCTGGGCGGATGTTAAGCCGGTTCAGTCCCTCGAACAAGGCTATTTCCCGATTCCATCCGTAACCTGGACCGGTAAACCGGTTGAACTCCAAACGGAATTGCTCTCAGTTGGAACGGCCGGAAATACCGGTCAGCTGGTCCGTTACCGCATGGTCAATACAAGTAAGAAAATCCAAAACGGTGAACTTGTTGTCGCCTTCCGTCCATTTCAGGTGAATCCGCCCTGGCAAAATGTAAACCGGTTGGTTGAAGGTGGACTGGCACGAATTCACTCGGGAAAATGGGAGAATTCAAAATGGATTCTGAACGATTCTGTTTCCATTCTTCCGGTTTCAAAACCTGCACAAACCGGAATTACCCGATTCAGGGATGCTGACATTGCCGGTATGGTGCAATCCGGTAACTTTCCGTCAGAAAAAGAAATGAAAGATCCTGAGGGATTGCTCTCCGGTGGAATGAATTACCCGTTTTCCCTAAAACCCGGTGATTCCACGGAAGTGATTGTTTCCGTTCCCTGGTCAGCAGAAAAAGAAAAAGAATTCAGGGAAGGCGCTGCAAATCCGTCTGAGTTTTATTCAAAACAGAAATCCAAACTTGTTTCCTCCTGGTCAGAAAAACTGAACCGCACAACTTTTCTTGTCCCGCCTGCAGGCGAAAAAATGCTGAATACGTTCAGAAGTTATCTGGCCTACATTTTTATCAATCGTGACGGACCCCGAATCCAGCCAGGTTCCAGAAGTTATCTCCGGTCCTGGATCAGAGATGGATCAATGACCTCGGCGGGATTACTTCAAACCGGAAATCCGAAAGAAGTAAAAGCTTTCCTGGATTGGTTTACTCCGAATGTGTTTCCTTCCGGTCGTGTTCCGTGTGTCGTTGATCAGCGGGGAGCAGATGCCGTTCCTGAAAATGACAGCAACGGTGAATTGCTTTATGCTTTTGCACATTACTTCCAGTATACGGGTGACACGGCGTTTGTTAAAAAACACTGGCCAACACTTGTCCGCGCAGCCGATTTCATCATCACCATGCGGAATGGGCGTAAAACACCAGCCTATAAAGGCACACGCTATTTCGGACTTGTTCCTGAATCCATATCCCATGAAGGTTACTCTGCAAAAGCTGTGCATTCACACTGGGATAATTTTTTCTCATTGAAGGGACTGAAAGATGCTTCATTTCTGGCTGATGTTTTGGGGGATAAAACACTTGCAGAAAAGTACAAAACAGAATCAGTTGACTACAGAAAAGATATTCTGGCTTCTATTGCAAAAACCCAATCAGAAATGGGAATTGCTTATATTCCGGGTTGTGCAGAATTGGGTGATTTCGATGCCACATCAACTTCAATTGCCTTATATCCCGGCGATGAAAAAGACGAACTGAAATCGTCCGGACTTCAGGCAACCTTTGACCGGTATAGTGAGTTTGTCGATTCACGGCTTTTGCCAATTTCCACCTGGAATGATTACACACCCTACGAAATCAGAAATACCCATTCGTTTATCCTGCTCGGACAAAAAGACCGGGCATTCAAAACCTTTGATTTTCTCTTTAAAGATCAACGACCTCAGGCCTGGAACCAATGGGCTGAAATTGTCTGGCGGAACGAACGTGAAGGCCGATGGATCGGTGATATGCCTCACACCTGGATAGGGTCAGATTATCTGCATGCTTTCAGGTCGATGTTTGTATTTGAAAATGAAAGTAAAAAAGAACTGGTTCTGGCAGCAGGAATTCCCGATGACTGGTTGAATTCTCCTTTTCCTATCGGGATTGAAAATGCTTTTTCCTTATTTGGAAATGTCTCTTGGGAAGCAGAAAAAGTTTCGAATGGAATTGAAATCCGTGTGGATGGAAATCTGAAACCGGGTACCCGGCTGATTGTTAAATCACCTTTATCGAAAGATCTTAAAGCCGTGTTGGTCAATGGAAAGCCATGGGAAGACTGGACCGAAAGGGAAGTCAGACTTCCGGCGGGCACCTGGCGGATTTTATTGAAGTATTAATGAACAAAATCCCGGGCGACCCACTGGTTCCCCGGGATTTTTCTTATAACTTATAACTTGTAACTTAAAACTTTCCCCGTACCACTTACCACCTACCACGTAAAACTTACCACTTGTAACTTATAACTTATATCTATTTTGATTTCGCTCACAAATCAGAACACAATAGTTAAATTACTATAATTAGTATTTCATTTTATTGCAAAATGTCATAATATAACACCATCAAGAGGTGGAGGGTATTATGAAATCTGTCCTGTGTTTCATTTTTATCTGTCTTTCAGCTGCACCTGCATCCGGAAAGATCTGGCATGTCGACAGCAATCCCGGCAATTCTGCTGACTTTACTACTGTTCAGGCTGCACATGATGCAGCTTCTGCCGGTGATACACTTTATATCATGGGTTCCGGGGTTCCGTACGGACCCCTCGTCATGACGAAACGCCTGAATCTGTTTGGTCCCGGTTTTTTCCTGGCTGAAAATCCGGAAACTCAGGCGAATATTTCAGAAGCACGGATCGGGCTCACCGATCTGAATCCAGGTTCTGAAGGTTCACTCATAACCGGACTTTACTTCCATTATCCCACACTTTTGAGTGCAAGAAGCCAAATAATTATAAACGCAAGTAATATTGTTTTCAAACGAAACAGGGTTTATGGCTTTACAACTGGCACCGCTTCTATTCAGATTAGTTCAGAAACCGGGAATGTATTTATCATTCAGAATTATATTCATAATGATTATACCGGAAATACTTGTTACGCTGTGCAGTTACAGGGTCAGAATACAAATATTGAAATCAGAAACAATTTTATTCAGATTGTTGATAATTCATACGGCTATTCGATCAGTTGCCCGGCAACATCTTCAGCAACTATTTCCAATAACCTGACTCATGGTTATTGGAGTATCAACTACTGTGTGGTAACAAACAATATTATGGCCGGTGGGTTTTACTCCGGAGCAAATAATCTGATCACAAATAATCTCTGCAATTCCAATCAGCTTCCGGCAGGTTCAAATAAACAAAATACAGGCATGAATACATCCCTTTTTGTTTCAACCGGTGGCACTGATGCATATTATCAACTTTTAGATGGGTCTGCCGGGGACAATTACGGAACAGATGGCACCGATGTGGGACCGTTTGGTGGATGGGATCCTTATGTGATTTCCGGAATACCCTCGTTACCTACTATTTATTATCTCGAAGCTCCTGCTTCGGGTTCAGCTACAAACGGACTTCCTGTCCGGATTAAAGCAAAATCAAACCGGTAAAATTAACCTCAGAGGAGTCAGCCATGAAAATGGGATGTTTCCTTTTGCTTTTGATTTTTCCGGCTCTGGTCTCTGCGCAGAACCTTTTGCAGATTGAGTATTACTTTGACACTGACCCGGGGCAGGGCAAAGGAATTCAAGTTTCTATTTCTCCAGATTCTACTGCTGATCTTTCATTTTCTGCAGAAACCCTTTCACTTGAAAACGGATTTCACCGGATATTTTTCCGGGCTCAGGATGACAGTGGCAGATGGGGTTTACCCCAATCAAAAAGTTTTATTCTTTCGAGTCAAAATCCACTGGTAAAAAACAAAATCCAAAAACTCGAATATTTTTTTGATTCTGATCCGGGTTATGGCCTTGGAACCACCATTTCCTTTCCGGCCGATACTCTTGGTAATCGTTTCCTTGTTGCAGTTCCGGCTGGGTTATTTCCTGGTTTCCATCGAATTTATTTTCGGTATCAGGATGAAACCGGCGGATGGAGTTTAGATCATTCAAGAGGGTTTTTACTTGCTGAACAAAGTCCTCTGTTTACTGCAAATGTTGCAGGACTGGAATACTTTTTTGATTCTGACCCGGGGCAGGGTCTTGGGCATTCAATTTCTGTTGATTCCGATACGCTTATTTCACGGAATTTATCTGTCAATCTTGAAAATCTCAGTCCGGGCTTTCATGCCATATATTTTCGTGCAAAAACGGAACTTGGATTGTGGGGAATCCCGGTTATGAAACCCCTTCTGGTTGAAATAATTACCAGTGACTCAACTGATCATATTGAAATTGTAGAATTCTTTTTCGATTCTGATCCGGGTTTAGGACAGGGTGAAACGATTCCTGTTTCTCAATCTTCAAGATTATCAGATTCAATTTTGGTTGATTTATCCGGAATTCCGAATGGTATTCATAATCTGGGAATCCGTGTAAAAACCAGCTCAGACTCCTGGAGTTTTACAACTCACAGAAGTTTTATTAAACAGGGAATACAAAACGATAATCTGGGAGTAATCTCAGGTATTGAGTATTTCTTTGGGGATGATCCGGGTTTGGGAAAGGGGATTCCCATTTCAGTTTCACCGGTAAATATAATTGATAAAAATGTTATTCTTGATTTATCTGGCTTGCAAAACGGGTTTCATTTGCTTCGGATAAGGTCATCAGACAATCAGGGAAATTGGGGATTATTATCTTCCAGACCCATTTGGGTTGATCAGAATTCAGGGATTGTTTCTGAAATTGAACGTGCAGAATGGAAAATTTCGAAACAAGGATCAGTGTTGACAACCGGAGTATTAAACGCAACAACCCCCTCACTATTTGCTGACTGGATTGCTGATTTACCTCTCACAAACAGTGAAGTTGACAGTACCTATTTACTTGAACTTCATATTGTTAGTAATTCGGGAGGTCGGTCACTTGCATCTTCAAAATTGTTTTCAATCAGAGAGTTTAATAATATTCTGATCAGTTGGAAAAATGAGGCCGCCCGTGATTCAATTGCTTCAGTTTTAACCGCAAATAACCTTGTCTATGATAACCTCGACAGAAATGCCGGTGATACGTCCTGGGTAAACTGGAAAACAATTTTCTGGGATGAGCCAGGAGCTCTTTCCACCAATCAAAGAACAGGAATTAAAAAATTTATTGACCAGGGAAACGAACGGTCACTTATTCTTGCTGGTGAAAATGTGGTTTATTCACACGGTTTATCAGGAAGCACACCTGATACTTCTTTTCTTTACAATTATCTCAGAGTTAAACCTGTTTCAGATGATATAAATGGCGGGAATCAAACTAATCAGATTTTAGGGGATGGAATTTCACCAGGTTCAGTTTCTACGCTTACATCACCGTCGCCAGATGCAATGAAACCGGTAAATGGTGCAATGGTTGCAGCCAGATATGCCGGATTTAATTCAGTTGATACGGTAGCTGGCATTTATTTTAATGGACCAGCCAATGTTGCTGTTCTGGGATTCGGTTTTAACCAGGTTTCTGAAATGGGAATTGAAAGTTTTCTATACGGAATTCCTGATTGGCTCAATCAGATAGGAGGTACACTTCCCGTTGAAATTTCTGATTTTTCTGGATTCTGGGATGGTAAGTCCGTTCAACTCAGTTGGAAAACGAGTTCAGAAACCGCCAATGCCGGTTTTGAAATCCAGGTTAAAACAGATGCAGAAACAACTGGCGAACAAAGTTCAAATACTTCGGCAAGCTGGATTTCAGTTGGATTTGTTAAAGGTGCCGGAACGACACAATCCACCCAAAACTATGATTTCACGCATAATATTAAGGCAAAACGGGGAATTATTACCTATCGACTCAGGCAAATTGATCTAAATGGAAGGATTTTAGACGGAGTTCCATTATTAATTGAAATTGGTGTACCCGATCAATTTCTACTTTTACAGAATTATCCGAATCCGTTCAATAACTCAACCACGATTAATTTTCAGCTTCCGGTAAGCAGGCACGTCTCCCTTGAAATTTTCAATATTCTGGGGCAGAGGGTTAGAACTTTGGTTAACCAACCCTTACTGGCAGATTATTATTCATTTTCCTGGGATGGTAGTGATGATTCGGGAAGAATGGCTGCATCCGGACAGTATTTTTACCGGTTGTCAGCAGGGGAAAACAGAAAAGTATTGAGGATGGTGTTTCTGAAATAAGAAAGGCGACCAGCCGGTCGCCCCTACAAAACACTTACCACTTGTAACTTATAACTTATAACTTGTCACTGGTAACGACCGCAGTTCCGCTTGCGGTTACCATCAGCATCGATCCGCCGGAGCCTAAGACTTCATAATCCAGATCAATACCAACAACTGCATTAGCACCACGCTGACTTGCTGCCATTTCAAGTTCCTGTAATGCAATTTCTCTCGCCTTGGCAAGTTCACGTTCATAAGTCTGACTTCTGCCACCCACAATGTCAGTAATGCTGGCAAAAAGATCTTTAAAAACATTTGCACCCATAATGGCCTCACCGGTCACAATTCCTTTGTAATCCTTTATGGTTTTGCCTTCGATTGTGTTTGTTGTTGTAAGAATCATGTTGCGCTCCTTTAAGTTTTTTGAAAATCAATCAGCAATTAAACGCACTTGAAATGTCTTTAGTTTCAACGAATAATTCAATCCGGAACAAAAAAAAGTACAGTTTTAAAGTTGATAAAACTTTTTTTTAACACTCCCGTAAAACCGGCTAAACAATTTACAACCAACCCTGGAGTTTTTATGAACAAATGGCTTACCACTCTCGCACTTGCCGGATTGGCTTTTTCCTGTGACTCCCCAGATGTGCCCAATTACAACACCGAAATAAAAACTGACAGAACTGAATATACAGTTGGTGATACTGTTAAGGTTTCGATCGTCAATGATTTGGATCAGGCCATTTACATTTCAATTGATGGAACAGATTCTTCAAAAGTTGACTATCAGCTTCAGCAAAAAACAGTTGAAAACTGGAAAACTGTGGTTGCCAGTCACCCGGTTCCCAGCGGGAAAGTATTTTCACTGAATTCAGGGAATAAACTTTTATACAAATTTGTAGTTCCGGCAGTACCTGTTGGCGGCGTGAATATTTTCAGAGTTAACCATCGTATTTATATGAATCAGGACATGACAAAATCAATTGGTGGTCAGCAGACTACTTCAAATTCCTTTTTTGTTTACGAGTAAGTTATTGTTGTAAGGTTGAAAAGGCGGTTAATGAATTCATTAACCGCCTTTTTTATTTGTTTCAAAAGTTAGTTTCAAATCTGTAACCCAAATTTCCAAGTCCGTTCCGTTTAAGTTTTTCTTCTTCCTCCGAATCTGATATATTTGTTCTTCATTTTTCTATGGAGGATAATCTTGTCCCGTCTACTTTTACTCACCCTGGTTTTATTCCCCGTACTCCTCTCAGCTCAGGCACCCAAACCCAAATTAATTGTTGGCATTGTAGTCGATCAGATGAGATACGACTACCTTGAACGTTTTTCAGCGGGATATGGGACCGACGGATTCGCGAGATTAAAACGTGAGGGCTCTAATTTTACCAATGCACACTTCAACTATGTCCCAACTTATACCGCACCAGGTCACGCCACCGTTTATACCGGTACAACACCTCACTATCATGGTATCATTTCAAATGACTGGTATGAAGGAACAGAAGACAAAGAAATTTACGTGGTTGATGATCCGGCTTATGAAACAGTCGGCAGTTCAACGAATGCTGGCAAAAGTTCGCCACACCGGTTAAAAACACCAACAATAACTGACCAATTTAAAATTGATAATCCAAACTCCAGGGTTTTTTCTGTTTCAATAAAGGATCGTGGATCTGTTTTGCCCGGCGGATTTATGGCAAATGGTGCTTGGTGGTATGATGGAAAATCGGGGAATTTTGTAACCTCCACTTATTATCAGAAAACACAGCCTGAGTGGGCAGAATCTTTTAATTCAAAACAAGTAGCAAAATCCCTGATGGCAAAATCCTGGGATTTACTGGCAAATACAGACCTTTATCGGGTTCAAACCAAAGATGAAGTACCATGGGAATACGATATTTTCAAAGAAAATGATCACAGTTTTCCTCATGATTTTTCCGGATTGACAGAAAGCGAAAAACTGGACAAAATCAAAACCACACCATTTGGTAATGAAATTCTGCTTCAATTTGCCGAATCCCTGATTTCTGGTGAAAATATCGGGAAAAAGCGGGATGCTGATTTTCTGGCTATTTCATTTTCCTCCCCTGATTATATTGGTCATACTTACGGACCCAATTCCGTTGAGGTGATGGACACTTACCTTCGTCTGGATAAACAATTAGCACGTTTACTTGCAATACTTGACAAACAAGTTGGAAAAGGGAATTATCTCTTATTCCTTACTGCAGATCATGCCGTTGGAGAGGCACATGGTTTCCTGGAAGAAAGTCAAATTCCACACGGTTATTACTCCAGAAAAGCAATTGCTGATTCGTTATCAGTTTTTCTAAAAAATAAATTTGGGGTTTCTGATTTGGTTATCAATATTTCAAATAATCAGGTTTTTTTGAATCATGCCGTCGCTGATAAAAACAAGATTAACTTTGAAGAGTTGCAGAATGTAACCGGGTATTGGATTAGAACAAACATGGATTTGGTTAGTGAAATTCAGCTAAGAAAAAATCTGGATGGTAAATCAGCCAAAAGAGATATGGAAAGCATGATTTTAAACGGATGGAATCCTGCCAGATCTGGAGATGTTGCCTTTTTGTTGAGACCCCACTTTCTTGAAGGAAAAACTGATATCGGGGCAACTCACGGGTCACCATTCAGATATGATACCCATGTTCCGATTCTTTTTTATGGATGGAATGTTCCGGCACAAGAAAACAATGAGCCAGCTTTTGTAGTTGATGTTGCTGCTACAGTTGCCGATTTATTGCATATTCAGCCACCACCAGCATGTATTGGGGTTCCGTTGATCAAATCTAGTATAAAAAAATCAGGTCACTGAGCGGAGTCGAAATGCCCTGATCGCAGGTTGTCGGATATCCGATCCCGCTAACAACTTAAAACTCAAAATTCTTAAATTTTAAACACTATGATATTCCCCTGGAGTACAGTTCTCGGTTTACTTATTCAGCACGGGCCAACCCTTGTTACCAAAGTTAAAAAGGTCATTACCAATAAAACAGAAGTAAATAAGGAAGCTAGTCTGAATGAACGTATTCACCGGCTTGAAACGGTTCTTGAACAAATCAGCAATCGTAATGACGAGCTGCAGCAGGAAATAAATCAGATTCGTGAAGAAAATTATTCCCTTCAAAAGATTGTACAATGGCTGGTGTTTTACGTGGTTGTTGTTTCACTTGTTGGTTTACTTTGGATAATTTTCAGTATAATTCGTAGCTAAATTGTTGGAGGCAGAGATGAAAGATAAACACCATCACCAGGTTGATTATGATGCAGAATTTATTCACCCTTCAAAAGAGGTTGTGAAACAGGCAATCGTTAAAGATTACGACAAGCTATATAAAAGCTCAATCGAAAATCGAGAAGGATTCTGGGCTGACGAGGCAAAGAAATTAACCTGGTTCAAAAAATGGGACAAGGTTCTTGATGACAGTAATAAGCCATTCTACAAGTGGTTTACGGGTGGTAAATTCAACATTATTGCCAATGCCATTGATCGCCACTTAAAAAACTGGCGCAGAAATAAGCTGGCCATTATCTGGGAAGGTGAACCTGGTGATGTAAAAACAATGTCCTATCATGCCCTCAACCGGGAAGTATCGAAGTTTGCAAACGTACTTAAAAGTATGGGGGTTAGAAAAGGTGAAGTAGTCACCATTTACATGCCCCAGATTCCTGAACTCCCGATTGCAATGCTTGCCTGTGCCAAAATTGGTGCTATTCATTCGGTTATTTATGGCGGATTTAGTGCAGAAGCTCTGGCCGGCAGAATTGAAGATGCGAAGAGCCGAACGCTCATAACAGCAGATGGGGGCTTTCGACGGGGAAATATTACCGATTTAAAGGGGATTGCGAACGAGGCAATGCGCCGGTCTGCTACAATTGAAGTCTGTATTGTTGTAAAACGTACGGCTCAGGAAGTTCACATGCAAGGCGACCGGGATTTCTGGTATCATGATCTGATGGCCCTCCCGATTGCCAATCCGAAATGTGAAACTGAAGTTATGGATGCCGAAGATCCATTGTTTATTCTGTACACGTCTGGCACCACCGGGAAGCCGAAAGGTCTTATGCATTCTCACGGCGGTTATGCGGTTTATACTTCGACCACTCACAAATATGTTTTTGATATCAAAGATGAGGATCGCTGGTGGTGTGCTGCAGATCCTGGTTGGATTACAGGTCATAGTTACCTGGTCTACTCACCACTGATCAACGGTGCAACGCTTATGATGTATGAAGGTGCGCCAAACCATCCGTATCCGAACCGGTGGTGGAGTATGGTAGAAAAATACGGAATTACGATTCTTTACACGTCACCTACAGCAATCCGGGGCTTGATGCGGTTTGGTGAATCCTGGCCAAATCGCCATGATCTTACTTCACTTCGTTTACTCGGTTCAGTTGGTGAACCCATTAATCCTGAGGCATGGAAATGGTATCACCGCGTTATTGGTGGTGGTAAATGCCCTATCATGGATACCTGGTGGCAAACTGAGACAGGCGGATTTGTGATTACACCCCTTCCAATCACAGCATTGAAGCCAGGCTCTGCAACAAAACCTTTCTTCGGACATGAAGTTGCCATTGTTGATGAGCAAGGCAATCAGGTAGCAGATGGTGAAGAAGGTAAACTGGTACTTCAGGCTCCCTGGCCGGGAATGGCAAGATCAATTTGGGGAGATCCTGACCGGTTTAAAGAAACTTACTGGAAAGATTACGAAAAACAAGGCTGGTATAAAGCCGGTGATGCTGCCAGAAAAGATAAAGATGGTTATTACTGGATTATTGGCCGGATTGACGACGTCATTAAAGTAAGTGGTTACCGTTTGGGCACTGCCGAAATTGAAAGTGCGTTGATTACACATTATGCAGTTTCTGAATCTGCTGTGGTAGGATTGCCACATGAAATAAAAGGAAATGCCATTCATTGTTATGTAATTCTTCGTGCAGGAATGACAGGAAATAAAGCACTCGAGGAAGAATTGAAGGAACATGTGAGCAGGGAATTGGGACCAATTGCAAAACCTGAACATATTGAATTCGTTGATAGCCTTCCCAAAACCAGAAGTGGTAAAATCATGCGAAGAGTTCTGAAGGCTCGTGCTTTAGGGCAGGATGTGGGTGATATTTCTACACTTGAAGAATAAAAGTCCTGAAAATAAAAAAGCCCCGTTTATTTCAGTTTTCTGAAATAAACGGGGCTTTTTTTTACTTTTTAAAGTTAAAAGGCAAAACCAAACTTTAATATTTCAAAATCAAAAATGGTTCTTGAGTCTCCTAATAACACCCCTTTTATGCTCTTTCCATCTGAAAAATAGGAGCCGTAAGAAATACTGGTGCCCCAGTAAATCCTCTTATACGAGAAATAACGATAACCAATACCAAACATGGCACCTACCCGTTTATTGGTTACTATTTTTGGTTCTTTAGGAGTATTCCAGTTCCAATCAATCACGAAATCTTCTCCCTCCTCACCTTTCAGGTACCCATAACGCAAGGTCCCTGAAACATAAAAGCCATCCTGATGCTGTCCTAAAAAATAACGGTAAGAAGCATCAACAGAGAATTCAGTATAATCATTTCCACCATCTTCATTTATTTTCCCATAAAAAATGGGGAAAGCAATTTCCGCATTACGATCAACATCGAAAAGAGAAAAACCACCACTTATTACAGTATTGTTTTCGTTATTTGCAGAAAGGAAATATGCCGGGTTGAATTCAATTCCAAAAGTCCGTCCTTCAAGTGGTTCTTTATACTTTGCCACTTCTTCATAAATTTTGGTTTGCTGGTCTGCCATTTTTTTCTGAGTGGTGATCAGCGTATCCAACTTTGCATCAGTTTTACTTTCCTGAGCTATAACTGAAAATATCGGAATCAGACTTACGAAAATGACAGCGAATAAAGATTTCATATTATCCTCCTGGTTTAGAATCGGGAATTTTAACAAGAATAATAAATAAACTCTTGTTATTTTGATCTGAGATAAAATTGTATTTATCTCAGATCAAAAGCAATTCTTAATAAAAAATCAGGTCAATATTGTGATTCAAACGAATATAGCCTCGTAATATTAAATCCAAGATAAAAGTGGCGACCTGTATAATCTGCATTAGTCCCAAGTAAGGATCCAATTGTTGAAATATGCTGAGTATTTGAGGCAACCAGTTGAAAGGTATGTCCCGATATTTCAAGATTAACACCGGCAGAAATACTATTGTACTTATATTTTACCAGAGAATTGCCATTCATGTCATCCCTGTTGAAAACAGGACTCCACTCGAGAATAAGACCAACCTTTTTTGTAATCACGTAGTTTAAAGCCAGGTTGGCACCATAAATGGGTTGTGCCCCATTATAGCTGTCTTTGTTTTCGAGGCGCTGAATGTAAAACGGACTTATCTGAGTTGAAATTTCTTTACTCCATTTACGGGCAATCAGTGGCATCAGCATCAGGTGAGTTTGTTCTTGTCCTTTTGCAGTAGCAAAATCAGCTTCACCATAAAGACTTAAGGTAACCGGACTCCCATCCTCAACTTTCTGACTGATTAATTTGTACTGAGTGTGAATCTCATAGGTTTTAAGTGCACCTGCTCCGCCGAGACGTGAAAATCCGCCCATAAAATCATCAGAAATGGCATAATCAAGTCCAAAATAAACAGAAGCTCCCAAATCAATTCCGAACAAATCTTTCAACCCGGTATAAGAATCTCCAAACCGGTGACCCATCCTGAATTCGAGTGTTTTTTCGTAAAGCTGATCAACTGAACGCTGATTGATAATTTGTGTACTTCTGAATGTGCGGGAAACGGGAGTAGGTTCGGTTGAAGTCGAATCTTCAATTCCTGCAAAAAGTAAAAACAGTCCAATAAAAAAAGTCATTATTTCTCCTTGATTTCAACATCTACTGACATACTCAATGTGTCTTTAACTTTATTGATTATAAATTTTTCGGGCACTTCAATACCAAAATCTGTTAATTTAATCAGCCACCGGGCTTTTAACCGGTTTTCTGATAAAAAGCCGGTAGCCGAAACCGTTTGGGTAACACCATGTATGGTAAAAGCACCAGTGGCAATAACAGAACCTGCTCTTTTGTTCGTTTTGATTTTGCCATTGAAAGTTGCCAACGGATAGTAATCAGTTTCGAGATAATCTTCGTGCATGTGGGTATCGCGAAGTTTAATTCCGGTTTTCAGTTTTTTAAGTTCAAAAGTAAACCGGAAAGTACTATCCCGAAGGTCGATCGTTCCGTTCAAACCCGGACCCACCCCTTCAAATTGGGAATCAATGCCAAATGTTTCTGCAGAAGTCGTGAATTTTGCAATTCCACCTTTTACCACATAAACCTGGCTAAATCCAGTTGAAATGACAAAGAAAGTCAGAAAAAATAAAGGAAGCAGCTTGGTCATTATCGTTTCTCCTCAATTAAAACTGCATCAACTGACATACTCAAAATCTCACTGATTTTGCCAATCATAAATTTCTCGGGTATCTCAATTTTAAAATCTTTCAAATTTAGTTTCCAGGTTGCTTTCAGGCGGTTTGAAAGTAAACTACCGGTTGCTGTCACCTTTTTCTTGTTCCCATGCATTGAAAAATCACCTGTTGCCAAAACTTCACCAAATTTGCCGGTAGCTTTCAGTTTTCCTGAAAAAGAGGCTTTCGGGTAAGTTTCCGTTTCGAGATAATCTTCATGCATGTGATTATCTCTGAGTTTGATTCCGGTTTGGAGTTTAATCAGGTCGAAGGTGAAATTAAAAGTACTGTCGGTTAAATTAATCGTCCCATTTAACCCATTTCCAACACCTTCAAACTGTGAGTCCACACCAAACGTTTCTGCGGAAGTTGTGAACTTTGCTGAACCATTTTTGATCGTGTACGTTTGGGCAAAGCACCAAAAAGAGGTTAGGAATGTAAATAATAGAAGAAAAGTAACTTTTCTCATTATTTTTCCTTCTTTCCGGAGGCGATCCAGGCATCGATAATTTGCCTGTCGGAAACTGACAATTGAGGCCCCCCCTGCGGCATCATCAACCCATCGGTACGGTTTATTCTGTCCTTTATTTTTCCCGAGACTGCTGAAACTGCGTTAAAAGAGGTGAGACTTAACCCACCGCTAGGAAAAGTGGCGCCATGACATGAAACGCAATTTGCATTCAGAATTTTCTTTACATCAGGATCATAAAGGTAGGTTTTGGAAGTGTCAATTGGTGTTGCTGTTTCTTCGGGACCAGCGACTTCTGATTTGCACTGAAACATAAAAAGCGAAAGGGAGAGAAGGGAAAGAGCGAGGACGATTTGTTTCATGGGTGATGACCTTATTATTTATATCCAATAAAAATAAGACATGTTGCAACAAATAATTAGAGGAGGATTAGAAATATTTCGAAAATTAAGCGGAATGTGTGATTAAAAACAAATTCTATTGGTAGGAGATACGAAAACGAATTGAACTTGATCGTCCTTTATCATCAGAACACTGAATATTATAACTACCTGGTAATGCATCAATCCAGGCAGCAGTTCCGGGCTTTGTGGTTGCGGTAAGCCGATCATTCACATACCAGAAAAGCTGGGCTACATCAGATTCTGCATGAGCCAGAAGTTGAATTTTTTGCTTTTCACCTTTTTCAACAAAATAATCGGTTTGATTTGACGGGGATGCAATCAGCGGACCTTTTTCAGTAAAAATACGGGTGCAAGCAGGATTGTGCGGAGGAATTTTTTCAAAACGGATACCATTTTTTTCGTTCCACGAAATAAGTTCAGGCTGCAAGTCAGGAAAAACCATCCATTTGGTTCCATTTCCCGGATCACATCGTGTACAATAAGAAACGGTACCGGTTTCATTGGTTTTTACCTTTTTCAGGTGTGAACAAATCCGGTTTGAGGAAACTGAAGGGAGAAAATCATCCATGATTTGATTTGTGCAATCAGGTCCGGGTGGAAGTCCGGATTCTTCACAAACCAGACGAAATTCAAGTTCTTTTGGTCGGGGAAACCATTCATTTGTAGAATTGTAATCAACTGAATTAAAAACATCAAAAAGAAGCGGTGTCGCCATATCCGCCCCGGTTAATTCAGGAACACCCTGGCCAGAAAAATTGCCAACCCAAACCCCAATGGTAAAACGGTGGTTAAAGCCAATACTCCATCCATCACGGCGACCATATGACGTTCCGGTTTTCCAGGCAATTTTGGGTAAGTGAATGCCACTCTGATAATTCTGCGGAAAATCAGGCCGGGTGAGCAAAGTGAGAATTTTGCCGGTCATGTAGGCTGATTCTGGCGAAATTATTGGGATAGTTTGGCTTGTTGTATCACTCTTTATCCATTTCAGCGGTAAATATCTGCCTTGTCTGGTAAAAATTGAATAGGCAGCAACCAGTTCTTCCAACCGCACGCCACATCCACCAAGAACAACTGAAAGTCCGAGTTTATAACTATCAGCTTTGATTTGACGAAATCCGGATGAAACAAGTAATTCAATGAAAATCCTCGGGGAAAGTGCTTCCGTCAGGGTAACAGCAGGGAGGTTCAATGATTGGGCGAGTGCATCTTCCATCGTTACCGGACCGTTGAATTCTTCGTCAAAATTTTCGGGCGTGTAACCATTGAAATCAGTAGGTACATCCAGCAATATACTTTTTGGTGTAACCAAACCTCTGTCTGAAGCCAGCGCATACGCAAATGGTTTTAATGTACTACCGGGTGATCTCACAGCACGGATTCCATCAACCTGACCAGAAACTTCACTATTATTGAAATCTGCAGATCCGGCATAGGCAACTACTTTTCCGGTTCGATTCTCAATTATCATTACGGCGGCCTGATCGATTCCACTCATAGAAAGTCGTCTGACGTGATTTTTTAACAGGGCTTCCGTTTTTTGCTGGGTTTCAAGATGAAGACCGGTTTTCAGATTTGCACTGTCAGGAAAAAGGGAATGCATCCGTTGGGAAAAATGAGGTGCCAGCCTTGGCGGACTTTTTCTGGAAAGATTGAGAGGTTCGGCGAACGCACTTTCGATTTCTGTGTCAGGAAAAAGATGGTCAGATTTCATCCTCAACAGCCATTTATCCCGTTCTGCTTTGATTCGGTCATTTTCTTTCCCGGGTGTAAAATATCCGGGGCGATTTGGAATCAGGGTAAGTGTTACAACCTGCGAAAGACTCAAAGCCTCGGGGTTTCTTTCCATGTAGAGAAGTGCAGCAGATTTGACGCCTTCAATATTGCCGCCATACGGAACAAGATTCAGGTAAAGCTGGAGGATTTCATCCTTAGAATAATGGAATTCAAGCTGAAATGCTCTAAAAAGTTCGATGAATTTGCTTAAATAGGATCGCTTTCTTGGCTCGAGCAACCGAACAACCTGCATGGTGATGGTTGAAGCACCTGCCGTGATTTTGCCTGAAACCAGGTTATTAAATCCAGCCCTTGCAATCGAAACCGGATTAAATCCCGGGTGAAGGTAAAAGTACTTGTCCTCTTTGTATATGAGCGATTTTTTCAACTGTTCCGAAATTTCA
>JAFLBE010000028.1:26972-54472 GCA_017303995.1 Bacteroidota bacterium | reverse complement strand
TGTTGAAAACAATGTCGCCAATAAACTGTTAAAAGTTGCTTGCGCAGTTTGGAATTCAAATACTCCTTTTGATAAAAACTTTGTGTCAAAATTTGCCCAAAATACTTGACTTAGTCATAGTATTCAGGATGACAAAATTTACCATTAACCATTAACCCTTAACGGTTGTGTGCCAAATGAAAGGTTCCCCCCCAAAGGGGTAAGAACCAAATGGCAAGTTTGAATAATTATACAAAATTCCTTATAAAGCAAAATGAACAAAAAAAATCAAACGAAAACCGGGCTTTAGTCCGAATGTTGAGCCTGCAGCCAGGTTCAACAAAGAAAAGCATCGCAAAATCATTGGGTGTAAGTATTAAGTTTGTCCGGAAATGGTCAGAGACAACCCCAAATGATATAAACACGGATGGCCGTGGTTGGCCAAAAGGCAAATCCAGACAAGTTCAACAACCCATGCGGGAAGAAATATTAAAAATCCACAGTCAATTGGCAGATGATCCGGATCAGTATTTCACCGGAGCCACGGCAGTAAAACAATTATTTGAACAAACCTTTCCTGATTTATCGGCTCCATCCCTCCGTACAATTGGGAGAATACTGAAAGAGGCTGGCCGGACACATCCAGGGCGTTATCGTCAAAAAGGAGCAAGTGCCTATTTATGTTATCCGGAACATTTATTATACCATGATCTTGGAGGTCGGTTACTTGAAGCTGATTTTATCGGACATAAGTTCATCACGGGTCAAACCGCTGCTGTTAATTTTATTGGTTTTAGTTTCAAACAGACTCCCAGATTAAGATATTTTGCCAGAATTCAGTCACAAACATCCCGTTGTTTTATTGAACAAACCGATAAGTTCTTCCAAAAATTTGAAAAGCCTGATTTTATCAAAATGGATAATGCTCTGGCAATGATCGGTAGCGCATCGGGTAAACGTAATTTGTCCGAATCGATGCTTTTCCTTCTTAAAAACAGGGTTGTTCCCATCTTTGCTGTCCCAAGAAAACCATTTACACAAGCCTCAATCGAAGGTAATAATTCAATATTCAGCCGGTTTTTCTGGAACAAAACTCATTTTAATAACTTTGAGGAAATTGACTTGGCTCTGAACCGTTTCAATCAATCTTCACTTTGGTATCTCAACTATAAGGTGATCCCCATTGTTAAACCAGATTTTTCACCAAAAGTTATTTTCATTCGGCAGGTTAGTCAGGAAACTTCCAAACCTGGTACCATTTTAGTTTTAAATGAACTCATTCAACTGGATCCAGTATATTCAAATTATTATGTCTTTGTTGAGTGGAACCTGCTTTCTGAACAACTTTCAGTTTTTCTGCAAAAAGAGAAACAAAAACACCTTATTCATCAATCTGCATTTTTATGCAATAAAAATTCTTTAAATAAATTAAATAGGGGGGAACCTTTCATTTGACACATAACCATTAACCATAATCAGATTGCATTTCTCGGGCAAAAATATGAACTTGACAGTTCCAAAATCGCCATCAAAACCCTAACATTCCGGAACGACAATGAAAATTTACCACTTTCTAACCACCAGTCTGCTGCTGATTCTGCTTTCTGCATCAGCTTCCGCCCAGCAGAAAACGTTCTGCAATCCCATCAATTTGGATTACGGATTTACACCCATTCCCAATTTCACACTTGAAGGCCGGCACCGTTCAACCGCTGATCCGGTTATCGTCACTTACAAAGATTATTTCTTTTTGTTTTCAACCAATCAGTGGGGATACTGGTACAGCAAGGATATGGGCAGCTGGACGTTTGTTTCACGAAAGTTTCTGAAGCCAAACCACAAAGTGTACGATGACTTATGTGCACCGGCAGTTTGGGTTTCTGGCGACACCATGTTTGTCATCGGGTCGACTTACACACAGGGATTTCCTATTTGGATGAGTACAAATCCGTTCAAGGATGAATGGACGGAAGCAATTGACTCTTCCCGTTCTGGCGCCTGGGATCCTGCCTATTTTCTGGATGATGACGGAAGACTGTATCTTCATCATGGATCCAGCAACACTTATCCGCTGCTCGCAAGAGAAATTGACCGTAAAACGCTTCAGCCCATCGGACAAACCGTTGAAACGATTTCGCTTCACAGTGAAGATCACGGTTGGGAACGGTTTGGCGAATATCAGGACAATAACTTCATGCCACCGTTCATGGAAGGTGCCTGGATGACCAAGCATAACAACCGATATTATCTGCAGTACGGTGCACCTGGAACTGAATTCAGCGGTTATGCTGACGGCGTTTATTATTCAGATTCACCCATGGGCGGATTCAAATATCAGGTTCATAATCCTTTTTCCATGAAAGCCGGCGGATTTATCAACGGATCAGGACACGGTTCAACCTATCAGGATAAATGGAAAAATTACTGGCATATTTCCACCATGAACATCATTGTGAAAAACACATTCGAACGCCGGAACGGGATTTTCCCTGCCGGATTTGATCAGGATGGGGTTATGTACGCCATAGCTGATTTTGGCGACTACCCACAATGGCTTCCGGACGGACCTGCCGATCACCGGAAAGGAACCTTTACCGGCTGGATGCTGCTGAATTATCAGAAACCCGTGAGAGTTTCATCTACTTTGGGTGTATGGAATGCCAATCTTGCCGTTGATGAAGATATTAAAACCTACTGGTCGGCCAAAACAGGCGACAAAGGAGAGTGGATTGAATCCGATTTGGGTGAAATTTCAGAAATTCGTGCCATTCAGATCAATTATGCCGATCAGGATGCAGACTATCTCGGAAAACAGAACGATCTTTACCATCAATACATTTTATACATGTCGGATGACGGAAAAAACTGGAAAGTTCTGGTTGATAAATCCAGGAATAAAACTGACGTTCCACACGATTATATCGAACTTGAAAAACCGGTCAAAGCCCGTTTTGTAAAGCTGGAAAATATTCACATGGCAGCGGGGAAATTTGCCATCAGCGGACTCCGGGTTTTCGGTAAAGGTGCCGGATCAGCTCCCGAAAAAGTTGAGGGATTCACAGTCATCCGTCAAAAAGATGACAGAAGAAATTGCTGGGTGAAGTGGCGGACGACTCCCGGCGCATACGCCTACAACGTGTATTATGGCGTAACGCCGGATGCGTTATACACGAGCATTATGGTTTATGGGAAAAATGAACGGTATGTGAAAACTCTGGCAAAAGGAACCGCCTATTTCTTTGCCATTGAAGCCATTAATGAAAATGGAGTTGGACCCCGATCACCGGTCATGACGGTGGAGTGAGAGGGGAAGCTGTTAGCTATTGGCTGTTAGCTGTTAGGTAATTCAAAATGCAGGCGTAAGGCATAAGGAGTTAGGGAAAAGTGAAAATTCCCCTCCTTTAAAAGGAGGGGTGTCCCATCCCGCTTTTGCGGGAACGGGACGGGGTGGTTTTATTTTTCTACAAACAAAATACTAAATGAAAAAATTAAGAGCCTGGTTGAATTTTGGAGTTTTGCTTGGTTACGCCTTACCGGTGATGACCTGGTTTTACTTTATTTCCCATTTCAGGACGCATCCTTTTGAGGCTTCACTCAGAGACCATTGCCGCCGGTTGTTCACTCTTCTCGGCGTAAAAGTGATTGTGAAGGGTAATCTTCAGCCGCTGCACCGCAATTCTGTAATTATTATGCCGAATCACATCTCCTATCTCGACTTACCTCTGCTGTTCGGATTCTTAAAAGTCCCCATGTGCGGACTTGAACATTACCGCCATTTCCACTATCCACTTTTCGGGAAAATCATCAGCCGGATCGGAAATATTCCGGTTGACCGACGAAATCCGCTTCAGAGTTTCAAAGCAGCAGATAAACTGAAAAACGTTTCTCCTGATCGTCAGGTTGTTATTTTCCCGGAAGCAGGAAGAAGCCGTGATGGCGTACTCAGATCACTTAAAAGAATGCCGTTTCAAATTGCCAAAATCATTGACCGGCCGATCCTGCCCTGTTATGTCTATGGTATGTCTGATGTGAACACCAAGCAATCGCCGTTTATCTTTCCCGGTGAAATTGTCATTTTTGTTCGGCCTTTGGTTGAAATCGAAACCGTTCGTCACGCTGAACTTGATGAACTGAAAGATAAAGTTGCCTCTGAACTCAGTTTTGCCCCCTTTGTGAGAACCCCGAGCAAAAGTTAAAAATTAATTTTACTTTTTGGTAGTTATATAAATATATTCTTATATTTAAGATATTCTGTTAGCAACCGAATACCCTATTCATTCCGTTTTAATTTCCAAAGGTTCCAAATGAAAACCCTTTATACCGCCTTATTTCTATTGTTGATAACTTTGTCTTTATCTGCTCAACCTGTTGATGTCCCCAAATTGCGTTCAGACGGTTTGGGTACCCAAGTCAATCGCAAAGAATCAACCATGAATGCGAATAATCTCAGTACACTGTTTTATAACAACGGGGAAATAGCGCAATGGCCATATACTCCTTCACTCGAATGGCCCAAAGGAAGTGGAATCAATTATTTGGATGGATTTTATTTTATTGTCACGGCAGCGATAGATTCAATTCAAAGTCCGAGCAATAGAACAAAGTTCAACCGGATTACTCCCGTCCAAACGTATTACCGTGAAGAAATGGATTGGACGGCTGGAGTTCCTGCTGCTTTAATGAATGAAAACTGGGGTTTTAATCCTGTCAGTGGGTATAAGTCGCCAATGTTCAATGGTATAGCAAATAATCAGCAATCCGATTCTTGGCCATCTTCCTGGCCTGCTGCACTCGGTTGGCAGGAGTCAAAAAATGGCACATGGGTTTCCGGTTCTTTTCCGTTTTCAATTCAGCCGGATCTTGAAGCCTTTTATGTTGTAGATGATTCAAAAGATGCTGAGTGGACAAAACTTCCGAACGCCTTTTATCCAATTTTGGCTGATTCACCTGCTGTATTCACAGATTCAAAACAATGGTTTAATCCTGATATCAGAAAAGGACTTGGTCTCAGGGTTGAAAGTCGTCTGTATCAATGGAATATCCATGGAATCGATGATGCTCTTTTTGGAACCCACGAAGTGATCAATCTTTCTGACCGGGATTACGATTCTGCTTCAATTGGTTTTTATATTGACAGTGGGTTTAAAAGTTCTGTTGATTCAGGTGATGAATATGTTTTTTTTCTGAAAGATTTGAATGCGGTTTGGTGGTATGATAAAGATGGAATTGTTCCGGGAAAACCTGATGTAACGCTTGGCGTTTTGGGATTTGTTTTACTTGAAACGCCCGGTAACCGACTTAATAATGTTGACGATGATGATGACGGTTTAACTGATGAAACTCAGACAGACGGAATTGATAATGATGCAGATTGGCTCATCAGCCGGGATGATGTTGGCAAGGATGGGATTGTTGGCACTTCAGATATGGGTGAAGGAGATGGTCTTCCTACGCAGGGTGAACCCAATTTTGACCTGACCGATCCGGATGAGGCTGATCAGAACGGAATGCGTGGTGTTCATTTTAGTCAAATCACAGGGAAAACGGTCCGTGATCTTTGGCCAAGAAATGATGGAGTTGTATTTAATTATATGGCTGATAGCACCCCGGATACTTCACTGAATAGCTCGAACATTCAGGTTTTGGTTTCGAATGGACTGTTTAATTTTCAAAAAGGATTCAGAGAAAAAATTGCCTATGCCCTTATCATGGCCAATACAAAAGAAGAACTCATTGAAAAAATAAAAACGGCTCAGTATTTCTACAACTCGGGTTATCGGTATAAAACTGTTGCCGATGATGTTGAAGAAACAGAAAAAGTGTCATCGTTTTCACTGGATCAGAACTATCCGAATCCGTTTAATCCCGCAACAACCATAACTTATTCCATTGGGAAATCCGGTTCTGCAACCTTGGTCTTGTACAATCAGTTGGGTCAGAAAATCAGGGTTTTGGATTCAGGAAATAAACCTGCCGGGCAACATTCGATAACTGCTAATCTGGAAAACTTGCCTTCCGGAATTTATTTCTATTCACTTGAGGCGGAAGGATTCAGACAAACCCGGAAGTTAGTCCTGGTGAAGTAGATACAATTTTTTCCCGCGGATTACTCGGACTTTCACGGAACAATGAATTAAGCATTTCCGTGCAATCTGCGCAATCAGCGGGAAAATAGTAGTTTTATCTTAAGCCTTACTACAATTCCTGTTCGGTTTTTACCCGGCGGAGTTTATTTCGCTGGTAAATTTCGGAATTATAAACCCGTTTGATTCCGTCACCCAAAGAAGCTTCAATATCCCGGATGTTACCAACCAGTTTTGCAAAACCCGGAATTTCAACGGATGCCGCCTGGTCACTTCCCCACATGGCACGGTCAAGTGTAATATGACGTTCAACAAACGTTGCACCCAGAGAAACGGCGGCCCAGGTGGGTGCAAGACCCACTTCATGTCCTGAATAACCGATCGGATTTGCCGGATACATGTGTTTCAGAGTGTGAATCATTCTCAGATTCAATTCTTCCAGTGGACACGGATAAGTAGATGTCGCATGGGCGATCAGCAAATCGTCAGTTCCGACTGAATCAATTCCATCGATAATTTCCTGCATGGTTGACATACCCGTAGAAATCATGAGAGGTTTACCGGTTGCTTTTTTCTTTTTCAGAAGGTCATGGTCGGTGAGTGAGGCAGATGCCGCTTTATAAACCGGCGGATCGAACCGTTCCATGAAATCAACAGCTTCTTCATCCCAGCAGGAAGCAAACCACAAAATTCCCTTTTCCCGGCAATACCGGTCGATTTCGGAATATTCATCGACGCCAAACTCAACTTTATACCGATAATCCATGTAGGTCATCCGGCCCCAGGGTGTATCCCGTTCGATGTCACGCTGATCTTTGGGTACACACAGTTCAGGCGTTCTTTTCTGAAATTTAACAGCATCACAACCTGATGTTTTCGCACCATCTATCAGCTTTTTGGCGATTTCGAGCGACCCGTTGTGATTGATCCCGATTTCGGCAATGATGAAAACCGGATGTCCGTCACCCACCCATCTGTTTCCGATTTTTATTTCTGCCTTTTTCATAAGTTCTCCGATTTAGCTCTGAGTTAAGGTTTGAATTAACCCTTAGCACACACAAAATTCCAGTGACAGGGGACGGGGGACAAGTTAAAAGTGGTCTGTGATAAGTAAAAATTCCCCTCCTTTTTTAAAGGAGGGGTGGCGAAGCCGGGGTGGTTTTATTAGCCAAGACTAAAAGAAAAATTCAAAATACAACCACCCCGTCCGTCTAAAGACGGCCTTCCCCTCCTTAAAAAGGAGGGGAGCTTTAAAATTGTTTTTTATCCCTCAATCCAATAATCCATTCTGCAAAATCCCGAAAGGCCCCATTTCCGCCGGGGAACTGACAGTGATAATGGACCAGCGGTTTTACAACCGGCATCGCATCAGACGGACAACCCGTAATTCCTGAAGGAGAAATCAGATTGATGATATCTACGTCATTCACATCATCACCAATGTAGGCGATTTCATCAATGGCCAATCCGGTTTCTTTCAAGATTTGCGGAAGTAATACCGCCTTATCCTTAACACCCAGATAAAGGTGTTTCATTTTCAGTTTTTCAGCACGGGTTTTTACGGAACCGGAAGTTTCGCCGGTGATAATAACCGTTTCAATTCCGATGTTTCTCAGCCGTTCTACACCCATTCCGTCCCGGATTGAAAACCGCTTCATGACTTCACCCTGGTCGGAGTAAAAAACGCCGGTATCGGTCATAACGCCATCATTATCTGATAAAATCAGTTTGATTTTTCCGGCCCTGCGTTTCAGTTCTGTTTCGGTTAATTTTATCATCGTTTTAAAAATTGGCTAAATAATTTATTTATCTGGGCACTTTCCCGAAGGTCGGGGGTTGGCATCCTTCGATATCCGTCGGTTGCCGGATCTACGACATCCCGGTCCCGATTCTCGGGGCGGGATTACTCAGGATGACATACTACAAGTCCGTTTTTCATGGGACCCGTCACTTATAACTTTTAACTTATCACTTGTAACTTATTTCACCACGCCGTCCAGCCACCATCCACAACCAGATTTGCACCTGTCATGTAAGATGAGGCATCACTGGCCAGAAAAACAAGTGCGCCCCGGTAATCTGTTGGCTGAGCCATGCGGCCAAGCTGGGTTTTCCGGGAATAATTTCCGATAAAAAACTCATCCTGCCCGTTTTCAACGCCACCCGGAGTTAACGTATTTACCCGCACGCCGGATTTTCCCCAGTAGGCAGAAAGAAATTTTGTGAAAGCTATTACTGCTCCTTTTGATGCCGAATAAGCCGGAGGTTTGAAAAACGGCTGGGATCCGTCAGGGCGGATATAAATGGATTGATCAGGTCCGTTCATCCCATAAGTTGAGGCAATGTTGATGATGGAGCCTTTTCCCAGTTTCGCCATTTCGGCACCCAGAACCTGACAGCAAAGAAAGGTTCCGGTCACGTTTACATCCAGCGATTTTCTGAACAGTTCAACCGGATAGTTTTCAAACTTTGAAAGTTCGGCTGTGGCTTTCGGATTTTCAAACTGATCGTTGATGGCGGCGTTGTTCACCAGAATATCAATCTTCCCGAAAGCGTCCAGAATTTTTTCTTTCAGCCGGATGACTGATTCCTTTTCGGTGATGTTGACGCCGATTCCAATGGACTTTTCCGAGAGTTCAGCAGAAAATTTTTCGCAGGAACTTTCATCAAGATCGGTCACGATAACAGTTGCCCCGGCTTCTGCCAGTGCTTTGCAGTGTTCCCGGCCGATGAGTCCGAGCGCACCGGTAACCACCGCCACTTTTCCTTCCAGAGAAAAAAGAGAATCTGACATGTCAGGATTTCACTTTCGGTTTCATGTTGAAATTGGAAGTTTTTCTGAAAACAGGTCCGACTGCTTCACCTTTCAGATATCCCGCAACATTTTTTTCATCAACGGCTTTTTTCAGAATCGGCAAAACTTCTTTGTAAGCTGTCAGTGTGTAGTCAATGTCGGAATCAGTGTGAGAAAACGACATGTTGTGAAATCCTCCCCAGAGAATTCCCCGTTTGATGAGTTCCTGCTGAACCAGACTTTTCATTTCGAGCGGATTCCCGGCTTTTGCATCAAAAGTCACGATCGTTCTGACGTCAAATCCGGTACATTTGGTATAATCCATTCCAAGGTCAGAGGCGATTGCGTTATATCCTTCGCGGAGTTTTTTACCTTGTTTTGCCAGATACTCGGGAACGTTATGTGCCCTGAGCTCATTGATTGTTGCTTTTGCGGCAGCTAAAGACAAAGCTTCCCCGCCAAAGGTTGTAAAAAAGAAAATGTCTTTTTCAAGCAACTTCATATATTCCGTTTTCCCCGTCAGCATGGAAATGGGCATTCCATTTGCCACGGCTTTGGAGAAACAGGCAAGATCAGCGTTAACTCCAAAATATTCCTGAGCACCGCCAATGGAGAGCCGGAATCCCGTCCACATTTCATCAAAAATGAGCAGGATTTTGTGCTGATCGCAGAGGTCACGGAGTTTCTGAAGGAAATTATCTTTCGGCGCTTCGAAAACGATGGGTTCGAGAATGATGCAGGCGGTGTCGTCGTCAATGGAATCGATGACCGACTGAATATCATTGTAATTAAACGTGAATGTCATATCCTGAATGGATTGGGGAATTCCCATATTCCGATCGGTGACTGAAATGTACCAGTCATGCCAGCCGTGATATCCGCAGCAAAGGACTTTGTTTTTTCCCGTGTAAGCCCGCGCCACCCTGATGGCAGCAGAAGTGACATCACAACCGGTTTTGCTGTAACGAACCATTTCTGCATTCGGCACAACTTCCCGGATGAGTTCAGCAACCTGAACTTCCAGTGGATGCATCTGGGAAAAGGTGATGCCGTCGTTTAATTGTCCTTTGATAGCTTCATCAACCACATCATAAGCGTAACCCAAAGAAAGCGGACCAATGCCCATCTGATAATCGATGAATTCATTTCCGTCAACATCCCAAACGTGAGAGCCTTTTCCTTTTTTGAGATATTTGGGAGCAACTCCCTTCACATACTGCTGCGGACCCTTGGCAAGCGTTTGGGTGAGGGCAGGAATGAGTCCGTTTGCACGGTTGTAAAGTTTATCCGACTCAGTAATAACCGGATAGTTTTTATTGAAAGAAACGGTATTGGGCATGTTTGTTAATTATGAATTTTAAATTTTGAATGTTGAAAAAGAAGTCAGGAGACAGGAGTCAGAAGTCAGTTTTTTTCAGTCCCTCGTCCCCTGTCCCAAGTCACTTGCATTTTAAGAATTCTGCTTCGATCCGTTCTGCCAGTTTTTCTCCGGTGAAGCCTTCGTAATCTAGAACCCGGTCAAGCAGCGCCGGTTTGAACCATTTCTGATTCAGCGCAATCGGGAAAACTTTTGCCAGCCGGAAATCTTCCTGGTAATTGTATTTATTTGGCGGATTATCACGGATGATGTTGGTGGATGAAAATCCCCAGTCGTTTTCGTACAGATACTCCATGTACGCTTCTGAAACGATGGAATACAATCCGCCTGTCTGAAAATGATCTTCAATGGTGACAGTTAGTTTTGTTGATTTTCCTGCGGAAATGATGGCAGCTTTGTCAGCATCCGCCAGCATTCTCATGTTGATCAGTCCGACAGAAAATCCTTTCCCTTCCAGAATCACCTGAGCCTTGACGACTTCCTTCAGCAGAAATCCGTAAGTCACCAGCGTAATATCTGATCCTTTTCCGAGAAGTTCAGCTTTTCCCAATTCAAACGGAGTCGTATGTTTCACCGGAGCCGGACCTGCATAATACCGGATATAACACGGTCTGCCCGATTCCAGAATTGCCGGCATTCCTGCGGCAAGTTCTTCTGCATCAGACGGACAAAAAACCTGCATGCCCGGGATTCCCCGCATGATGGCAACATCCTCAATTGCCTGATGGGTCGGTCCGTTTCCGTCAGAAAGAAACCCGGGAACTCCGCCAACCAGAATGACCGGCAGTTTCCCGATTCCGACATCGGTCCGGATGAATTCAAAGGCCCGTAACGTCAGAAAAGTGGCCAAAGCATGAACAACCGGAATCCGGCCTCTGAGTGCAAGTCCGGCCGCCATTCCGATCATGGTTTGCTCACAGATTCCCGCATCCATAAACCGTTTTCCCAATTTGGGAGGCAGGTTCCGGATGGCAGCCCGGTTTTCAGCCGTCATGACGATCAGCCGGTCGTCTTTCTGCACAAAATCGTATAAAATTTCTTCGTAAGTCATTTAAAATTAAGAAGTCAGGAGTCAGAAAACAGAAGTCAGAATATTTTCTTAAATTCTAACAAAATTCTGAATTCTCTATTTCCTGCCTCTTCCCCTATTATTTTTTGAATAAAATAGTTAACCTGTTTAAACTGTCTTCTGACTTCTGTCTCCTGACGTCTGTCCCCCTACCTCACCATCAGTGTTTCAGATGTCAGGACGGTTTTGTGTTCGCCGTGAAGTTCTTTCAGCAACTGATCAACTTCTTCGTGTGAAAAGTTAACGAACCAGCGGTCAGCTCTTTTTTCGATGGATGGAAGTCCTTTTCCCCGGACGGTATCGGCAATGATGACGGTTGGGCGTTCTTTTTCTGCGGGAAGCTGGGAAAATCCGGATTCCAGATCATCAAAATCATGTCCGTTGATTCTCCTGACCGACCAGCCGAAAGCAGAAAATTTTGCTCCGAGCGGTTCCAACGGTTGAAGTTCTTCTGTCCGGACATTCGCTTGAAATTCATTCCGGTCAACAATCACAACCAGATTATCCAGTTTTTGTGTTGCAGAAACCAGACAGGCTTCCCAAACGGATCCTTCATTCAGTTCACCGTCGCCAAGAATGACATAAACTTTGTTTTTTCCATCCCGGATTTTGATGTCGAGTGCAATTCCGGCAGCAACGGAAATCAAATGTCCGAGAGAACCGGAGTGAAATTCAATTCCCGGAACGTTCCGGTTCGGATGCCAGTAGATTGAATCGTTGGTGTGAAGGTGGTTTTTCAGCCGGTCAGCGGGGAAAAATCCCTTTTCGGCGAGTGTTCCGTAAAGAGCCGGAACGTCATGTCCTTTTGAAAGCAGGAGATAATCCCGATCCGGATCAGAAACCGTTTTGGGGGAAACCTTCAGTACGTTGTTGTACAGATAAACCAGCAGATCGGCGCACGAAAGGGAAGCACCTATAAAACATCCGCCATCCGTTGACATCCGGATGATGTGTTCCCTGACTTTAAGTGCCAGATTTTCAAGTTCAGTTTTAGTTTGGTTGGTCATGGTTATATTTCAGTTTTTCTTACCTTAAACCTTACGCCTTATGCCTTAAACCTGGTTTTTTCCGCCGAAATCGTCTTGAGTTCGTCAAGGTGATGACGGTACCAGTTCACGCCGGCATACTTTGAATTCATGAGATAAAGGTCAGGTTTTTCTTCCAATAATGCCAATATCTTATCCAGTCCAAAAATTTCACTTCCCGGCCAGCAAAGTTCGTCATAAATAGCTTTGATAAAATCATAATCTTCGGGGTAATCAATCGTAAACCGGTGACTCATGGAAAGATCTTGTCCAGAAGTCCAGATCACATTTCCGATTCTGAATTTATCGGGATTTTCCCAGAAAAAGGGAGTCGTGTGTTCCCGTTCAAAGTCCTTTTTTGCTTCCTTCCAGGCTGTTTCGAGGGCAGGAAAAGTCATAACTTCAACATCGTTTCCATCGGGCCAGGTTGCCGGATGCAGATTACTCACAAAATCGTATTCTCCATTTGAATAAATAAAAAAACGAAGGACTTTATCAATAATATGAGGATCGATGAGCGGGCAGTCTGACGGAATTTTCACTACAGCATCAGGCTGATATGGCCTGGCAGCCTGATAATGACGATCAAGCAAATCGGTTGGGTGACCTGAAAAACAGTCGATGCCAAGTTCCTGACAAAGTTTTCTGACCGGGTCATCAGAAGAGTCAGTTGTGGTGGCAACAACCAGTTTTATTTCCGTTTTAACAGATTGAATCCGCTCCAGTTGTCTTTGAAGAAGAGGTTTCCCTGCCAGATCCATCATGATTTTATTTGGTAACCGGCTGGATCCGGTTCGTGCCTGAACAACAACAACAATCTTCATTTTGATTTCCCTGAAAACAAATCCAGAATCCGGCGGTAATAAAAGAGCCGGTTATTCAGTTTTTTCGGATGGATGAAGTCAGGGTTTTCGTGAACGTCTCTGACTACTTTTGCAATGTTTTTTGCCGCTGACTGATTCTGAACCGGGAGTTTTCGCTTTAAATCTTCAAGATCAAAGTAAGAATGGACTTCCTTGCCCAACGCAATTCCCACAAAACTCACCGACGAATATTGGGTGATCAAAACCGAACAGTTGGCAATCATTTCTTCAGCACTTCCTGAGGTGTAAATGATCGCATCCGGTGCAAGTTTCTGAATTTCCCGGATGGACCGGCGATAGTTTTCATTGGGGTGCAGTTTGAAAATCAATTGCCGGCCACCGGCAATTTCCAAACATTTTCTGATGAAGGCAGACCGGTCTTCAATTTTCAGGGTTTCACGGGAATCTGAAGTACAGACGAGCACAAAATCCCGGTAAGGGAACGAATTGGTTTTAAACTTTTCGACGTTGTCAAAGTTGGGAATTCCGGTTATAATCAGTCTTGACGGATCGGCACCCCGTTGAATAAAATGATCTTTGTAGCCTTCGCTTGCCACGCAAAACCGGTCGTACATATTGCTCATGCCGGTTGTGGCTGTACTTGCTGCCCAACGGGGAAGAGTAGGAAGCAACATCACAACGTAAAACCAGAATTCATCGGGATCGGTCATCCCTTCCTGAACGACGATGATTTTTTTATTCCGGATATTTTTCTGAATCACCATGTCTGAACAGGTCACAATCAGATCATAATTGTGTGATTCTCCCCGGTAGTCCGCTTTCAGATCCTTCTTTTCAAGATAAGACATGCACCGGTCGTAGTGTTTTTTTCCCAGAACTGACATTTCCGTCCATCGGAGTTTTCTGATCAGTTCGGTGAATCCATCTGCATAATGGGGTGAGAAAAAGTGGTCAAATTCTGGCAATTCAGCAGAAATCTGATGCATCTGAATGGTTTGGTGCAGCGATCCGCAGATAAACAGAATTTTGGGTTTTTGAGGGGTTTCAGTCATTCAGTTCAAATATATTTTTAAAACAACAAAGGTCAGGTTAAATTATTAACCGGAATCGGTTAAATGTTAACCCGAAGTCAAGATAATGTAAACTATTGGGAAAACCAGTGAATTCAAATTTGATTTCGATTGTCCTAAAGATAATAAACCCATAAGTCTCTTTCTCAGATTCAGGAATAAAAGGCAGGGTTTTTCACCGGGGAGACCGCTAAGGCGCTGAGGCGCAAAGCGGAGGGATGTTTTTTATTTTAATTCGTATTTCGTAGGGGCGACCGGCTGGTTGCCCTTTTTATTTGCAATCGGCGTGAAATTTTGCCGCTATGGCGCCTGGAGTGAAAAACGGAGGGAAGTATTTCTTAAAAAGAATACAAATTAAATTTTTGGATTGTTCATTTTTTTCTAATTGAATTACAGGTTGACCACTCAATGGAAATTGATGTAGCACCAGAGGTGCGGCCTGTTTGTAGCAATGAAAAGCACAAAAACTCCAAAAGCTCCATAGGAGCGACCTATTGTAATTGCCGAGAAACGGGTCGCTCCTATGGAGCTTTTTCTTGAATGTTGGCAATTTTCTACAAACAGGTCAGGGCTACGCCCCTGTAATTTAAAGTCATAAAAATATTAGTTGCGACTTTTGTAATTTTTCATTAGGACTTTTGCATTAAAAACAATTTCCTCCCCAAAAACAAAAATCTGCCTTTCTCTGTGTTCCTCTGTGATAAACTCTGCTCACTTAGTGGTAAATGAATTTCCGGAACCTTCGAACTTTCTCAATTGTTCTGACAGAGTTATTAACATAAAACCAACCAGAATTCTCAGGAGATCTACATGGCTGTTACTTTACCTGCTTTACCTTATGCAATCGACGCACTTGCCCCTCACATTTCAAAGGAAACCCTTGAGTTTCACCACGGCAAGCACCACAATGCTTACGTCACCAATCTGAATAACCTGATCAAGGATACTGATCTCGATAAAGCTGATCTCGAAACCATTATCAAAACCGTTTCAGCCGACGCAACCAAGGCCGGACATTTCAACAATGCTGCCCAAATCTGGAACCACACCTTTTACTGGAATTCCATGAAGCCAAATGGCGGCGGAAAACCAACCGGCGACCTCCTCAAAAAAATCGAAGCTGACTTCGGAAGTTATGATGAATTTGCTGCCCAGTTTAAAACTGCTGCAACCACTCAATTTGGTTCCGGCTGGGCCTGGCTGGTTCTCGAAAACGGAAAACTGAAAGTCACCAAAACCGGCAACGCTGATCTTCCGATGGTTCACGGACAAAAAGCCATTCTGACCATCGACGTTTGGGAACATGCCTATTATATCGATTTCAGAAACCGCCGTCCTGATTATATTTCAACTTTCCTTGAGCATCTTGCCAACTGGGATTTTGCTGCTGCAAATCTAGGATAATTGTTTAGGTTCCCCTCCTTTTCCAAAGGAGGGGTGCCGAAGGCGGGGTGGTTTTGTTCAAACTTCCCCCCCTTTTTGAAACTCCCGACTTCTTCGCCTATTTTTACCCAATGACTACTTTTCTCCTTTCCCTGCATGGCAGAATTGTTTACCGTTATCTGGCTGAACTGGGCTGGTTCCGCCTTCTATTGCTCGCCGGACTTATCGTTTGGCTGACCTCAAAAGTCATCATCAATTTCATCGTCACCGGAAATTCCGGCTTCCTGATTACCTTCCTCCTGGTTTTGTCCATTCTCTCTTTTCATCTTTTCCGGCCGGACCGGGATTTTATCCAAACCCATTCTGAAAATCCGGCTTTCCTTTTTTTGATTGAGTACGGAATTCTTTCCTTACCTTTTTTTATTTTCCTGATCATTTTCCGGGATTTTATTTCTGCCGGAAGTCTGATTCTGCTCACTTCTTTCATCAGTTTTATTTCCTTCCGGATCAGGAAAAAATCAGGCTGGTTTTCTTTTTCTTTCCCGGTTCTGCAAACTGCCATTGAATGGAGTTCCGGCTTAAGAAAAACGTGGATTCTGATTATCCTTCTTGAACTGATTGCACTTAGTCTCGGTTGGAAGGAAATCGCAGCTTCACCAGCAGTTTTATTTGTTCTGATGCTGATTATCACCTCGTATTATACACCCTGTGAACCCGAAAACATGATTCTCGCCCTTGGACATTCTCCCGGCAGTTTCCTTCGTCTGAAGTTCCGTCAGGCTATTTTCGGGTGGACCTCCGTTTCCATCGTTCCTTTTCTTCTGTTTCTCTTTTCATTTCCTGAATTCGGCTGGATTCTTTTTTCCGGATGGATATATGGCTTTCTTGTCATTTCTATTTCCCTTTCTGCCAAATATGCTTTTTACTCGGGCAATGAAAAAACCGGCATGATCCGTGACGTCATGACCGGACTTGTCATAGTGGCTCCTTTCAATATTTTTATCACCTGGCTTCCTCTGGTTCTGCTCCCGTGGCTCATCAGAAAAAGTCTCAGAAATCTGAATCGCTTATGCTGGTAATTGACAACCTGACGATAGGTTACGACGATAAACCGGTTCTTTCCGGACTGACGGTTTCTATGGAATCCGGCAGCATTCACGGACTTGTTGGTTTGAACGGACAGGGAAAAACAACGCTTCTTAACGTGATTTTGGGAAAACTGGAACCCTGGAACGGTTCCGTTCTCTGGGACGGAAAAAAGCCGGGCAAATCTGATCTTGCACTGCTGGAAACTGAGCCCTGGTTTTATCCGAAAATAACCGGACGTGAATATCTCAAGGTAATGGCGTTTCACAATCGGGAAGCAAACATTGACGACTGGAATGACTGGCTGACGTTACCGCTTGACGATCTGACCGAATCCTATTCATCCGGCATGAAGAAAAAACTCGCCATTATGGGGACTTTTCTCAGAAAAACACCGTTAGTCCTTCTGGATGAGCCGTTCAATAATCTTGACCTTGAAGCCGTTGCAAGAACGTCATCCCTTTTAACCAGAATGAAAGAATCCGGCAGAACCATCATTGTAACTTCCCATATTCTGGGAAGTCTGACCAGCATTTGTGACAAGATTCATGATTTGTACGGCGGCACGATCCGGCATTCTTTTTCACCGGATGAATTCGACGGACTTGAAGACAAACTGGTGCGAAACCGGATAGAAAAAGCAGAACAAAAACTGGAGAAGTTAAGTTGAATTCATTTGATGCGGGAATTATTGGCGGCGGCCTTGCAGGACTTACATTTTCGATTCAACTGGCAAAGGCCGGTCATTCAGTTGTTCTTTTCGAAACCCACACCTATCCGTTTCATAAAGTCTGCGGGGAATATATTTCAATGGAATCCTGGCCATTTCTTCAACGGCTTGGTGTTCCGCTTGACGATCTGCATCTGCCAAGGATTAATCAATTCCGGATTTCATCACCCAAAGGATCTCTTTTCTCAACCAAGCTAAAACCCGGCGGGTTCGGGATCAGCAGATATACTCTTGATCATTTACTTGCCGGAATTGCCCGTGAAGCTGGCGTTATGGTTCTCGATGGAACCAAAGTGGATTCCGTTTCCTGGACGGGTTCCAGTCATGAGATTTCTGCCGGGAACAAGACTTACTCAGTGAAAATTGCAGCCGGAACCTATGGCAAACGGTCCAATCTGGACCGTAATCTCAACCGTGATTTCTTTTTAAATCCAAAACCAGCTCTTAGTGAATGGATGGGAATTAAATATCACGTCAACTCTGATATTGCAGAGAACCAGATTGAGCTTCACAATTTTGAAGATGGCTACTGCGGAATTTCCCGGGTTGACCTTGGCCGAACCTGTATGTGTTATCTGGTGAGAAGTAAAAAGCTGAAAGAGGCGGGCGGAGATGTAAATGTTCTTGAAGAAGCCGTTTTGATGCGAAACCCGTTTTTGCGGGACTATTTTTATAAATATCCCAGTTTGTATGAATCACCCAAAGCAATTTCCCAAATCAATTTTCAAAAGAAATCAGCCATTGAAAATCATATTCTGATGGCAGGTGATGCGGCCGGATTAATTCCGCCACTGAGTGGAAACGGGATGAGCATGGCGATGAATGCTTCAGCGATGCTTGCACCGCTGGCTTCTGATTTCTTAACCGGTAAACTGGACCGTGAAAACCTGGAACAGAGTTATGCAACCCAATGGGAGCAAAAATTTTCCTCACGGATCCGTTCGGGAAGATTAATACAGAGCTGGTTCGGGAATCCGGTTTTAACTGAGGTTCTGATTGGTTCTGCCAATGTCATTCCCGGTCTGGCTAAAGGCTTGATTTCGCTGACTCACGGGAAAGAATTTTGAAATTTGTGAAATTTAGTGGTTCCTGTAACTCCGGTTTCTTGTAACTCCGACCTCCCGGTCGGAGGGAAATGCAATTCCAATTCCCGACCGAGAGGTCGGGGTTACAAAAAGACCCAATAAAAAGAAAAAGCGTACCCCGTACAACCTACAGCTTGTCCCGCTTCTCCATCCCCTTACTTCACCAATACCATCGACCGGGTTTCTGTTTTCCCGTTAAAAGTCAATGAATAATAATACGTTCCGGCTGAAAGCAAACTGGCATCGAGAGTAACGGTTTCCAAACCTGCCTCTTTTTCCTGATTCACCAGAGTTTCTATTTCCCTGCCAAGCACATCAAAAAGAATGAGTTTGACAAACCCTTTTTCCGGAAGGGAATAGGAAATGGTCGTTGATGGATTAAACGGATTCGGATAGTTTTGAAATAAACCAAAAGAGACCGGCTCTGAACTGAAGGTGAGAACTTTGCTGTAAGCAGTTGTTCCGTCCAGATCGATTTGTTTGAGGCGGTAAATTTGAGGTGACGGGTTACGGGTTACGGGTGACAGGAAGGAGTAATTTTGAGGTTCCGTGGTGGTTCCTTTTCCGGCAACAAAGCCGATGGTTTCCCATTCTGACTTCTCACTTCTTCCTTCTAACTTCTGAAATTCCACTTCCCAGCCATAATTATTCGTTTCTGTTGCTGTTGACCAGTTCAATGTAACCTGATTTCCTGAAAGTGAACCGGTGAAAGACGTCATTTCAACGGGAACCGTTGCAACGCCATAAGTACCAATTGTGAATCCATTCCAGCTTTCATTGGTGAGGCTGGTCCAGGTAATCGATGACAAAGAATCGGTAAATCGAATAATCCCGTGAGGTTCACCCGATCCGTTGATCTGAAAAGTTCCATCTTCATTAACTACTTTGGTTAGGGTTCCGCAACCCCAGTATCCGCAACCGGTGCTCACAATTTCAAAATCACGGTTGAACTTATAGCCGTTGCTGTTCAAGCTGACGACAGCAAAAAATAAATTATTGACTGGGTGTGAGAAGGTAAGTGTTTTCGCAGTTGCCTGTGAAAGTCCAATCATTTCAGCAGCAGGGGGTGCATTAATAACGGCAGAACTCAGAAAGGGTGTAGCCGGATTAAAATAGTTAGTTCCGGTTCCCAGCTGAATAAACGACACTTCTCCTGAATAGGAAATATCAACAACGCCATCATCGGTAGTAAAATGACCGGCAGCAACCCCGGAAGCTCCGGTCGTACCCGAAGTCCAGTCTGCCCAGTTGACTTGAATCGTAGTATCTGCATTAGTTTTTTTAATTCCGTTTCCGCCGTCCTGATTTGAACCGGATTGCGAAAAGCTCGTTGTTATACAAGCAGTCAGAAAAAACAGACTCAGCAATATTTTCATCAGATTTCCTTTTAATAAAAAAACCGGTCAGGACCTGCAAAATGCAGATTCCTGATACCGGTGGTTGAATATGTAGTTAGAACAGGGAAACGTATCCTTATGTTCCCCTATTTCACCATGACCATTGATCTGGTTTCAGTAAATTTTTTCCCGGTTGATAAAGATACCAAACTAATCCGGTAAAAATAAACGCCTGAGGCGGCCTGATTACCAGACTGATCCTTACCATTCCAAACTAAAAGATGACTTCCCGCTTCTTTTTCATTTAAAACTTCACTTTTGACAAGCTGTCCCAGCAGATTGAAAACTTCAAATCTGATTTCTGAGACATCAGGAAGATCAACACGAATCCGGGTTTCAGGGTTAAACGGATTCGGGTAATTTTGCCCGATTGCAAATGCAGCTGGCAGTTCCGGCGTCATTTCAAGGAGTTCAGAATAAGTGAAGTTTCCATCCAGATCGATTTGTTTGAGACGGTAAACCGCCGGTGACATGGGACTGGTGACAGGTGACAGGAAAGAATACGAGTTTGCAACAGTTGTTGTGCCCTTCCCTTCAACAAACCCAACGGTTTTCCAATTTTCCTCTGACTTCTGACTCCTGACTTCTGACTTCTGAATCTCCACTTCCCAGCCATAATTAATAGTTTCGGTAGCAGTTTGCCATTTCAAAGTAACCTGATTCCCTGAAAATGATCCTGTGAAAGACGTCATTTCAACGGGAAGCGGATTTACAATGGTGCCGTACCTCGACTGAAAATAGGTCTGAAGTTCCAGTCTTTCTGACTCTGAAAGCGTACGGTTATGAATCAGAACTTCAGCAACTTCACCGTTCCAGTTTCTCCCCGGTGTATTGCAGCAGAGGCTTTCCCAACGCCCGAGTGCAAGTCGTCTGGGTTCAGAAAAAGACGCCATTCCTCCCGATGGATTTGAGACAACCTGAATACCATCAATATAAACACCCGAAAAACCGGAAGACCCATTTACCAGTTCAAAACTGACAACCTGCCAGCCAGAATTTAAAACATGCCCCCAGAAATCATTCGTTGCTCCAGCATTTTGCTGAATAGTAAACCCGGCAAATGAATCATGATCATAATCCAGAATATTTGCCCAGGCAAGTTGAGTTGCACCTGTATTTAATAGTAAGGTAACGGTTATGGCCAAAGAATCCCTTCCGAGAAGTGAAATGGATGACGGAGTTTGAAGAAAATCATTGACACCGTCAAACACGACTGCAGGAAGATTATTTATTTCGTTTTCAACTAGCAAGGGTTGTTCTGAACCTGCTTCCGAGATCAGTGAAAATCCGTTTCCGCTGATATCCGTCCAGGATGTCACTTTTCCGGCTTCAGAAACAAGACCGGAATCTGACTTCAGCCAGAGACGCAATCCATCTGCGGGAATTCCGTGTGGAATTGGGGAAACAGGGCTGAATTCGGGATTTACAATTGTAATTCCGTTATAAATGGATCCTGTTGATGCCGAATTGGTTACAGTAATTCCTGGTCCGCTTCCGGTTTCATCCAGTTTATACCAGGCAATCATGCCCGGGGTTTCTGCGGACGGATCAATGGTCATTCCGCTTAGAATCTGAGCCTGTGATCTCTGAACATTCCAGATTCTGACGTTGTCAATTTTTCCTTTGAAATATTCACCAAAACCGGGATTCATTCCGATTTTTAATGAATTTGACGTGGTTCCACCTCCGGGAGAAGCACCCAGACTATATTCCACGCCATTTTTGTAGAACAGAATATTGTCAGGAAGAAACACAACGGCAATATGCTGCCATTCATTCATAGTAACCGGAGCAGCAAGCCAGGCTTGGCTGCCTGTAAAAACAGCAAAACTTGCAGTCCCGGATTCAATCAGGACGGAACGGTCATGGTTACCATCATCATCAGAAAGCACCTGCTGACGACTGCTGTAATTTACCCGTTCAGGATAAACCCAGGCTTCCCACGTGGAAACAGGCATGGCTGCCGGCTGAACATCCAGAGGAGTTGAAATGTAGGAAGATGACCCTTCAAGATATACGGCAGAACCTGATTGTGCATATATTTTAGAAAGTGAAAAAATCAGTATTGCAAAAATAAGTATCGAGAATTTCATTAAGTTTCTTTTTCCTTTTTCATAACTCGTTTTTCTATTTCACCATGACCATTGATCTGGTTTCAGTAAATTTTTTCCCGGTTGATAAAGACACCAGACTTATCCGGTAAAAATAAACTCCGGTTGCTGCCTGATTACCAGACTGATTCTTACCATTCCAAACTAAAAGATGACTTCCGGCTTCCTTTTCTTTTAAAACTTCGCTTTTAACAAGCTGACCCAGCAAATTGAAAACTTCAAATCTGATTTCTGAGACGTCAGGAAGATCAACACGAATCCGGGTTTCAGGGTTAAACGGATTTGGGAAATTTTGCCCGATTGAAAATGCAGTTGGAAACTCTGGCGTCATTTCAAGGAGTTCAGAATAAGTGAAGTTTCCATCCAGATCGATTTGTTTGAGGCGGTAAACCGCCGGTGACGAGGGACTGGTGACAGGTGACAAAAAGGAATAGAATTGAGCGTCAGTTGTTGTTCCCTTTCCAGCAACAAATCCAACGTTATTCCAATCTGCATTTTGGTCCCTGAGCGGAGTCGAAGGGCTAACTTCTGACTTCTGACTCCTTACTTCTGACTTCTGAATCTCCCACCCCGCATTATTCAATTCTGATCGGGTTGACCAGGTCAATCTGATTTTTCCGGCAACCCATTCTCCTTTAAAATCGGCAAGTTCAACCGGAAGTGAACCACCAGAACCTGAAATCCAGTTCAATGTACGGTCAAGAAAACCATTAAGACCGACTGTCATGTTTTTCCAGTAAAAGGTTGAAAAAGCCGTATTGAAAACACCATCATAATTGACTGCAAAAGCTGAATCTGGTTTATTCTCAAACCAAGCGAGTGTGGATTGGGAGCCGTTTACCGGCCGGATGACATCCTGATCAACAACCAGAACCGAGTCGGTAAATCCATTGTGAATCAGTCTGCCAAATGCTGGTTTTTTTCCGGCACCACTATTATCAAGCCGAAGTTTACCCTTCAGATAGTGATACAAAAAGGTGGTATCTGCCTGTGCTCTTCCATGGTCATGATAGGCGGCAATATTTTCGCCGGAAATAACCAGGGAATTTTCACTTCCACCGGAAAGAAAGGATTTCAGTGAATCTCTTTGAGTTTTGGTCACCCAGTCTTTTTCATCCCAGATCAGCGTATTCCATCCCGAAAAAGAAAGATCACCGGCAGGTAAATACCAGTCATCCCAGCCAAGTCCGAGTTGGGTCAGGTTGGACGTTACACTATCCCGGCTGGCCGGATTTTCCCATGCGACCAGAATTGCATGTTCAGGCTGAACCACTGTTACAGGCACAATAACCGGTACTGACCAGACATTATTGTCGTCCTTAATTCGAATGTTCAGATTATTCCGGCCTGAATTGAGCGAAGGAATGACGAGTGAACCGGAAAAATCAGAAAACAAATTGCCATGATGGCCTGAAGTCAATCCGAGAGAAAACCCGTTTCCTTCACCCGGATCTGAATTGAAGAATCCTTCAGCAGCGGCCAAACCGGATTTCAAATTTTCAGGTTTTGCTGATAAAACAGGAGTAACCCGGAAAATGGATTGAGTAGGAACGGTCCACAAGCCTGAGGCGGTTTTAAACCGAACTGACAGCAATTGAGAACCAGACAATTCTGCAGTCGGAATTGAGCCGGTTGCAACCGAAACCCCATTTCCGGTAATTGAGAGTGACTGTCCATTTCCAGTCCCCGGATCGGTTCCCAGAAAGTATTCTGCCTGAGTCAGGGCATCGGTTCTGTTTTCTGGTTTTACTCCAGGTTCCGGGTGGATAATGATCACCGTTTTTATTGGAGATGACCAGATTCCGTCCTTGGTTTGAACCCTGACGCCAAGTAAATGAGGTCCTGCAGGAAGTAATTGAGTTTCAACCGTTCCGGAAATTAATTCAAAAACATCGTTGAAATTTCCATCATCAGAAATCAGAACTGTTCCATTTCCTTCACCCGGATCAGAATCGAGATAATATTCTGCTTTTTCAATTGTCTGGGAAATTCCCGGAAAAGAGAAAAAAGCGAAGATCAGAAAAGTAAATAGTGGTTTCATAACACCCCCCTCACCGGGCAATTCCTTCTGCCTGAATGGTGATGGTTTCACCCTGACGGACAAACCGGTTGCTGAGAATGAGTTTAATGAGTTTTACCCCGGCCGTATTTGAGTGGTATTGGTCGTAACCAAAAGACCCACCATAAATTCCCTGATCATTCCGTGAAAGATCAAGATCAGAAAAAGCAGTCGAAGGCTGACCGGCATTAATTGATGGAGACCCGGGTGACAAGTGATAATCAAATAAGGTAGTATTTACGAAAGAAGGGTCAGAAGAAATATCCTGGTAACCGGCTGAAAATCCGTTCAGATAATTTCCCGAAGAATTATTGAAAAAATTATTGTAGGTCAGATTTACGTCTGAAACGGTAAAAACATCACCGTTCATGACCCGGTTGATTCCGCCGCCACCATTGCCGCTAATGATGTTGTTGCTCAGTGCAAAATCACCAGAAATAACCCCACTGAACCAATTTTCGTCAAATAAAAAACCATCAGCAACATTTTCGGAAATCACATTATTAAAAAAGACTGCTGACGAAAAGGAATTCGGATCACAATCATAGGCCAAAAAAATTCCGTTTGCACCATTTTGAAGGATCAGATTATTCCCGACTTTCCAGGACAAGTTTCCACTACCACTTGTTTTGATTCCGTTTCCTGTGTTTTGAGTTACCAGATTTGCAGTTATGCTGGCAGTGTTTGCATCATTAATCACCACGCCATCTCCCTGATTTCCAGAAATGGTTCCACCGGTCAGCCAGGCTCCTTCAAGTAATTCGATGCCATATCCATCTCCATTACCGTTTGAAACAATAGAATCACCGGCAGAGGTACCGTTAAAGTTATCTACCCCGATGCTGTCATTTAAACTAATTAAATTCCCGGATAGTGTATAATTTGGATCAAAATTTGAATCAATTCCGATTCTGTTTCCGCTTATCTGATTATTTGCTATAACCAGAGAAGGGAAGTAGACCACATTGTTAAACCAGTTTCCTGAGTAAATCCCATTTTTTGCACAATTCAGAATCCGGTTATTCAGGATCAGGTAAGGTCCGGTCGGGCCCACGTAGTGAACATAAATTCCATGTTCTCCTGAACTTGTGATGGTAAATCCTCTGATACTGCTGCCGTTGCTTCCTGTATCAAAGTACACACCAATTCCTGAAGCCTGAATTAAAATGCTGTCACGGTCAGCTGCACCAACCAAATGGATTTTTTTTCGGATGGTGATTGAACCTGTATAGGTTCCTTTGTCAACGAGAATGGTGTCACCCTCCATAGCTCCATCAATTGCAGCCTGAATACTTTCGCCATCAAAAACCTGGTGGGTAGTCTGGGCCAAAACCAGTGTAGTTGCAAATGAGAAAAATACTGGAATGACAAAACAAAGTAGCAATTTAGACATTGTGTTCCCCCGTGGTGTTTTTAATTTTATTATCTGAAATCATTTCTCAGCTTCAAGGCTTTGAAGGTTCAGCCTAGTGAGTTCATTTAAAATACTTTCCTGACGCTTAAGTCCGGATTCAATTTCCTGGCGGGCTGACTTTTTTCTGTTTGCGAAAGTCTTCAGGAAAGATAAAAACCACTTTTTCATAGATACTCCGGTTTTTATACAAAAATCGGAGATGTAAAGTATCCGGGTAACTGGATAGATAGGTAAAAATAAAAGTTTGTTGGATATAATCCTGTATGATCATACAGGCAAAGTGATGGGGAACACAGAGGATAGGCGGGATAAAATTTACGCAAACAATCGTAGAATTCAGTGAACTGGATTCTATTAAACCTTTAACATTTAACCTGAACCTATACCAGTCCTTCCCGAAGTGCTTTTGAAACGGCTTCTGTCTGGGATTTAACATGAAGTTTCTGATAAATGTTTTTAATATGAAAACGGACGGTTGAAATACTAACCAGAAGCGAATCGGCAATAACCTGATAACTTTTTCCATCAATCAAACCGGTTAAAACTTCTTTTTCCCGTGAAGTCAGATCAATAGAATTGTCTGATTTTGGCGCCGACTTTTTTTCCTGAAATACAGTTACAACCTTTCTGGCAATGGATGCACTCATCGGACTTCCACCTTCGGTCACTTCTCTGATTGCATCAAGAAGTTTCCCGGGCGGAGTTTGTTTGGTCAGGTATCCGCAGGCACCAGCCGAAAGCGCATCAAAAATTTTTTCATTGTCTTCATAGACAGTGAGGATGAGAACGTCAGTTTCTGGTTTAATCTGCTTCAGCTTTTTAATTCCTTCAATGCCTGACATTCCTTTCAAACCAATATCCATTAACGCCACATTGGCTTCGAGGTTTGGTAACTGCTCCAGCATATCCTCACAGGAAGGAAACGCACCGGTACATTTAAATCCGGGTGTACCGTTGATCAGCATTTGAATTCCGTTCCGAATGTTGGCAATGTCTTCGACCAGAATAACTGTTATCACTTTTAGACCTTTTCAAAAAACTTGGTTTATTGTTCCCTGTAACTCCGACCTCCCGGTCGGAGTGTAATTGAAATTCTGACTCCCGACCGGAGGTCGTGGAGACATAATGCAACAGCTAATGATCTGAATTTTATTGGTTTGTTGTTCCTTGTAACTCCGACCTCCGGGTCGGAGTGTAATTCAATTCCCAATTCCCGACCAGAGGTCGGGGAGACAAAGGATAAACTAATACCCTTCCGTCAATAAGCCTTCCTTCACCCAATAAAATTTCCAGTCTTCTGCCTTATTGACAAGCCCGGCCTTTACAGGATTTTCCAAAGTATACCGAAAATAATATCTGAATTCATCTTCATTTCTGATCACATGATCGTAATATTCTCTGGACCAAAATTGACCAACCCGACCAAGAATTTTATTTGCTTCCCGAGCCGTATATGTTTTCGCCCCCTTAATTATTTCAGAAATTGAAAATGGAAAGTCCTTTTTTTTCAATGGTTTAAAAATGACATGGACGTGATTTGACATAACGGTAATACAAAACAAATCATATTTCATACCGTTAAAGAATAACCAACTTTCGATTACAATGTTCGCAATTGCAGGGATTTTTAGCCAATCGGGAGAATTGATACATTTATCCAAATAAATTTCCAGGTCCTGACTTTCAGTGTTCTCCTTTAAAATCCTTAGTATGAAATCCGGTAATGTGAAATTTAATCTGTAAGTAACAAAAAAAACGGCCTCTTCTGGCTGAAAATGAGGAAGATTCCGTTTATAACCTTGTCGATATGAAATTGGAGTTGGTTTCATTTTTCATTTAACTCCAACCTCCCGGTTGGAGTGTATTTAATTTCTAATTCCCGACCGGAGGTCGGGGTTACATAGTGCAACAGCTACTGATCTGAATTTTATTGGTTTACTGGTTCCTTGTAACTCCGACCTCCCGGTCGGAGTGTAATTCAATTCCCAATTCCCGACCAGAGGTCGGGGTTAC